>CAINOE010000196.1 GCA_903851415.1 uncultured Rhodopila sp. | reverse complement strand
TGTAGGCTGCTCCATGACCCGTCTCCTGTGCCTGAGGCTCCACACCGGCCGATCCGGTGCGACCCTCGATCATCGACACAAGATGAGGCGGGTCACCAACTCAGGCGGGCTACGGACATGAGGTCTTGTCCGGGCCACCTATGCCAGAACGCTGCCGCGATAGGTGGCCCGGACAACAAGCCGGGCCAAGGCGAACAGGGTCATCGCCACGACTCCGGTCAGCCTGAAAAGGCTCTATCCATCATCCTGACCCGCCGCAGGTTGTGCGGCCGAACCCGATATGGTGGCATCCGCCTCTGTTCCCGGCGGCAAAGGCGCAGGCCATGACGACCCATCGGATCGACGCGACACCGCAAACCGTGCGCTGGGGGATGTTCGACGCGAGCTTTCCGCCGCTGATCACGATTGCCTCCGGCGACACCGTGGTCCTGGAATGCGTCTCCGGCGGGCCGGAGGTGATGCCGCCGCCGGGCGCCGGGTTCGCCGTCCCGCCTGCTCTGGCAGCGATCCATGCCGCCGGCATTCCCCGCGCGCCCGGGCATTTGATCACCGGCCCTGTCGGCGTGCGGGGCGCCGAACCGGGCGACATGCTGGAGGTTCGCATCGAGACGATCGAACTCGGCTGCGACTGGGGCTATTGCGGCTTCCGCCCGCTGGCCGGGACCATCCCGGAGGATTTTCCCGAAACCTTCCTGTCGCATATTCCGGTTGACCGCGATCGCCGCACCTGCCGGCTGCCCCGGGGCACCGAATTGAGCCTGGCGCCGTTCTTCGGCGTCATGGGCGTGGCGCCGCCGCCGGCGTATGGCCGGATCTCCACCGTGCAGCCGCGCGAGCATGGCGGCAACCTGGACAACAAGGAACTCGGCGAGGGGGCGACCCTGTTCCTGCCGGTATGGGCACCGGGCGCGCTGTTCTCGGCGGGTGACGGGCACGGCGTGCAGGGCGACGGCGAGGTCTGCATCAACGCGCTGGAGATGTGCCTGACCGGCACGTTCACTCTGACCCTGCACAAGGGCGGCGGGGCGCGCGATCCGCTGCTGCGCTACCCGCGGGCGGAAACCGCCACGCATTTCATCGCCATGGGCATGGATGCCGATCTTGACGTGGCGATGAAGACGGCGCTGCGGCAGATGATCGCGTTCATCACCGGCCGCACCAACCTGTCGCGCCAGGAAGCCTATCAGTTCTGCTCGCTGGCGGTGGATTTCCGCGTCACCCAGACGGTGAACGGGGAGAAGGGCATCCATGCGATGCTGAGGAAGGGCCTGCTGTTCTGAGGGGCTTCCCGCCCGCGGACGGTTCGGCCGCGGAGAGTCACGCTCTTATCCTCATGGCCCGGCTCGTCCCGGCCACCCATGCCCGCATGTGCCGCGACAGGTGGCCCGGACGAGCCGGGCCATGACGATAAGACAATGCCCTCGCCCTCCCCAGTCTCACGGACTGAGAAAATTCGCCGACACCGAAGTCCGCGCGATCAGATCCCGCAGCGCCGGGTTGGCCTCGCTGTTCTCCTCGGTCAGCGTTTCCATCGGCACGAAGAACTCGTGCGCGTGCGGCAACTGGTGGCGGGCGAAGCCTTTGTAATGGTCCTTCTTCAGGCCGTACAGCACCCGCATCTCCCGCACCGGGATCACCACGTCCAGATACGGCTCCTGCCGGATCACCCCGGTCGTCCGCCACCGCGGCGTGGGATCGGTTTCGGTAATCGGCGCCAGCAGCCATTCGGCCGGGCAGACGCACATCAGCGAATGCGTGCTCGGCGCGAAGCGGGACCGCTTGTCGAGCAGGTTCTGGATCGTGCTGCACGCCTCGATCGCCAGGATATCGACGAACGGTTCGGCGAAGCTGCCGCCGAAATTGAGCCACAGCCCGTCGGGCAGGGTGCGCAGGCGGGTGCTGCCGGGGATTTTCAGGTACGGGCTGCTGATCCTGGCCTCGTCCTCGGACGGGCGTCCGCGCAGCCAGGATTCCCGGCCGCGCCGCGGCTTGACACCGGGCGGCCGCTGCCCCCAGCGCTTCAAGCGGTTCTTGACCATCAGATCGAGCGAAACTCGTCCCTGCATATGTAACTTCCAGAGCAATTGCTGACTGGACGCAACCTACACGGGCATGTCTCCAAAGGGTTTACTACTTTTCCACAGTCTACATAAAGCGGCGGAAAACCGCTTTTCGTCTAAATCACGATAACGATACCAGCATTTAAAACACGCGAATCGGGCGAAGGCCGGCGATCAAAATCCAGATTTCGGTGAATCGCCGCGTTTGGATGAAAAATGTCCCAAACGGTTGAGAGCCGAGTCTAACGCGTTCTGTTAAGATCATGCAAAATAAAAATATCTTTTTCGATACGCACCCTGAGTTTCACCTGATGAAATTGCCTTGGGGCATCCGCCCGCGGCTTGTCCAAAAAACAGAACCGGCGGCCTCGCGACCGCCGGTTCCATAAATCCCGCTTCGCCTGACGTCAGACGCGCTCGGACATCGGCACATAGTCCCGGCGCACCGCGCCGGTGTAGATCTGCCGCGGGCGCCCGATGCGCTGCTGCGGATCCTCCATCAGCTCCTTCCACTGGCTCACCCAGCCCACCGTGCGCGCCACGGCAAACAGCGCGGTGAACATGTTGGTCGGGAAGCCCATCGCCTTGAGGATGATGCCGGAATAGAAATCCACGTTCGGATACAGCTTGCGCTCGATGAAATACGGGTCGCTCAGCGCGATCTGCTCCAGCTCCATCGCCAGGTCGAGCAGCGGATCGTCCTTGATCCCGAGTTCGTTCAGCACGTCGTGGCAGGCCTTCTGGATCAGCTTCGCCCGCGGGTCGTAGTTCTTGTAGACCCGGTGGCCGAAGCCCATCAGCTTGGTCGAGTTGTCCTTCGCCTTCACGTCGTCCAGAAACGGCTTGATGTTCTCGGTGCTGCCGATATCGGACAGCATCTTCAGCACCGCCTCGTTGGCGCCGCCATGCGCCGGACCCCACAGGCTGGCGATGCCGGCGGCGATGCAGGCGAACGGATTGGCGCCCGTCGACCCGGCCAGCCGCACCGTGCTGGTCGAGGCGTTCTGCTCATGATCCGCATGCAGGATCAGGATCAGGTCCATCGCCTTGGCCAGGATCGGGTTGAACTTGTATTCCTCCGTCGGCACCGCGTGGAACATGTACAGAAAGTTGGCCGAGTATGTGAGCTCGTTGCGCGGATATACGAACGGCTGGCCGACGGAATACTTGTACGCCCAGGCGGCGATCGTCGGCATCTTGGCGATCAGCCGGAACGCGGCGATCCGGCGGGAGTTCTCATCCCGCACGTCCAGGTTGTCATGATAGAAGGCCGACAGCGCGCCGACGACGCTGCACATCACCGCCATCGGGTGGGCATCGCGGCGGAAGCCGTTGTAGAACTGGCGGAGCTGCTCATGCAGCATGTTGTGCCGCATCACGCCCTTCTCGAACTTGCCGAATTCCTCCTTCGTCGGCAGGTCGCCGTTCAGCAGCAGGTAGCACACTTCCAGGAAGCGGGATTTCTCCGCGAGCTGCTCGATCGGGTAGCCGCGATACAGCAGCACGCCCTCATCGCCGTCGATGAAGGTGATCTTGCTCTCGCACGACGCCGTCTGGCCGTAGCCAGGATCATATGTGAAGACGCCCAGGTCGCTGTAAAGCTTCCGGATATCGAACACGTCCGGACCCAGGGTGCCCGACAGCAAGGGCAGGCTGGCGGACCGGTTGGTGCCGTCCAGGGTGATCGTAATGGATCGTTTTGCCGCGGCGCTCATGCGATGTCCTTGTGCTGAGAACGAAAGCCCGCCTCCGTTCGGCAGGACGACGATCGCCCTGCCGGAACGTTGGTTCCCGGTAGGATTATGGCGCAACGCTTCCGAGCGCAACCTTCGCAGTCGCAGCACGTCGCGGCGGCGAAAAAATCCTTGCCGAAGAGCGGCCTAGTGCAGCACCACGTGGCGGCGGGGACGCAGCAGCGGGACCGGACGCGCCTGCTCCGCCTGGCAGGCGCGGATCGCCTTGTGCAGCGCCAGCAGGGTTCGCGGCAGATTGAGGTTCACCGTCTCCTCGGCCAGCATCGTCAGGCATTGCAGCACCCCGGCGGCGGTGGCGTGGCGGGCCGCATCGGGCAATTCGTCGTCTATCATCGGGGGGACAATTTCTGTCATAAGACACTCGCGAAGGCGTGATGCAGCGGCCTTCTATCTATGCGGAAAAACCCGTCCCGGTTGCAACAACAGAGTAGGCTCGGCAGAACTCGCAATGAAAAATCAGGCAGAAATGCCACGCGGCCTGGGCATCATCGCCGGCGGCGGCGACCTGCCCGGCAAAGTCGCCGCCGCCGCCGCCGCCGCCGGCCGCAGCGTCTTCATCCTCGGCCTGGAGGGCGCCGCGGACCCCGCGGTCCTGGCACCCTGGCCGCACGAATACCAGCGCATCGGCCGCGCCGGACGCATCCTAGCCGCGCTCCGCGAGCACGCCTGCCAGGACCTCGTCATGATCGGCCCCGTCCGCCGCCCGTCGCTGCTCGATCTGCGTCCGGATGCGGAGGGGACGAAGATCCTCGCCCGCGTCGGCCGCGCCATCTTCGCCGGCGATGACGGGCTGCTCGCCGCGGTGATCAAGGTCTTCGCCGAGGAGGGCTTTTCCGTCATTGGCGCGCACGAAGTGATGCGCGAGGCCCTGGCCCCCGCCGGCGTGCTGACGCGGGTGGCGCCGGATGCCGCGGCGATGGCGGACATCAACCGCGGGGTGGACGTGGCGCGCGTCCTGGGGGCGGCGGATGTCGGCCAGGGCTGCGTGGTGCAGCAGGGCCTCGTGCTGGCGGTCGAGGCGATCGAGGGCACCGATGCGATGCTCGCCCGTTGCGCGGCGCTGCGGCGCGACGGCTTCGGCGGCGTCCTGGTGAAGTTGATGAAGCCCGGCCAGGACCGCCGCGCCGATCTGCCGACGATCGGTCCGGAGACGGTGCGCAACGCCGCCGCCGCCGGGCTGAGGGGGGTTGCTTTCGAAGCCCGCGCCACCATTCTGGCAGACCGCGAGGCCTGTCTGGCCGCGGCCGATGCCGCCGGCCTCTTCCTCATCGGCCTCGATCTGACCTGAAGGGAGACTGTCCATGAGCCGGTTCCTGCACACCATGCTGCGCGTCGGCGACCTGCAGCGCAGCGTCGATTTCTACACCAAGGGCCTCGGCATGACCGAGCTGCGCCGCCGCGACGTGCCGGACGGGCAATACACGCTGGCCTTCGTCGGCTACGGCGACAGCAACGCGGAGATCGAACTCACATACAATTACGGCACGGAGAAATACGATCTCGGCACGGCATTCGGGCACCTGGCCATCGGCGTGCCGGATGTCGCCGCCACCACGGAGAAGCTGCGCAGCCACGGCGCGAAGGTGACGCGCGAGCCCGGGCCGGTGAAGTTCGGCACGACGATCATCGCGTTTGTCGAGGACCCCGACGGGTATAAGATCGAGCTGATCCAGCGGGGTTGAGGGCGCCAGGCGGGTGCGCCCTTGGAGGATTGACCCGCCAGCGCGGGCGCTCCATCGTCATGCCGGCGCAGGTCGGCATCCACGCCTTCCGCCGGGATAAGCGAAGGCGTGGATGCCGGCCTGCGCCGGCATGACGGGAGTGTGGCGCCGGCGTCGATGTCGATGACGGCCGACGACGCACCCAGCCTCGGGGAACAGACCATTGGGCTTTTCGGACATCGTCGCGCGCTCGGTCGCGCTGATTGGCGAAACCGCGCTGACGCTGCGCCGCGCGGCCGGCACCGCGCATCCGCCCGCCTGGGGCGAGGCGCCCGCGATCCCGCCCGCCAGGTCCCAGGGCTTCGTGCCGACGCTGAAAATGCCGACGGCGCGCGGCTGGAGCGGCGGCCGGACCCCGGTCCCGGCGCCGGGACTGAAGGTCAACGCCTTCGCCACCGGCCTCGACCATCCCCGCTGGATCACCGTCCTGCCCAACCGCGACGTGCTGGTCGCCGAGGCGGCGATCCCCGACCGGGCGCCGCGGGGCGTCTTCGACTACGCCATGCTCAGCACGATGAAGCGCGCCGCCGCGGTGGGGCACAGCGCCAACCGCATCACCCTGCTGCGCGACGCGGACGGCGACGGCGTGGCGGAGGTCTCCAACGCGTTCCTGGAGGGGCTGAACCAGCCCTTCGGCATGGCGCTGCTCGGCGGCACCTTCTATGTCGGCAACACCGATGGCCTGGTGGCGTTTCCCTATATTCCGGGGGCGCGGCGCATCACCGGGCCGGGGCGGGCGGTGGTCGGGTTCAAGCCGGACGGCCACTGGACGCGCAGCCTGCTGCCGAGCCCGGACGGGACGAAGCTGTATGCCGGTGTCGGCTCGCTGACCAATATCGCCGGCGACGGGTTCGCGGTGGAGGAGGGCCGCGCCGCCATCCACGAGATCGATCTCGCCACCGGCGCCAGCCGCATCGTTGCGAGCGGCCTGCGCAACCCGGTCGGCCTGGCCCGGGAGCCTTCCACCGGCGCGTTGTGGACCGTGGTGAATGAGCGCGACGGGCTGGGGGACGAGACGCCGCCCGACTACCTGACCTCCGTGCGGGAGGGGGGCTTCTACGGCTGGCCGTATTGCTACTGGGGGCGGACGGTGGACGACCGGGTGCCGCAGGACCCGGCTTTGGTCGCGACGGCGATCACGCCGGACTATGCGCTGGGCGGGCATACGGCGTCGCTCGGGCTGTGCTGGATGCCGGCGGGGACGCTGCCGGGGTTCCCCGACGGGATGGTCATCGGCCAGCACGGGTCGTGGAACCGGAGCACGTTGAGCGGGTACAAGGTGGTGTTCGTGCCGTTTGTGGGGGGCCGCCCGGCCGGTGCGGCGCGGGATGTGCTGACGGGGTTTCTGTCGGAGGATGAGCGGGAGTCGTATGGACGGCCGGTGGGTGTGGAGATCGGCCCCGACGGGGGGTTGCTGGTGGCGGATGATGTTGGGGATGTGGTTTGGCGGGTGACGGGGGCGGGGTGAGGGTTCGGTGCCTAGCGGTCGGCGGAGTGCTCAGTTGCCCGCCGGAGGAGACGGAACCACGAGGAACGACGTGGTGCCGAACGGCTTACCTACAGTGGGCGTTTAAAGCATCCGGAATTCAGGCATCGCCTCAACGACAACCGGATAACCCGCAAAATCTTGTGGGATTGTCACCATTCTGTCCGAGACCTCCGCCGCCACGTAAACCTTGATGTAAGGACGCGGCCGGTCGTACCACACCGAAACGGACACGGTGCCCGCAGGTGCAGCGATCGACTCTAGAATCCTAGTGGCTGCCTCTCGATCATTCATGGCTCTATATATTATGGTTTGCGAGCAATGTCAAGCCAAAGTACCCGAGTACTTTATCCAGCGGAACGATGAAACTAATGTTCGGGTCCCCAGCAAAAACCATACCAACTCCGGCCCTAGTGCCGTCTGGCAAAGTGGCTGTAACAAGTGACCCGGAATCACCCCCAGTCGAGAAGATGCCAGCCTGTGATTTGACTGCCCAGAAATCCTGAAAGTGGACAATTTTGAAAGTCCCATGGCGCGGAATGTTGCACCTAATGTTCTGCGGAGTAGGGTGGTATGATGTTACGACGCCGGTTGTTCTTCCGGTAGTCCTCCCAACCTTTTCCACAACCATGTTTGGCATGATCGGAGCTACTGCGGTTGGGGTGTCGTAGTGGTGCCTCTGCATGGACGAAATTCTGTCCTGTGCCGACACCTTTATTATCGCAGCATCAATGTTTGTTTTTGCGTCAACGATTTGGGGATTTCCATCGATAAGCGGAATGGCCCGGTGGAGATGGCCCAGCGTAAACGGATCAAGTGCATTGGCCTTGATATCGAATTGGCCTGGCGCGATGATCTGCATACCGATGTCACAATAGTTATTGCCTGCGAAAACGTGATTATTTGACAAGGCGTAAATAAGTCCCGTTGGGTCAACCAATAGGCACCCCAAGGTTCCTGCACTGGCCTCGTTTGCGACGGAAACGGAGCTCCCACAAGTGTAATAATCACTATTATACTGATAGTAAGGCGGAACACTAGGAGCGTTGCTCGGCAAAGTGCCCGATGTTAATCTGGCGGCATGATGAAATTCAACGATGCAGTTACCATGGGCTACGTTCTTAAGCGCATCTCGATCAGCTTTTCGAAGTGGCTTTTCTATATAGACAACAACGGAACTATTGGCTTCATTTAGACCCATATAGGAGATGCGCCGGTCTTGTAGGGATGCGGTTGCAGACTGGAGACCGGCGCTGCGAAAGGCATCCTGGATGACCACTTCGTTGTAGCCAGGCTCAACACGAGAGTCGCCAAACATGCCTTTCGTTTCCGCCCAATTGGTTAATTCGGCGACAAGCGCTTTCAACTCATCAAGGGTAGCGTTCAAGACAGAACCTTTCATTTCCGCAGTTAGTAGAGTCGCCAAGCCGTGCTGTTGGAAAAGTAGCATTGTTCGACCTTCGGCACAACCCCCCGCATCGATGCCCACAGTGCTCGCACACCGCTAAGCGAACACCTGCCGCCTTGACCTCTGCCAGCTCCTTCCGCGAACCATGGCGCACCCAGGTGTGCGAGAAAGCCCCTTAAGCGGTTGAACAGCGTCTTATCAGTTGTCGGGCACCAATCAGGAGTGCCCATCCTGCGCCCTCCAAGGAATGATCCCGCAATCTGGATTTGGATAAAGGAGGTAATGCTCTATACCCCCAACAACCCGAGGCAGAGATCGCAGACCGCATCCCCGGCACGACCCGTCGCTGTGCCCCCAACCGCCCGCCCGAGACCACTCTGGTCAACCCCATCGTTGCCGTGCTAATGGCGACGTTCATCTGATCCAGCCCGTCCCTATCCCCCATAAATCTCCTCAACCGACACCGTCACCCCCGGCGGATCGAGCCTGATCTCCCCCGCCGTTACCACAAGCGTATCAATCCCCTCCACCCCATCCCGCCGCCGGTGATGGATCACCTCCGGCCGATCGGCCCGGGCGATCAGAACATGCCGGACGGAGGGAACCCGGAAATACGCCACCATCTTCCGGCTCAGATCGACGCTGCGCGTGCCGGGCGACAGCACCTCCACCACGACCAACGGGTCGGGAACCGAAACCGCATCCCCCGGCAATGCCTCGCCGCAGCGCAGCACCGCATCCGGTTCGAGGTCGCTGTCGTCCACCTCGACCGTCACGCCGTCGGGGTAGACGCGGCACGGCAGACCCGCCTCCGCCACACTCCGGCGCAGCGCCAGCCACACCATCGCCTTCCGATCGGCGTGGCTGAGGCGTTCCGGCGCCATCGCCACGACCACCCCGTCGATCCGTTCGAACCGCCCGCCCGGCTGTGCCTCGGCCCACCGGCGATACTCCGGGCGGGACAGGCGCAGCTCCGGCTCGCGATCCATGGCGGCTTCAGCCATGCGGCCCTCCGTCAATCCGAGGCCACGCTACAGCAGGCGGCACGCCGCTTCAACGCGGGCAAGGCCGACCCATCGGCGGCAGTCCGGGAATACCATCCTATGCAGGGGGAAAGTAAAGAAAATATGCCTTGACACAGTTTCGCAACCGGCGGTAGAAACTTCCCACCGCAGCCCGAGCACGCCCCATGTCCGCACCCTCGACCGCCTCCGCCGAAGCCAACCTGGTCAGCCTCGTCCTCGCTTTGCTGACGCCGATGTTCCTGTGGTCCACCGCCGGAGACATCCGCCTCGCCCATGCCGCGGCGGCCGAGACGCTGAACACGTACCGCATCGCCAACCGCCTCGACCTGTGGACCGTGGCCAAGATCATCGCCTTCGACATCGCCACTTTGAGTTCGCTCAGCCAATCGATGTATGAGGACATCTCGATCTCGATGGCGCTGCGCCTGCGCGGCAACGCCAACGGCCTGGATCGCTCGGCCGAACGCAACCGCCGCGCGCTGGAACACGCCAGCCGCACCGGCGCGGCCGAAGAGACCGAGGTCTCCGTAGAGGCCGCGATCGCGGAAGCGCAGCGCATGGTGCAGGAGGCGAAAGCCCGCATCCGGGCCGCCGCCGCCACTGAAACAAAGCCGGAACCGGCTCCGGCCGCCGAACCGCCGGCGCCGCCCGCCCGGGCTCAGGCGCCCGAGGTCGCGTCCGCCGCCGCCCCGGCCGCCCGGACCCCGGCGGAGCAGCCGCGGGCCGCATGGCCCGATGCGGTGACCGCGGTCGCCGGGGAACTCGCGGCCGATATCGACGCCGTCCCGCCCGGGCAGCGGTGGAGGGAAATGGCGCGCATCATGGCACTGACCGCGGCCGCGGCCGATATCGCCACCCGCGCCGCCCCGCCGCCCGTCCCCGCGATGGCCGCGGAATAGCCGATCGGCATTTTCCCCTGTCGTGGCCGGCCGGGGCCCGGGTCAATAAGGATAAGGTGAAAAGCGAAGCGGCCGCCTCCGCCCCCAACCGTCAGGACCGGGCGCGAAGAGCCTTTTCGTGTTCATTCGTGTTTCCAAATCTCGCTTGAAGTCCCGGTTGCGGGAAGGCAATGGAAACACGAATAAAACCTCGTCCTTCAGACCCGTCAGCGTGCCGTGATCGCCCCTGACAGGTCGTCCCACAAATCCTCGACCGCCTCGATCCCCACCGACAGCCGCAGCAGATCGCCCGGCACCGGCGACCCCGGCCCCTCCACGCTGGCGCGGTGCTCGACCAGGCTTTCCACCCCGCCGAGCGAGGTCGCCCGCTTCCACAGCCGGACCCGCGCCGCCGCCGCGACCGCCGCCTCGGCGCCGCCCCGCACGCGCACCGACAGCATGCCGCCGAACCCCCCCTGCATCTGCCGCCGCGCCAGCTCGTGACCGGGGAAATCCGGCAGCCCGGGATACAGCACCGCCTCCACCCCCGGATGCGCCGACAACCGCTCGGCCAGCGTCAGCGCCGAGGCGCTCTGCCAGAGCACCCGCGGAAACAGCGTGCGCAGCCCGCGCTGCAGCAGCCAGGACTCGAACGGCCCGAGCACCCCGCCGTGCTGCACCCGCACGGACCGGATGCTCTCCCACAGCGCATCCGCCCGCGCCACGGTCAGGCTGCCGGCCAAAACATCGGAGTGCCCGTTCAGATACTTGGTCGCCGAGTGCATCACGATATCGGCACCCAACCCCAGCGGCCGGGACAGCACCGGCGTCGCGATCGTCGAATCCACCGCCAGCACCGCCCCCGCCGCGTGCGCGATCTCCGCCACCGCGGCGATGTCGGTCAGCGACCACAGCGGATTGGCCGGCGTCTCGACCCACACCAGCCGCGTCACGCCCGGACGCACCGCCGCCCGCACGGCGTCAACATCGCCCGTGTCCACGAACGCGATGCGCAGCCCCCAGTGAACCGCGAAACCGGCAAGCCAGGACCGCAACGCCCAATACATCACCTGCGGCGCAACCACATGCGCGCCAGGCTCCAACGCCAGGAACACCGAAGTCGCCGCGGCCATGCCGGAGCCGAACAGCAGCGTCTCCGCCCCCTGTTCGAGCGCGGTCAGCGTCTCGGCCGCGGAAACGTCGGTGGGATTGGCGGCCCGTGCGTAGCTGTATCCGCGCGGATAGGACAGATCGCCGTTGCGCTCGAACGTCGTCGCCGGAAAAATCGCCGGGATCAGCGCGCCGAACGCCGGCTCGACATGCCCGCCCGCCTGCGCGGCGATGCTTTCCGGGCGGGGACTGTTCGAAGTCATGGGGTCGGCTCCGATCGAAAAACACCACCCTATGGCGGCGCCCCGGTCGTCGCAACGCCGCCGATCAGTCCCGGCCCGCCTCCGGCGAGCGCGGCGGAGGCAGCGGCCAGACCGGCCGATCGGCTCCTTCCAGGAAATACCCGGCGTCGCCCCCCGTGTCCGCCACAGATGGCCTGAGCGCCTCCGCAACGAAACCGGCGACCTCCCGCCGCGCGTCCGCGCTCCCCGACGTCAGCGCGGCCGCCGCCGCCAACAGCAGTGCCGCGCCGATTGGCATGTTGTCCCATAAGCCCATGACACCCTCCCTCGCTGGTCCCGAAGGCTGGAGGATGCCGGCGGCGGATGCGCCACGCTGTGACACCGGTCACACGAAGAAACGGGAGATCGCACCCATGCCACCATCGGTGATCCGCCAGGCAACCGCCGCGCAGTTCCCTCGCCGCCCGGTTTGCGCTAGATCGCACTCACTGAAACGAGAGGGCAACATGGGCGGGACGGTGAAGTATTTACTCGACGAAACCAAAATCCCCCGGGACTGGTACAACATCGTCGCCGACTTGCCGCAGCCGCCGGCGCCGGCGCTGCATCCCGGCACGCGGCGGCCGCTCGGCCCGGACGATCTCGCGCCGCTGTTCCCGATGGAGCTGATCCTCCAGGAGGTCAGCGCCGAACGCACCATCCCCATTCCCGAGCCGGTGCGCGAGATCTACCGGCAATGGCGTCCCTCGCCGCTGATCCGGGCGCGGCGGCTGGAGGCCGCGCTCGACACCCCCGCCCGCATCTACTTCAAGTATGAGGGCGTCAGCGCCCCCGGCAGCCACAAGCTGAACACCGCGGTCGCCCAGGCGTTCTACAACAAGGAAGCCGGCATCAGGCGGCTGTCCACCGAGACCGGCGCCGGCCAGTGGGGCTCCTCGCTCGCCTACGCCGGCGCGATGTTCGGCCTGCAGGTGCGCGTCTTCATGGTGCGCGCGAGCTTCAACCAGAAGCCCTACCGCAAGGCGATGATGGAGACCTGGGGCGCCACCTGCGTCGCCAGCCCCAGCACCGAGACCGCCTCCGGCCGCGCCGTGCTGGCCGAGCATCCCGACACCAACGGCAGCCTCGGCATCGCCATCAGCGAGGCGGTCGAGATCGCCGCGCAGAACGCCGACACCAACTACGCGCTCGGCTCCGTGCTGAACCATGTGCTGCTGCACCAGACGGTCATCGGCCAGGAGGCGATCCTGCAGTTCGAGCTGGCGGACGACTACCCCGACATCGTCATCGGCTGCACCGGCGGCGGGTCGAACTTCGCCGGACTGGTGTTCCCGTTCCTCGGCGCCCAGTTGCGCGGCGGCCGGAAAGTCAGGGCGATCGCCTGCGAGCCGGCGGCCTGCCCGACCCTGACGCGCGGCAGCTTCGCCTATGATTTCGGCGACACCGGGCACCTGACTCCGCTGGTCAAGATGCACACGCTGGGCTCCGCGTTCATCCCGCCCGGCTTCCACGCCGGCGGGCTGCGCTATCACGGCATGGCGCCGCTGGTCAGCCTGGTGCAGGAGCTGGGGCTGATCGAGTCGCGCGCCTTCAACCAGACCCCGTGCTTCGAGGCGGGGGTGCAGTTCGCCCGCGCCGAGGGCATCGTGCCGGCCCCGGAAGCCAACCACGCGATCCGCGCCGTTGTGGACGAGGCGCTGCGCTGCAAGGCGGAGGGCACGGCGCGGACGATCGCATTCAACCTGTCCGGGCACGGGCATTTCGACATGCAGGCGTACCTGGACTACTTCGCCGGCAAGCTGGAGGACCGCGGCTACGACGATGCCGCTCTGCAGGCGGCACTGGCCGATCTGCCGAAGGTCGCGGCGTAGGCCCGGGGACGCGGTGAGCGGCGCGTTCTTCCGGTCCGCCGCCGCGGTCAGGGTTGCCGAACCTCCGCCATCCGCGCCATGCTGACGCCTCCAAAAGGGAGGATCACAAGCATGAGCGGCAGCGCACTCTCTCGACCCCGCCGCCGCGGCCTGCAATCGGTCGCGCCGCTGTTCGTGGACCTGTTCGAACGCTTCATGCCCGACCCGTTCGTGCTGGCGATCATCCTGACCGCGCTCACGGCCGCGCTCGCGCTGCTGATCGCGCCCAAGGGTTCGCCCGAACTGATCGTCAGCACCTGGTATGCGGGCCTCTTCGCGATCCTCGGCTTTGCCTTCCAGATGATCCTGATCCTGGCGACCGGCCACGCGCTCGCCCATGCTCCCGTGATCGAGCGTCTGCTGCACCGGCTCGTGGCGCTCGCGCGCACGCCCAACCAGGCGGTGGTGCTGACCTTCCTGGTGGCCGCCGCCGCCTCCCTGCTGAACTGGGGCTTCGGCCTCGTCGTCGGCGCGATCCTGGCGCGGGAAGTGGCGCGGCAGGTCCGCGTCGATTTCGGCTGGCTGGTCGCCGCCGCCTACTCCGGCTTCGTGGTCTGGGCGAGCGGCCTGTCCAGCTCGATCGCGCTGACCCAGGCCAGCCACGGCAACGCGCTGAACATCGTCGAGAAGATCACCGGCCAGGTGCTGCCGCTCTCCGAGACGGTGTTCGCCGCCTTCAACTGGGTCCCCACCCTGCTGATCGTCCTGATCATGCCGGTTGTGTTCATCGCCATCCGGCCGGCGGATGCCGACGTCAATGCCTTCGTGCCCGAGCCGGAAGCGCCGCATCCGCCGAAGGATGTCTCGAACGCCCCGGCCCGCCGCATGGACCGCTCCCCGGTGGGCAGCCTGTTCCTGGTGGCGGCGGGGTTGGCCGCGGTCGCGGTGCTGTGGCTGGAGGGCAAGCTCGCCCTCGATGTCAACATGGTGATTCTGATCTTTCTGATCGCCGGCATCGGCCTGCACGGCTCGCCCGTGGCCTATGGCGATGCGATGAAGAACGCCGCGCGGCAGACCGGCGGGATGATGCTGCAATATCCCTTTTACGGCGGCATCATGGGGATCATGTCAGGCACCGGCCTGGCCGACTCGATCTCGAAGGCGTTCGTCGCGGTCTCCAGCGACCATACCCTGCCGTTCTGGAGCTATATCTGCTCCCTGATCATCACGTTCTTCGTGCCGAGCGGCGGCGGCCACTGGGCTGTCCAGGGGCCGTTCGTGGTGCCCGCCGCCGCCACCCTGCATGCCTCAATGGCCGGCTCCGCGATGGCGGTGGCGATGGGCGAGCAGGTCGCCAACATGCTGCAGCCGTTCTGGGCGCTGCCGGTGGTGGCGATGGCCGGCATCGGCATCCAGCGCGTCATGGGCTACACCGTAGTGACGTTTGTCGTGACCGGGGTGATCTACGCGCTGGCCCTGCTGCTGCTGATCTGACCCGCGATGCGGCCGCGCCGCCTTGATGGACTTGAACCGAAGATACCGTTCAGCCGATCATCATAAGCCGGGGGTTGCCGCCAGCTGCCGCGGTGTTGGTGCTGATGCAGCGTTCCCGCACGAGGGCCTCCAGCGGATAGGTTCCATCCGGCAGGGCGACGCAAACCGGGACGATCGGGCCGTCCTTCGCCGCGACAGCCTCGGTGAACGCCAGCAACGCTTCGCGGTCGCCATCGAAGAGCGCCGCATCGACCGGGCATTCCAGCGGGCGCGGTGCCTGCCGCACGCGGCCTGACAGCTCCGCCGGCAACGGCGGCAGCCTGCCAGCCTCCACCAGTGCCATGTTCCCCGTCACCAGCGCGGCGCCGATCTGGTTCAGCAGCGCCGATGGGCGGGAGGCATGGCACAGCACCGTTCCGCGCGGCTCGGTGGCATACACGTTCGTCTCTCCCACCGGACCGGTCAGTTCCCGGGTCACACCCGCGACCGCCGGCAGCGAGGCCACCCGATCCGCCGCCTCCGTTTCACCCGATCGCGCGAGGAACGCCGCCCACAGCCGCCCCGCGCCATCGGCCTTGCCCGGCGGCAGCCCACAGAGGGCAGGGCGTTCGGCCAGCAGCCGCAGCAGATACAGCGGACCGCCCGCCTTGGGCCCGGTGCCGGACAGTCCATGCCCGCCGAATGGCTGGACACCGACAACCGCACCGACGATGCTGCGGTTGACATAGATATTGCCGGCCCGGGCGCGTGCGGTGACCCGTGCGATCGTCTCATCGATGCGGCTGTGCAGGCCGAAGGTCAGTGCATAGCCGGTGGCGTTGACCGCATCGACCACCGCATCCATCCGGCTGCGCGAAAACCGGATCACATGCAGGACCGGACCAAACACCTCCCGGGTCAGTTGCGAGGGATCGTCCAGTTCGATGATCGTGGGCGCCACGAACGTGCCGCGCGCGCACTCGGCGGCCAGCGGCGCCTGGAACACCGGGTGGCCGGCCTCGCGCATCGACGCGATATAGGTGGTGATGCCGTCGCGCGCCGCGGCCGAGATCACCGGACCGATGTCGGTGGACAGGCGATCCGGATTGCCGGCGGACAATTCCGCCAGCGCGCCCTTCAGCATGGCCAGCATCCTGCCGGCGATGTCCTCCTGCAGGCACAGCAGGCGCAGCGCCGAACAACGCTGGCCGGCGCTGTCGAAAGCGGACAGCAGCACGTCCGCCACGACCTGCTCGGCCAGCGCGGAGGAATCGACGATCATCGCGTTCAGCCCGCCGGTTTCGGCGATCAGCGGCACCGGGCTGCCGTCGGGATTGAGCCGCCCGGCAAGCTGCCGCTGGATCAGCCGCGCCACATCGGTCGAGCCGGTGAACACCACCCCTCTGATTCGGCCGTCTGCCACAAGCCGCGCGCCCACCGCGCCATCCCCGGGAAGCAGCAGCAGCGCGTCCCGCGGCACCCCGGCCTCATGCAGCGCCGCCACCGCCCGGGCGGCGATGAGGGGAGTCTCCTCGGCTGGCTTGGCCAGCACCGGGTTGCCGGCCGCCAGCGCCGCGGCAACCTGCCCGGCAAAGATCGACAGCGGAAAGTTCCATGGCGAGATGCACGCCACCGGCCCGAGCGCGCGGTGGGTTGCGTTATCGAAGCTTCGGCTGACCCCGGTGGCGTAGTAGCGCAGAAAATCCACCGCCTCCCGCACTTCCCCGGCGGCGTTGGCGAGAGACTTGCCGGCCTCGCGGACGATCAGGCCAATCAGCCCGTCCATCCCGGTTTCGAGCGTATCGGCCGCACGCAGCAGGCAGGCGGCGCGCTCGCCCGGAGGCGTGGCCTGCCAGCGCGCGGCGGCGTCGCCGGCCGTGGCGAGAGCGGCGTCCACCTCCGCCGGCGTGGCTTCGGTCACAAAGCCGACGATGTCCCGCAGATCCGCCGGATTGCGCACGTCGCGCGCGGGGCCGCCGGGGGTTCCGGCCCGCCACGGCTGCCCGGCGCTGTCCGTCAGCCTGGACGCCAGCACCGCCAGCCGATGCGGATCGCTCAGGTCCAGTCCGATCGAGTTCCGCCGCTCCGGCGCGAACAGGCCGCCCGGCAAAGCGATCCCCGGATTCGGCCCGTCCCCGGCCTGCGCCACCGGATCGGCCACAAGCTCCGACACCGGAACGGCCGGATCATGGATGCGGTTCACGAAAGATGAATTGGCGCCGTTCTCCAGCAGGCGGCGGACCAGATAGGCCAGCAGCGTCCCGTAGGTGCCGACGGGGGCATAGATGCGGCACGGACGGTCGAGGCCGGCGGGATCGACGACCTGCCGGTATAGCGGTTCGCCCATGCCGTGCAGGCACTGGAACTCATACTGTCCGGGCGGGAAGGAACTGCCCGCCATGCGGTGGATCGTCGCGACGGTATGCGCGTTGTGGGTGCCGAATTGCGGGAACACGGCGTCGGGTGCCCCCAGAAGCCGGCGGGCGCAGGCCAGGTAGGAGATGTCGGTGTGAACCTTGCGGGTAAATACAGGGAAATCCTCCAGGCCATCGACCTGGGCGCGCTTGATCTCGGTATCCCAGTAGGCGCCCTTGACCAGCCGGACCATCAGGCGGCGGCCGCTGCGCCGGGCCAGGTCGATGAGCCAGTCCAGCACATAAGGCGCGCGCTTCTGGTAAGCCTGGACGACGAAGCCGATGCCGTCCCAGCCGGACAGCGCCGGCTCGCCGCACAGCGCCTCCAGCAAATCCATCGACAGCTCCAGCCGATCGGCTTCCTCCGCGTCGATGTTGAGGGCGATGTGGCGGGTGCGGGCGAGGGCGGCGAGCGAGACCAGCCGCGGCAGCAGCTCCGCCATCACGCGGTCGCGCTGCGAGTACGTATACCGGGGGTGCAACGCGGACAGCTTCACCGAAATGCCCGGAGCGTCGTGAAGGCTGGTCCCGGCGGATGCCCGCCCTATGGCATGGATGGCGTGCTCGTAGTCGCGATAGTAGCGGTCGGCATCCTCCGCGGTCGCCGCCGCTTCTCCGAGCATGTCGTAGGAATAGCGGAAACCCTTGGCCTCCAGCCGGCGCGCCTTGCGCAGCGCCGCTTCGATGGTTTGCCCGGTGACGAACTGCCCGCCCATCATCCGCATCGCCCGTTCGAGGCCGAAGCGGATCAGCGGCGCGGCGGCGCGGGCGGCCGGACCGGCGCGGGTGAGCCTGGCGGTGAGGGCCAGCCCAAGCGTGGCCGCGTTCACCAGCGCCGGGCGCCCGGGCTTCGCCCGCCAGTCCCCCGAGCCGATTTTGTCGCGGATCAGGGCGTCGCGGGTGGCGGAGTCGGGGATGCGCAGAAGCGCCTCCGCCAGGCACATCAGCGCGGTGCCTTCCGTGCCGGACAGGTCATAGGCGCGGACCAGCCCCTGCGCGATGCCGCCGGTGCCTTTCGCGCGCAAGCCCTCGACCAGCGCAATGGCGGTCAGACGCACCTGCTCGGCGTCCTCCGCCGCCAGGGTGGCCGCGGCGGCGAGGCGGGGCACACATGCCGCCTCGGCCTCGCGGTAATGCGCGCTGATTGCTGCGCGCAGCGCCGGTTGCGGCTGCTGCGAGGCGGCGAGAGCATGAAATGGACGGGCGGGCGCTGTCATCTGCTTTCAGGTTGGTGGACAGGTGGCCCGGACAAGCCCGGGCCATGACGGTGGCGCGAGGTTCGGCGGGTCGAACTCAACGCGGGCTGGCATCAATGACAATATCCGTTCCCGGCCGCCGGTATAATCAGGGAAACCCCGGCGCCGGCACCGCCGATGATATGGTCGATCCGGCGGAGGGCGATGTTGATGGCGGCGACCTGGCCAGTATCGGGCAGCGTCACGTAAAGCTTCGACCCGTCGGGGGAGGCGGCGCCCGATCCCGGTCTGCCGGGCAAACCGATGTCCGCGGTCCGGTGCTCGTCCCGAAGGTCATACAGGATCACCTTCCGCGCGGATTGGCTGATGACGGTTACGACCGACTGAAACAGCGCCAGTCCGATGCTGTCCGGCTCGACGTCGAGGTCGAGCCGGGCCGTCTCTTTCAAGGTCCAGGTCGAGACGACGGAAATCGACCTGTGGCCGGATGGCACCAGCACGAACTGGCTGTCCTGGCTGGGAATGATGCGCCCCAACGGCGTGGGAAGGTGCAATACCGCGGAACGCGCCGCCTGATGCAGGTCGAAGACTGAAACAACGCCGCCGATCGGCTGCTCCACGAAGGCGTAGTCGCCGCCGGGATCCGCGGCGATGTCGATCGCCCGGCCGTCGGCGGGATCCACCGCCAGTTCGGCGGCCTTCCGCCCCGAGGCATCGATGATCGTCGCGCCGTTTTCATGCGTGGCGAGTAGCCTTCCTCTCACATCGAAGATGATGCGGGTGACGGGCGGCATATCGGACACGGCCTGAAACGCGCTGTCCTCGATCGAGCCGATGGCAACCGCCCCGCTGCCCAGATTCAGCGCGGCCAGCGTGGCGCCGGTGAAATCGCTGCGAAGCACGTCCGGCACCAGCGGAAGGTCGAGCACCCGGACGACCCGCCTGGCGGGCACGTCAACAAGATCGACCCGGCCCGTCGTCCTGTCGGCAATGGCGAGCGATCGGCCGCGTCCGAGCACCGTGATGTCGCCCGGGATCCCCGGGAGGCTGACCCGGCCGGCGACCGCATCGATCGAGCTGTCGATGATCGTGATGTCCGGGCGGTCCTTTGACGTCGCGAACAGATAGTCGGCCGGATCATCGGCGCGTGCCGGTTGCAGGCCGAGCCCGGCGAGGAGGGCCGCCATGCGGGTGATCGTTCGGATTCCGCCGCCTTTCATGGCGATGTCCTTTGCTGTGGCAATCGTTGCAAGGCTCTCAGCAGGTCCCGCGGAGCCGGATGCCACAATGAACCGCGACACTATTCGGCCCTGTTCAACCAATCTCGATCGTAGTTTAAGCTGTTGGGCGATGTTGAAGCGCCTCGTTTCCGTCCCCGGGCTGCTGGCCGCTCTGCTGGCGTTGATGGTGCAACTGGGCATCGGCGCCAGCGTGCCGCGGCCGGACCCGCTTGCGCAAATCGCCGGAGCGGGAACGCTTTGTCACGCCCCGGATGGTGGCGACGGCCCGCCGAACCGCGCGCCGATGCACCCGCTTGATTGCCTGGTTTGCCCGCTCTGCGCGGTGCTGCACGCGCAGCCGGCGGCCCTGGTGTCCGGCACGCCGATGCTCGCCCCATCGGCTGCGGCCATGGTCGTGCGCCCGGAACTGCCGCCGCCATCCACTGCGCCGCCGGGGCCGCAGCGTCCGCCGAGCCAGCCGCGGGCGCCGCCGATCGCCGCCTGACCCAGCCATCCGGCCCGTCCCTTGGGGGTGCGGGTCTTTGTCTGATCTCAGGAGGATTCCGTGCGACCTCAGCTCGCCACGCTTATCGCCGCCGCGGCCTGCCCGGTTGGCCATGCGGCGCTCGCCCATGGCCATCCCGAACAGTCCAGCCCGGCGGTCAACAGCGGCCTGGCTGCTCCGCCGACTGCGGTGACGATCACCTTCAGCGAGGGGGCGGAGCCGCGCTTCAGCACGGTTTTGGTGCAGGACGCTCAGGGCGGGCAGATCGACAAGACCGACCGTCTTTCCACCGGCGGCAACGATAGACAGCTCTCGGTCCGCCTGCCAAACCCGGGTGCGGGCACGCCACGGCGGTGGATACTCACAGAACAGAGGGGCGTTTCACTTTCAAAGTGAAGCCTTGAACGATACTGAAGGAATTCGATCATGCGTAAGATACTCATCGCCACGACACTGTTCGCCGCGCTGGCATTCGGCGCGGCGGCGCAGACCCCGCCCTCGATCTCGTTGGAGAACGCCTGGGCCCGCGCGACGACAGCTTCGGCGCAGGCCGCGGCGATTTACCTCACCATCACCGACCACGGACCAGCCGATCGGCTGGTCGGCGTGGCGACGCCGGTCGCCGGCAAGGCGCAACTGCACGAGACGATCCACGAGGGAACCGTGACCAAGATGCGGCCGGCCGCCGGCATTGCGGTCCCGCCGGGCGCGACGCTCTCTCTCGCGCCGGGCGGATACCACATCATGCTGACCGAGCTTAAGCAGCCGCTGACCGATGGCCAGAGCTTCCCGCTGTCGCTGACGTTCGAGAAGGCCGGGACCGTCGAGACCACCGTCACGGTGAAGGCCGCCGGCGCGGCACCGGCCCACAACATGGACCACATGAACATGCCGGGCATGAAATCGAATTGACCGCGCGCAAGGAGAGTTTGCAATGCTGATCCTGAACAGACGAGCGGTTCTTGGTGCGGCCACGGCGGCCTTGGTTCTGCCGGCGGCCCGCAGGATTGCGGCCCAGACCGCGGGGGCTCCGGCGGATTTGGTCGCGGCAGACCCGTCTTATCCTTTCGTGCTGCCGCCGTTGCCTTACGCCGCGCCGGCAAACGAACCGCATATCGATACGCAGACGATGGAATTGCATCACGATAAGCACCACGCGGCCTATGTCGCCAACCTGAATGCGGCGGTGAAGGACCATCCTCAGGTCGCGGCGTTGCCGCTGACTCAGATTCTCGCCAGGCTGAACGAACTGCCCGACAGCATCCGGACGGCGGTTCGCAACAACGGCGGCGGCCACGCCTATCACAGCTTGTTCTGGACCGTCATGGGGGGAAAGGGCGGCGACCCGGACGGCGACCTCGCCGCCGCCATCGCCCGCGACTTCGGATCGTTCGCGCAGCTCAAGACGGATTTCAACAAGGCCGGCCTCGGCCAGTTCGGGTCCGGATGGGCGGTCGTGCTGGTTGACGGCAGCGGCAAACTCAGTCTCGGCGCCCGGCCGAACCAGGACTCGCCGCTGTTGGACGGCAAGCGGGTGCTGTTCGCCAACGATGTCTGGGAGCACGCCTACTATCTGAAATACCAGAACCGCCGCGCGGATTATCTCGCCGCGTGGTGGAACATCGTGAACTGGCCGGTCGTGGCTGCCCGGTACAAGGCTGCCGCCGCCGGGACGTTGGCGATCTGAGCGAAACGCCGGCAGAGCTTGGTCGAACCCCGCCAAGACTCGTGATGCATCTCCGGCGGATTCCTCGGCGCTATGTCTGCGTTCGAGGAAACGCAGGGGAAAAAACTCCATGCCGCATCACCTGACGCGCCGCGGGGCCATCGGCGGCGCCGCCGCATTGGCTCCCGCATTGGCCTTGGCCCAGACGAAAAAGCCCGAGCTCGCGGTCCCGCCGAGCGTGGTCAGCCAGCCGCCGCGGCTATGGGGCCGGTTCGCCCCGCCGGAGATCTACCCCGATCCCGATATTCTGGTCATCGACAACAGCTTTAACCAATATCTTGTCGGCTCGACCGCCATCCATCGGCTATGGACCGGCGCGCAGTGGGCCGAGGGACCCGCGTGGTCGTCTGAAGGTCAATACGCCGTGTTCAGCGACGTGAAAGGCGACACCCAGTATCGCTATATCTGGGAAAGCGGGCAGGTCACCCCGTTCCGCAGGCCGTCCTACAACAGCAATGGCAATGCATTCGACTTCCAGGGCCGCCAGCTCTCGACTCAGGATTTTTTTCGCCGCGTGGTCCGCTGGGAGCCGGACGGATCGATGACTGTGCTCGCCGATTCGTTCGAGGGCAAGCCGCTGAACTCGCCCAACGATCTGGTGCCTCATCCGGACGGCAGCATCTGGTTCACCGATCCGCCGTATGGCGCGCAGCTTTCCGAGGGACACCCCGACGCGGCGGGCGGTTCGGCCAACCCGAACGGGCTGTATGATGCGGATATCGGCAATGGCGGCGCCGGGATCATCGGCGGCACGAAGCTGTCTCTGCCGACGAACACGTATCGCTGGGAGGCCGGCAAGGGACTCGAGGTCGTGGTGCCGGGGGACCAGGTTCCGGACCCGAATGGCCTATGCTTCTCGCCCGACTATAAGACGCTTTACTTGATCAGCACGGACCCGGGGCCGGGGCAGACCACCGGCGGCAAGGGCACGATCTTCGCCTTCGATGTGCAAGGACAAAAGCTGGCGAACATGCGGCCGTTCACCGACTGCATGGTGGATGGCGTGCATTGCGGCCCGGACGGCATCCGCGCCGATCGAGCGGGGAATGTGTGGGTTGGTTCGAGTGCTCCGCTTGGATATTCCGGTGTGACCGTCTGGAACCCGGCCGGCAGGCTGATCGGGCGGATACGGCTGCCGGAAGTCTGCGCCAATCTGTGTTTCGCCGGCCCGAAGCGCGACTTCCTGTTCATGTGCGCCAGCCAGTCGGTCTACATGGTCCGCGTCAACATCCAGGGCGCCGCGCCGGGCTGAGCGGCTGGCGCTGCCGTCCGCCATGGCCGGAGCCTTCTGCCGTGGCGGCCGCCTGGCTGTCGAATGACTAGCCAGGGTACACCGCTTTGATGTACGTTGCCCGCCGCAAGGGAGGTGGCGTCAATGTCGGACTCGGTGAGGAAGGATCTCGGTCAGCTCAACCGCGGCTGGGGAATCTGTGGTTTCACCAGCACATTCTACGCAATGTATCACGCCAATCCGGCGACGCGCGGGTGGCTGGTGAACGCATCCCAGGTTTACAGCGTTCTCTATGAGATTTGCGACTACCTGAAGATGCTGCAAGGCGCGGGCAGCCCGTTGATCAAGGACATCGAAGCGTTCACTCAGAGCTTTGGCGGTGAACACGCGACCTTCACAGTTCCGAAATATATCTCACTGGTCGAGACTTCGAGCGAGGACACGCGGAAGTGTTTGGCGCTCGGCAATAATGACGAGCGGAAAGAGCTTCACCGGGACCTCCGCGACGAAAGCCTGTTCGGGATCGCAATGCCGCCGCTGGCGGTCGCGGACTACATCAAGCGCGTCTGGAAGTGGAACGCGACGATCACCGAGTTCAAGGCCGCCGATCTCATCGGTGACGCGATCGTCGGTGTGCGTGACCCAACCGATACGGCACTAAAGAAGTATAACGGCCTGTGTCATTATCTTTATCGCGGCGGCGGAAAATACTATAGCTGGGGAGGCGTGTTTCCGTCGCTGGCGGCCGCCAACCCGAATTACGAGATCTGTTACGCGATCACGATCCGCAAATACTGACAAACACCCCGCGTGTCCCGGCGCGCCACTGGCCGAACAGCCGGCGCGCCGGGCTGAGCGGCCGTCACGCCAGCTCGCGCTGCCGGGCCGGTTTCGGAATCAGGCAGTCGGGCAGGGGCTTGCGGACTTCGGGTACGACGCCCGGGTCGGGCATCGGCGCGGGATCGGGCGGACCCGGTTCTTCGGGCGGCGGATTCCAGTTGCCGCGCCCGAGGCGCCTCAATTCCCACCACGCCAGGGCGATCGGCACGCCGAACGTCAGCGCGAAACTGAGATTTACCTGCGTGTCGGCGGTCATGCGATGTCCCCCGTTATCGATAGAGCGGCTGGGCGTAGTAATAGGGCTGCGGATAGTAATAAACCGGTGGCGGAGCGTAGAAGACCGGAGGGGGCACGACGACGACGCGCGGCGGGTAGAAGCGCGGACCCCACCATGCGCGATAGCC
Source organism: uncultured Rhodopila sp. (assembly GCA_903851415.1). Taxonomy (GTDB): domain Bacteria; phylum Pseudomonadota; class Alphaproteobacteria; order Acetobacterales; family Acetobacteraceae; genus Rhodopila. The sequence continues at coordinate 31,892 of CAINOE010000196.1, read as the reverse complement.
GGACCAACCGCGATAGTAGCCCCCGTGCCAGCCGCCGTAATAGCCGCGGCCTCCGTGCCAGCCGGCCTGCGCCGGGGAAGCCGCTGCGCTGAGCAGGACCGCTGCCACGGCGCCAAGAACCAGGATGCTCTTCATGTCAGTTGCCCTACCTTGAAAGCAGGATGATCGCCGCCTCGGGCCGGGTCAAGGCATGTTTTCCTTCGACAGCGCGCGGTAGACGGTGTTGCGGGACACGCCGAGCCGCCTTGCCGTCTCGCTGATGTTGCCGGTGGTTTCATCGAACACCGACCGGATGCGCTTGTGCAGCATCGCGCGAAGCGGCGGGGCGTCGTCGTGGTCGTGCGTTGGCCGGCCGGGGACGCCGATCGTTTCGGCATCGATGAGGCCTGCTGTGCCGTCGAGCGTGAGGCGCGTCAGAACGCTGTGCAACTCGCGGACGTTTCCGGGCCAGGACAAACGCCGCAGCGCCGCGATGGCGTCGTCATCGATCCGCCAGTCCGGCGCGATGGCGCGAAGCAGATGGCGGGCGATGGCGCCGAAGTCGTCCCGGCCGCGCAGCGGCGGCAGGGTGACCTCCACCATGTTCAGCCGGTAGAACAGATCGGATCGAAAACGGCCGGCGGCGATGGCGTCCGCCAGATCGACATTGGTCGCGGACAGCAGCAGCACATCCGCCTTGCGCGGTTTGCCGCCGCCGATGGGGCGCACCGTCCAGTCGTCCAGCAGCCGCAGCATCATCGCCTGAAGCGGCAGTTTCATTTCGCCGATTTCGTCCAGGAACAGGGTTCCGCCGTCGGCTTCCAGCACCAGTCCGGCGGCGCCGTGGCGCCTGGCGCCGGTGAACGCGCCTTCCGAGTGGCCGAACATCTCGGCTTCCGCCAGGCTTTCCGGCAGCGCCGCGCAATTCACCGGAACGAACGCGCCCCGCCGCCCGCTGGCCTGGTGCGCATGGCGGGCGAGTTGTTCCTTCCCCGTGCCGGTTTCGCCGCGCAGCAGGATGGGCAGCTTGCGGCGCGCGGCGGCTTCGATGCGGCCGACCGCGGCGGCAACCGCCGGATCGTCTGCAACGAAACCGGGGCGCGGCGGGGGCGGCACGGCGACGGGGCGAATGACCCGAACATTTTCCAGCCGCGCGGCGAACAGGCTGCCGACGCGGTCCTGCAGCCGCAGCGTCTCGTTGTTGCGGCTTGCCGCAAGAAGATCTTCGAACCGGCAGCAGAACAGCTCCTCCACCCGCCGGCCGCGGCCGATCGGCAGGCCGTTCAGCAGCACCCGCGCCTGCGAATTGGCCGCCAGGATCATGCCGCCCGGATCGAGCGCGAGCAGACCGGCGCTGAGGGTATGCAGATATTCCGCCCGGCTGTGCAGCGCGACCAGCACGTCGGTGCGGTGACATTCCCGGAACAAGCCGTTCTCGATCTGCGTCGCCGCCATCGACACCAGCGCCCGCGTGTGGGTCTGCCGCGAGCGGCAGTCGGAGGACGCGTCGAGCACGCCTGCCAGCGCGCCTTCCGCATCGAAGACCGGGGCCGCCATGCAGGTCAGTCCGCCATGCCGCGCGAAAAAATGCTCGGCGCCGTGCACCATGATCGCCTTGCCGGTATGCGCGACGGTGCCGAGCGCGTTGGTGCCGCAGTTCGTTTCGGTCCACAGCGTGCCGGGCCGGATGCTGGTGGCTGCGGCGGTTTCGCTGAAGCTGGGATCCGTGATGGTATCGAGCAGCATGCCGTCCGCGGCGGCGAAGGCGATCATGAAGTTGCTGCCGGCGATCTGGTGATACAGGTTGTCCATCTCGCAGAGGGCGAGGCGGCGCAGCAGGTCGCGGCGCTGGCGCGCCTCCCGCAGGGTCGTTTCGCCGACCGTTTGCAGTGGCGGCGGGTTGTGCGGGTCCAGGCCGGCGGCGAGACAGCGGGTCCAGCTTTCGGCGATGGACGCCGGCAGAAGATCCTCGGGGGCGGCGCCCTTGCGTTCCAGGACGGTGCGCGCGCGGAGCAGGCGGTCCTCGGTTGAGAGCAGCATGCGGATTTGGTCCTCCCGTTGTCCCGGTATTTCTTCCGGGTCGATCGACCAGCGTACACTGTTCCGCGCGCTTGTGTTTGTCAATTCTTCGACTGTTCCACAATGGAACAGCTGCGCCGGGCCGCGCTGTTTCGTGGCGGAGCAATGCGGGTTGCCAGCGGTCAGTAAATCAAGACGTTAGCGTCTGGCACGGCGGTTGCTGCTGTCTATCTCACAAGATCAAGCTATCTCACAAGATCAAACCGCCAGGGAGGGCGCGCCATGAAAGCTGCGGTGCTGCATGCGTACGACGAGAAACTCGCCGGCCCGGACTTCGTGCGCTATGAGGACGTGGCAGATCCGAAAATCGAAAAGCCGACGGATGTTATCGTGCGCATCGGCGGCGCCGGAGTCTGCCGCACCGACCTGCACATCGTCGAAGGCATCTGGCGCAGCAAGGTGGACGTCCGCCTGCCCTATATCATGGGCCACGAAAACGCCGGCTGGGTCGAGGAAGTCGGCAAAGCCGTCGAGAGCGTCAAAGTCGGCGACGCGGTGATCTGCCATCCGCTGGTCACCAGCGGTCATTGCCTGGCCTGCCGGCGCGGCGACGACATGCACGCCACCGACAGCCGCTTCCCCGGCATCAATGCCAACGGCGGATACGCGCAATATCTGGCGACCGGCGAGCGCAGCCTGATCAGGCTGCCCGGCTCGCTCGCGCCGAAGCAGGTTGCACCCTACACCGATGCGGGTCTGACGGCGTATCGCGCCGCCAAGAAAGCGTCCCGCCATCTGCTGCCCGGCGAATATGCCGTGTGCATCGGCGCCGGCGGGCTTGGCCATATCGGCATCCAGGTTCTGCGAGCCCTGTGCGCGGCCGAAATCATCGTGGTGGATCAGTCGGACATGGCGCTGAACCTGGCGAAGGAATGCGGCGCCCATTACGTTGTCAAAGCGGATGGCAACGAGGTCGAGGGCGTCATGGCGCTGACCGGCGGCAACGGCGCCGAGGCGGTGATCGATTTCGTCGGCGAGGGCAGCGCGGTCGCCAGGGGCATCGCGATGACCCGCAACGGCGGTTATTATTACATCGTCGGCTATGGCGGCAAAATCGACCTGCCCACCATCGACATGATTACCACTGAAAAGACCATCGTCGGCAATCTGGTCGGCACGTACCCGGAACTGGTTGAGCTGATGGCGCTGGCGGACCGTGGGCTGGTCACGCTGAGCACGAAGGAATACCGGCTGAGCGAGGCGAATCAGGCGCTGCTGGATCTGCATCACGGCAAGATCAAAGGCCGCGCCGTGCTGGTGCCATGAGCGCGCGGCCTCTGCTCGATCTTCTGGGTGCCCGCTGGCGTGTCGGCGTGCCCGCCGCCGCGGTCGCCTGGGATGAGGTCGCCGGCTTCGCTCTGGGCGACGGGACCCTGGCGCTGGTGCCGCCTGCGTGGGAGGGCGCCCCGGCGCTGCGCCCGCGCGGGGATGGCGGTGTGGAACTGGTGCCTTTGACCGCTCCGGCCCCGCCCGCCGCGCGGGTCCCGGCGCACCGGGGCGCGTGCCTTGCGGTTGCCGCGGATCCCGACGGCGGTTTTCTGACCGGCGGCAGCGACGGACGCGTGGTCCGCGTGATGCCGGATGCGGAGGTGCGGGCGCTGGCGCATCTCGACAGCGCGGTGCCGCTGGTGGCTGCCGGGCCGGGCGGATGGCGGGCCTGCGCGACTGGCCGGACGGTTCATCGTTTCGGTGGCGACGCGTCGCGCCTCGATGCCGGGGGTGCGGTCGCGTCGCTGGCGGTCGAACCGTCGGGCGCCAGGCTGGCGATCGGACACGAAGGCGGGGTGTCGCTGTGGGCGGGCGGCGGTTCGCCCCGGGTCCTGCGGGCGCCCGGGACGCTTGGCGTCGTGTGGAACCGGGAGGGCCCGGGTAGTTTCACCGGCGACGGGACAGTGCATGCCTGGATGCCGCCCGCAGCGATTGCTTTAGGCGAAACGGTTGGCGCCATTGCCGGTTCGGGCGGCGGATTTATCGTTGCGGTTGGCGGCCGGGTGTTGTCCTGGCGTCCCGGCGCGGACCCGGTGCCGTGCGGCGCCGCCAACCAGCAGGTGGCGACCCGCATCGCCAGCCATCCGCGCCGGGCGCTGATCGCGGCTGGGTACGCCAACGGTGCGGTGGTGCTGTGCCAGCCGGACAGTTCGGCACTGCTGTTCGTCCGCGCCGCCGGGGAAGGGGCGGTGACGGCGCTCGGATTTTCACCCCGCGGCGATCATCTCGCCATCGGGACGCAGGGCGGGGAGATCGCCGTGCTGGCCACCCCCGATCCGCTGTTCCGCGACGATACGAGGACGGCATGACAGACGAGGACCAATCGAAGGACCGCTTCTTCGAGCGCGTCGGTGAACTGGCCGAGGAAATGATCGCCGCGCACGGCAAGGATTTCACCATGGGCACGCTGGTGCTGGCCGCGCGCTTCATCGTCGAGGGCAAGCCGCTGGTGCGGCGTTCGGATGCGAAACAATGATCGCTGCGGCGCAGCATGTCGCAGCGCGCGACAGGTGTCGCAGCCTGGTGTGCCAAAATGCGACACATTATTATGCTGCACTTGCTCACGATCAGCAGAAGTTCATCGGTTATATCGCTAACATTGTCTGGCACAGAACTTGCGACTGGTTTAGTTGGCCGGACTGGATTATACTCAGTATCGGCCGCCGTAATGACCAAGAAGGAGATATCTAAATGCCTGATGGTTTGACATTAAACAAAATCATTGCCCAGCGCGGCATCAGCATCGGCGAAGCAACCCGCCGCGTCGCGGACCTCGGCTGGACGCCGAGCTATGTCCAGGAAGCGATGACCTTCCCGACCGACTACAAGATCAAGAAATCCCCGCGCGATCCGATGAAGCAGGTGCTGCGCTCCTACTTCCCGATGCAGGAGGAAAAGGACAACCGGGTCTACGGCGCGCTCGATGCCGCGCTGCGCGGCGACATGTTCCGCAACGTGGAACCGCGCTGGGTGGAATGGATGAAGCTGTTCCTCGCCATCATCCCCTTCCCGGAAATCTCCGCCGCCCGCTCCATGGCCATGGTCGGCCGTCTCGCCCCCGGCGAGGAACTGCGCACCGGCTTTGCCATGCAGATGGTCGATGAGTTCCGCCACTCCACGATTCAGATGAACCTGAAGAAGTGGTATATGGAGAATTACATCGACCCGGCCGGGTTCGACATCACCGAAGCCGCGTTCGGCCGCTGCTACGCCACCACCATCGGGCGCCAGTTCGCCGAAGGGTTCGTGACCGGCGATGCGATCACCTCGGCCAACATCTACCTGACGGTCGTTGCGGAAACCGCGTTTACCAACACGCTGTTCGTGGCGATGCCGTCCGAAGCCGCGCGCAACGGCGACTACGCCCTGCCGACGGTGTTCCTGTCGGTGCAGTCGGATGAAAGCCGGCATATCGGCAACGGTCATTCGCTGCTGATGTCGCTGATCAACGATCCGGATAACCACCAACTGCTGGAGCGCGACCTGCGCTATGCCTTCTGGCAGAACCACGCGATCGTCGATGCCGCCGTCGGCACCATCGTCGAATACGGCACCACCAACCGCGACAAGAACAAGGAAAGCTATGCCGAGCTGTGGCATCGCTGGATCTACGAGGATTACTACCGGACCTACATGCTGCCGCTGGAGAAATACGGCATCAAGATCCATCACGACGATGTCGGCGCGGCCTGGGACCGCATGGTCAAAAAGAACTACGTCCACCTGACCGCGCAGTTCTTCTCCGTCGGCTGGCCGGTGAATTTCTGGCGGATCGAAGCGCAGACCGAAAAGGACTTCGAGTGGTTCGAGCATAAGTATCCCGGCTGGTACGCCGAGTTCGGCGATTACTGGAAGTGGTATGCCAAGCTGTCCACCCCGGGTGAGAAGGCCATCCTGTTCAACGGCGATGTGGGCTACATCTACCCGCACCGCTGCTGGAGCTGCATGGTGCCCTGCCTGATCCGCGAAGATTTCGTCTGCGACGAAGTTGACGGCCAGATCTATACGTACTGCTCGGAAATCTGCCGGTGGACGCACAAGACGGCGTTTGCCGCGGAATACGAGGGGCGGCCGACGCCGGCAATGGGCCGGTTCAGCGGACGGCGTGAGTGGGAGACCTGCTACGACGGCTGGGATGTGGCTGACGCCATCAAGGACCTCGGGTTCGTCCGTTCCGACGGGGAAACCCTGGTGCCGCAGCCGCATCTGATCTTCGACGACAGGAAGATGTGGAAGCTGGAGCATCTGCGCGGCGACAAGCTGGGCAGCCCGCTGCAGAATTTCCGCAAGCTGTCCCCGGAGGCGCGCGAAGCGGCGGTGGCTGAGTACCGCAAGGGCTTCAAGATCACTCCGATCAACTAAAGAACCTGGCGGAGGCCGGAATTCCGGCCTCCGTTCACCTTGAATGGGAAGCGTCATGTCGGACAAAGTCCATCGGGTCCGTTTCGAACCGGTCGGCGTCGAAATGGATGTCAACGAGGACGAAACGGTGCTGGATGCGGCCTTCCGCCAGGGCATTTCGCTGGCGCATGGCTGCAAGGAAGGCCAGTGCAGCAGTTGCAAATCGCTGCTGGTCGACGGCGACATCGAATTGCTGAAATATTCCACCTTCGCGCTGCCGGATTATCAGAAGGACACCGGCCATATTCTGCTGTGCCGCACTCTGGCTTTCAGCGACATCACCGTCGAGCTGCTGAATTATGATGAAGACCTGATGCGGCGCTCGATCGCGGTGAAAACGTTCAATGCGGTGGTGACGGGCATCAGGCCGCTGACGCACGATATCCGCCTGCTGGAGATCGAACTGGACAACCCGTTGCGCTTCTGGGCCGGGCAGTATGTCGATCTGACCATTCCGGACGCGGACATTACCCGTTCGTTCTCGATGGCGAACACGCCGCGCGAACAGAACCGGCTGAGTTTCATCATCAAGCGCTATCCGCAGGGCGCATTCTCGGCGTTGCTCGATGGCGGACTGCACGTTGGCCAGCGCCTGACCGCGAAAGGCCCCTATGGCACCTGCTTTCGGCGGGAGGGCCATCCCGGGCCGATGCTGCTGATCGGCGGCGGGTCCGGCATGTCGCCGCTCTGGTCGATCCTGCACGATCATGTCGAAAGCGGCGAGAATCGGCCTGTCCGCTTTTTCTACGGCGCCCGCACCCGGGCTGACCTTTTCTACCTGGAAGAATTTTCCGCGCTGACGGCCCGGCTGCCGGATTTCCGTTTCATTCCGGCCCTGTCGCATGCGGAACCCGACGACCTCTGGACCGCCGAAACCGGCTTCATCCACGATGTCGTCGCCCGCACGTTGCGGGTGGAGGCTCTGGATGGCGAGATCGATGCGTATTCCTGCGGCCCCCCGCCGATGATCGACGCGGTTCTGCCGGTATTGCAGATGGCCGGCGTGGAGCCGGAACGGATCCATTTCGACAAGTTCACACCGGCTGTGCGTTAGGCGCAACAACAGGGAGACCAAGATGAGTGCAACCCACGAGCCAATCCCCGTGAAATCCGGCGCCGCCGGCGCCGCGGTATTCGCCGGTTCGGACAGCCGCCACTATAACTACTACGATCCCAAGGGACGCAAGGCTACCCATTACGAGGACATGACGGTTGACGTGCAGCCGGACCCGAAGCGGTATCTGCTGCAGGACTGGATCATCAGTTTCGCGGATGGAACGCCGACCTATTATGAGGGCTGGACGCAGCTCAAGAGCAGCGACTGGCATAAGTACCGGGCGGTGGATCAGGAATGGGAGCGCACGCATTACCAGCGGCAATCCACCATCGTGGGGATGCTGAAAAACGTCATCGAGAACGGCCGCCGCTCGGGTGCGCCGGCACGGTTTGACAAGGCGTGGGTGAAGGTATTGCAGGATCACGTCGGCGCCTACAAGCACGCCGAGTTCGGTCTGGGCACCTCGACGATGCAGGCCCAGCGCTATGGCTACACGCAGATGATCAACAACGCGATCCTGACCAATTCATCGTACAAGCTGCGGTTCGCGCAGGATCTGACGCTGTATCTGGGCGAAATCGCGCTGGACATCGAAGGCTTCGACCTCGACGCGGGCAAGAAGCACTGGCTGGAAGACCCGATCTGGCAGGGCACGCGCAAATCGATCGAAACGATCATGGGCGCCACCGACTACCTGGAGCAGTATTTCGCCACCAACGTGATCTTCGAGCCGCTGGTCGCGGAATTGTTCCGCAGCGGCTTCGTCATGCAAATGGCGGCGGCGCAGAACGACTTCATATCGCCCTCGGTTGTCTCGGCCGCGGAAGGCGACTATGAGCGCAACCTGGCCAACACGGTCGAGCTGTTCTCGATGCTCGTGCAGGATCAGGAGCACGGCGAGAAGAACCGGCAAATCCTCGCGAACTGGGCGCAGACCCACGGCTCGCTGGCGGTCGAGGCGGCCTCCCTGTTGCAGCCGATATGGTCGCAGCCGCGGGTCAAGGTGGCGCAGTTCGCCGACGCGTTCGACCTGGCCAAGAATCGCTTCCGCGCCATCGCCGCGGAAATCGGCTTCGACGCCCGCCCGGTCATCGGCGGCTGACACCTCTCGGGAGAACGCAACAATGGCTCAACCGCACACCGGCAACATCTTCAAGTCCATGAAGGACATGAAGTTCGAGGAAACCATCTCGCACGAATGCGGGGTGACGATGAACGACAGCGTTGAAAGCCGCGCGATCGCCGAGGTCATGGCGGAAAAGCCCGGCATCCGGGTCACCTACCTGCCGGCGATGATACGCATCGACGGGGAGGGCAAGATCGAGTTCAAGATGGCCGAGATCAGCGAGGCGCTCGGGCGCGAGATGACGCCCTATTTATTCGAAATCTGCACCTCCACCCATTATGGCCGCATGGTGATGGTTGACGACGACACCGTCGTGCTGTTCGGTGACATGACGGAAGCGCTTCAGTACATCGAATACTAAATCAGTCCGGAGGGAACAGAAAATGTATCGCACGCAAAGCGGCGAAGAGATCTTCATCATCGACGGCCACACTCATAACTGGAACGCCGCGAAGGACAATATCAAGAACATTCACGGCCAGCAGTTCATCGACTGCTTCTACGGCTACCATTCCGTGCTTAGCCCGAAGGACCAGGTCTGGCCGAAGGAGAAATTCGACAACTACGGCGCCCAGCAGATGTATCAGGACCTGTTCGTCGATGGTCCGGATGATATGGCGATCGTGCAGTCCACCTACCTGACCGACTTCTACAAGACCGGCTTCAACACGATCGAGCGGAACGCGGAGATCAAGGCGCTCGCGCCCGACCGCATCATCGTCAACGGCGCGTTCGATCCGCGCGACGGCGAAGCCGGTCTGGACGCGCTGGAGGAGATGGCGTCGAAATACAAGCTCAAGGGCGTCAAGCTGTATACCGCGGAGTGGCGGGGCGAAAGCCGCGGCTACAAGCTGTCTGACCCGATGGCGTATAAATACCTGGAGAAGGCGGAGAAGCTCGGGATCAAGAATATCCACGTCCACAAGGGACCGACGATCATCCCGCTCGACAAGGATGCGTTCGACGTGGCGGACGTTGACCATGTCGCCACGGATTTCCAGAACCTGAACTTCATCGTCGAGCATTGCGGCCTGCCCCGGCTGGATGATTTCTGCTGGATCGCCGTGCAGGAAACCAATGTCTACGGCGGATTGGCGGTTGCGTTGCCATTCATCCACTCCCGCCGCGACTATTTTACCAATGTCATCTCCGAACTGCTGTTCTGGCTCGGCGAGGACAAGCTGCTGTTCGGCAGCGACTACGGGATCTGGACGCCGAAATGGCTGGTCGACCAGTTCATGGCGTTCGAACTGCCCGACGAGGTGAAGCAGGCCAAGGGCGTCGATCTGACGTTGCAGGCGAAGAAGAAGATCCTCGGCCTGAACGCGGCGCGCCTCTACGACATCGACGTGGAAGCGCAGAAGCAGAAGATAGCGGCGGGCGCACGCGAAAAGGTCCACGCGTGAGCCTGAACGATAACGGGCGCGGGGCGGAGGTCCGCCGCGCGCTCGACCGCGTAACCGATCCGGAACTCGATGAACCGGTAACGGACCTGCGGTTTATCGATCGCATGGAGATACAAGGTGACGCCGTAACGATCGGCTTTCGTCTGCCGACGTATTGGTGCGCCGCCAATTTCGCCTTCCTCATGGCCGACGACATGCGCCGGCAAGTCGGTTCGTTGCCCTGGGTCGGCCGCGTAACGGTTATCCTGGGCGAGCACATGTACGCCGACAAGATCAACCGCGGCCTGGCGCTCGGGCTGTCGTTCCGGGAGACGTTCGGCAACGAGGCCAGCGCGGAACTCGATGACTTGCGCAGGACGTTTCTGGTGAAGGCGTTCCAGCGCCGGCAGGAGGCGTTGCTGCGGTACTTGCTCAAGCCCGGGCCGCGCCCGGCGCGGCAAGGCGTGGATGGCGGGCCAGCGCCCGCCAGGACGGAAACAACCGCGACTCCCGAAACCCTCGTTGCGATGACGCTGCAAGAGCTCGCCGGCCTCCCGCTCGATCATGACGGCGACCAAATCCGCAGGCGCTACCTCGATCGCCGCCACATCTGCGCCGCCCCGGGCGAACCGCTCGCCTTCGTGGATGCGCGGGGCGAACCCATCGGCGCGGAAAGCCTCTCAGGCTACCTGCAAGCCCTCGGCCGCGTCACCATCAACGCCGAGTTCAACGGCGCCCTCTGCCGCGGCCTGCTCGCCGCCCGCTTCAACGAAGACGGCGAACCGTCACTGGCGGATTTCGCCCGCATGCCCGGGATCGCATAATGCCGAAAATCATGCTGCACGACGACGCCGCGCGCAAAGCCCTCGGCCGCGGCGTCGCGCAACTCGCCAGGGCCGTGCGCGGCACGCTCGGACCCCGCGGCATGAACGCGATCATGGATCGCCCCGTCGGCACGCCCATCGTTTCCCGCGACAGCGTCAGCATCGCCGCCGAGGTCGAACTGGAAGACCCGTTCGAGAACATGGGCGCCCAGGTGGTGCGCGAGGTCTCGATGAAGACCAACGAGGTCGTCGGCGACGGCACCACCACCGCCACCGTGCTGGCCGACGCGATGATCCAGCAGGGCCTCGCCGCGCTCGACTCCGGCGCCAACCCGGTCGAACTGGTGCGCGGCCTGGAATTGGCCGTGGAACATACCATTACGGCCTTGCAGGAATCCGCCATCCCGCTGTCCGGCAGCGAGGAACTCAAAGCCGTGGCGGTGATCGCCGCCAACGATGCCGCCCTCGGCGCGCTGGTGGCGGAGGCGCTGGAACGCGCCGGCCCGAACGGCATCGTCAGCGTGGAGTATGGCAGCACGGTTGAAACGATTCTCGACGTGGTCGACGGCATGGCGTTCGACCGCGGCTACCTGTCGCACCACATGGTCACGGATGTGGAACGCATGCAGGTGGTGCTGGACAATCCGCACATCCTGATGACCGACCTGAAACTGCTCACGCAGGATGAGGTCAGGGCGATCCAGGCGGTCATTGCGGACACCAACCGGCCGCTGCTGATCATTGCGGAAGAAGTCGCCCCCGCCTGCGTCATCAGCCTGCTGAACAGCCATGAAAAAGGCGGCGCGCGCGTCGCGGCGATCCATCCGCCCGACTACGGCCACTGGCGCAAGTCGATGCTGGAGGACTTGTCCATTGTCACCGGCGGCCGGGTCATCGCCCGCGACCTCGGCGGCCGCATCGATCAGGTCACCGCGCGCGACCTCGGCTCGGCCCGGCAGGTGCGGATTTCCTCCAACCAGACGGTGATCAGCGCCGGCGGCGGCGATCCCGGCGCCGTGGCCGCGCGCCGCCAGCAGGTGATGCGCCAGGTCGAGCTCGCGCCGCCGAACATCGAGCGCGACAAGCTGGAGGAACGCCTGGCGCGCCTCGCGGGCGGCACGGCGATGATCCTCGCGGGGGGCGCCACGCCGGTCGAACAGAAGCGCCATGCGCAGTTGATCGAGGACGCCATCCACGCCGCGCGCGCCGCCGCCGAGGCCGGCATCGTGGCGGGCGGCGGCACCGCGCTGCTGCAACTGGCACCCGCGCTGAACGATCTGATCGACCGCCTGTCCGGCTCCGAGCGCATGGGCGCGGAGATGCTGCGGACCGCGCTGGAACAGCCGCTGTCGGCGATTGCGCTGAACTGCGGGCTGGACCCGGCCAGCGTGGTGGCGCGGGTGAAATCGGCGCAACGCGGCTTCGGGCTGGATGCGCGTTCGGGAAAATTCGGCGACCTGATGGCGGCGGGCATCGTCGATCCGGTCAAGGTCAGCATCACCGCGCTGCGCAATGCCGCCTCGGTCGCGGCGCTGATCCTGACCACGCAGACGCTGATCGCGAAGAAGCCGGAGTACAGCGATCCCACCGCGGGGGCGGCGCTGGGCGGCGGCGCGGAGAAATTGGGGCGCGCATGACGTTGAAGCGCTGACCCGCGGACAGCATATCGTTGGATCAGCCGCGCGCCTCGACGCATCAACCAGCGGCGTCACAGGGAGTTTCGGCCCTTGCTGCGCAATCCGCCGAGAAGGCCGCCGATGGAAGCGGGCGATACCATGTTGGCCTGGGAACGGTTCCTCACCGGGGAGCCGGAGGCGGCCGCGCCTGTCGGCAATTACGTCGTTTCTTCATGGCAACGCAGCCTTCAGTTGGGCGTCGATCCCACCGGCCGCGCCGCGCCGATCGGCGCGCATGGCGATAGCCTGCATCTGTTGCGGGAACGCCACCACGATCTGCGGTCCGCCGCGGCCTCGGTGTTCTCGGAGGTTTCTGAACTTCTGGCCGGTTCGCATTCCATCCTGGTGCTGACCGATGCCAACGGTGTCGTGCTGGACTCCGTGGGAGACTGGCGAACCCTGGAGCAGGGGCAGGGCATCCACCTGATGCCAGGCGGCGACTGGCGCGAAGACGTTGTCGGCACCAACGGCATCGGGACGGCGCTGGCCACCGGCCGCCCGGCGCAGGTGCATGCGGCGGAGCATTTCTGCGAGGGCATCAAAAGCTGGACCTGCGCCGGGGCGCCGATATTCGAGCCGGGGTCGAATGAAATCCTCGGTGTGATCGACATCTCCGGGCCGCCTTCGACCTACCAGCGCAGCAACCTGACGCTGGCCGTCACCGCCGCGCGGCAGATCGAGGCGGCGCTCGGCGAGCGTGTTGCGCGGGAGCGGATGCGGCTGCTGGAGGTCTGCCTGCAGCGGATTTCCGGCCGTGACGCGGCCGGCCTGATCGCGCTCGACAGCGCCGGCCGGATGGTGCACGCGACCGGCCGCATCCCGAGTTGCATCGGCATCGGCGAACGCGTGCCGGGGCTGGAGCGCAGTCTGCCGATAGAGCAATGGGCGGCCCGGCTGCCGGACGGCTGGCGGCCGGAATGGCTGAATCCGGTGTCGCTGGATGGCCGCGCCATCGGCGCCGTGCTGGTCATCCCGGACAAGCCGCGCCCGGTCGCCGGGCGGCCGCCGCATGCCGGGTCGGAGGCGGACCCGGCGCGCAGCAGCTTCGACCACATCATCGGCCGCGGCGCCGCGATGGCGGCGGCGGTCAACCGGGCGCGGCAGCTTGCCGGCCGCCACGTGCCGGTGCTGATCGAGGGCGAAACCGGCACCGGCAAGGAACTGCTGGCGCGCGCCATCCACGACGACGCGGACGGGCGGCGGCCGTTCATCGCCTTCAATTGCGGCGCGGTCTCCCGCGAACTGGTGGCGGCGGAACTGTTCGGCCATGTCCCCGGCGCGTTCACCGGTGCCACGCGGGAAGGCCGACCGGGCCGCTTCGAGCTGGCGCACCAGGGCACGCTGTGCCTGGATGAAATCGGCGAGATGCCGCTCGATCTCCAACCGGTGCTGCTGCGGGTGCTGGAGGAGGGTGTTGTCTACCGTGTCGGCGACACGCATCCGCGGCGGATTTCCGTGCGGCTGATCGCGATGACCAACCGCGACCTGCGGGCGGAGGTGGAAGCCGGGCGGTTCCGCCGCGACCTGTTCTACCGGGTCAGCGTGACCTCGATCACGGTGCCGCCGCTGCGCGAGCGGGTGGAGGACATCGATTTATTGACGGAACACTTCAACCGGCTTTTGTCGACGCGGCATGCCGTGCCGATGTGCCGGTTCGGCCCGGGGGTGATGGAGGCGCTGCGGGCGCATGCCTGGCCGGGCAATGTGCGCGAGCTGCGCAATCTGGTCGAACGGCTGCTTCTTACGTGCGGTGGCGAGACGGTTGGTCTGGTTGACCTGCCGGCGGAGTTTGCCCGTGCGGCCGAAGCGGAACCATCGTCCAGCCTGATCGATGCAGAGCGCGAAACGATTCTGCGTGCCTTGCAGCAGGAGAAGGGCAACCTGGCAGGTGCGGCGCGGCGGCTCGGGATTTCCCGCAGCACGATATACCGCAAGATGGTCCGTTACGGGCTGGAAAGCTGAGCGTGGCCATGCCAAAAAAGTCAATTCCTTGCCTGGATAAGGAAAGAAAAGCTGTTACACGGATTTTCGCGGATTAAGGGCACGGATTACACCGATATAGGCGGGCGGTTGCGGCCCCGGAGCAATGAACGGTTCAGGGGTGGCACGATCGAAACCAGGGTCTCAGATCGCTGTAATCCGTGCCCTTAATCGGTAAAAATCCGTGTAACCTCTTGCTTTCTTGCTTAGGCCGCCCCCCCGGCCCATCAGACCACGAAGCCCAGGCCAGAAACGATCAGCAGGATGTTCACAGCCCTGGCAAACTGAAAATCCGACATCCTCCGGCACAGGGCCATGCCGAGCGACGCGCCGAACAGCGAGACCGGAATGTACAGCAGGGTGTCCGGCGGCAGTCCGATGAGACCCGCTGCGTGCGGTTGCTCCACCGAGATGATCAGCAAGGCCGCCACCTGCATGATCAGGATGAAGGGCTGGAGCACGGCGCGCTGGCGCATCCGATCCCATCCCTTCATGCCGCACCAGATTGACATCGCGGCGCTGGGGAAAGCGGCGGCACCCCCGGTAACCCCGCCCAGCATGCCGATGAGGGCGTCCAGCGCCGGGTGGTGCAAGCTCAGGACCATTGGCTTGCGGAACAGCATGAATGCGCCGTATGCGAGCAAAAACGCCCCGATCCCATGCGTATACACCAGCCGATCGGCGTGCAGCAGCAGCCAGACGCCGGCGGCCACGCCGAAGGCGCCGCCGGCCAGGTAAACCCGCAGCGCGCGCCAATCGATATAGCGGCGCAATGTCCATGTCATCGAGGCCTGGTTGGCGATGCTGCAGACGATCATGATTTCGACCACCCTGACGTGGTCGCTGCACACGTGGAACAGAACGGCGCCGCAAATCGCGGAAAACGCGAAGCCGGCGATGCTGCCCAGGAATGCCGCCAGGGAAATCGAAGCGATTACTGCGGCGTTATGACCATCCCCGCCGACGAGGATGGCGGCATACAGCGCGACGGCCGCCGCGATCATGGCTACGCGGGCATATCGGCGCGGCGCGGGGCGCTCCGGCAACGATGTGTTCAATACGTGAAGAATGCTTTCCATGAATGGACCTCCCGACCAGGCGCGGAGCCGCATGAATTATTGGTTATGAGCTGCACCTGTACTGGCGCCGCGGGGGCAGTCAGCCGCCGATCCTCCCCGGGGTCTGTGACCGAATTCACATCACGCAAATCGTGACCATCCGGCGCAGCGTGGCGTCACGCGGCTTGACCCGCACCCCGCGTCCCTCCAAACCGCGCGCATGAATACCCAATCGCAGATTGTCTCGGAGGATGAGGCCGACATCCGCCTGGACCGCTGGTTCCGCCGGCATTTCCCGGGGATGCAGCAAAGCCTGATCCAGAAGTTCTGCCGCACCGGCCAGATCCGCGTCGATGGCGCGCGGGTGGACACCAACACCCGCCTCGCCCCCGGCCAGGCCGTCCGGGTCCCGCCAATGGACGCCCCGGAAGAGCCGAAGCCGGTCAGCCGCGTCGATCCGAACGATGCGAAGGATTTGCAGCGCGCGGTGATCTACCAGGACGACCTCGTGCTGGTGCTGAACAAGCCCTATGGCCTGCCGGTGCAGGGCGGTCCCGGGATCACCCGCCACCTCGACGGCATGCTGGACGCGCTGCGCTTCGGCTCGGAGCACCGGCCTCGCCTGGTTCACCGGCTCGACCGCGACACCACCGGCGTGCTGCTGCTCGCGCGCACGCCCGGCACTGCCGGCAAGCTCGCCGCCGCCTTCCGCGGACGCGACATGGAGAAGACCTACTGGGCCGTGGTGGCCGGCCGCCCGGTGCCGGTGGAGGGCCGCATCGACATGCCGCTCAAGCGTGTCGGCGGGGCGCGCGGGGAACGCACTGCGCCGGCGGATCGCGACGACCCGGCGGGCGCGCGGGCGGTCACCGACTACCAGACCCTGGACAATGCGGCGCAGAAGCTGGCCTGGCTGGAACTGAAGCCGCTTACGGGCCGCACGCATCAGCTTCGGGTGCATTGCGTGGCGATCCGCGCGCCGATTTTGGGGGACGAGAAATATGAGGAACCCGATCAGAACCGGGCGTTCGCGGCGCTGATCGAGGGCCTGTCCTCCGATCTTCACTTGCACGCAAGGCGGCTGGTGCTGCCGCATCCGGCGGGCGGCACGCTGACTGTGGAAGCGGAGCTGCCGCCCCATATGCGGGAGACATTCAAGACGCTGGGCTTCCACGCCCCCGCCCCGAAGCCGCCGGAGAGACGCCGATGAGCCTGCCGCGACCATTGCGCTACACCCTGATTGGCCTCGGCGCGGTCGTGGCGATCGCGGCGGGCGCCGGCGCGGTCGCCATCGCCCGCTTCGACCCCGACAGCCTGAAGCCGCGCATCGAGGAGGCCGTCAGGCGCGCCACCGGCCGCGACCTCGCCCTGAACGGGGCCATCCGCCTGAAGCTGTCGCTGTCCCCGGCGGTGCAGGTGGCCGATGTCGCCTTCGCCAACCCGCCCGGGTTTTCCCGCCCGCAGATGGCGACCGTGCAGGGCGTGGAGCTGCAGCTCGGCCTGCTGCCGCTGCTGTCGGGCCGCTACGAGATCAACCGCCTTGTGCTGATCCACCCCGACATCCTGCTGGAGACCGACACCGCCGGGCAGCCGAACTGGCGCATGACGCCGGAGGTTTCACCAGGCGCGCCGGCCGGCTCGCAGGTGCCGGCCGCGCCGGGGCAGAAGACGAAGGCGGTGGTCAGCATCGATACCGTCAGCATCCGCGACGGCGTGCTGGCTTATCGCGACGACCGCACCGGCAAGCTGACCACGCTCGGCCTTGCGGATCTGGAGGCGACGGAAGCCGCGCCCGACGCGCCGCTGCATGTCGATGCCGAGGCCGCCTACAACGGCACCGCGTTCACCCTCGCCGCCGATACCGGACCGCTGACCCGGCTGCAGGACTCCGCCGCGACCTCGCCATGGCCGGTGAAGCTGGCGCTGAGCGTGGCCGGGGCAAAGCTGGCGGCCGAGGGCGCGGTGACGCAGCCCTTGCAGGCCAAGGGGTATGACCTGGCGGTCAGCGGCAGCATCCCCGACCTGTCCGCGCTGACCCCGCTGCTGCAAGGTTTCGTGCCGCCGCCGCTGCATGATGTCGGTTTCGCCGCCAAGGTCGCGGATACCGGAGGCGCATGGCCGGATATCGCCAGCCTGGTACTGCACGCCGGTGCGTCCGATCTTGGCGCCCAGGTGCCGGGCCTGACGCTGGCCAAACTGGACATCGCCGCCGCCGCGGCCAGCCAGCCGGCGAAAGCCGACGCCACCGGCAGCTTCGGCGGCGCGCCGCTGACCCTCGCCGCGACCTTCGGCCCGCTGGCGTCGCTGCTGCCGGGTGCCGCGCCGGCTCCGTTCCCGGTGGACGCAACGCTTCAGGCCGCGGGGGCGACGATCTCCGCCAAGGGGACCGTGACGGATGTCCGCGCGCTGAGCGGAGCCAACCTGGCCCTGACAGCGCAAATTCCCGATCTCGCCGCGCTGTCGCCGCTCGCCCGCCGACCGCTGCCGGCGCTGAAGACGGTTGCGTTCCAGGGCACGCTGACCGACGCCGCCGGAGGGTTCCGCAACGGTGCCGCCCTGCATGGCCTGACGCTGAGCAGTGCGGAGGGGGACGTGACCGGGGACGTGTCCGTCGGCCTTGGGGCGCGGCAGTCGTTGGTTGCCGGGCTGAAATCCAACCGGATCGACCTGGACGCGATCGAGGCCGCTTTCGATGCCGCGCCTCAGGCCGCCGCATCCCCGCCGCCGTCCGGCGATCAGCCGCCGCCCCCGCCTCCGCCGCCGAAGCGGGCCGATCGGCTGTTTTCTGATCAACCGCTGCCGTTTGCGGTGCTGCGTGCCGCCGATGCCGACATCAGGCTGGACATCGGCCTGCTGCGGTCAGGCGGCGCCGACTACCGGGCGATCGACACGCACGCCGTGCTGGCGATCGGCAAGCTGGCAATCAACCCGTTCTCCGCCGAGACGCCCGGCGGCCGGCTGAGCGGCACGCTCGCGGTGGACGCCGGCCAGCCCGTGCCACCGGTGCACCTGATGCTGCACGCGCCCGGACTTGCGCTGAAGTCGCTGCTCGCGCTGTTGCACGTGCCGTCCATCGCCTCCGCCAGCCTGGAGCTGCGCGCCGATATCAGCGGCGCCGGTGAAACCCCGCACGCCATCGCGGCGTCTTTGGACGGCTATGCCGGGCTGGCCATGAGCGGGGGCGTTATCGACAACCGCCTGCTGGGCAGCCTGCTCGGCAAGGTGATGGATTCGCTGAACGCGCTGGACCTTGTCGGCAAGGGCGGGTCGTCCGAGCTGCGATGCTTCGCCGCGCTGATCCAGGCCCGGCACGGCGTCGCCACCATCCAGCCGCTGGCGCTGAGTTCCTCGCTGCTGACAACGACCGGCAGCGGAACGGTGAACCTGGGCGGCGAAACCCTGGCCATGGAGCTGCGGCCGCAGGCGCGGCTTGGCGGCACCGCGGTGGTGATCCCGGTCAGCCTCGCCGGCCCGATCCGCAACCCCCGCGTCGGCGTGAACAAGGTTGGCGCGGCGGAGTCGAACGCCGGCACGGTCGCCAGCGCGGTGCTCGGCGGCGCCACGCCGCTGGGCGCGCTCGGCGGGCTTATCGGCGGCAACAGGCTGATGACGGCCGGTTCGGCCGATGTCTGTCCCGCCGCGCTGGCGGAGGCGCGGGGTCAGGCGGCCCCGGCGGCGGAAGCGCCCGCGGAAGCGGCGGCGTCCGCCAAACAGCCGAAACAAGTGGACCCTGCTGCGCTGCTGAAGAGTTTGTTCAGGTGATACCCATCCGCGTTGAGCTTGACTCGCAGGCACGGCCCCCGCCGTCATGGCGGGCGAAGGCCCGCCATCCACGCCTCTGTTTGCACGGGCAAAAGGCGTGGATGCCGGCCTTCGCCGGCATGACGAAGCGGCGCGGTGGGAGAATCGCCGTCGCAACGCCGATTGGAATGGACAGCCCAACGTGAAACGTTTCTGGGACGCCGCTTCCGTGCACACGACCGAAGCCGGCTATGAAATCCTGCTCGACGGCAAGCCGATGCGGCTGCCGGGCGGCGCCAAACTGGTCGTCTCCGCCCCGCGCCTGGCCACGGCCATCGCCGCGGAGTGGCAGGCGGCCGGCGGCGCCAGGGGCGGCGAGATGAGCTTCGCGGACACGCCGCTGACCCGGCTCGCCGGCACCGCGATCGAGCGGATCGCACCCGACCCGGCGCCCGTCATCGACGCCATCGCCCGCTACGGCGAAACCGACCTGCTGTGCTACCGGGCCGAAACGCCGGACACGCTGGTGCAGCGGCAGCACCTGCTGTGGGCGCCCTGGCTGGACTGGGCCGCGGTGACGTTCGACGCGCCGCTGCGGGTGACGGCCGGGATTACCTATGCGAAGCAGCACCCTGACAGCATCGCCGCGCTGCGCCGGGCGGTGGCGTCGCAAACGCCCGACGTTCTGGCGGCCCTTGGCATCGCCGTGCCGGCGCTCGGCAGCCTCGTGCTGGGATTGGCTCTTGCCGCCGGCGAGATGGACGGCGAGACTGCGTACGCCCTCGGCGCGCTGGACGAATTGTTTCAGGCCGGGCAATGGGGCGAGGATGACGAAGCCGTGCATCGGCGGGCGGGGA
Organism: uncultured Rhodopila sp.; assembly: GCA_903851415.1. Lineage (GTDB taxonomy): Bacteria > Pseudomonadota > Alphaproteobacteria > Acetobacterales > Acetobacteraceae > Rhodopila. The sequence goes on along the minus strand of CAINOE010000196.1, from coordinate 11,741 downwards.
TACGATCGGATATTCTGCTGGCGGAGCGGTATATCGTGCTGACACGGAGAGACGGGTGAACGCCAAGCGGCTTCTGATTGCCGGCCGGGTGCAGGGTGTCGGCTACCGCGCGTGGATGATGCAGAAGGCGACGGCGCTCGGCCTGTCGGGCTGGGTTCGCAACCGCGCCGACGGCAAGGTGGAGGCGCTGATCGCCGGCGACATTGGCGCGGTGGAGGAGATGGCCCGCGCCTGCCGCCGCGGCCCGCGCCTCGCCGAGGTCAGCAGCATTGACGAGGACATGGCGGACCCGCCGGAGGAGCTGGGGTTCCATTTGGTGGGGTGAGGATCGTTTGGCGCTGATGCCATCGTTCGGCACTGCGCGCTGTCCCATCACCGGTATGATCGAGACGTGGATGGCAGGCCGTCGCCCCGCCATGACGGGTTCTGCCGATCTGCCTATGCGTTGCATTACGGGAACGTTGGAAGATCGATCGGGGGCGTGCAGGCGTGATCTGTGCACCAGCCCCGCGATCGCACGGAACATGGAGCATTTCCGTCAGCGGGAACCGGCGGATCACATTCGGCATCGACGAGGGAGAGATCACCGATCTCTACCTGGAGGATTGTCACTGATGACCACCACTCCATCGGCCGGCACTCCAGCGAAAATCGGCATGACGCCGCCGCACCCGGGCCTCTTCATTCGTGAGGAAATCCTCGACGAACTGAGCCTCGGCGTTGCCGAGGCGGCGCGCATTCTCGATGTTCGTCCGGCGACGCTTTCCGACCCGGTGAACGGCAAGTCGGCATTATCGGCCGAGATGGCCCTCAGAATTGAAAAGGCGTTCGGCATCGACATGGAGACGCTCTTGCGCATGCAGGCCTGGTACGATGCGCAGGCCATGCGCCGGCGCTCCGGCGAGATCGACGTGAAACGCTATGAGCCGCCGATTTCTCGCCGGCCAGGTTGTTGACGGCGCGGCGCCTCGCGGCCTTCGCCGCTGATGACCGATACCGCGCGCGCAGTCGCTAGAACAGCTTCCCGCCGTTCGGCACCCGCAGGTCCGGCCGCACCAGCACCACCGCGCCGTCCTCGTCCGGCATGCCCAACGTCAGCACCTCGCTGATGAAGGGGCCGATCTGGCGCGGGGGAAAATTCACCACGGCGCAGACCTGGCGGCCGATGAGCTGGTCCGGCTTGTAATGCACCGTCAGTTGCGCGCTGGATTTCTTCACGCCGATATCCGGGCCGAAATCGATCGTCAGCTTGATGGCGGGCTTCTGCGCCTCCGGGAAGGGCTGGGCGGTCTTGATGGTGCCGACGCGGATGTCGACCGCTTCGAAGTCCGCGTAGACGATCTGATCTGCCATGTGTGCCTCCCCGCGTTTGGCCGCGGCATTCTGCTGCGATAGCGTGGGGGCTTCCAGAGCCTCAGGAGTCCCGATGCGCGATTTCCAGCTTCCCGGCCGCAGCCCGGTCTATGCCACTCGCGGGATGGCGGCAACGTCCATGCCGGCCGCGACGCTCACGGCGCTCGATGTGCTGCGCGCCGGCGGCAACGCGCTGGATGCCGCAATCGCGGCGGTTGCCGTGCTGTGCGTGATCGAGCCGCAATCGACCGGCATCGGCGGCGACTGCTTCTGCCTGTATGCGCCGGCCGGGGCGGGCAAGGTGGTGGCGCTGAACGGCTCCGGCCGCGCCCCCGCCGCCGCGTCGATCGACTGGTTTGAGGATCGGCGGATCAGCGCGCTGGAGAATACGTCGGCTCACGCCGTGACCGTGCCGGGGGCGGTCAGCGCGTGGGAGACGCTGCTGAAGGCGCATGGCCGCAAGGGGCTGGACGAGGTGCTGCAGCCGGCGATCCGCTTCGCCGCCGAGGGCTGGCCGGTGCATCCGCGGGTGGCGTGGGATTGGGCGCGCAACGAGGCGAAACTGCGCCTCGGCGGATCGTTTCCGTTCCTGCCGAACGGTGCGGCACCCGCCGCCGGCGACCGGTTCGCCAATCCGGCGCTGGCCGAAACGTTGCGCTCGGTCGCCCGGCATGGCGCCAGGGCGTTTTACGAAGGGCCGGTTGCCGCGGACATGGTGCGGACGTTGCGGGAGCGTGGCGGCCTGCACACCGGGGAGGATTTCGCGGTGGCCGTCAGCGGCGCGGAGTTCGTCGATCCGATCACGCTGAACTGGAAGGGTTACGACGTCTACCAGTGTCCGCCGAACGGGCAGGGGCTGCTGGTGCTGATGATGCTGGGGATTCTCGGCGGGTTGCCGCCGGCGCCCGATGGCGCGGCGGGTGCGATCCGGGCGCACCGGCATATCGAGGCGGCTCGGCTGGTGTATCGCGACCGCGATGCGTTCCTGGCCGATGCGGGGGCGGTGGATGTGCCGGTGGGGAAGCTGCTGAGCGAGGCCTATCTGGCGTCGCAAAGGGCGCTGATCACCGACGTCGCCGCGTTGGCCGATCTGCCGGCGGCGGGAGAGTCGTTTCTGCCAAGACACAAGGATACGGTGTATCTGTGCGTTGTCGATCAGGACGGCAATGCGTGCAGCTTGATCAACTCGCTGTTCGAGTCGTTCGGCAGCGGCATCGTTGCGCAGCGGTCCGGGGTGATGCTGCACAATCGCGGCTTCGGCTTCCGGCTGGAGCGCGGGCATCCCAACTGCATCGCCCCGGGCAAGCGGCCGATGCACACGATCATTCCGGGCATGGTGATGCAGGACGGCCGTGCGGTGCTGCCGTTCGGCGTCATGGGCGGGCACTACCAGCCGGCGGGACAGTCCTGGTTTTTGACGAATTTTCTGGAATACGGCCTGGATATTCAGGAATCGCTCGATCTGTTCCGGATGTTTCCGCAGGGCGGAAAACTGGAGGTGGAACGCGGCGTTCCTGATGAGGTGCTGCGCAGACTGGCGGCGATGGGGCATGTGCCGGAGGTGACCGACAGGCCGCATGGCGGCGGCCAGGCGATCTGGATCGACCATGACCGCGGCTGCCTGATTGCGGGATCGGATCCGCGCAAGGACGGCCTGGCACTGGGGTACTGACGATGACCGAACCCTGCGACCTGACCGCGGTCGAAGCCCGCCGGCTTATCGGCGCGAAGCGGTTGGCTCCGACGGAACTGCTGGAAAGCTGCATCGCCCGGATCGAGGCGGTGGACCACGCCGTCAACGCCATGGTGGCGCGCGATTTCGACCGGGCGCGGGCGACGGCACGCGCGGCTGATGAAGCGGTGGCGCGCGGCGGCGAGCTGCCGCCGCTGCATGGCCTGCCGATAGGGATCAAGGACCTGCTGGCGACCGGGGGGCTGCGGACCACCTATGGCAGCGCATTGTTCCGCGATCACGTTCCGGCCGCGGATGACCCGCTGGTGGCACGGCTGCGCCGGGCGGGCGCCAATGTCATCGGCAAGACCAACACGCCGGAATTCGGCGCCGGCGCCAATACCCGCAACGCCGTCTATGGCGCGACCGGCAATCCGTTCGATCCCGGAAAATCCTGCGCCGGTTCATCAGGCGGTTCGGCGGTTGCGCTGGCGACCGGCATGGCGCCGCTGTGCCAGGGCTCGGACACCGGCGGTTCGTTGCGCAACCCGGCGGCGTTCTGCGGCGTCGCCGGGTTCCGTCCCTCGCCCGGCATGGTGCCGATGGCCGCCCGGGATATCGGCTGGAGCGGATTGCCGGTTCTCGGACCGATGGCGCGGAGCGTGGCCGATGCGTGCCTGCTGCTCGGGGCGATGGCCTCGGACGACGGCTGCGATCCGTTGGCGACAACGGTGCACGGGCGGACGGTGCGCCGTGCGGAGGATGTCTATCCGCCCGCGGCCTTGGACCTGTCGCGGCTGCGCGTGGCGGTGACGCCGGATTTCGGCTTTGCGCCGACGGAACGCGTGGTGCGCGAGACGTTTGCCGCAAAGATCGACGCGTTCAGGGATGTGTTCGCCCGCGCCGAGGCTGCGTCACCGGATTGTTCCGGAACGGACGAGGTGTTCGCGATCCTGCGCGCGGTGATCTTCGTCGCCAGGCATGCGGCGAAGGTGCGGGACACGCCGGAGCTTGTCGGTCCCAACGTGCGGGCCAACGTGGCCGAGGGATTGCAATACTCCGCCGCGGACGTCGCCCGGGCGATGTCCGGACAGACCGCGATCTACCGCCGCTGGCAGACGTTCTTTGAGCAATACGACGTCATCCTGACCCCGGCCATCACGGTCAGCCCGCGATCGTGGCGGGAACTCTATCCGGCGCGGATTGACGGGCAGCCGACACGGTCCTATTTCCATTGGCTGGCGCTGGCCTATGCCGTGACCGTCGCCGGCCACCCGGCTGTTTCGCTGCCGGTTGGTCTCGATCGCAACGGCATGCCGTTCGGGCTGCAGATCGTCGGCCCGAGGGGCGGCGATGCGCTGGTGCTGCGGGTTGCCGCGCAACTGGAGGCTTTGCTCGCGGGGGATGTCAGGACGGCCCGCCCGGCTCCGGATATCGCGGCGCTGAAAGCGGCCCCGGCGATCAGCGCGATGGAAGGATTTCTCGGTTTCGATTGAACAACGGGAGAAGCAACATGCAAGTCCAGCCCTACCTGTTTTTCGAAGGACATTGCGAGGATGCGATCGCGTTCTACCGCAGCGCCATCGGCGCCGAGGTGCAGATGCTGATGCGCTACAAGGACGCGCCTGACGGGGCGGCCGCCCCGCCGGACAACCCGCCTGAAAAAATCATGCACGCATCCCTGAAGATCGGCGACTCCACCGTGCTGATGTCGGATGGGCGCTGCTCCGGCAATCCGGCGCTCGGCGGGTTTGCACTGTCGCTGACTGTCGCGGACAAGGCCGAGGCGCAGCGCCTGTTCTCGGCGCTGGCCGACGGGGGGCAGCCGTTCATGCCGCTGACGGAAACATTTTTCTCGCCGCAATTCGGCATGGTAACGGACCGGTTCGGCCTGATGTGGATGGTGATGGTCGAATCGTAACGCCGGAGCGCGCGGCTACACGAGGTCAACCAGCAAAAGCACGGCGGCGGCCGTCATCACGATCCACGTCACCGCCGTGGGGAGACCGCGAAACGGCAGTTGCTGCCAGGAGCCGACGCGGGCCTCCATGCCGAAGGGATGCAACGCCCGCGCGATAACCAGCGGCAGCAGCAGCGCGTGGATGGTGAAGCGGCTTGTGGCCCGTGCCTCGAGCAGCGCCGACAGGATCAGGATCAGCGGAACAAACTCCGCGAAGTTCGCGTGCGCCCGCATGCGGCGGATGAGTCTCTCGTCGCCGCCGTCGCCATAGTAGATGTTGAACGCAAACCGTCCGGCGAGCACCCGGGCGGACAGTGCAAGGAAAATCAGGGCGAGAACCGCCGCGTAGCCGGACGTGACGAGCGGGTAAGTCATCGGGGGCCTTTCGGGTCAATACGAGGCTGCGGCTGGCAAGGCATGCATGTTTGCGGCTATTTATTTCATTTGCGAGGCACCGGTTGCGGCTCTGATTACGGGGTATTGTCGGGCGGCCGGTGCCCATTCTACTCACCTATGGCCGGGTCGTCCATGTCGCCACCCGGTTCCCCGGGGCGCAGCAATGGCTAAGCAAGAATTGGAAACACGAATAAAGGAAACTGGCTCGAAATGACATGCGAACCGGTTCAGTCGTTACTGCTTGATTTTCTATTCGTGTTCATTCGTGTTCATTCGTGTTTTCTTTATTCTTACTTGGTCCAACCGCACAGTACCATGCCGATCGCGACACTCGGTAAATGTGCGGTATGCCGGCTTTGCCGGGAAAGACATTGGCGCCGCGCTCCCGGGCGCCGCTTTCAGTTCCGGGACCATCCATCTTCGACCCCGTACCGATGCCACCGGCGCCCGGTTGAACCGGCAACCCATTTTCGGGGACCCCTTCCCGGCATGCGAACCGAAAGCACGGGCGATCGCCGCTCAGCCGATGCGGATATTGTCGATCAACCGCACGCTTCCCAGCTTCGCCGCGGCGATCAGCCTCGCCCCCGGCGCGTCGCGTTCGAGCGGCGCCAGTGTCGTCCCATCCACCAGCGCCACATAATCCACGCCGAAGCCTTTCGCGGCCAGCGCGGCGCGGGCCTCGGCCAGCGGCGCCGCCGCCGGTTCGCCGTAGCCGACGCGTTCCGCCACGCCGCGCAGCGCCCGCACCAGGGCGGGAGCCACCGCCCGCTCCGCCGCCGTCAAAAAGCGGTTGCGCGACGACAAGGCCAGCCCGTCATCCTCGCGCACCGTCTCGACGCCGACGATCTCCAGCGGCAGCAGCAGGTCGGTCACCATTCGCCTGACCACCTGCAACTGCTGCCAGTCCTTCTCGCCGAAATAGGCGCGGTCCGGCCGGACCTGCCCGAACAGCTTGGCGCACACGGTGGCGACGCCGAGGAAATGGTCCGGACGCGCATCGCCCTCCCACCGCTCCGCCGGGCCGCGGACCAGAACCGCGGTCGCCTCGCCGGGCGGATACATCGTTGCCACATTCGGCAGCCAGGCCAGGGCGCAGCCCTCCGCCTCCAGCGCCCCGAGGTCGCCCGGCTCATCGCGCGGATAGCGCGACAGGTCCTCGTTCGGCCCGAACTGCAGCGGGTTGACGAAGATCGAGGCCACCGTCGCCGCGCCGGACGCGACGGCCCGGGCCACCAGGCTGCGATGGCCGGCGTGCAGCGCCCCCATTGTCGGGACGAAAGCCAGGGCTTCGGCATGGCGGCGCAGGCGCAGGCAGGCGGCGCGCAGGTCGGGGAGGGTGCGGGCGATCAACATGCGGCGGACCTTGGTTCAGACCGCGGTCGCGGGCAACCGGGGGGGTGCAAAAAAGTGCTTGTGCGGAACTGCCGATCTACGCGCCGCCGGGCGGCGGCGGGGCGGTAGAGCGGCCGCCCTCGATCATCAGGCGTACCGCGGCATCCGCCAGATCGGCCGGCGCGACCGGCTTCATCAAGGGCACCGCCGCATGCGTCAGGGCGGTATCGGGCGTCGTGAACCGGTCCAGCAGGACGACCGCCGGCAGCCCTGGGATAAGCTGCCGCCATGCCCGCATCAAATCCGCCCCACCCGGGTGATCATTCGACAGGTCCACAACCAGCAGATCCGGCACCGGATCGGCCTCGGTATCCGCGCGGGCCGCATCGATCACGCGAAAGCCGCGCGCGAGCAGGCCGGTGCGCAGGCCGTCCCGCACCACCGGTTCGTTCTGCACCAGGATCGCCACCGGACCGGGGATGGCGAAGCGCGGCGCGACAGTGGGGTCGGATGCCGCGAGAGCAATGCCGCCGGCGGGCAGGTACATCCGGATGGTGGTGCCGATGCCGGCCGTGCTGTCGATCGTCAGGGTGCCGCCGGACTGGCGGCAGAAGCGGTAGGCCAGCGCCAGCCCCAGTCCGGTGCCCTTGCCGGGCGGCTTGGTGGTGAAGAACGGTTCGGATGCGCGGGCCACGGTTTCCGCGTCCATGCCGCAGCCGGTGTCGCGCACGGCCAGGCAGACGAAGCCCCCGCCCGATGTCAGATCGGGTCGTCCCGGCACGTGCGGGGTCCAGTCCGCCGCCAGCGTCATCCGGGCGGTGCAGCCGAACATCGCGTCGCGCGCGTTGTTGGCGAGATTGATCAGCATCATTTCCAACTGGCTGCGATCCGTCGTCAGGTGCGGCACGCCGGGCGTGACGTGAACCGCGATGGCGACGCCGGGCATCGTCGGCTGGAGGGATTCGCGCAAGTGCGGCAACAGGACGTTCGGCTCGACCGTTTCGATCCCGGCCTCCCGGTTGCGGCCATAGGCGAGCAGCCGGCCGGTGACGGCGGAGCCGTGGGCGGAGGCTTTCTCCAGCATCTCGGCCTGGCGCAGCACGCGGGCCGGGTCGTGCGGATTGCGCTTCAGCAGCGAGGCGACGGCCAGCACCGCCTGGAGCACGTTGGCGAAATCATGCGCCATGCCGCCGGCGAGGTGGCCCAGCGTCTCCAGCCGCTGCGCCGCGGCCCGGGCGGCGCGGCATTCTTCGCAGTCGGCGGCGATCGCCGCCAGCCGGGCCGTCAGCGCCGCGTTCGCCTGACGCAGCGCGTCGATCGTCTGGCGGTCGCGGTCCTGCCGCGACAGGGGATCGTCTGCCGGGCCGGCCGGGCGGCAGATGCCGGCGGCAAGCGCCGGGGGTGCGTTTGTATGGGTCATGGTATGATAACGATCATAGGACAATACAGTAATCGATCCGTATCTAAGCTGGCGTCAATAAGGCGTGATAGCGATAGCATGCCTGAATTCCCTATCAACCCAGTATAGTGATCGGTTTGTCATGAAAGTGATTTTGATCGCCCGGCCGGCAGCGTGGCATTCGGGTCAGTCGCGAAATTTTATTCGGCATTCCGGCGCCGTCAGGCTGTGCACCGAAGCGGGCTTGGGTTAAGGCGCCCGGCATGGCACAGTCAGAGTCCAAGGTGGCAGATACAAAGAAAGCGGCCGCACGGTCGTGGTTGCGGCAGGAGCAGCGGGCGGGCAGCCGCGCGGCACGGCCGGTTCTCATATTGCATGTCCTCGGGACGGTGCTGGCGATCGGGCAGGCCTTCGCCGCCGCCTCCGTCCTGCAAGCGGCGTTCGCCGGTGCCTCCGTCCCGGTTGCAGCCCTGGCGGTGTTCGGCGGTCTGGCGCTGCTGCGCGCGCTGCTGTCCTACCTGACCGAGCAGGCCGCTTTCGCCGCCGGGGCCGCGGCGCGGCGGCGGCTGCGCAGCGACGCCATGTCGCGCCTGCTGCATGCCGGGCCGACCTTGCTGCGCACGCACCACTCCGGCGACCTCGCGACCATCGTCGTGGACCGGATCGAGGCGCTGGAGGGCCTGTTCTCGCACTACGTCCCCGCCGCGGGGTTCGCGATGGCCGGCCCCGTCGTCGTGCTGCTGGCGGTGCTGTATGCGGACCCGTGGGCGGCGCTGCTGCTGCTGGGCTGCGGCATGCTGGTGCCGGTGGGCATGGCGGTCGCAGGCATCGGCGCGGCGGCGGCCTCGCGTCGGCAGTTTCTCGCCCTGGCGCGGCTCCAGGCGCGCTTCCTCGACCGCGTGCGCGGCATCGCCACCATAGTGTTGTATGGACGGGCGCAGGACGAGGCGCGCGCCATGGCCCGCGCCGCCAAGGACCTGCGCGTCCGCACCATGCGGGTGCTGCGGGTGGCGTTCCTGTCCTCGGCCGTGCTCGATATCGCCGCCGCGCTGGCGATGGTGGTGCTGGCGATCCACTATTTCTCCGACCTGCGCGGCGCCAGCGATGAAGCGTTCGCGGCGCAGCTTTGGCCGGCCCTGGCCGTTCTGCTGCTGGCGCCGGAGTTCTTCGCCCCGCTGCGGACCTATTCCGCGGCCTACCAGGACAAGCTGCACGCGACCGGTGCCGCCGAGTCGCTGGTCGATCTGCCGCCGCTGCCGCAGCCGGTGGTGCCGGCGGCGGAAATCCGCACCGTCGCCGCGCGCGGCGTCACCGTGCTGTTCGACGATGTGACCCTGACCTGGGACCCCACGCGAGGCCCGGCGCTGGACGGGCTGTCGTTCAAGGCGGCGGCGGGGGAGACGCTGGTGCTGGCCGGCCCGTCCGGCGCCGGGAAGTCGTCAGTCATAGAAATCCTGCTCGGGTTCGTGCGGCCGACAGGCGGCAAGGTGACGATCAACGGCGCCGACATCACGGACCTCGTCCCGCAAGCCCTCTCCCGCCTCACCGCCTGGATCGGCCAGCGGCCCGTGCTGTTCGCCGGGTCGATCCGCGACAATATCCTGTTCGCCCGGCCGGAAGCCACGCCGGAGGAAGTCGCCGACGCTGCGCGGGCCGCACGGCTCGACCAGTTCACCGCCGGGCTGCCACAGGGCCTGGATACGCCGATTGGGGAGAGCGGCTACGGCCTGTCCGGCGGCCAGGCGCAGCGCGTCGCCATCGCCCGCGCCTACCTGAAGAACGCGCCGCTGCTGCTGCTGGATGAGCCGACGGCGCATCTGGACCCTTTGACCGAGAAGGAGGTGCTGGAGAGCCTCGGGCGCCTCGCGATCGGGCGGACGGTGATCCTGGCGAGCCACTCCTCCGCCGCGCACGGGTTTGGCGGGCGGCGGCTGGATATGCGGGACGGCAAGGCAGTGACCGCGCGCGACGCGGCGAGGGGAGTCGCGTGATGGGACCGTTGAGCCGTATCCTGCTGCTCTGGACGCCGCAGTTCCTGTGGCTGGCGTTCGGCGTGATCCTGTCGCTGGCGGCGCTGGAGGCCGGCGTCGCGCTGATGGCGATGTCGGGCTACGCCATCGGCGCCGCGGTGGCCGGCGTGCTGACCCTGCCGCTGGTGCTTCGGGTGTTCGGCGTCAGCCGGGTGGTGCTGCGCTACCTGGAGCGGGTGATTACCCACACCGCGACGTTCCGCGCGCTGGCCGATGTGCGGGTGTGGTTCTTCAAGGCGCTGGCGCGCACCGGCGCGGGCGGGCTGGGCTTCCGCCAGGCCGGCGACGTGCTGTCGCGGCTTGTCGGCGATGTCGAGGCGCTGGACGGGATCTATCTGCGCATGGTGCTGCCGCTGGCCGGGGCGGTCATGCTGCTGCCGGGTGTGGTGCTGCTGATCGCGCACCGCTCCGCCTTGCTGGCGACGGAAATCGGCGTGCTGTTCTCGGTCGCGGCGTTCGTGCTGCCGTGGATCGCGATGCGCGCCTCGGTGCGCACCGGCAGCGGGTTGGCCGCCGAGGCCGGGGCGCTGCGCGTCGCCGCGCTGGATGCGCTGACCGGGCTGCGCGAGGTGCGGGCGTTCGCCGCGGAGGGCCGCATGCTGGCGAATGTGCAGGCGAAGGAGGCGGGCCTGTTCGCCGCGCAGCAGGCGATGTCGGGGCGGACGGCGCTGGCGGCGGCGGGGGCGTTCCTGTGCGCCCAGCTTGCGGTGCTGGCGGTGCTGGTGGATTCGGGGGCGCATCCGGCGGCGGCGGTGGCGGCGGCGTTTTTGGTGCTGGCGGCGTTCGAGGCGATCAGCGGGCTGCCTCGGGCGGGGGCGCTGGCGGGGCACGCGTCGGCGGCGGCGCGGCGGGTGCTGGAGGCGGCGGATGCGCCGGTGCCGGTGCCCGATCCGGCTGATCCGGCGGCGATGCCGTTGGGCTGCGGCCTGCGCTTCGACGCCGTGCAGTTCCGCTGGTCAGCCGATCGGCCGGCGGTGTTCGACGGGTTGACGTTGGAGGTGCCGGAGGGGGCGCGGGTGGCGCTGCTCGGGCCGTCCGGGGCGGGGAAGTCCACGCTGGCGGCGCTGGCGCTGAAGGTGGTCGCACCTCGGTCGGGGCAGATTTTGCTGGGCGGGGTGGATATCGCGTTCCTGCCGGCGGCGCTGGTGCGGGCGCGCATCGGCTGGCTGGGGCAGGCGACGCATCTGTTCGATGACACGATCCGGGCGAATTTGCTGCTGGCTCGGCCGGAGGCGGATGAGGTGTCGCTGTGGGCGGCGCTGGATGCGGCACGCATCGGCGATCTGGTGCGGGGGTTGCCGGATCAGTTGGAGACGTGGGTGGGCGAGGGCGGCACGCGGTTCTCCGGGGGACAGGGGCGGCGGCTGGCGCTGGCGCGGGCGTTGCTGTCTCCGGCTCCGATATTGATTTTGGATGAGCCGTGCGCGGGGCTGGATGCGGAGACGGAGCGGTCGTTTCTGGAGACGCTGAATGAGACGGCGGCGGGGCGGACGGTGGTTCTTATTACGCACCGGCTGACGGGGGTGGAGCGGTTGGATCGGATATTCAGGTTGTCGGGGGGGAGGGCGGTGGCGGCGGCGGGGTAGGGTTGAGGTG
>CAINOE010000195.1 GCA_903851415.1 uncultured Rhodopila sp. | reverse complement strand
GCACCACCCGCACCTCGATCAGGCTGCGCAGCGGCACCATCTCGCCGCCGGCCCCCTTCACATTCAGCCGGTAGATGTCGTCGATCGAGCCGCGATCGGCCGCCTCGGCCTGCACCTGCACCTGCCAGGTGCGCCCGAACAGGTTGAAGTCGTTGACATACGCCCCGCCGAGATTCGCCTGCAGCGTCTGGAACAGGTTGGTCAGCGGCACCCCCAGGATCTGCGCCTTGTCGCGGTCGATATCGAGATAGATCGACGGGTTGGTGGCCGAGAACGTGCTGAACACCCGGGTCAATAGAGGGTCCTGGTTCGCCGCTACCAGCAGTCCCCGCAGCGCCTGTGCCATCGCCTTGGCATCGCCGCCGCGGGTGTCCTGCAGCACGTACGCGAACCCCCCGCCGCTCCCCAGTCCGATGATCGGCGGGGGTGCCAGCGGCACCACCGTGCCGCCGCGGATGCCGCGGAAGGCGACGCCAAGGCGACCGATGATCGCGTCGGCGGTCTGCGCCGGATCATTGCGGTCCTCGAACGGCTTCAACGTGACGATCAGGAACGCGGCGTTGGACTGCGAGATGCCGTCGAGGAAGTTGAAGCCGGCAATGGACGACACGTCCTCGATCGCGTGTTCGTCCTTCAGCAACGCGTTGACCTTGTCGATCACCGCCTCGGTGCGGCCGACGGAGGCGCCGTCGGGAAGCTGCACCAGCACGAAGAACGCGCCCTGGTCGTCCTGCGGCAGGAAGCCCGTCGGCGTGACCTTGCTCAGGCCGTAGACGCCGAACGCGGCGACCAGGGTGATCGGGATGCTGATGATGGCGATGCGCACCAGCCGGGCGACGACGGCGCCGTAAGCGTCGCGCACCCGGTCGATCGCCCGCATGACATAGCCGACGGGGCCGCGGCGAGGCCCGTGATGCGGCTTCAGCAGCAGCGCGCACAGTGCCGGCGACAGGGTTAGCGCGTTGATCGCCGACAGCAGCATCGCCACCGCGACGGTGACGGCGAACTGGCGGAACAACTCGCCGGAGATACCGGCGATGAAGCCGATGGGCACGAACACCGACAGCAGCACCAGGGTGATGGCGATCACCGGCGCGGTGATCAGCTTCATCGCGTTTTTGGTAGAGTCAGCGACGGAGCGTTCGGGATGCACCTCCATCTCGTGCTCGACCGCCTCGACCACGACGATCGCGTCATCGACGACGATGCCGATGGCCAGCACGACGGCCAGCAGGCTGACCGTGTTGGCCGAGTAGCCAATGGCGTTCAGCACGATGAAGGCGCCGATCAGGCTGACCGGAACCGCCAGGGTCGGGATCAGCGTGGCGCGCACGCTGCCGAGGAACAGGTAGACGACCAAGACCACCAGCACGAAGGCCTCGACCAGCGTCTTCATCACCTCATGAATCGTGTCGGTAACGAAAGTCGTGGTGTCATAGGTGACCTTCCATTCCAGGTCGTCCGGGAAGTCCTTCGCCAGCGCCGCGATCTGCTGCTTCACGGCCGCCAGGGTCGCCACGGCGTTGGCGCCCGGCGTCTGATACAGCGCAATCAACGCCGAACTGGCGCCGTTCAGCTTGGTTTCGCGGTCCAGCGAGACCGCGCCCAGCTCGACCCGGGCGATGTCGCGCAGCCGCAAAACCGAGCCGTCCTGGTTGGCGCGGATGACGATGTTCTCGAACTCCGCGACCGTCGTCAGCCGCCCCTTCAACTGGATATTCAACTGCAATTGCTGGTCGTTGCTGATCGGCCGCGCCCCGATCCGCCCGGCGGCAGCCTGGGCGTTCTGCGCCTTGATCGCGTCGATGACGTCGGCCGCGGTCAGCCCGAGGCCAGTCATGCGGTCGGTTTGCAGCCACACCCGCATGGCATAGTCCTGCGGGCCGAACGGATAGGCATCGCCGACGCCCGGACTGGCCTTGATCTGATCCAGCAGGTTGATCGCCACGTAGTTGGAAACGAACAGTCCGTCATGCGTCTGCTTCGGCGAATACACCGCGATCACGCCGAGCATGGCGGAGGATTGCTTCTTCACCGTCACGCCCTGCTGGCGCACCTCCGCCGGCAGTTTCGACATCGCGATCTGCACGCGGTTATTCGTATTGACAGTGTTGATGTCGGGGTCGGTGCCCAGCTCGAAGGACAGTTTCAGCGTATAGCTGCCGTCGTCGCCGCTGACGCTCTTCATGTAGATCATCTTGTCGACGCCGACGATCTGCGCCTCGATCGGCTGCGCGACGGTGGCCTCCACCACGGCGGCGGAGGCGCCGGGGTACAGCGTGGTGACGGAGACCTGCGGCGGCACCACGTCGGGATACTGCGCCACCGGGATGACCTTCAGCGAGATCAGCCCGGCGATGGTGATCAGCAGAGAAATGACGATCGCCAGGCGGGGGCGATCGACGAAAACCGAGGAAATCATGGCTCAGCCGCCGGGGATTGCGACGGCGATGGGCGCGGGCGAGACCGGAGCGTCCGGGCGCAGGCCTTGCAGGCCCTCGACGATCACCTGCTCGCCGCCTTGCAGCCCCGATTCGACGGCAATGTTCGATCCGACCTCCGCGCCGAGCTTGAGGCGTTTCACGACCGCCTTTCCGTTCTCGGCGACAAACACGTAGGTGCCCCCCTGATCGGCGATCAGTGCGGCCTGCGGGACGACGACCTTCTCGTCCGGGGTATCGCCCTGGACGGTGACGGTGACGAACTCACCATCGACCAGCGTGCCGTGCGGGTTCGGCACCACGGCGCGGACCGTGACGGTGTCGGTGCCGCGGTCCACCTTGACGTCGACGAAGTTGATCTTGCCGTCCTCCGGATACACCGTGCCGTCGGCGAAGCGCAGCTTCACCAGCAGCGAGTCGGTGTTCAGCTTGTCCTCGGTTTTCTTGACGCGCAGGAACTCGCGCTGGCTGACCGGGAAGACGGCGTAGATCGGGTTCTCGCTGAGGATCACGGTCAGCACACCGGAATCGGGGGAGACGACGTTGCCTTTGGTCAGGGCGGAGCGGCTGATGCGCCCGGCGATGGGCGCTGTAATGTCTGTGTAGGACAGGTTGATCTGCGCGGTGTCTACGTTGGCGTCGGCGCGGATCACGGCACCCTGGGCGTTGGTCTCAGTTGCGCGCCGTTCGTCGCGGGTGGCGACCGACGTGGCGCTGGTCTTAACCAGTTCATCGGCCCGCTGGCGCTGGACCGTAGCGTTGGCGTAGGTGCCCTGCGCCTGCACCAGGGCGCCGCGGGCTTCCTGCAGGGCGGCCTCGAACGGGGCTTTCTCGATGCGATACAGCGGCGCGCCGGCGGCGACGGTGTCGCCTTCCTTGAACAGCACGGCGTCCAGGTAGCCGGTGATGCGGGCGCGGACCTCCACCTTTTCTGTCGCTTCGATGCGGCCAACGAAGGCGGAGCCGCGGGTGACCGGCTGTTTGACGGCCTGGACCACCCCAACCGGAACGGCCTTGGGCGTGGCGGGCCGGGGTTGGGTGAGCGCCCCACCTGACAGCAGCAGGAGAAGAACGGCGCCGATGGTGGGCTTGAGCTGCATGGGGAAGATCTTCCGCCGCGGTTAAAACAGGACGCTCGGGTCAGCGAGCGAGTAAACCAAGCAGGGATGCGGTGTGCCGGGCGATCATGCGTTCTTCGTCTGTCGCAACCACCAGGGCAGCAACCCGCGATCCGCCCGCACTGATCCGGCGATCCCCGGCGGCGTTGCGCGTCTCGTCGGCAGCCAACCCAAGCCAGGTGCAGCCTTGCATCACCTCGGCCCGGGTTGCGGCGTCGTTCTCGCCAATGCCGCCGGTGAAGACGAGTGCGTCGATGCCGCCCAAAGCGGCGCACATCGAGCCAATCTCGCGAATGATGCGATGCACGAACAGCGCAATGGCCTCGGTGGCCTCCGGCGCGGCCGACGCACGCAGCGCGCGCATATCCGATGAAAGACCGGACACGCCGAGCAGACCCGACTGCCGGTAAATCAGATCCTCGATCGCACGCGCGTCCATGCCGTAAGTGTCCATCAGATACAGCAGAACGCCCGGGTCGATTGCCCCGGACCGTGTGCCCATGAGCAACCCTTCGACGCCGGTGAAACCCATGGTGCAGGCCACGCTGCGGCCGCCATGGATCGCGCACAGACTGGCGCCGTTGCCGAGATGGCAGATCACCACCCGGCTGCCTGCGATCTCCGGCGCCACCTCGCGCAGGCGGTTGGCGACGAACTCATACGACAGGCCGTGAAATCCGTAGCGCCGCACGCCCTCGTCATGGAAGCGGCGCGGCAGACCGAACCGCTGCACAACTGCCGCCTGGCCATGATGGAATGCGGTGTCGAAGCAGGCGATCTGCGGCAGATCCGGTCGGGCCGCCGCGATCACCTCGATGGGTGCCAGGTTGTGCGGCTGATGCAGCGGCGCCAGTGGCTCCAGACGCTTGAGCCGCGCCAGAACGTCCGCATCCACCCGCATCGGCGCACTGAACTCGGTGCCCCCGTGCACGACCCGGTGTCCGATTGCCTGCACCCGCTCGCCGTGCAGCAACTCTATGCCGGCTTCCAGGATGGCATGCGTCGCGGCTTCGTGGCCAAAACCCTTGGATGGCCAGCTTCGCTCCAGCACCGTGTCGCCGGCAGGGTCTTTGACGGACAGGCTCGGCTTCAGGCCGATCCCCTGGATCTGGCCGCGGAACCGGGCCGATCCGGCGTCGATGTCATGAATGGCGAACTTGATACTGGATGATCCGGCGTTGAGGACGGCGATCGGAGCGGTCATGGCGTGATCAGGCGACAATGTTCGCCCCTCCGTCGACGTAGACCGTGCCGCCGGTGATCCGGCGGGCGAGCGGCGTGGCGAGGTAGGCGCAGGCGAAGCCGACATCCATGATGTCCACCAATTCGCCGACGGGCGCCTTCTGCGCGGCCTCGGTCAGCAGCAACTCGAAATCCTTCAGGCCCGAGGCCGCGCGGGTCTTCAGCGGCCCGGGCGAAATCGCGTGCACCCGGATGCCGCGCGGCCCAAGCTCAAACGCCAAATAGCGGCACGCCGCTTCCAGCGCGGCCTTCACCGGCCCCATGACGTTGTAATTCGGCACCACCCGGTTGGCGCCGTAGTAACTCATGGCGAACATCGTGCCGCCTTCGGTCATCAGCGGCGCCGCCAGCTTCGCCATCCGTACGAACGAATGGCAGGAGATATCCATCGCCTTGGCAAACCCCTCGGCCGAACAGTTCAACAGGCCGCCCTGCAAATCCTGCTTCGGCGCGAAGGCGATGGAATGAACCAGGATGTCGAGACGGCCCCATGTAGCGGCGATCTTGTCGAACACCGCTTCCAGTTCGCCGGGGACGGAAACATCCAGCGGCGCGGTGATCGACGCCTCCAGTTCCCGGGCGAGCGGCTCCACGTAGCCCCGCGACTTCTCGTTCAGCCAGGTCATCGCAATATCGGCTCCGGCCGTGCGGAACGCCTTGGCACAGCCGTAAGCGATGGATTGGTCGTTCGCGACGCCGACCACCAGCGCCTTCTGCCCTGACAGGACCGGACGGATTTTGTCGCTCATGATGATTCGCCTATGCGATGGGTTTGGAGCCGGCGCGCCGCGCTTCCGCCAGCAGCGAGGCCACGGAACACGACGCCAGCCGCGTCAGCAGCGAATCCGCACGGCTTGTCAGCATGATCGGCACCCGCGCACCGAGCACGATGCCGGCGGCATCGGCGCCGGCCAGGAACGACAGGCTCTTGGCCAGCATGTTGCCCGCCTCGAGATCCGGCGCGACCAGCACGTTCGCCCGGCCTGCCACCGGCGAGACGATGCCCTTGATCGCCGCCGCTTCGGCGTTGATGGCGTTGTCCAGCGCCAGCGGGCCATCCAGCAACGCGCCGGTGATCTGCCCGCGGTCGGCCATCTTGCACAGCGCACCCGCCTCCACCGTCGACGGAACGCTGGCCGAAACGGTCTCCAAAGCGCTCAGGATCGCCACCCGCACTTCCGGGAACCGCATGGCATGCGCCAGATCGATCGCATTGCGGATGATGTCGGCCTTGTCGTCCAGGTTCGGCGCGATGTTCACCGCGGCATCCGTGATGATCAGCGCATCCGGGTGACCGGGCACGTCGAGCACAAAGCAATGGCTGATCCGCCGCTCCGTGCGGATGCCCGTCCCGCGCGCCACAACGGCACCCATCAGTTCGTCGGTATGCAGGCTGCCTTTCATAAGCGCCTCGGCCTGCCCAAGCCTGACCAGTTCGACCGCCTTTGCCGCCGACTCATGGCTATGCTCGGCATCGACGATCGGCATGCCGCCGATATCGAGTCCCGCCTTTGCAGCGACGGCGCGGATGCGGGCCTCGGGGCCGACGAGGATCGGGGAGATCAGGCCGAGCCGGGTGGCTTCAATCGCGCTTTCAAGCGAGACCTCGTTGCACGGATGGACGATGGCTGTCTTGGTGGGCCGCAGCTTGCGCGCTTCGTCCACCAGGCGCTGATACTTCGCGTGGCGAGGGGAAGCCTGGCCGCTTACCCCGCCGGCAATGCTGGTGTCAGACATGGCTTGTCTCCGTGGCAGGCTTGCTGCTCTTCGGGCCGTCGAACAAGGCTTCCACCCGCGCGAGCCGGCGGTTGCCTTCATCCGACAACTGCCCGCTCGCCTTGACCATCCGGTGCAGCGCGGCCAGCGCGGGGGCGCGCAGTTCAGGCTCGTTCGCCAGCAGCAAAGGCAGCGCCTGAATGGCGCGCTCGGCGTCGAACTCGACCAGCAGGAACTGATCTGCCAGCACCTGCTTCAGCGCCGGCAGGCTGAGACGCTCCCCGGGGGGACGGGAATCCCGGATTGCCTGGAGCACGGCAAAGCCGCGTTCGTCGGCGCTGCCTTCCGGCAGGCGAATATAGACCAGGGCGCGCGCCAGGGCGTCGGCGATTCCACCCTTTTCGAAATGCCCCTCCAACTCGGCGCGCCGTTTGGCGATCGTCGCTTCGCGCAGCAGGTCGTTTTCAATATGGCGGCCGGTGAGCGGCTCGCCGGTGCCGAGCCCGAGCAGCGCCTGCACCAGCGGCGATCCGTAAGTGGTCAGGAAGAACTTCTCGGTCAGCGTGTCCTTGGTCTCTCCGACCGCCTTCAGCCAGGTCGTGATCCAGTCGGAGGCTGCGTGTTCCATCGCCAGCAGAGGATTGTCCGCCGCAACCGGTTGCCGTGTCGCGCGCACGTTTTCGGCCAGCGCCTTGACCGGCGCCATAAGCGGGTTTTCGTCGGAGAACATCGCAAAGCGCACCCGGTTGGGATGCAGCTTCCGCATCATCTCGGCGGACTGTTCCGTGCTCATGGCGCGAACCCAAGGCGCCAGCAGGGTTTCATACAGGCCGAGGTTGATCTCCGACAGCCTCGCGGCGGCGGCGAAACGCAGTTCATCGGCCGCGTCGTTGCCGCCCAGCGCGCGGATGTCGGACAGGCTGCGCGCTTCCAGCCGGAACAGGTAGCGGCCGTTGATCAACTCGGGGTTGGCGGTGTCCTCGTCCACTTCAGTAATGACAGCCTCATACAGGCCCGGCGGCATCACGTCGATCATGTCCATCGCGGTGGCGAATTCGGCATGTTCCTTGGTTGCCACCTTGCCCGAGACGAAGATGCCGAGATGGCCGATATTCTGATGCATTGTATAAACGATCGTCTGGCCGTTGGCGACGATCTCGCTGTCCTCGGCGTAAAGATCGGTGATCCATCCCAGCGCCTGCTGCGGCGGCGTGATGTCGTCGCCGCGCGAGCAGAAGACAATAATCGGCGAACGAATATTGCGCAGATCGAGGCGGGTTCCTTCGGTGGTGCACAGGCCGCCCGGCGCCAGCCGGTTGCCGACGAACAGGTTGTCGGCGATCCACTGCATCTCGTCCGCGGTCAGCAGCACGGGGCTGCCCCACCAGGTCTCGAATTCCAGGAAGCGCTCGGCCTCGGTGTCGATGTGCGAATAGACGTTATACGGTTTCTGCCAATAGGTGTTGGCCGGATTCATCGACTCGAAGTTGCCGATGAGATTGGCGCCGTCGAAGATGCCGTGCCCGAGGTCGCCCATCAGCGCGGTCAGCCAAGTGCCGCCCAACAGGCCGCCGGTGTAGCGCATCGGGTTCTTGCCATGCACGCCGGCCCAGTACGACAACGGCGCGCCGTTCAACATGATCGGGCCGCACAGGTTGGGGCGCATCGCCGCCATGATCATGATCTGCCAGCCGGCCTGGCAGTTGCCGATGACCACGGGCTTGCCATCGGCCTCAGGATGGCGCGCGGCCACCGTCTCGATGAAAAGCGCTTCCGCCTTGCAGACATCTTCGATCGTCTGGCCCGGCACCGGAGCCGGCAGGAAGCCGATGAAATAGCAGGGGTGGCCGGCTTGCAGCGCAACCCCGATCTCACTGTCGTGCTTCATGCCGCCGATGCCCGGACCGTGGCCGGCCCGCGGATCGACGACGATGAAAGGCCGCTTGTCCGGATTGATGACGATGCCGGCCGGCGGCACGATGCGCACCAGGGCATAGTTCACCGGCCGCTTCAGCGTGCGGCCGTCGGTGATCAGCTCCGGGGTGAAGCTCAGGACGTTCGGCGCGAGGCGGGCATTATGCTCGCGCGCGATATCGCCGCGCTGACGCAGCACGTCGAGGAACAGGATGGAACGTTGGAAAGCATCGATCCAATAGTCCTGAATGGCGCGACCAACCGGCAAGTTATACATCACCCAACTCCTGCGTCGTAGTACGAGCGATGGCGGGCGCGCCTGATCGGGCTTTGATCGCCACGGCGGCTGCGTCGCCACACTCTATTATCTGTCCTGCATAAGCGCTGTTCGCATCAAACAACCGGTCACGCGTCCAGCGTGCTCTTCGGCCAGGAAAAGAACAGGCCGACATCTCCCGGCTTTCCACCGGGGTAGTTGATGATGCGCGCGGTGAATTCGAAGCCGCCGGGCTGCAGGTTGTCCTTCCAGTAGTCGTAAACCTTGCGAACCCCCCGAGGCATCGTCGCCAGCCATTCCGGTTCGTCCGGCAACGCCGCCAACTCTTCATCGGTCAGCTTGTTGATCGGCGGGGCGCCGGAATTGATAATCATCCGGCCGTCGTCCGTGCAGAAAGCGCTCGGAAAGGACGTGATCATCAACTCGTTTTCGCCGAGTTCGAAGACGCGTTTTACTTTGTCGAGACACGACGTGATGACGTCGTCGGTTAATTGAAAATTATCAAGACGTCGCCTGAAATCGGCAAGCTCCTCTTCCCTGCGTCGCTGAAGCTGCTGATCGGCTTCAGAGTCGCGGCGGCGACGCATATCGCGCTCGGCGAATAGCGTGGCCACCGACAAGGCCGGACCGGATGTTTGTGCTGACATGAAACTGGCCCCTTCGGCCGCTCTCTCCCGCTGCTGCGCGGTCGGAATATTTCATTTACAGTGCCGAGAACCTGCGTTGATTGCATTGATCCATCTCAAACGTAATCTCCACGGAAAAATCCAGCAAGGCAAAAGCAGGAATCCGTCGGTCAACCACTGCGCCGGCGATCAGGAATCAAGAAAACGTGAAGTCACTGACCGTGTCCATTTGGTGCTGCCAAGGCCGCCGCTGTGCCGGTATTTGGATGATACTTTTTGGCTCACGGGTCGCGTTCGTTTTTTATCAGATATTCTCAAATTATGCGTCGATCACCGTTACGCCGGTTGTGCAATTGCGGCGCGGCCACCTGCGTTATTGCCAACAAGATCTGCGGTTTGCGAATGACTCGGCCTCTGGACCGGATGATTGATCAGGCGCAATAGACGGCCGTGGAAAAGGAATCAACGAAACAAGCGAAGTTTCGGAGTTCCAGCGTGTGGGGAAGCGGGTTGGCCAACGACGCAGGCGGATAGTTCGTAATGATTCCAATCGTTGCGAGTTAATTTGTTAATGTTGTCAAAGGGAGACTACCAATGAGACGTCGATCCACAAGTTTCGCGCTGATCGCCGCTGGGCTGATCGCCGCGGCTGGCGCGCGCGCCGCTCCCGTGACGCAGGATGACTTCCTGCTGGCAACCACGGCCAATTTGGTTTCGCTGTGCGGCGCCGCCAGCGCCGATGCGCTGTACACCCCGGCGCAGAATTTCTGCCAAGGCTTCGTCGTCGGAACCTTCCGCGTGGTCTCAGCGGAGGAGTCCGCGTCCCGGGCCAGGCACAAGCTCTTCTGCTTGCCGCAAAATCCGCCGTCTCGTGATCAGGCGGTCGCCGCCTTCGTGCAGTGGGCGGCCGCCCGGCCCAAGACGTTGGAAAGCGTCCCGACGGATGGGTTGGTCGAATATTTTGAAACAGCATTCCCCTGCAAGTGAGCCTGGAGGTTCGACTGTCATGAAGAGTATTATTTTTGCCCTCACGGCCGTTTGCTTCCTCGCCGGCTGCAGCGGCATGAACGACACACAGCAGCGCGCGCTGACCGGAACGGTGGGCGGCGCCGGCGTGGGTGCGGTGCTGGGCGCTATCGGCGGAAACGCGGGCCTGGGTGCGGTCGCAGGCGCTGGAGCCGGGCTTGTCGGCGGCCTGGTATACGACAAGGTCAAGAAGAACGAGCAATCAGCGTATCAGCAGGGCTATAGTGCCGGAAAGAGCGGCCAGTGATCGCAGCCTGATCGTATTGCCCGGGTGGGCGACAGGAGCACACGAGCCGCAAACCGTAGAAGGCGAGCGCATAACATGAAACTACCCGCTCGGAGGGCTTTGCCGCAACTCAGAGCGGGCGGAAGCAATGGACGACGATAATGCCCGACGAATCCGGCCGGCCGGGAGACACGCAGGCCACTGACATCGCCGCCAGGGTGACCTTGATCGAGCGCTGTATCCTGGTTCTGCTGGTTGTGGGCCTGTTCATCGGCGTTCTGGCCATCATGCGACCGTTCACAACCGCCATTCTGTTCGGTGCGGCAGTTGCAACCGCGGCCTGGCCGGCGCGTCAGGCGTTGCATCGGCGCGGCATTCCCCGTCGAACCGCGGCCGCGATCCTGCTCTCGCTTTCGCTGATACTGATTGTGGTCCCGACCCTCATCGTCGCACCGCGCCTTGCCGATCATCTGACCGGTGGGATTCAGAGGATAGAGACATACCTCGCGGCCACGCCGGAGGAACCCGCCTGGATCAAGACGGTACCGTTGATCGGCGGCCGCCTGGACGCGGCCTGGGATGGTATCGTCGGGGCCGAAGGGAGCCTGCGCAAAGTCGCTGAACCGTACACCGGGGATCTCGAGCAGGTCATGATCGGCACGGCGCACGCTTTGGCCGACAGCGTGCTTCAGGTGATTCTGTCGCTGGCCATCGCGACGATGTTCTGGGCCAATGGCGACGCGTTGGTGCTTATTCTACATGACGCATTGCGCCGGCTTGGCGGCCCCCTTGCCGAGCAGGCGCTGGACGTGGCGGCCGGAGCGATCCGTGGCGTCGCCTATGGCGTGATCGGTACTGCGCTGATCCAGGCGGTCCTGCTGGGCGCCGGCCTCGCCCTCGCCGGCGTGCCCGGCGCGGGCATGCTGGCCTTTGTCGGGCTGCTGCTGGCGATCAGCCAGATCGGCGGTCCGTTGCTCATCATTATCTGGGGCGGGGCGGCGTGGTGGCTGTTCCGTGGAGACCATCAGGCATGGGGCGCATTCATGATCATCTGGGGGGTGTTCGTCAGCACCATCGACAATTTCATCAAGCCTTTCCTCATCGGATTTGGCATCCATATGCCGATCTCGCTGACGATCCTGGGGGTCTTCGGCGGCTTCATCGTCTTCGGTTTTCTGGGACTGTTCATCGGGCCGACGCTGATCGCCGTTATGTTCACCCTGCTGACGGCCTGGCGCGTCGCGGTCGCCGATCATCCCGCGGTCCAGCCCGCAAAGCGGCCGGCCTAGCGATGGCCCGCGGGGTTTACGGCGGGAAGGGCGGCCGGTGAGATGATGACGCATCGTCACGTGCGCGAGGTCAGCCTGACCGTGCTGCTTGCTCTGCAAATCTACTTTCTTTTCTTCCTGCAGCCGGCCGCCTCGATCGGATTTGATTTCGGCCTCCCTCTCACGGAGAGCGTCGTTGTGGTCGTCGTCGCGGTGGTCATGGCGGCCTCGCCCAGCCGTGGCGCTGCAATCACCATCGCCCTGGCGTTGGTTTCGGCGAGTGTCGCCATCGTCATGCGCCGGCGTTTGGCGTCGGCAACGACGGATTGCCTGACCGCCTTCGCCGCGCTCGGGGCGCTCCTTGCGATCAGTTGGGTCGTGGCGCGAAGCGTCTACGCGCCGGGACTGATCACCAGGCACCGGCTGCGGGGCGCTATGGTCCTGTACTTTAATATTGCACTCGCGTTCGGGGTGATCTTTCGGCTGATCGAGGCGTTGGCGCCAGGCAGTTTCAAAGGCATCGAGCCGGGCGAGACCCGCGATCAGCTCGCGGCCGATATCCTGTATTTCAGCGTTATCACCCTGAGCACGACGGGGTTTGGCGACATCGTTCCGCTGCACCGTTTTGCACGCAGCATGGCAAGCCTGGAGGCCATAGTCGGGCAACTCTACATCGCTACCGTGCTGGCGCGCCTGATTACGCTGCCGCGAGACCAGGAACCACCTGATGATGCCCGGCCAAACGATCATGTGTGAGGTCAACGATGGCAGTTGTCGCAAAGAGGATTATTTTCTGCCGCTTGAGCGGGATCAATGCGGTTAACGGCCGCATAATCCCATAGACACGGCGGGGATCGGCCGACATGACGCCGGCCCCTCCCTCGAAAGCGGTAGCGAAATGACACAAGTCAAAGCAGACAGAACACGGATCTGAACTGACCTTCCGCCTTGGCCGGGACATCGCGTCGGCCGCAAGCTAAAAAATGTCTGTCGTATCGAGGACGCCTCCGAGGAATCCATGACAAAAAGCACGAAAGTATCA
The DNA here is from genome assembly GCA_903851415.1 of uncultured Rhodopila sp. Lineage (GTDB taxonomy): Bacteria > Pseudomonadota > Alphaproteobacteria > Acetobacterales > Acetobacteraceae > Rhodopila. The sequence continues at coordinate 19,063 of CAINOE010000195.1, read as the reverse complement.
CTCGCAACCGCCGCTGACGATCGCGCGCCCCCGGTCGGGCCGCAGCGAGGCGGCTCGCCGGACGAGCTGATGGACTTCGGCAAGCGCCTGCGCAGCACGGTGCCGCGCCTGTCGCACGGTGTCTGGAAAAAGCCCGCGGATCGCGCCGACCCGATCGCGCAGATCCAGGCTTCGGATCACGAGCGGTTGCCCGAGTTGTTGCCGGTGCGCTACGGGCGGATGCTGGTCTCCCCGTTCACCTTCTATCGGGGGGCTGCCGGGGTCATGGCCGCAGACCTCGCCACCACGCCGGCGACCGGCCTGCGGGTGCAGGCCTGCGGCGACTGCCACCTGCTCAACTTCGGCGGCTTCGCCACACCCGAGCGCAACATCGTCTTCGACATCAATGATTTCGACGAGACGCTGCCGGCGCCGTGGGAGTGGGACGTCAAACGGCTCGCCGCCTCCTTCGTGCTTGCCGCGCGTTCTGCCGGGTTGAGCGACAGCGTCGGGCACGATGCCGCTGTCGGTGCGGCGACCAGCTACCGCAAGCGTCTTTCGGCTTATGCGCGGATGTCGCCGCTGGAAGTCTGGTATGCGAGCGTTAGCGCCGAGGACTTCATCAGCCTGGTGACCGATCCCGATCGCAAGAAGTTCGCGCGCCGGAGGATCGCCAAGGCGGCGGAGACGTCAGGCTCCGAACTCGACTATCCGCGCCTGGCCGGCATGACCGGCGGACAGGTTCACATCCGCGACGCGCCGCCGCTGATCTTCCATCCTGAAGTGGCGCGCGCCCCGGACTTCATGGCCCGGCTGGAGGCCGTGCTGGCAACCTACCGCGAGACGCTGCCGGATGAGCGGCGCGCACTGCTTGATCACTATCGGCTGGTCGATGCCGCCATCAAAGTCGTGGGGATCGGCAGCGTCGGGCGCCGCTGCTGGATCGCACTGATGATGTCGGCGGCCAACGATCCGCTGTTCCTGCAATTCAAGGAGGCACGGGCATCGGTGCTGGAGCCGTATGCCGGAACCAGCCTCTATCCGCATCATGGGCAGCGCGTTGTTGTCGGCCAGCGGCTTATGCAGCCTGCCTCGGACGTGTTCCTCGGCTGGGTCAAGGGCGAGGATGGGCGGCACCTGTATGCCCGCCAGCTTCGCGATGCGAAGATCAAGCCGTTGATCGAGACATTCGACGCCGAAATGCTGCAGGTCTACGCCGCAGGCTGCGGCTGGGCGCTGGCGCGCAGCCACGCCAAGGCGGGCGACGCGTGGACCATCAGCGGCTATCTGGGCAGCAACGGGCATTTCGATGACGCAATGGGCAAATTTGCTCTCGCCTATGCCGATCAGGCGGAGGCCGACCACGCGGAACTGAAGCGCGCAGTGCGGGCAGGCAAGGTGCAGGTCTTGCAGGAGGCTTGAGGATGCGATGCCGCACCGGCCGGAGGCCGGCTCCAGGGCGCCATGAAATGCCCGGGCGTTTCCGGCCTTGATTCGGACTTGCGCTGGCTCGATTTTCCTGGTGCTGCCCGTCATCGGATGCGCGTCGATCGGACCAGCCACCCTGCTGATGATGTTCTTCTCCCTCGCCAAAACCGGCGTCACGCCGCAGACACCGGCCCTGACAATCCCTGTTCGCTGAAGGTCCATGCATCCGAGCCGTATCCGCGTTGTCCCGCTAGCGCGGCTTGCCGCTGCTCGGCGGCGAGTGACGGCAGGTCGCGGCGGTCGCCGCACCATGCGCAATGGACGGCGACGCAGAGCCATGATGAATTGTGAGTCGGTTCGCTTCGAACCATCAGGCAGGTGATCCTATGCGTCGCATATTATTGCTGCTGATTCCGCTTCTGCTTTCGGGTTGCTACTACGGGTATGGTTATTACCCATATGGCTACTACCCGTATGGCTACGGCGGCTATGCGTACGGGCCGTACCCAGCGCAGCAGCCGTATTACGGCCATGAACTTTACCATGGCGGCGGCACCGGCACTTCCAATGCCCAGCCGGCAGCAGTTGATTCCAATAACTGCGGGACGCCGGACGAGCCTCAGCCGTGCTATCATCGGCCTCAATGAGCGCACGCTCGCGTCCCGAGACCCCTGACAGACTGCCATCGGGGTCCCCCCCGGCGAAGCGGTGGGTTTCGTTTTTGGATCGGGATGTTCGAGCGCTACCGGCCATCCGCCGGGCCGTCGGGTTGCGATCGCGTAAGCCCGGCTTGTTTCGTTCGTCACGAGATCATGAAGCATTCGCCTTCTGATATTGTTCAACTCCTCGAGACCAAATTCAGCCTTGATGCCGCGGCCACTCCAGGCCAGGTGATTTGCCCATACAGCCTTCTTCCGGCGATGCGTCAGAGGCGTTCCAGAAACATGGCTTTTCACGCCGCAGCGTCGCAGACTCGACCCGGCCGTGACCGCGTCAAGCGCGCTTTTCAGATCGGCCGATGCGGGGCGGATTATCCCTCAAAGCGCCGCCTGAACGGGGTGAGCAGTTACTTGCGCTGTCGTGCCATTCGGGCGTATTAGGCGTCATGCGGGGAAGAAACATAAGAGAGAGCATAGTGGTCAGGCTCGCGAAGATTCTTGCGAGCCTGCTGATCCTGAATGCGACGTTTCCTGTTGACGTCTTCGCGCAGGCGACCCCGCCGCCGGCAGCGGTCGCGCAGCCGGCCACCGGCCAATCGTTCAACGCCGAACAGCTTGATGCGCTTCTGGCGTCGATCGCGCTCTATCCGGACGATCTGCTGACCCAGCTTCTGATGGCCTCGACTTTCCCGCTTGAGGTCGTGACGGCGGCGCGATGGGTGGAAGACCCGGCCCATAAGGCGCTGTCGGGCGATGCCCTGGCAAAGGCCCTCCAAGCCGAGCCATGGGATCCGAGTGTGAAGTCGCTGGTGCCGTTTCCCGTCGTGATGGCGACCATGAACAGCAACCTGCCCTGGTTGCAGCAACTCGGCTACGCGTTTTCCACACAGCAGGCTGATGTCTTCGCCTCGGTGCAACGGCTTCGCCGGCAGGCAAAGGCAAACGACAAGCTGCAATCATCGCCCCAACAGGTCGTCAGCACGGAGACGGTGACGACAGAGCCCCCGCCCGGCAGCAGCCAGGCCCCGACGCAGCAGGAGGTCATCGTCATCAACCCGGCGCAGCCCGATGTCGTTTATGTACCGAGCTACGATCCGAGAACCGTGTATGGCACGTGGCCCTCTCCAGCCTATCCGCCCTACTATGCGCCGCCACCCCCCGGTTACTATTTCGGCACGGCGCTGGCCACCGGCATGGCGTTCGCCGCCGGAGCCGCGATCGTCGGCGGGCTATGGGGTTGGGCGAACCCCGCATGGGGCGGCGGCTACGCCAACGTCAATGTCAACCGGTACAACAACATCAACGTTAACCGCTCCCAGATCGCGTCATCGCGCTGGGGCGCGAACAATGCGGCTGGGCGGGCTGCCGGCTTTTCTCGCGCGCCGGGCGGGCCGGTGGGACTACCCGGCCGCTCGCAGGTCTCCGTACCGGGAAGTTCGGTGCGGCCACCGACCCGCGCGGGGGGCGCCGGCGGCATCGGCGGCATCGGGGGCGCGGGACGGTCCGGCGGCCCCGGAGGAGTGGGTGGTGCGGGGCGTCCGGGCGGTCCCGGCGGCGTTGGTGGAATAGGCGGTGCGGGGCGTCCGGGTGGCCCGGGAGGCGTCGGAGGAGCGGGACGCCCCGGGGGTCCCGGCGGGATTGGTGGCGCAGGGGGCGCCGGGCGTCCTGGCGGCGCGGGTGGTGTAGAAGGCATAGGCGGTGCGGGCAGGCCGGGCGGAGCCGGCGCAGCGGCTCAGCGGCCGGCCGGCGGCGGCCAGCGGGCCGCACGCGGGCAGCGGCCCGCCGGTGCGCAACGCCGAGCCGGCGCCTTTGGTGACATGAACAGCGGACGACAGGCAGGGCAGTTCGGGCAGCGCGGCGCACAAAGCCGCTCCGCTGCCCAGCAGCGGTCGTTCTCCGGCGGCGGGCGCGGCGGCGGCGCTGCGCGCGGAGGAGGCGGCGGAGGACGCGGCGGACGGCGTTAGGAGTGACCGATGAAGATCCCGAGGAGCTGGCTTTGCACAACATTGGCCGCGATGCTTTGGCCGGGGATCGCACTGGCGGTCCCTTCGGCCTCGGGCGCACCCCAGCGAAGCTTCGCGTCGGCGGAGGACGCGGTGAACGCCTTCGTCACCGCCCTGCGCAATCACCGGGAAGCCGACTTGCACGCTATCCTGGGACCGGAGGCGGATCGTGTGCTGGATTCCGGCGACTCGTATGCCGATGACGAACTCCACGAACGGTTCCTCGCCCTCTATGATGCCAAGCATTCCATCGAGCAGAAAGCTCCGGGACAGGCAGAGCTGGATGCCGGCCCCGACGACTGGCCGTTTCCGATCCCACTCATCGCCAGCAATGGACGCTGGACCTTCGACACGGCAGCCGGGTCTCAGACCATCGTCGATCGTCGTATCGGTCGCAACGAGCTATCGGCGATCCGCACGCTTCTGGCCAGCGTCGATGCCCAGCACGATTATTTTGATCTTTGGAAAAAACAAGCCGGCAAGGGATTTTATGCAACAAGATTCATCAGTACGCCCGGGCGCCGCGACGGCCTGTTTTGGCCGGTGGCCGATGGCGAACCCGAGAGCCCGCTGGGGCCGCTCATCGATGCCGCGCGGGACGCCGGCTATCCCGGCGAACGCGTCGGCGGAAAGCCCATTCCGTACGAAGGCTACAATTTCCGCGTGCTGACAGCCCAAGGCCCGAACGGAGATGGGGGCGCCAAGAACTTTATACAGTCAGGTCGACTGAGCGGCGGCTTTGCCTTTATCGCCTGGCCGGCGGCGTACGAATCGAGCGGGGTCACGACGTTCATCGCCGGTCCGGACGGGGACGTATACCAGAAGGATCTCGGACCGGAGACGGCAACCATCGCCATCAAGACTTCGACATTTGATCCGGATTTGACATGGTCCCGCGTGGTATGGACGAACGAATGAAACGCCTTGAGTTCCTTGCTTGCCGCTGAGCGATGGTAGCCGCCACGGCGCACCGGCATGCCAGCCGTGGGTCCCTTCGCTGGGCGAAGGTTCAGGTAGAGGTACCCTGGTAGAGGCGTCACTTTTTCTTGAGACAATTCGGGGCCCCTCCGGCCCCAACCTGTGAAAGGTGCGGGATCGCGTTCCGGCCGCATCCGGCCAGCGTTTCCAATGTTCACGACCAGCCCGTCCTATGCCCCTGGTATTTCAAAGTGCTTTGAGTGGCTGATCATAAAAGGTATTTTGAATGAAGGTGTCGAAGTCGGATTAGGGCTTGACGTTCCCGAGAACAAATATCTAGAGTGTCCGTGTAAAACGGGCTATTTTGCTAATAGCAAATTTGCTAATTGACTTCGTGAACCGGAATTTTCGTCAATTTCGCGATGGGCGTCTGGGAGAACTTATCGTGAATCAGAAGCCGCGCGCCGCAGCGCACTTCTGGTTCACGATACTGGAACTGGCTGAACTCCCGACGAGGACAGACCAACCAGAATGGAGCGAGTCATGTTGCATTGCAAAATACTAGCCGCTGCTGTCGCGACCGTCGGTTTTGTTACGCTGTCTGCCGCAACCGCACAATCAGTGATGGAGAGGGTGCCCGCAGGGTCCACGACATATCCCATCCACTTCCCCACCGGCAGCTATCAGTTGGACCCCGGAGACCAGGACACAATACGTGCAGTCGCTTCAAAGATACAGGCTGATTCGGCGCTGCATGCAACAATCGTCGGCAAGGCCGACACGACCGGCTCAGCGGAATTCAATGAGCACCTGTCGGAGCGACGCGCCACGACAGTGTTCGAAGCCCTCGTCTACGCCAACAAGGCGCCAGAAGATAGGGTAGATGTACGCTGGACGGGGGAGCACCTCCCAGTCGTAACGACTGACGATCAACAGGCGGAGTCACAGAACCGGATCGTTGCTATTATTCTTCATAAGGCCCAATAGCCCGACCGCGACGGCCGCGGCTTTTTGCGGCGGGCCGGTTGCGGACCACAGATGACGCGGACGGCCCAATAGTCGCTGACGCCGCAGCAATGAGTCATATCGAGCTTCCCAGAGGATTTTCCCAATGGGGGCTGAGACGAGGTGAGTCCTGTATCGCCAGACCGCGATACGGGACTTCATCCGCGCCTGATGGACGACGCTCTTGGTCCCGACTTGAAAACGCCGATGCAGCACGCGGCATGAACCCTGTCGCGCGATATCTTAGTTGTGCGTTTTCGTCGAATGCCATATTTTGATTGCAACAGAGTCGCTCTCGAACGGCTGTTCGTCGGGGTTTGGGAACCCGGCAATCAACGGCGTGCCGTCGCTCGGAGCGATGCGACAAATTGCCTTGGGAGCGGCCATGAACACGCGGATTGAACGTGACTTCCTCGGCGAGCGCGAAGTGCCCGCCGACGCCTACTACGGGGTGCAGACGCTTCGCGGCCGGGACAACTTCCATATCACCGGCATCCCGATGTCGGCCGAGCCCTGCTTCGTGCAGGCCTTCGGCTATGTCAAGAAAGCGGCCGCGCTGGCAAATCGGGACCTGGGGGTGCTCGAGCCACGCGTCGCCAATGCGATCGCTGCGGCGTGCGACCGGCTGATCGCCGGGGACATGCAGGACCAGTTCGTCACCGATTTCATCCAGGGCGGTGCGGGCACCTCGACCAACATGAATGCGAACGAGGTCATCGCCAACCTAGCGCTCGAGATCCTGGGCTACGAGAAGGGCGATTACCAGCACGTCAACCCGAACGACCATGTAAATTTCGGCCAGTCCACCAACGACGTCTATCCGACTGCCTTCCACCTGGCGCTGATCCTGCGGCTGGGCAGCTACATGGAGGCACTCAGGGCACTGCAGCAGGCGTTCCATGCGAAGGGGATAGAATTCGGGCAAGTCCTGAAGATGGGGCGGACGCATCTACAGGATGCCGTGCCGATGTCGCTGGGGCAGGAGTTCCAAGCCTGGAGCGCGACGATTGGCGACGAGATCCAGCGCATCGCCGACACGCGGCGGCAGTTGCACGAGATCAATCTCGGCGCCACCGCGATCGGCACGACGGTGACCGCCGTTCCGGGCTATCCACAACTCGCTACCAGATACCTGTCGGATCTGACCGGGACAAATTTCATACTCGCGCCGGATCTGATCGAGGAGACATCCGACACCGGTTCCTATGTGCAACTCTCGGGCGCGTTGAAGCGGACATCGACGAAGCTGACCAAGATCTGCAACGACATCCGCCTGCTGGCCAACGGTCCGCGCTGCGGCCTCAATGAGATCAACCTGCCGCAGATGCAGCCGGGCTCGTCGATCATGCCGGGCAAGGTGAACCCGGTGATTCCCGAAGTGGTCAACCAGGTCGGCTTTCTGGTGATCGGGCTCGACCTGACGGTGACGCTGGCGGCGTCGGCGGGGCAGTTGCAGCTCAATGTCATGGAACCGGTCATTACGTTCGCGCTGTTCACGGCGATCGCCACGATGGAGCGGGCTGTCAACAGCCTGCGTGTGAACTGCGTCGAGGGGATCACGGCGAACGCCGAGCGCACCCGCGACATGGTGCTCAATTCGCTCGGCATCGTCACCTTGCTGAAGCCTTCGCTGGGCTACAAGCAATGTGCGGAGGTCGCGCGCGAAGGCTACCTGACCGGCAAGCCGCTGCACCAGATCGTGGTGTCGGAACGCAAGCTGCTTTCGCAGGAGCAGTGGGACGAGATGTTCTCGTTCGAGAACCTCATCGCACCGAAATTCGAGCAGCATCACGACTGATCGGATGGATCGGATCAGGAGCACGCCATGACCATTTCCATCGCGCTGCAGTTCGTTGTGGTGCTGGCGGCAATCTGGATGGGCGCCCGTAGCAGCGGGGTCGGGCTTGGGCTGTGGGGCGGCGTGGGACTGGTCGTGCTGGCCGTGGTGTTCGGCGTCGATCCGACATCGCCGCCGATCGACGTGATGCTCATCATCCTGGCCGTGATCATGGCGGCGTCGGTCATGGAGGCGGCAGGCGGGATCGACTTCCTGGTGCGTATCGCCGAGCGCGTCATCCGCGCCAACCCGAAATACGTGACGATCGTGGCGCCTTTGACGACGTGGGCGTTCTCGTTCGTGGCCGGCACCGGTCACGTCGTCTATCCCCTGCTGCCGGTGATCTACGAGACGGCGCATCAGAGCGGCGTGCGTCCCGAGCGGCCGATGGCGATCGCGACCATCGCCTCGCAGCAGGCGATCACGGCGAGTCCGGTGGCTGCGGCGACGGCCGCGATGATCGGGATGTTCGCCGAGAAGGGCCTGCCGCAGTGGGGGCTGCCACAGATCATGACGGTATGCGTGCCGGCGACGCTTGCGGGCGTGCTGGCAGGGGCCGTGGTGTCCATGTTCGTCGGCAAGGACCTGGCGGACGATGAGGAATATCAGGCGCGCCTTCGCGCCGGCCTGATCGCGCCGCCGACGCCCGCCGGCCAGCAACGGGAACTGAAGCCGCGAGCGAAGCTCTCCGCCGGAATCTTCCTCATCGGCGTAGGCCTGGTGGTGTTGTTCGGCTTCTTTCCGGCACTGCGCACCCTTCCGGGTATGCACGAACCGCAGGACATGCCCACCATGATCGAGCTGGTCATGCTATCGGTCGCGGCGATCATGCTGCTGGTTGCGCGGGTGCCGGCGGAGGAAGTGCCGAGGACAGAGACGTTGCGCGCCGGCGTGGTGGCGGTGATCGGCATCTTTGGTCTCGCGTGGCTGGGCGACAGCTTCATCGCCCACAACAAGGGCGTCATCGTGCCGGCAATCGGACATCTGGCCGAAGTGGCACCATGGACGTTCGCGCTGGGATTGTTCTTCGCGTCCGTGCTACTCTACAGTCAGGCCGCGACGACACGCGCGCTCATGCCGCTGGGGCTGGCACTGGGTATTCCGCCGCAGTTCCTGATTGCGATGTTTCCGTCGGTGAACGGGTATTTCTTTATACCGACGTACGGATCGCTGATCGCGGCTGTCAACTTCGACCGGTCCGGCACGACGCGGATCGGTCGGTTTGTGCTGAACCACTCGTTCATGGTGCCGGGTCTTTGCGCGACCGTCGTGTCCGTCACGGTCGGCCTGCTGCTGGCGAAGGTTCTTTATTTGTGAGGTTGGCCCAATGCTATGTTGGTCAGTGTCGCGGCGGTGGAACGGCGGCCGGGACCTCAATGCGTTCCGATGGGAGAAAGCGGACATGTCTTGAGCGGCACGGTGAGCCTCGGCCTGGCGGCAGGGACGTCTGTTCAGGTGGGTCGCGTGGGCGGCGGGATCTCGATCCGAAGGAACTGATTGCCCTTGAAGGCGACCCCGGCGGTCTCGATCGCTTCGCCGGTCATCGGGCGGGTCTGCAACGTCGAGCGCCTGTGGCAGGGGATCAACGGCGAGAACGATGTCGAATTCGGTGATCAGGATAGGTCCCTGACGAAATACCGGACAGATTTCTGCCCGGTCACCGGCCGGAGGCCGGCGACTGCAGGCGGCACAATGCACGATACTGTCCGGCATAAACGGGGCCTGCGCTTAGGTGGGTCACGGAGGAGTTGTCGGGACGTAAATGTCTGCGCAATGCACATGTATATCTGAATATATATTTCAATATAGCCAGAAGAATTAGTGATACCTCTCAACGCGAGCCCCGTTTGCTTGCAGAACAGCAATTTTGTCGGACGCTCCCATGGGTAAGTTAACGCCGATGCCGGGTGATGACCAGGCGATTTGGGCGGTCACCCTGTACCACCAGTAGCGGCGGCGACCGAGATTGTTCGGCCGATTTGTGGTTAGCTACGCCATCAGAGGCTCGTGTCGAATCCACGTCGCCCGAATGAAGAATCGACGCAACCTTGGAGCCAAAATGAACGAGATGATCCTACCGGTTACACAGGATCCGTGGCGGGCTATCGCCCGGTACCTCGCAGTCAATGCGTTCCCGCTAGATCTCCCCTATCCGGTTAAGTTCGAGCGTCGCTGTGCTGCCATCCTTCAGGATTGGCCCCGCACGTTCGCGCAGTGTTGGCCGGACAGGGCGGCGACCATGCCGATCAAGCCCGATGTCATGTCGGACAAGGAACTCGAGCAGCTCATGCGCAACTTGTCCGACGGCCTTCGCCAAGCCGGGTTGGCGGGAAAAATGGTTTTCGCTGCGCTGAAACAGGCCGTTGGCGAAATCGTCAACCTTCCAGGTGATGGCAGATTCAGTGTGAACCGCATCTGCAACTCCGTTGTTGACGAGTCAAATTTCGCAGATCCGCACGACCTCGAGCACGCGATTTGGCGACCGCGCCGTCCGGTCTTCCATATCGTGGCGGCCACGGCGGGCCTTGCCTACCGCCTTACGACCCAACCGCCATTACCGCAGGAGGACAACACGGGTCCGGATCCTGCCAGAAGCCTGGATGCATATCTGTTCTGCAACCCGCATGAACTTCTGGAACTGGTGGCGTATTCGGAATTCTACGCGGACCTGATGACAAAATCTCCCGTTTTGGGCCGATATTATCACGACCGCATGGTGCTTAGAGTCATCTAGTTCAAGGGGCCTGTTATTCTTTTTCTTCTCACCTGTATTGGTCGTCTGACCAGCCGATGACGTGCGGAGGCAACCATCACGACGCACCCAGCGCCGTGCTGTACCAGGAGGCACCATTGCCCGCACGCAAACCCGACTTGAAATCATCGCCGGCGCGCGATGCCCTAACCTTAACGCTTCCCAGTGCCGCGATAGCGTCTGGCCTTAGCGAAGCGACGCTACGCCGCCGCGCCAACGAGGGAGCGCTTCGTCTTGTGCGCGTCGGACGTCGGACGCTGGTGACCGGCGACAGCCTGCGCCGGATGCTCTGCGTCGAAGCCGCCCAATAAAAACCGCCGGTCCCGACTGGCGGAAACCGGCGGCATGTAGGCTTGGGTGACACCGATGTCCTAACACGCAGTCGCGGCTGAGCGCCAGCGCGGATCGGCATTAGGAGACCTGCCGATGAAAATTCAACTTGGCGTCAGGGCAAATGATTGCCCGCGTGCCCTGCTCGTTCGAACGACAACCAAACTCAGTCTGACATTGGACTCGTTGCCCTCGCCGGCTTCGGCCAACCAGCGGGATGCACTGGCAACCAAGCACGAAGGGCAGCTCCGCTCCGCTTGCCCGTGGATAATGGAGTCGATAGCGCACCGGCGGGCTGATCAATGAGCCCGTTGACCATTGACGATCTCGCGCCCGCATGCAGGTGGGTCGCTTGGGTGTCGCAAACCCGCGGTGGACGCCAAACCAAGGTGCCGAAAAGTCCGCACACGCTTGGTGATGCCTCCAGCACGCGTCCGGGGGATTGGGGGACCTGCGAGCAGGCCGAGTCTGCTTGGACGAAATTGGTAGCAATGTCTGAATCGCCAGGAGGCATCGGGCTGGTCCTGGGCACCTGGTCAGACGGCTACTGTGTTGGCGGCGTCGATCTCGACGCCTGTCGGGATCCGGAAACCGGCACGTTGGCTCCCTGGGCACAGAAAGTGCTCGCCCTGATCGACACCTACAGCGAGGTCTCCCCCAGCGGGACGGGGGTAAAAGCATTCTTCCAAATCCTGCCAGATGCTGTCGATGCTTTGCGCGCTTCGGGGTTGCTCGAACCAACCGGGTTCGGTCGTTCCTTCAAGCGCGGGACCGGAGGTGACCATCCACCGGCAATCGAGGTCCACCTCGGCGGCCGCTATTATACCGTCACGCGTGATCGTCTCCCCGATTTCCCTGCTGACTTGCGGTGTGTGCCCACCGAAACCCTGCGCGATCTGCTGGGTGAGATCGGGCTGCAGTTCGCGAAGAATGATGGCGATGGGTCCCGGCCGGATCGCAGCGCACGGGCATTCCGCTTGGCGCGTGAAATGCGGGCGGCGGGTAAGTCCCAGGCGGAGTTTGAGACGCATCTCGATGCCGACCCGGAGCTTGCCGCGTGGAAGGCCGAAAAGGGCCTACCGGACAACAAGCGCGAGTTGTGCCGGGCCTGGAACCGGTCATTCGGCGACGCGTGGGGCAGCCCCAACCTGGCGCTGATCACCGATGATACCTTGCCCGCGGTGCAGCTTCCGCTCGCGCTTTTCCCGGCCGAGTGGCCAGCGTGGATAGGGCAGGCAGCGCAACGAGCTGGATCGCCGGTCGACTACGTAGCGTGCACAGTGTTAGCCGTGGTCAGCGCGACCATCGGCAATGCTCGCTGGGGGAGTCCCTGGGAAGGGTGGGTGCAGGTGCCGGTGATCAACGTCGCCAGCGTTGGCTTGTCTTCTTCCGGGAAGTCTCCTGCCATGGATGTGGTTGTGGGGCCGCTTAACGAGCTGGCGGCCGACCTGGATTCGGACTGGGTAGAGCGCGTATCCGCATACAAAACCGAAGCACTCATGGCGAAAGAGCTCTACGCTCTATGGGAGGAAGGCGTCAAAAAGGCTGCCAAGGAGAAGCGCCCGCCTCCCGCTATGCCGGCAGAAGCACGCGAGCCGGAACCGCCCCGTCGACGGCGCATCGTTTCAAGCGATCCCACGATGGAGGCTGCACGTGACCTATCGGTCAGTAATCCGCGGGGATTGCTCCTGAGCCGCGACGAACTCGCCGGGTTCTTTTCCGGCATGGGCAAATACGGCGGTAGTGCTGGATCGGATCGGGCGTTCTGGTTGCAGACATATGACGGTAGGCCTTGGGTGTCCGACCGAGCGAAAGATCGCGACACCGCACCGAGCATTCCCCACCTGACCTGGGTGATCCTCGGCGGTATTCAGCCGGATCGGCTCGCGTCGACGCTGCTGGAGGGGGACGATGACGGGTTGGCTGAACGCTTTATTTACGCTTGGCCGGCGCCGTCCCGCGAGGTGTCGCCCCCACCTGACGGGAAGCCCCTCCCATTCGAGCTGAAGGTAGCTCTGCGCCGGCTTCGGGAGTTGCCCATGCCAGACAACGAGCCCGTAGTCCTGCCCTTCACCGATGACGCCGTCGCTGCGTTGCAGGTGTGGCGGCATGATGTGAAATCGATGGAGGACGACGCTGGAGGACTGCTCCAGTCTTGGATCGGCAAGCTCCCCGGCATAGCCGTACGCCTGGCAACGATCTTCGCGCACATGAAGTGGATGCTCATTCCGGATGGCACTCCTGCGCCGGAGCGCATCACGGCTGACGACCTCACCCCCGCGGTGGGTTTCCTGGCAAGCTATGCGTTGCCAATGGCGCGGCGGGCTTTCGGCGAGGCCGCGTTGCCGGAGGCTGAACGTGATGCTCGTCGGTTGGCCCGCTGGTATCTGAAGTGCCCCGCACCACGCCCGGAGGTGCTCAACGCCCGCGAGCTCCGGCGGAAGGCGAACGGGCCAGGTATTACCACGTCGAAGCGGATTGAAGCTGCGCTGGAGGAACTGGCTGAACTGGGGTTCGTGCAGCCTGCACCAACCCGCGAAGGGGCCACCAAAGGGCGCCAACGCGCGGATTGGACCGTCAACCCGGCCATTCGCGAGGTGGAGGCATGAGCAACTGGCGCACTCGGCGGCGGGCCACCGACGCCAACGATGATCATGCCATTAGCGACGATTGTGCCGATAGTCCCGATCTCCGGCCCGTAAAGATGGCTAGTGGCACAATTGACGCTATTGGCTCCGGCATCGAAGTAGAAACTCGACGGCACAAGCCGTGTCGGTCCGCCTTTCAGTATGCCGTCAGCTTTGCCGGCAGATATGAGGCAGAAGATGGCGTAACGCTTGTCGCCATTCACCGCCTTGTCACCGCGCTGGCCCGGCAGGCGGCGCGCGAAGCTTTCGTTGTGGCGAACCAGGGAGGCTGGCGGTGAGCGTGCCGACGAGATCGCTGTCGGACGACAGCGAGAACGAATGTGATCCCATCCCGTTCGCTGCTATCTTTCTCACCCTCGAGGAATTTTCGGCCATCATCGGCATGGCGCCCAACACGGTACGCGATCGGCTCAAGAAGGGGTCGATCCGTGGTGCCAAGAGCGGTCGGCTCTGGCGCATTCCGATCACCGAGATCGGTCGGGTGCTGGGCTGATACTCCGCTTTCGTTACCACCGCACACTCAATAAGATACTGAGTATTATGAGTAGGTGTTCCAGTATGCGCCAGCCATATACATTGACACCCGCTCATAATTGATGCTAAATGCACGTCAGTTGAAGTCGAGGCCGACATGACCCTTAAAGACGACTACCTTCCCGGACTTGAGCCTGCCGCCGAAACGGTGTGCCCGTCGCCGGTCTCGATCGCGGATCTGCGTGAGCGGACGATGGCCAACCCGGCCCGGACGGATGTTGATAAGAAGATGACCATCTCCTGTCTCGTCACGCTCGGGACCATGCTCGCGAATGAGGCGGCGCGGCGGGCCGGCCGTTACTCCCGCCTGGACGAGCGGGAAATCGATCTCTCGAAAATCTCCTGCGCGGTGCCCGACGTCAACTCGTTGTTGCCTGGCTGGTCGAGGTCTCGCACCGGCCTGTCCAGCGCCAGCTACAATAATGTCATCTACAAATACCGTCATGCCATGGTCGACCTTGGACTGGCCGAACCCCACAAGTGCCCGCCACCGCCGGCAGACTCAGAGTGGGGACGGTTCTTCGGAAGTTTTGAGCGTCAACACGTCCTCCCGGTTGTTCGGCTAGGGTGGTGGGCGCGTCAGCGCGATATCGCCCCCGAGGCTATCTCCACGATTCTTCACAGGCCCCAGTTCGCCGCGTTTGTGTTCGATCGGGTGGTCAACCACGGCGGACAAGCGTTCATCGAGGCCGCGTTCGAACGGCATGATCGTCTTTTGGACGCCCTGGCACAGGGCACGCCGGAGAGGCCCAGCCTCGTGAGGCGACTGGTTTCTGTCCCAACACAGAACTTTCTACCGGATACCGTTCAGGCTGAATTGGACAATATCCGCTCGATGATGAACGGGACCGATCGCGACCGTCCTCGTCGCCGCAGCGAGGCCCGCCTCCTGGAGGAGAACACAATCATCGGTTACATGAGCTGGGTTCGTCGCTTCGCCGAATATTGCCTGGAAGGCGCGGACGATCATGCTTCAGCCGGCGTACGAGAATGGTTCCTCGGAACACAGATCGACGACTTTCTCTTGTTAATTTATAACCGAGATCGCGATTTGGCGGCAGCGAAGTGCGGGGTGGCAAAAGAATCGCTTCCCGAGCGCGTTGGCAAGTCTTCAAAGCCGGCGCAATGCGGCGCCGCCCTCGTGTGGGTCGCCAAGTATTACTTGAAGCTGGCACCGGCTCGCCTAGCCGAATTGGACGATGAAATCTCGGCCTATCGTCCCCGGCGCAGTAACGTCATTCACCCTGGAGTGCGCGCCCGGCTTGATGCGTTAGCCGAACCCGCCAGGCGCATGCGCCTGCTTTGGCTTCCGAAGAAGCTGTTCAAGCTTGCCAGAAAACTGCTCAATCCGCGCAATGGACCGTCGGATCCGATCGGAGCCGCTCAGTTGGCAATGACGGGGCTCGCCATCGCGATCGAACTGCGGTGTCCGCTGCGCGCCGACAATCTCCGCACGCTGCAACTCCAGTTCAATGTCATTTTCGAGCGTCAACGCTGCCGCAAAGTGGTCAAGTTGATGATTCCTCCGGACGACACGAAGGGCGACCAGCTCTACGAATGGTATATCGGCGATGACACCGTCGCCCTTCTCGATGAATACCTGAGCACATTTCGTCCACTATTGCAGCAGGGCAGCCACTGGCTGTTCCCGGACTTAAACGGTCGCGAAGGGGCGTGCTCTATGGGACAGCTTCGGTCGTTTGTCGTACGCGCGATCGACGAGAATGTTGGCGTCGAGGTGCACCTGCACTTGTTCCGGCATTTCGCCGTATGCCTCCGCCTCGAGGATGGCACCTACAACCGCGCTGAGTTGCGGATGCTCCTGGGGCACAGGACGTTTGGGACCACCGAACGTTATTACGCGTATATCATGCCCAAGCTTGCCGCGCCTCGACACGAAAATTCACTGATGCGGGCCATGCGAGCCGTGCCGCCTGAGATTCAGCGTTGGCTCGAAGGGAAAGCCAGCCCGTGACCCGACGCTATGCGCCGGATTACGTCCGCGTCTGTCCGCGGCGAAGCGACTGGCCCGCCGTGATCAGATATGCATTTGACCAGGCATTCGGTGCTCGGGACCGCCCGCGCCGTAAGAGCGAAGGCGGCGCTCTGCCGCGGGCTACCTCGATTGACAAATACGAACGATCGCTCGGACGTTTCATCGGCCATTTGCGGCGCTCGGGGCTGGAACGCCCGGACACTGAGTTGCTCGATTACCTGATGAACGACAGAATCCGCGACAACTACTTCAAGAACCTACTCGAGCGCGGCCTTAGCGACCACACAGTCTTCGGCAGCTTCGAGGACCTGCGCATTGTCGCCGGTTGGCTTTACCCCGGTCGAACGCTGCCCGCCATCATGCACGCGTATGACGTGCCGATACGCCTCCTGCTTACCATGCAGCGGCGCGACGTTCAGCCGCCGCCACGTGAGGATGTCAAAGCGTGGTGCCAGGACCTGTTCGCCGACGCTCTGGAAATGGAAGATGGCCAGTCACGCTGGCTTCAGGTTCGTGACTCCGCCCTGTTCGCGGTCCTGGCTGCGCTCGGCCCGCGGCTGGCTTCTGCACATCTTATGCAAGTTGGCGTTCATCTGCGACGGCGTCCGCAGGCCACTGGCTGGTGGGTGTGCTTTGATCCACCCGAGGTCAAGCAGGATACCGACTACGAGTACTGGCTCGAGGATTGGACTTGGCCGATCATCGAACGCTATCAGGCGGTTGAGCGGCTATCGCTCCTGGGCCGCCATCAGAGCACCGCACTTTGGATCGCGCGCGGCAGCCGTCAATTGTGCGCCAAGGCGATCTGGCACGTCGTGCACCGTCGGTCGCTTACGCGCTTTGAGCGTGGATATGGTGTGCATATGTTCCGGCACTCCCTCGCCACTGACGGCATGCGGACGGGCGAACCAGCGTTCGGGGAAATGAGCAAACGCCTCGGCCATCGGTCACTGGACATGTCGATGCGCTACGTCGACGGGTCGGCAATCACCGCTGTCTCGGAACGCCACAGCCAGAAGATCGACGCCCTGACCGGAAAGAACCGGCTGACGCTGGAGCGCGTGTTTCCCGAGGCTGAGGAGCCTGTCCGGACTCCTCGGCCGCCCAGTCGCCGCAGGTGTTATCGAAGGCAGGGTTGGCAGCTCAACATGTTTGCGGAACTCGACTCGAATCTCATTAACCATCCAGATCCAGGTAAGGAAGCCTCATGACCGGCCGCGCCGTCATTTATGCCCGGTTCAGTTCGGACAAACAGCGGGTTGAGTCCATCGAGGACCAGGAACGGATCTGCCGCGACTTAGCTGTTCGCAACGGCCTTACCGTGCTGCGGGTATTTGGAGACGCAGCGATCAGCGGCGCCAGCGCTTTCCGGCCTGAGTATCAGGCCATGCTTCAGGCCGCTCAACGCCATGAGTTCGATGTTCTGCTAGCCGAGGCACTCGACCGCTTGTCGCGCGATCAGCAAGATGTCGCTGGCCTGTATAAGGCGCTGACGTTTGCCGGGGTCAAAATTCTCACCCACGCCGAGGGCGAGATCAACGAGTTGCAGGTCGGCCTGAAGGGCACGATGAATGCGCTGTTCATCAAGGATCTGGGGCTGAAGACGCATCGTGGCCAGCGCGGGCGCGCCGAGGCCGGCAAATGCGCCGGCGGCCTGTGCTTTGGCTATAGTCCCGTCCACACCATGACCCCGAACGGTGACGTCGCGCGTGGTGATCGCTGCATCGACCCGGCGGAGGCCGCTGTCGTTCGACGTATCTTTCAGATGTTTGCCAACGGCCGCAGCCCGATAGCTATTGCTAAGGCATTGAACGCTGAAGGGATCCCTGGTCCGCAGGGCCATGTTTGGCGTGACACGACCATTCGCGGCCACGCGCTGCGCGGAACCGGCATCCTACGCAACGAGCTCTATACCGGCCGCCAGGTGTGGAACCGTATGAAGTTCGTCAAGGATCCGTCGACCGGCAAGCGTGTGTCCCGCATAAACCCGCCGGATGCCCGGGTGCTAACGGATGTGCCGGCGTTACGCATTGTCGAGGACGCCCTTTGGGCGCAAGTCCAGGCGCGTCTTGTCGTCATCCGCGAGGCATCGGGTGCCAACTCGCCTGACCGGCCGAAGTTCTGGGAACGGCGCCGCTCGCAGCATCTGCTGACCGGCAAAATGTACTGCGGTACCTGCGGCGGGGCGTATTCGGCGATAGGCCGGGATTTTCTGGCTTGTCGTGCTGCGCGACGGCAAGGAACCTGTTCCAACCGCACCGGCATCCGTCGTCCCGTGCTTGAGAGCTTGATCCTGGATGCTCTGCGGACACGGCTGATGGCGCCCGATTGTGTTGCAAAATTTGTCGAGGACACCACCGCGGAGTGGAACCGGTCACAGGCAGAAGCGGCAACGACGACCAGCGCCCGCCAACGCGAATACGAGGCGGTGCAGCGCAAATTGTCCGCGCTGATTGACGCGATTGCCGACGGCATTCGCGCACCGGGTCTTCAGCAGAAGCTCGATGAACTGGAGGCGCGCAAGCGGGCGCTTGAAGCAGACCTCCGGACTACACCCGCCCCAGCCCCTCGAATCCACCCGAATCTGTCCGAGGTATATCGCTTCAAGGTCAGCAATCTTGCGCAAGCGCTTCAAGAGCCAGGTGACGGCACGGCTGCGTTAGAGGCAGTTCGTAGCCTGATCGAACGCGTCGTTCTGCATGAGCGTGCAGATAACAAAGGTCTAGAGATTGAGTTGGTGGGAGCGATCGCGGCAATGGTGTCGCTGTCGCTCGGGAAGGCACTAACGCCGATGCCGGCGAATGATCGCGATCCGTTCGCGCGTTCGGTAAAAGTGGTTGCGGGGGCAGGATTTGAACCTGCGGCCTTCAGGTTATGAGCCTGACGAGCTACCGGGCTGCTCCACCCCGCGTCCGGTTGGTCTGTGCATCCCCGGTGGTGCGGGGGATGGCGGCGCCCCCCCGGAGCGTGCGGT
>CAINOE010000194.1 GCA_903851415.1 uncultured Rhodopila sp. | reverse complement strand
CGGCGATGGACGAGCAACTGCTCGCCTCCATCAAGGCCGTCGGCATCATCCAGCCGCCCTGCGTGTCGGAGCAGGACGGCGGGCTGATGATCGTGATCGGCCGCCGCCGGGTGAAGGCCGCCATCGCGGCGGAGATGCCGGCGATCGACGTGCTGGTCTGCGACGCCGGCGAGGCCGCCGATGCGATGCGCGCCGTCGCCGAGAACCTCGTCCGCGCGTCAATGACGAGTGTTGACATCTGGCGGGCGATCGAGCGGCTGGAGGCGCAGAACTGGGACGAGCAGGGCATCGCCGACGCGCTCGCCCTGCCGCTGCGCACGGTCCGCCGCCTCAAGCTGCTGGCGCACCTGCATCCGGCGATGCTCGACGTGATGGCGCAGGGCCGCATGCCGAACGAGGAGCAGTTGCGGACAATCGCCTCGGCCACGCGCGAGGAGCAGGCGCAGGTCTGGAAGAAGCACAAGCCGAAGAGGGGCCAGACCGACATCCCCTGGTATGAGATCGCTCGCGCGCTGGCCAAGCGCCGGATGCCGGCCTCGGCCGCCCGGTTCGGCGACGATCTGGCAAAGGCGTACGGAATCGTCTGGGAGGACGATTTGTTCGCCCCGGCCGGCGAGGACAGTCGCTACACCACGGATGTAGAAGCATTCTTCGGCGCCCAGCAGGAGTGGCTGCAGAACAACCTGCCCGAGCGCGGCACGCTGCTGCCGGTGGACGAGAGCGGCCGCGGCCAACTGCCGAAGAAGGCCGAACGGGTCTACGGCAAGGCCGGCAAAGGCGACCTGGCCGGACACTACATCGACGTCCGCTCCGGCGAGGTGCAGACCATCGCCTACCGGCTGCCCGAGCCGAAAAAGGCGGGCAAGCCCGCGGATGGCGCCACCGGCGGCGACGGAAACGGCGACCCCCTCGCCCGCCCGCGGGCGGAGGTGACGCAGAAGGGCGTGGCGATGATCGGCGATCTGCGCACCGACGCGCTGCACCAGGCGCTGGCCGATGCGCCGATCGAGGACGACACCTTGCTCGGCCTGCTGATCCTCGCCTTTGGCTGCGCCAACGTCAGCGTGGACAGCGGCAGCGACCTGCGAGCCGCCGACCGGCAGGCGATCTGCCGCTCGCTCACCGAAGGCGGGGTGCTGACCGCGGACCCGGACATGCTGCGCCAGGCGGCGCGGCGGATGCTGACCGGGGTGCTATCGTGCCGCGACAATCGCTCGCAGAGCGGGCCATTCGCACGGGTCGCCGGCGAGACCATCGGCGCCTCGCTGCGGCTGCCCAACATGGCGACCGAGGCGTTCCTGTCGTGTCTGTCGCGCGGCGCGCTGGAAACCGCCGCGGCGGCCGAGAGCGTCACCATCGCGCCGCGCGCGAAAGACACGCGGGCGCGCATGGTCAAGCTGTTCGCCGACAGCGTCTACGTCTACCCCGGCGCCCTGTTCAGGCTGACCGAGGAGGATCTCGCCAACGACACGGCGGCAAGCCGCAGCCGATACGTTCCCGGTACCGCCCGGGGTGACGATGATGATGGCGAAGACCCGGATGGCGGCCTTGAAGAGGAAGCGGAGGCGCAGCCTGACACGGACGACGGCGCCGCAACCGCTGAAGACCCTCTGGCCGACGCCGCCGACTGACCCGCACAGCCCGCTCCGGCACTCCGGCGCGGGCTGCATCTCCCCGACCGAGGACATCGCCATGACCACTCTGACGTCAAACGGCGCCGGCACCGCGGCGCCTGCTGCCATGCCCGGCCACCGCAAAACGGTGACGCCGGGGCAACCCGCATCCGCTCGGCATCTCAACCGGAACCATCTGGTCTCCGGCATCGCCAGCCGCCGCCGTCACCTGGCGGACCTGGAGGCCGCGATGGCAGCGTCCTGCGAGGCCGCCGCCGCCCGCGGCGCACCGCGCGGCATCCGGGTCGATGACCGCGCAACCTGGGACCGCGCGATGTGGCAGCGCTACCTCGATACCGCCGCCCGGCTGGAGCCGGACTATGGCCCGCTGATGCGGCGCCTGCTTCAGGAGATCGACCGGCTGCAGCGGCTGCTCGATCTGCCGCTGGCGGCTTAGCGCCACGGCTGCCGGCGTATCCGGCATGATCGTCAAGCCGTTCACCGCCGGAGTGCTCAGCCGCACGATCGAGCAAGCGCTCGGTCGCGCCTGATCCCGCCGGCACCCGCACCAAGGATCCCTTCATGCTGCGCCAATATCACGCCCCGCGGTTCCGCGGCGGCGACAATCCGCTGCGCGTCGGCGTCATCGCCGCCGGCAGCATCTACTACCTGCAAAACGAAGCGTTCTTCCGAGACCGCACCGGCGGCCGGGCAATCTGCCGGACGCCCTGGCTGGTTGAAGCATTTCTGAACGGCACCGCCGGTGCCGCACGCCGCAACCGCGACACCGGCCGGTGGGAAAGCGTCCACCGTGCCGGCCGGTCGGACATGGCGCGCGTGCGGTCGCTGCGCGACCGCCGCATCGTTCGCGAAATCGCCGTCCGGACCCTGATCGTCCATGACGACCTCGGCCTTTGGCAGCAGCCGACGGCCTGCCCGAGCCTCCCGGACGCCGGGCATGTCCGGGAGGCTCGCACCGCTCGTGCCTTGGCGCCGCGGCGGTGCGCCGCATGATGCCTCCGGGATCGCTCAGTCACCGGAGCGGCGAGTTCCGGTGAAGCACCCGGGTCTCCGCCGGCAGCCGGCGAAGCCGCACGCCCGGGAGATTCGCCATTGACTGCGACGCCGCCGCGCGGCCTCCGCTTGCCTGAGCCATCCTGACCGGCCGCCGCCTTCGTCATGAGAATGGAGAAAACGGGAATGGATGAATGGGAGAAAAGTGTGGAAGCAGGCCCGTCTCCGTGCCGGTGGCGTCCCCTCGGGTTACGCGCGGTCTAACCCGGGACCGGTCCCGCTTCCGCATCCCCGATCGGCTACGCCGATCGCCTCCGGCTCGCCCCGCTGCCGTGTCGCT
>CAINOE010000193.1 GCA_903851415.1 uncultured Rhodopila sp. | reverse complement strand
GAGGACGATTCGCAAGGCGCATGGAGTCCCGCCCATGGCCCGGGGCGGCGAAATCTCATTCTTGCGGCAACTGTGGCAAATGCGACTCGGTTTGCCGTGGGCGGGCTAACCGAGTCGCCACTTCCGGCAAGGTGTACTAGCCGGGGCGCGGCGGCCGGAAACGTTCGACTTCCTGGGTTTCACGCATTACTGCGGCAAGACCCGGAGCGGGCGGTTCACGGTCAAGAAGAAGACCCGGGCCAAACGCATGATTCGCAAGCTGAAGACGCTGCGATCGGAAATGAGGGAACGCCTGCATCTCCCGGTGAGAGAACAGCACCAATGGCTCTGCCAGGTGCTCAAAGGTCACTACGGATATTACGGCGTCATCTTCAATTGCCGCTCCATAGAGCGGTTCCGACACCTCGTCGCCAGTCTGTGGCTTCATGCGCTGCGGCGGCAAAGTCAGAAGGCAAAACGAACCCGGGAATGGTTCGACTAGCTTCTGACGGTCTTCCCCCTACCGAAGCCGGTTATCCACCAACGCTGGTTCGGTGCACGAGCATGACCGCGGGTGACCCGCCGGAAGAGCCCATTGCGGGAAAGCCGCACGATGGGATCTGTGGGCGAAAGCCAGCAATGGCTTAGCTACCCGACGTGCGCCAGCTTCGCCTGGTGGCACCGTGTGGTGACCCCTCCTTCTGAGGCACGATGTTCAGCGCTTCGCCACCCCCTATGAGTCACCCCGGGGTGACAACATACAGGTCCTTCAGAGGTGGCCGGATCGTCTTCGTCTCGAACGACATGGTTTGCCGTCACTATAACCGCTGGACATTGACGCTCAACTCAACGACATCGGCTCGGCACACGACGCCCACGACCGCACCTGGATTCTCGTGATTTTGGACCTGAGCCATCGCCGACATTTTGGGACCGTGCTAAAGCCATCTCTGTAGAGAGGACGCCGATTGTTCGAGTTTTTGCCGACGTCGGCGCATGGAGGAAGCGTGGCTGCCAACCGCCCGGGATCAGCTTTCATCCTGCAATCGCTGGCGGCAGCCCTGGTTGCGGCATGCACCTCGCTGAACGTGGCGGACACCACACCGCTCGCAGCGACAAAATTAGCCGAGCGCGGCGGCGAAACCATCTCATCGGGCGGGTATCGGTTCGATGCGCTCAAATCTCCGGACGAAATACCGGACCTCCTGGTGCTGGTTGCGATGTCGGGAGGCGGCAAGCGCTCGGCGGCTTTCGCCTATGGCGCGCTGAAGGGCATGCGCGACGTGACGATCCGAGGACCGGCCGGCGACCGAACCCTGCTGCAGGCCGTCGACGGAATCGCCGGCGTCTCCGGAGGCAGCTTCACCGCTGCCTATTACGGGCTTTATCGCGACGAGGCGTTCGGCCGGTATGAAACGGATTTCCTCTACACGGACACGAACAGCTACATCGCTGGCATCTACCTCCTGCCGTGGAACTGGGGCTGGATGGTGACGCCGGGGACGGGAACAAACGACTATATGGAGCGCGTCTACGACGCGGCGATGTTTCACGGCGCGACCTACAAGGATCTCATGCGGCAGGGCCGACCTCTGGTTGTGATCAGCGCGACCGACGTCAGCTACGGCAACAGCTTCAGCTTCACGCAAGACTTCTTCGACCTCATATGTTCAGACCTCTCGGATTTCCCGGTCGCGGGCGCGGTGGCGGCCTCGAACGGGTTCCCGGGGCTGTTTTCGCCGGTCACGCTGCGCAGCCACACGGCCGAGTGCGGCGGGCGCCGCCCGGGGTGGGAGCGCCGCGTCGGCGAACGCGAGCGCGGCGACCCGCTGTCGCGGCTCGGCACTCAGGCCAAGTTCGCCAACCAGTATCTGGACCCGAGCCGCACAAGCTACGTGCATCTCGCCGACGGCGGCATCGCGGATAATCTGGCGTTGCGTGTCTCTGCCTCGGTGATGTGGGATGCAGCGCAGTCGCCCGAGGCGCTCGCGGCTCGCGGGGCGGATCGGTTCAGGCGCGTGCTGATGCTCAGCATCGATGGCGAAGGGGCACAGGACAGTTCCGCTGCCCGGCGCAGAGCCGTTGGCGGTCTGATCTCCGTGTTCGGGCTGGTAAGCGGCGCGCAGATCGATCGCTACAACTTCGAGACCCTGAATACCGTGACGGCACAACTCCGCGATGTCGCGCAGTCGATCCGGACCGCGCGATGCGCTCGCGGAAGAGTCATCGACGGCGCGCCCTGCGACGATGTGCAGGCGGAGCTTATTCACATCTCGCTTGCGAACATGCCCGACAGCCCGCAAAAGGCGGCGCTGCTCGCGATTCCGACGGGGCTTACGCTGCAGCCGCACGACGTCGATCTTCTGGTGGCGGCCGGGCAGACGGCGATCACCACCTCAGAGCCGCTGCGGCGCTTCCTCGACAGCTATCCGACGCCCATGCCCGCCACGGCGTCGTCGGGCCAGAGCGCGCATGCCGCCCGTTAGGACCCGCTGCGATCTGCGCGGGGCGACGCCGACCCATCAGTCGCGCGGGTGGAGCAGCGGCCAATAGGCCTGCATCACCCCGAAGATGTAGGCGGTGCTGATACCGAACAGGAGCGCGCCGTTGGCGGACGCCCATGATCTGCCAGGGGCGCGGCAGAACGAGCCCCGGAGCGCCGGCGGTCGTCATCGCCCCGAGGGAAAAAAGGATCGCATCCGGCGCCGAAGCGAATGCATCGATCTGCAGATAGGAGGCCGCCCATATCGCCGCTTCCAAACCGTGAAGGACGCTGAGCACCAGTCCGGTCACGCCCGGAACTCCGATGACGCATGGCATCATGTAGAGAACGCGAAGATTTCGAGACGCGAGGCGGACGCGCACCCGGATCATCGCCAGGGCCAAGACCACGACTCCCGTCGCGTGTATCGTTACGGTCAGTAAGATGAGCCACGTTCCCAGTAACCAGTCGGTAGTGGCGGCCGTCACGCATCATCTCCCGGCGACGGCGGGCTGAGCGTTTCGTGCCCGTATCCGACCCGCGCCGCAGACATGATCATCAGTGCCCCCACTGACCTTCGCCGAAATTGTAGTTGACGAAATACTGGGTCAGGAAATTGTTGTAGTGCGTATGCGCCTTCCCCGAGGTTCCGCCCATCGACCAGACGCTGTTGGCGAGCGCACCCGCGACCCATGGCCCCTTGGTGTAGACGAGGACGGCGGTCGGACCGGCGCCCCAGATGTTCGAGCCCAGCGTCTTGTCGCTGACGGTCGGGATCTGCACGATCGGGCCGACACCCCATACCCATCCTGGATGAGTCGGAAGCAGTCACAAAATTCCCTCAGGTTGATGTCACTGATGCAGGCATGCGCGCTGGAGGGCGGGGCACTGAGCAACGGTTGATCATGCTGTGATACGCGGGTTTGTTATCGCAAGACCATGGATGCGTCGCGGGCATGTCGCCGTCTACCTGCGGAAGTCGGGTTCCAAGTCGATCGCAATTTCCTCGACCAAGCCTGGCACGAAACGATGTCAACCCTGTTGCACAATCGCACTATAAGCGATTCGAAGCCTTGACGGTGGCGCCCGGTAGCAAAAAGGCCGGGAATAGCCCCGGCCCCCAGCCAGCTTCACGGGCAGGCGGCGCCGCGTTTGAGCAAATCGTGAGGTATCCTCCGTTCCGGTCGGAACGAATTCGATCTCCATCGGCAGGTAAAAATGCCATTTTTGCATAGCGGCCTCTACCCGCGACGCCCACAAGACCGGCGTTTGGTGCGGACGGAGATAAAAAGATGCTCAAGAACGCCATCTCTCGCTTAACCGCCATATCGATCACCTTGGGACTTCTGACGTTAAGCGCCGGTGCGGCTGACGCGGCGGTCCGGATCGAGGGACACGTTCAGGCGGCCGGACGGCCGGTCGCAAATTCCACTGTCACCCTCTGGTCTGCGAGCGCAGGCGAGCCGAGGCAGCTTGCGCAAGCGAGAACCGGTGCCGACGGCGCGTTTGTCCTCGGCGCGAACGAAACCCAACGCGGCGACACCGACCTGTACGTGATCGCCAAAGGAGGTGCACCGTCCGGCGACCGTGTCGGCGGGAACAACCCGGCCCTCGCGATGCTAGTCGTGCTCGGTGACAAGCCACCCGCACACATTGTCGTCAACGAAATGACAACCATCGCTTCGGTCTGGACCAACGCGCAGTTCTTCGAGGGTTCCGGCATCAAAGGTCCTTCCCCGGGCCTGCGCATCGCTGCCGGGAACGTGCCCAATTTCGTCGATCCGGCAACCGGCGGATACGGCGTCATGATTCAGGATGGGCTGAACAGTACCCAGACGCCGACGATGATGAATTTTGCCACACTGGCGAGCATCATGGCCGGCTGCACAAGCCGCATAAAGCCGGAAGCCTGCGACCGTTTCTTGGCCGCCGCGACAGGGCGGGACGGTCACACGCCGACTGACACGCTGACGGCCGTGATCTCGATCGCCCATAACATGGCCTATAAACCCGAGCGCGTCTTCGCGCTGCTGGACGCATTCTATCCGGTGCCCCCGGGCAAAAGCCTTCGCCCGACGCCGTTCCTGCCCTATCAGACGTTCGCGCCGAGCGCATGGGTGCTGCCGCTCAAGTTCACCGGCGGCGGCTACACGGGCGGCGCCAAGGTGCTGTTCGACAGCGAGGGCAATGCCTGGAGCGGAGCCAACTTCATCGTCGGGTCCGTCGGCCACGACTCGTTGTGGGACGGCAACCTGTCGGAGTTCGCGCCGAACGGCAAGCCGCTGTCACCGATGACGACCGGGTTCGCAGGCGGTGGCTTGCAAGGCCCCGGCTTCGGCACGGCGATCGACGCCAATGACCGCGTCTGGATCAACAGCACGAGCGGCAAGACGATTTCTTTATTCGACAGGCACGGCAAGCCGATTTCCCCGCCCGAGGGGTATAACTTCGGCGGCAAACTCGGCTTCATGCAGGGCATCATCGTGACCCCGGGCGGCGATGTCTGGGCTGTGGACTTCACCAACGACAAGGTGGTTTTCATGCCCAAGGGCGATCCGGCCAAGGCAAGGTTCTACTGCGAGGCGCCGGCCGGCACCCCGGCCAAGGACGGCCCCTGCCAGTTGTCGGCTCCATTCCATATCGTTATTGACCAGCGGAACTACATCTGGGTCGACAACGCCATCGGCGACAAGGTCGCGCGCTTCCCGGCGGACGATCCGGCCAAGGTCGAGGTATTCTCGACCGGCGGCCATAGCGGCAAGGGCATGGCCGTGGACAGCAAGGGCAATGTTTGGATTGCCAACACACTGGGCACCGGCCTATCGCTGGAAACCGATGCGCGGCTGCTGATCGCGAAGATCACCGGCGCGACGCTCACCGGCATGGACCAGATCGCGCTGCACGACCTGCTGAGCACGCCCGGCCTGGGAAACGTCTCGGCGCTTCGCCCCGACGGCACGCCGCTGCCCGGGTCGCCGTTCAATCCGACCGGCAGCATCTGGGGCGCCTGGGCGATCTCGATCGATGGCAACGACCATGTCTGGATCTCCAACTTTGCCCCTGACGGCGGCATTACCGAGCTGTGCGGCGCGCGGACCGAGACCTGCCCCGCCGGCATGAAGACCGGCGATGCGATCTCGCCGCCCGGCGGCTACAAGGGCGGCGGAATGCAGATGCTGGTCGATGTGTCGATCGATCCCGCCGGCAATGCCTGGGTGTCAAACAACTGGCAGGATCCGATGTCGTGCTACGGCAAGCCGGATGAAAGCGTTTCGACGCGGTGCGGCGGCCAGGGCATGACAGTGTTCTATGGAATGGCCAAGCCCGTGCGTGCTCCGCAGATCGGACCGGCCCAACCGTTCCGGTGACCGGTGCCGTGCCGGTGAATGCTCGCTTCGAAGCAACAAGACGCTGGCAAGTCGCCAGGGGTTGTGCCCGATCCACAACGATGGGCCTGCGGAAACGGAGAACCGCGCAATACCGTCACACCGCATGACCAAATAGGCATAAAGGGAAACCACATGAGTCGCATTTCCAAAGCCAGTTCGATGGTGCTGCTTTCAGTCAGTGCGCTGGCACTGTCGGTCGCCCCGGCGCCGCAGAATCCCGCCGGGGCGCAGCAAAGGACTCTGGAGGCCTCGCACGAACAGGCGCGGGCCATCGAGGCATGGAGTGCAACGCTAGCGGTTCAGGCCGCGACTTACGCCACTCCGTTGGTCGCGATGTACAATCTCCGGTCAACCGTCGCGTTTGGTGAGCACCCGAAGGCGCCGCCGGGCGAAATCTGGCGGCTGGAGGATATCACCACGCCGAAGCTCGCCGCGGAATCGGGCTATGTCTCACCTAATGTCGACGTGGTTTACGGCTTCGGCTTCGTCGATCTTGCCGCCGAACCGGTCATTCTGACCGCGCCCGACTCGGGCGGGCGATACTACATGATCGAAATCGTCGACATGTACACAAACGCATTCGCCTATCCCGCCGGGGGCGCTTCCGGCTACAAGGGCGGAAAATTCGCCCTGGTTGGACCCGGTTGGAAAGGCGAACTGCCGCCCGGCCTGACGCGCATCGATGCGCCGACGCGCTGGATCGAGCTTCAGCCGCGTGTGAACGTCAAGAGCGAGGCCGATCTGGCGGATGCCAGGAAGGTATTGCGCGCCATCACTTTGCAGCGGCTGTCCGAGTTCAATGGCGGCACCGCTCCGCCGCGGCCCGCGTACGATTACGAAGTGCCGCGGATGACGCCCGGGGTGGCCACCAGCCACATGCAGTTCGACAATCCGCTGCAGTTCTGGTCGATCTTCTCGGCGGCCCTGAACGAAAACCCGCCACCCGCGAGCGATATCCAGTCGTTGTTGCCGGGTTTTAAATATCTCGGCATCGAGCTCGGCAAGCAGTGGAAGCCGGAGGACACTGATCCCCTGATTCTCGCGCAAATGAAGAAGGCCGCGGCGGAGATTGGTGAAATTGCACTCGGCACGATGCCGCTGGCCGGCAGTCTCGCCAAAGGTTGGGTCATCCCGCCGTACAACACTGGCAATGCCGGGTCGGACTTCCTGTCGCGACTTGACGTTGCGGTGTTCGGGCTGACCGCTAACACCACCACTCAGGCGATCTACTACTCCGGCGTGCTGGATGGCGACAACCGTCCGATGACCGGCCACAAGCGCTACACGATGACGCTGAAGCCGCCGATGGACTATGCCAAGCCGATCGCTCCGGGGTTCTGGTCGGTTACGATGTACGACCGGGTTACCAACTATACCGCTCCCAACCTGATCAACCGTTACCATCTCGCCGATTACAATGATCTTAAGAAGAACCCGGACGGGTCGATCACGATCTACATGCAAACCACCAGCCCGGGCGCGGACAAGGAATCGAACTGGCTGCCAACGCCGCCGGGAGCGTTCTATTTGATCTTCCGTAACTACGCTCCGGCGCCCGAGGCGACGGCGGCACTGAGGAATCCCGCGACGATCGAAGGGCCGCCGGGCGTTTATCCTGTCGGTGAGTAAGACTGGCCGGCCGGCGGAGTGACTCACATCCTCGTCATGATCCGTCATCGGGCCATGACGAGCGGGGCCGAGGCCGGGTTCTTAATGGGGTTGGTAAAAGGGCGGCGCCAGCGCGCGCCACAGTCCAGTTGAGGTGCCTAACCATGAGTCGTACCCGAAGCCTGATGATCCTGAGCGCAGGATTGATCGCACTCTCAGTCCTCTCATCCGGCGCTGCGGCACAATCTTCGCCGGAGCCGTCTTCGGATGCGGAGAGCGCAAGCGCGACGGAGCTGGCGAAAAAGCTTCAGAATCCCGTCGGCGACCTGTACAGCTTCCCGTTTCAGAACAACACGAACTTCAACTACGGCCCGAACAAGGGCACCCAGGACATACTGAATATCCAGCCGGTCATTCCGATCCATATCAATGAGGACTGGAACATCATTACGCGCACGATCCTGCCGCTGATCTGGCAGCCGTCGCTGCAACCTGCGAACACCGTGCCGTTCGGCACCGGGCCGATAACGTTTTCGGCGTTCCTGTCGCCGAAGAACCCCACCAATGGCTGGCTTTGGGCGGTAGGACCCGTGTTCCAGGTGCCGACGATCAGCGACAAGACGCTTGGTTCGAATGTCTGGGGTGCCGGGCCGACGGCCGCGATCGTGTATATGAAGGGACCGTGGGTGGCCGGCGCCCTGGCGAACAATGTGTTTTCGTTGGGCGGTACGCAGGGTCTCGGCGGCACGCGATACAACACGTTCCTGGTGCAGCCATTCGCGAACTATAACTTTGGCGGCGGCTGGTATGTCGGCAGCGCGCCAATCATCACAGCGAACTGGCTGACCTCCGGCAACAATGCCTGGACCCTGCCGGTGGGTGCCCAGGTCGGACGGGTGGTGAAGATCGGCGGCAAGCTGCCGGTGAATTTGCTTCTCGGCGCATACTACAACGCGCTGCGGCCTGAATTCGGCTCGACCTGGCAATTGAGGACGCAGGTTACTCTGATCTTCTGACCGGGATTTTCGCCGATCGGGGTCGGCAATGGCCGGGCGATCCGTTCCCAATCCGCGCCGAAATGGTCGAGCGCTTTTGCCAATAGCACTTGAACCTGTAAACCGAGTTTGTACCGAGGATAGCAGCTATGAAAACGATCCCGAGGATAGGATCAATGCGCGGGGTTGCGCTGGCGCTATTGCTGGCCGCGAGCGGATGCTCGAACCTCGCCAAGCCCGGACCGCAAAGCATCCAGGGCATGAATCCGGTTGGCACGACCAGCATGACCAAAATCATTGCCGCCGGGGGCGCAGCCGGAAAAGGCAGCCTGAACTTCCAGGGACAATCCTATGCGTTCCAGTTGGGCGGCGGCGTAACCGGCGGCGGCGGCGCCTCTGATGCACAACCGATGGCAGCATGATCGCTGCGTTCCCATCCTGGCGTTGATTGCCGGCGCCGCGTGGGCTGTCCGGCGGCTGTTCGGCTGACCGGTTCACCTTCGAGCGAACCGTTACCGGACACCGCACTAACCGGGGCCTGCCGAACCCAAGGACGCCGGGTCGCGAGCGCCTGCCACCAGACGCCTGGCGAAAAGCTCGGTCAGCACCGGTCCCAGGATGGAGGTCGTTAGCATCAACACCAGCACCGCGTTCAGCATGCGGTCATCCAGTAGCCGGTGGCCGCCGGCATCACGCGTGCTGTAGGCCACCAACGTCGCCGCAAGCGTTGCTGCGACCTGGGGCAGGGTTAGGGACCAGACCGTCAACTGCTCGTCCCGCGTATAGCCGAAGGCGCGGCCGACGACGGCTGCAGCAATCCCCTTGCCAATCAGCAGGGCCGCGATGATGCCGCCGACGATCGGAAAATTCGCGATCGCGTCACGGACGAACGTGAACGGGTCGATCAGGAAGCCTGTGACGCAGAAGAAGATCGGGATGAACAGCGACCGGCCCAGGAAGTGCAGCTTGGCGCTCGCCGGATTGTCGCGGGCCGATGCGTTGACGGCAAGCCCCGCCAGGAACGCGCCGACGATGCCCGGCAACTGGATCGCCTCCGCCAGCATACCCGATACGATCATGATTCCGAGCATCAGCAGGAAAAACGTATCCTCGTCGTTCTCAACCCGATGCAGGACGTAGGCGCCAAACCGGCTGAGACCGAACAGCACCAACATGATGTAACCGACGATCTGGAGCACCAGCGACGCCAGGCCGGAAACCGAAAAGCCCGTGGTGAAGATCGACACGCAAACCGCGAACACCACCAGCGAGAGCGTATCGGACATCACCGTCGCGCCAATGGCAACGGTGATCGGCTCCAGGCGCTGTAGCCCGAGCCACTGAATAATCCCCAGGCCGAGCAGGGTGTGCGACGCCAGCAGTGACCCGATGACAACCGCCGGCACGATCGCGTAGCCGACCAGGAGGCCGGCGGCCGTGCCCAGCACCAGCGGCAGGGTTGTCGTGGCGATCCCGAAGATGACGGACCGGTTGCGGGCGCGGCGAAACAGCGCCAGGTCGATTTCCAGGCCGGCAAAGAACATCAGCAACAGCTTGCCGATCTCGGCCAGGAAGTCGGCGATGGGATGTTCCGGGCCGAAGAAACCGAGCACATGCGGCCCGACGACGACCCCGCCGAGCAACAGCCCGACGACCTCCGGCACGTGAATGCAGCGGCACAGACGAGGGATGGTCGAGATCATGAACAGGCCAAGCGCAAACTTGGCCAGCACCGGCGTCGTCAGCAGGTGGGTTCTGATAAAGTCGAGGGTCGCCGCGAGCATCCGGGCTGGCTTTCGTTCAGGCGATCAAATGTTTAGCGGATACAGCCAGTTCAGCCAAGCGTGTGCCCGGATGGAAATCTTGCGCAAGGCGGCGAACCCGCCACCGCCGGTATATATCACCGCCACGCCGTGCGCATCGATGGGGAACTTCTCATGGTCGTCGCCGTCGAGGGTGACGTGACCCTGGACTCCTGGACCGTCCGGTCGAACTGAAACAGCGTCTGGCCCTTCTTCACGTACGCGCCTTCCTCCACCAGGACGGCAGTAACCAGTGTCGGTTCGGGTAATCGAGGAACGATTTGGATGGTGTATTGCACCACCTTTGCGTCGGTCGAACCGGGTGTAGATGCTGTTCATGCTCGCGTATCTTCGGGTGGAGAGTGTGGAGGGGGGTGGGATCGACTGACGTGTCGCCTTGCCGTCGTTGTTCCTTCAGCAGGAACAGGCCAAGGCTGCCGCAGGCCAGGTTGAGCAGCGCCAGGACAGCGGCGCAGCTCGTCAGGTCAAATCCAACGTCCGGCAGCCAGAACATGTCCCTGTTCCCCCGAGGCTCCGTCCTATCCCGGTTTGGCAACGACCATGTAGGAGACACCGCCATTGGTGTAGCTCGGCTGGTACCAGGCCCCGCCATAGGTGAAATAGGAAATCCCGCCCACGGTCTCCTGCGTCGCCCCATTGGGCAGGCTCGACACCGCTATGCCGATCGGCGGTGGAACGACCTCGTAGCCGTTGGGCACGGAGCTATAGAATGCGCCGCCGCAATCTCCGACACCGCGGGTGCTGGCGCTGCCGCAGGAGGCGACGTGGCCGCCGGGGCAGCTTGTCGGGTCTGCGCGTCCGCAAGTTGCACCACGGCCGGTGCGGACAGCATAAGGGCCGTTGCAATCAAGCAAATGGGTCGCATTGATGTAACCATCCGTTCCATGATCGACTTGTCGTCAGTAGTACCAGCCCGGACCCCAGCCACCCCAGTCCATCTGGTAGTCCTCGGCGGTGGCCTGCTGCTCATTGGCGATGTTCTTCGCGAACACCTCCTGGCGGTAACGGTCGTAAGCCGCCTGATTGCCGACATACAGGCAGTCGCAGATCGTCGGATCGGCGTAGGTGAAGACCACGGCGTTGTTGCGCACCTGGTGGACGAACTTATGCGGCGGCATCGCTGCCAATTTGGCTTGCCGCTCCGGCGTGTTCGCCGGCACCAGCGTGAACCCGGCGGCGGCCAGCAGGTCCTCCTTCTGCTGCACCTGAGCGGCACAGCCCGTTATGGCGGCACAGGCCGCCAGGAAGAAAAGACCTGATGGGTTTCGAAGCATGGTTGTGTCCTTTCTCGGCCTTAGTCGCTTGGTGACAAGAGCGATTCCCGGTCGGTATCGGCCGCAGGCGCGGTCGCTTCGATAACGAAGCACGTTCGGACCGCTCTGACGGCAATCATGATTCCTTCACGCGCTCGCGTTACGCCTCAACCGCGAAGATGCGTTTCCAGTCATTCTTCATGCTGATAACGGACCAGCCGCCTTTCGTTGCTTCATCGTAGAGCGCCTGAGTGAACGTGCCGACCTTGGTATCCGGCAGTCCTTGCGCCGGGCCATAGGCGAATTCGCGCTTGTCATCGTCGTGCAGAACCAGCATCGACAGCCGGGCGCCCGCCCCGGCCTTGGTATATTCCAGCATCTGCTGATCGCCGGTGGAGTTGCCGAAGGCAGCGGTGGCGCGCCTGCCGATGAAGGTGTCAATGCCGACGGGCTTGCCACCGTAGTTATTGTCGAAGAACAGCTTGGGCAGCCGCATCAGCTCCGGTTCGCCGTTCCTGATCTCGTATTTTGTGACCAGGCTGGAGCCGATGACGTTCTGCGTCGGGATGCTGTAGACCTTCTTCGAATAGGCGCGCACGAAGTCCTGACCGCCGCCGGTGACGATGTAGGTCGAAAACTGATTGGCGCGCAGATAGCCCAGCACTTCGGTCATCGGCTGATAGACCAGTTCGGTGAACGGACGCTTGAACCGCGGATGCTTCGCCGTCGCGATCCATTTCGTGGCGATGTCCAGGAACTCCGCCTGGCTCATGCCGGCATGGGTAACGAAGACGATCTCGGCCCAGTCACGCTCGGAAAAATGCGCCAGTGCCGGCAGGTCGTTGGCGAGCACCGCCTTGAACGGCTCCCGCGACTTCCACTCCGGATGTTTCGGCGCCATTTCGTGGACCCGGTCGAGCGCGAAAAATGCCTGTGTATAAAGCGGATGCTCGACCCATAGCGTGCCGTCCTGATCGAAGGTGGCGATGCGGTCCTCCGGCGGCACGTAGTTCGAGCTCGCGCGGTCGGTCGTTGACTTCACGAAATCCAGGATCGCTTGCTTGGCTGGTCCGTCATTCCAGGATGCCAGCGGATCGGTCTGGGCCTGTGCGATGGTGGCGCTGAACAGGGTGGGCAGGGCGGGCATGGCCGCGAGAACGCCCAGCATGAAGCGGCGGCCGGCAACGGTAGAATCGGAAGCTGACATCATCGTTCCCTTTTCATACGATGGTCTCACGGTGGGCCGCCCATTGCTGGCCGCCCGTATGACTCGGTGCGTATGCCGCAGTGAAGTGGCAGCGATGCGCGCGGCCAGGTTGGTACCGGTGTCGCATTCGACGATAAGCGCCGTCATAGGAAGGCTTAGGCGACGATCAACTTTATCCCTGATGTTGGGTTGAACCGGTCGAGACGGGCGACCCACCGGGCCGCCCGCGCCGTCATATCACCGCGGTCTAATCGCTCGGGTGGGTGCCGGCCTTGAGCATTTCCTCGACCTGCACGAGGTTCCAGGTTGCGGGCGACTGCATTGGCGGGAACTGCTTGTAGGATTCCAGTTCCTTCAGCCACAGCAACTGGCCGATCGGCAACATGTTCCAGTCGTACAGGAACGCAGTCGATGGCGATGCCAGCGCGCCGCCCAAACCCAGAGCCGACTTCATGCTTTCGCCGACGGCCTGCTCGAACGGATCACGCTTGATGTTCTGCACCAGGGTGAAGTGGAACGGGACCAGCGGTAAAATCCAGCCCTCCGCACCCGGCTGCGACATGTTGTAGTACATCTTCCAGTTCTTGTATCGCACCGCGGACGGCGTCGAGCCGGAGAAGTAGAAGAACACATCGCGAGCCGACTCTTTCGACTTGCCTTCCAGATACTCGCGCTGGTCGAAGCCGTCGAGCGTCGTCTTGACGATGCCGGGGTACTTGCCGGCCTCGATCTGCTTCTTCAGGTCGTCACCCTTCGGTCCGCCGGCGATATCAACCAGCGTCGGCAGCCAGTCGAGCGCAGCATACAGCTTGTCCTTGACCGTCCCGGGCTTGATGTGGCCGGGCCAGCGGACGACCTGAGGAACGCGATAACCGCCTTCCCAGGCCTCACCCTTCTGTCCCTTGAACGGCGTCACGCCGCCATCGGGGAAGGTGATCTGCTCGGCGCCGTTGTCGGTAGTGAAGACGATGATCGTGTTGTCGATCTGGCCGATATCCTCAAGCTTCTTCAGGACGTAGCCGATGTTGTCGTCCAACTGCTTCATGCCGGCTTCGTTGGCGCCCCAGTCCTTGCCGCCCTTGGTGCCGATCATGTCGTTGTATTTGTCGGAGAGCACGGTGGTGACGTGCATGCGGGCCGGGTTATACCAGACGAAGAAGGGCTTGTTGGTCTTCTTGGGATCGTTGCGATCCAGGAAATCGATGACCTTGGCCGAAATTTCTTCGTCCACGGTCTTCGACCGCTCGAGCGTCAGCGGTCCCTCATCCTTGCAGCTCTGATTCTTCGCCGAACCATCCGAGGACTTGCACCAGATCACCGGGCGAGGCGGCGTCATGCAGGTGGCTTTTTCCGGATCGAGGGCGCCGGGCACCTCGGGCAGTCCGGGTATCGGCGTGTTCTTGCAGGGCGGGACGACAGCCTGTACCATCGGGCTGCTGTTGATGTCGGGGAAGCTCACCTGCTGCATCGCATCCAGGTGGTACAGATAGCCCCAGTATTCCTGGAAACCATGCGCCGTCGGCAGGGCCTCGGTATGGTCGCCGAGGTGGTTCTTGCCGAACTCGCCCGTGGTATAGCCGAGGTCATACAGGAACTTGGCGAGCGCCGGGGTTCCCGGGCGCAGATAGGACGGGCTGCCGGGCAACTGCGGAGGGATCATGCCCGTGCGCAGCGGATACATACCGGTAAAGAACGCGTTGCGGCCGGAGGTGCAGCTCTGCATCCCGACATAGTCCATGAAGATCGCGCCTTCCTGGCCGATGCGGTCGATGTTGGGCGTCTCGCCGACCATCAGGCCGCGATGATAGATGCTCGGCTGCATCCAGCCGATATCGTCGCCCATGATGAAGAGGATGTTGGGCTTCTTGCTTTCCTTGCTCGCTTGCGCCAGCGCGCTCGCCGACGTCAGCGCGCACGCCGACGCAAGGACGGCGGCAGCCGCCCCGAACGACCGGATTTTACGATCGAGACTCATTAACGTCCTCCACTTTCGTGACAGGGTGATCGGAAGTGCGCGATTGTGACAGGCCAATAGAATCATACCCGAGGTGAGTACTATTGGTCGCGATAATTCTGCATGGGAACCGCGTTTATGCAAGAAAAAAAATGACGTAAAGTTTCATTTACACTTGGTTTATAATAATTCTAATTTCAACTAGATTTCAAAAATACGCTCTCGCGTAGCAGATTGCTCCGCCGCAAAGCCAAGCGTCTTTATTTAACATCCGCCAACATGCTGATTATTTCATGTTATCGACGCCTCCCCGCGTAGATGGCTTGAATTTACGCTAGCATGAGATCCCGCCGCGCAGAGCCATAATTTTCTCCAAAAGGCCGTCTCGGACAAAAAAATCTCAATTCGGCGAGATTTTGATCTGGATCAACAGCGGCATCCCAACTCCGTCGATGGCGCACCCGATGCAAACTGCCCGGAAAACCGCCTTTTCCCGCAGCGGACTTTAGGACTCCCCGAGGGCGTGTCCATTGTCATTTTGCGCAAATGGCCAGGTTATGCATAGTCAACCCCATGCCTTGCGGCAGTGATGGGGGGATGGATGACGACGCCCTTGTTTTGCCGGGCCTCGGGCCTGGGGCCGCTGATTCGCATATT
>CAINOE010000192.1 GCA_903851415.1 uncultured Rhodopila sp. | reverse complement strand
CTTTGCCAGCCCGACCGCCGCAAGTCGTGGATGGCCGGGCCAAGCCCGGCCATGACACAAAGGATGACGCAAAGAACGGCCATGACCCGATCGCCGGAATCGCCGCGGCGATCCGCGCCGGCCGCATCGTCGCCCTCAAAGGCATCGGCGGCTTCCACCTGATCTGCGACGCCCGCAACGAAACCGCCGTCGCGGCGCTGCGCCAGCGGAAGTCCCGGGAAGCGAAGCCGTTCGCCGTGATGCTCGCCGGTGCCCGGGCCATCCGAATCATCGCGGACCCGACCGACGCCGAAGCCGCCCTCGCCGCCACCCCGGCGCGGCCGGTTGTGCTGATGCACGGGCGGCCGGGCGCGGTGGCGCCGTCGGTGTCGCCGGGCCTCTCGCGCCTCGGTGTCATGCTCGCGTATGCGCCGGTGCATCACCTGCTGTTCGCCGAATTGGGAGAGTCGTTCGCGCTGGTCGCCACCTCCGCCAACCCCGGCGGCGAACCGCTGGTGGTCGATAACGGCGACGCCGAACGCCGCCTCGCCGCGATCGCCGACATCATCGTCACGCATGATCGTCCCATCCTGATCCGCGCCGACGACAGCGTGGCTCAGGTGATAGCCGGCGCCCCCGCCTTGATCCGCCGCGCCCGCGGCTACGTGCCGGAGCCGATTGCGCTGGCCGAGGACGGGCCGGTGGTGTTGGCGCTGGGGGCGCATCTGAAATCCACCGTCACGGTGGCGCGCGGGCGCGAGGCGTTCGTGTCGCAGCATATCGGCGACCTCGACACCGCCGAGACCGTGCGGTTCTGGCGCGAGGCCATCGGCCATCTGCTGGACGTCCTCGACGTTCGGCCGGAGCTCATCGCCTGCGACCTGCATCCGGACTACCTGTCGAGCCGGATGGCGGAGGACTTCGGCGCTCCGGTGGTTCGCGTGCAGCACCACGCCGCCCATATCGCCGCGGTCGCGGCCGAGCACCGGCTGGCTGGACCGGTGCTTGGATTGGCGCTGGACGGGCACGGGTTCGGCACGGACGGTGGCGCCTGGGGCGGCGAGATGATCGTCCTGGACGGGGCCGGCTGGCGCCGTATCGGCGGGCTCGGCACGCTGGCTTTGCCGGGCGGCGACCGGGCGGCGCGCGAACCCTGGCGGATGGGCGTCGCCGCGCTGCACGCAGTCGGCCGCGGCGCCACCGCCGCCACCCGGTTTCCCGGCCGCAGCCTGGCCGGACCGCTTGCTGCGCGCCTGGCCGCCGGAGCGGAGCCTGTCGCGACCTCGTCCCTCGGCCGGCTGTTCGATGCAATCGCCGCGCTGCTCGGGGTGCGGTTGGTGCAGGAGTACGAAGGCCAGGCGGCGATGGAACTGGAGGCGCTGGTGAACACCCCGCGCGCGATGCAAGGCGGATGGACGCTGAACGGGGGCGTGCTGTCCTTCACACCGCTGCTGGCCGCCTTCGCCGACAATCCGCCGGAGGCCCGGTTCGGCGCCGAGTTGTTCCATGGCACGTTGATCGAGGGCCTGGCCGCGCTGGCAGCTCATGGCGCCGCCGTCAGCGGATTGTCCACCCTCTGCCTTGGTGGCGGGTGTATGATGAACCGGGTGTTGGCCGAGGGGCTGATGGCGGTGCTGGGCGACCGCGGCCTGACGCCGGTTCTCGCCCGCCGGTTGCCGCCGAACGATGGCGGGGTGTCGCTCGGGCAGGCGGTGATGGCCCGGCGCACCTGGAACGAAGGGGGATGAAACCATGTGCCTCGCCATACCGGCGCTGATCGCCGAATTGCTGCCGGACCAGATGGCACGCATCAGTCTGGACGGCGTGCTGAAAACCATCTCCGTCGCGCTGGTCGAGGATGTGGCCCCCGGCGACTACGTCATCGTCCATGTCGGGCACGCGCTGTCGAAGATCGACCCCGGGGAAGCCGCCCGCACCCTGGCGCTGCTGGCCGAATACGCCGCAATGGCGGACCGGGCGGCATGAAATACGTCGATGAATACCGCGACGGCGCGCTGGCCCGCGATATCGCCGCCGCCATCGCCGCGGAGCTGCAGCCCGGCCGCAGCTACGCCTTCATGGAATTCTGCGGCGGACACACCCATGCCATCTCTCGC
The DNA here is from genome assembly GCA_903851415.1 of uncultured Rhodopila sp. Taxonomy (GTDB): domain Bacteria; phylum Pseudomonadota; class Alphaproteobacteria; order Acetobacterales; family Acetobacteraceae; genus Rhodopila. Next base: position 8,449 of record CAINOE010000192.1, on the reverse strand, counting down.
TACGGCATCGAGGACCTGCTGCCGCCGAACCTGCGCCTGATTCACGGCCCCGGCTGCCCGGTCTGCGTGCTGCCCATCGGCCGCATCGACGACGCCATCCGTCTGGCCGGAAATCCCTCGGTCACGCTGTGCACCTACGCCGATTTGATGCGCGTGCCGGCGTCGAATGGCGGCAGCCTGATGAAGGCGCGGGCGGCCGGGGCGGACATCCGCATGATCTACTCCTCGCTCGATGCCGTCCGCATCGCCGAGGCGGAACCGGCGCGGCAGGTGGTGTTCTTCGCCATCGGCTTCGAGACGACCACGCCGCCCACCGCCATCGCGCTGCGCCTCGCGGAGAAGAAGCGGCTGAGCAATTTCAGCATCTTCTGCAACCATGTGCTGACCCCCGTCGCGATGCGCGCCATCCTGGACGACCCCGATCCCATCGCCATCGACGGCTTCGTCGGGCCGGCGCATGTCTCAACCATTATCGGCACCGCGCCGTATCGCGAATTCGCCGAGACCTGGCGCAAGCCGGTGGTGATCGCCGGGTTCGAGCCGCTGGATGTGATGCAGGCGATCCTGATGCTGGTGCGCCAGCTCAACCAGCAGCGCTGCGAGGTCGAGAACCAGTATATCCGCGCCGTCACCGCCGCCGGCAACGTCACCGCGCAAACCCTCTGCCGCGAGGTCTTCGAGATTCGGGAAAACTTCGAGTGGCGCGGACTGGGCGTCGTGCCCGCCAGCGCGCTGAAGCTGGGCGAGGCTTATGCCGCGTTCGATGCCGAGGCGCGGTTCGCGATTCATACCGTGCACGCCGACGACAACCCGGCCTGCGAGTGCCCCGCCATCCTGCGCGGGCGCAAGAAGCCGGCGGACTGCAAGCTGTTCGGCACCGTCTGCACGCCCGACACACCCATCGGCGCCTGCATGGTCTCCTCCGAAGGCGCCTGCGCCGCGCACTGGACGTATGGCCGCTTCCGCGAACACCGGACGGCCGCTTGAAGACCGTTCGGCGCAAGCTCGACATCAGGAACGGCCGGGTGGACATGAGCCACGGCTCCGGCGGCCGGGCGATGGCGGACCTGATCGAGGGCATCTTCCGCGACGCCTTCGCCAACGAGTTCCTCAGCCAGGGCAACGACCAGGCCAGCCTGCCGATACCCGTAGGCGGCCGGATGGCGATGACCACCGACGGCTATGTCGTGTCGCCGCTGTTCTTCCCGGGCGGCGATATCGGCTGTCTGGCGGTTCACGGCACGATCAATGATCTCGCCATGGCCGGGGCGAGGCCGCTTTATTTGTCCGCCGGCTTCATCATCGAGGAGGGGTTTCCGTTCGCGGACCTTCAGCGGATCGCGCAGTCCATGGGGCGGGCCTCGCGGGAGGCTGGCGTGCCGGTGGTGACCGGCGACACCAAGGTGGTGGAGCGCGGCAAGGCCGACGGCGTGTTCATCTCCACCGCCGGTGTCGGCGTCGTGCCCGAGGGGCTGGTGCTGTCCGGTGATCGCGCCGAACCGGGCGACGCGGTGATCCTGTCCGGCTGCATCGGCGACCACGGCGTGGCGATCATGTCCAGCCGGGAGAATCTATCGTTCGAGACGGCGATCCTGTCCGATTGCGCCTCCCTGCACGGGCTTGTCGCCGCCATGGTGGAGGCGGCTGGGCCGTGCTTGAAACTGATGCGCGACCCGACCCGGGGCGGTTTGGCGGCGACCCTGAACGAACTGGCGCACCAGTCGGGCGTCGGGTTCCGCATCCGGGAGGACGCAATTCCTGTGAAGCCGCAGGTGGCGGCGGCGTGCGAGCTGCTCGGCCTCGATCCGCTGTTCGTCGCCAATGAAGGCAAGCTGGTGGCGGTGGTGGCGCCGGAGGGCGCGGATGCGTGCCTCGCCGCGATGCGGGGCCATCCGCTCGGGCAGGAGGCGGCGATAATCGGTTCGGCTGTCGCGGACCACCGGTTGTTCGTGCAGATGACCACGGCGTTCGGCGGCGGGCGGATCGTCGATTGGCTGTCGGGGGAGCAGTTGCCGCGGATCTGCTAGCAGATCGTTGTAGTGACAAACCGGATCGCGCGATACCCGAGACCGCGAATGGCTGGCCCCGCGCCTCGGCCTTGCCGGCCAACTGAGGCGCCGGCCGCTTCGTTCGCCGACCAAATCACGATGCGGCCGGGCTACGACATCGCGGGCGAGCAAGGTTCGTCCGCCGGGACATCCCGATCGGTCGCAAGCTCGCGGCCCTGATCGACGATCACGCGTCCATCGTGCGTGACGGACCGGATGAGATGCAGGCGTCCGTTTTCCATCCTGATGATGACAGTTGCATAAATGCTCCCGGCGCGGACAACGGTGAATGTCAGCGTGTCCGCGTCAATCAGGCTTGCCTCGCCAACGCGGTCGACAACGGCGAACGTGTGGCCATCAAAGGTCACGGTATGCAGGACGGTATCGCCTTGTATGTGCCACGCTGCCCGAGGGTTGCTCGGTGACGGCGGCAGCTCGCAATCGGGTGACCAGGTGCCGAATAGGCTGAATGCAGAAAACAGCGCGACGGTGGGACTGACGGCGATAGCCTGCGGACCGGCTCCAACCAGGCCCGCGACCACCGACAGCACCAGCACCGGAAGTGCAGAATGTGTCCGCACGCGCCGCGGCGCCTACCGCACCGCGATGTGGAACAGGAAGGTTGGCGCATTTCCGTCGGGGAAGAAAAATTGCACAACCGCAGTATCCCGGCCGGAGAAACCAGGGGTTGATCTGTAGGATATCACAGTCGCCGGGAGCTTTTTCGAATTGCAAAGATAGGGCGGATCACCCGGCGTAAAGTTGGGGAACGCCATCCCGCTGTCGATATGGATTGTGCCATTCTCAGGCGGCGTTATCACCTTGGCGTCCACTTTGCCGAGTGGCGTGCAATCCCTGGCCAGAGACTGAGGGCTTGCAAGTAACAGCGTTTGGCCAGCCATTATTGTTTTATCGACTGTAACGACCCTGGCGGTTGCCAGCCTGGCAGCCGGCGTCATGCCCGGCGCAGCAGCCGGCACGGGCGAACGGGCGGGCGCAGTGCCTCCGCCCTGCGCGATCTGGGCGTTCTGGGTGGTCAGGTTGTTTGTGACACAGCCACCAAGTGCCAGGCATGTGAATATATAGAGCATCGGTTGGGACATTGAGCGCTCACTTCAGGAACCTGTCGCAGGGATCCCGCTCGAGTTGACAGACAAGCCGCTGGCGTGGCGCCGCGGTTAGTGGGGTCAGGTGATGATGATCTCGACGCGGCGGTTCTGCGCCTCCCGCGCATCGGGGCCGGTGGGCACCAGAAGGTGGGTCTCGCCGAAGCCCTGGATGACGATCGCCTCCTTCGGCACACCGTCCTTCACCAGTTCCGCGGCCACCGCCTGCGCCCGGCGGATTGACAACGCCACGTTGTATTTCGCCGATCCCGAGGTGTCGGTATAGCCGTTGACGTCGATCCTGGTGTGCTGGACCTTGGCCGAGGTGGCGGCGGCCTCGGCAACGATCTGCTGCGCACGCTCGGTCAGGTTCGCCTTGTCCCAATCGAAGAACACGAGGAAGGAACGCGACGCCGGAGCAGGCGGCGGCGCTTCGGCCGCCGCCGCCTGGGCCCCCGGCGCATGGCCAAAGGCGTAGCGCAGGCCGATAAGGACCGCCTGGTCGCCGATGAAGAAGCCGTTATGGGTGCCGGCCGAAGGCTGGACCCCGTTGACCGTGGTTAGCACGGTGCGGTTGACTGGCGTATCGATGCGGGCGGACCCGAAGTAGCGATACTCGACAGACGCGGTCAGGCCGGGCACGCCGGGTATCGGCAACGAGGCGCCGGCGAAGCCCTGGTAGGCAAATCCGCCGGCATTGCCGAACGTGACCGAGGTCGGCCCGGTAACCGTATTGTTGCCGGTTGCGGGGATGGTGCCGTATCCGTTGCCGTGCGTGCCGGCCAGGTTCAGCCATGCGTAACCAAGGCCGGCACCGATATAGGGCTGGATGCCCAGTGGCTGGAGCGGCAGGTCGTAGGCCAGATTGGCCATGGCCGCATAGGCACCGGCCGTGCCGCTGACATTGGCCAGCGGCAGCAGGTCGCCGCTACCGCGCCGGGTGGAGATGCCGCCGATGGCGTCGGAGCGGTAGCCGCCCTCGATTTCCGCACGCAGGCCATTGCCGAAACCCCAGCCGAGGTCGACAATCGCCGCCGGTCCGACATTGGTATACATTTTTGTCGTCTGGTTTGCAGACAGCATGTTGCCGGCGATGTTCGGGCCCAGGGCGCCCCCGAGGTAGAAGCCCTGCAGCGGCTGCGCTTCGGCAAGAATGGGGCATAGGGCGGCGAGCGCCGAACCTGCAAGGGCGCCGAACCGTGTCATTGTGATCGCCTTATATTTACGTTGTAGCAATCTAGCCGTTGGCCATACGAACCGCAAGCCGGCCTGTCACGTTGTCGTTGTGCCAGCCGCAACGTCTTGGTCCGCGCGCCAACCCAGCCAAACCTTGCGCGTTCGCCGCGGTGAAGCCTTGGATGCCGTTGCCTATGGAAACAGGGGCCTGGATGGCGGGCCTCCCCCCGCCATGACGGCGGCGAAGACCATGACCAAGGTCGCGGTTCTACCGTTCTCCCGTCAGGATGCGGTTGCGCAGCAGATACGACAGCCCGCGCGTCCAGGACTCGTCGGTGTCGCCGCGAATATCGACGCTGCCGCCGGCGACGCGCTCCCCGGTCGCGACATCGCGGATCACGAGGTTGATGTTCAGGATCAGGTTCGAAACCTTCTGCACCCAGCCGACAACCGCGAACCGCGCATCCGCCTTGCGCGCCTGTTCGGCTTCGCATCCGTTGCACGACCAGAGCGTCCGCCCGCCGGATTCGGCCGGAACAACGACCGGCGCATAGCGGCCCGACCGCGCCAGGGCGTCGCGCAACTGCGTGTCGAGCCGGGCAAGCCGAGCCAGATCCTCGGTTTCCTGCCCGTTCATCGCTCCCTGCAGGCTGGTGTCGTCGAGTTCGAAGGGAAACACCGCTGCCCTCGGCGGGTCGGCCCGCACAGCGTGAACGGCGGAAAGGGAACTCACCAGCACAAGCGCCGTCGCCAAAGCCTGCGGTAGTCTCATGAGGGTCCTGCCGTTCGGACGCATTCGCGCATGGGACCCCGAACCGCGCATGCGCGCAACCGGTTGCGCGCAACATCCGCTGAAGGCCCCCTTTAACATTTTCACCCGGCCACGATGTGAATAAGCGAAACGGCGCCGGAGCCGGGCCTGATCCGAAACGCGGAGGCTGACTTGAACGCTGTCCTGCTGATCGTCCTCGTTTGTTCGATCGTCAACCCCGGCGTCTGCTCCGAGAAGCAGTTCCTGCTGGAATCGAACGGCTCGCTGAAGAGTTGCGTCATGGAGGCGCAGCCCTACCTCGCGGCGTGGATCGGCGAGCACCCGAACGAGCGCATTGCGTCCTGGCGCTGCGCCTGGCCGGGGAGCGAAGGCCGGAGCCTGTGAGAGTCATATACGAGCCGGTGGTCACTTGGACCCATCGAGCCACTCTGTAACCGTCATGGCCCGGCTTGTCCGGGCCACCTACGCAAGCACTTTGCCGCGACAGGTGGCCCGGACACCCGGTCATGAAGGAAGAGAACGACCGCGCGCCCGGCCCTCTGTCTGGCTGACTATCACGCCGACGTTGCCGGGTCCGATCCTGTATGGCAGTTTCGGAGCGTGTCGATGGCAGAAGCGTGCGCGACATGCCCGCCGAGGAAACCCGACCATGAAAACAACCGCATCCCTGCTGGCACTCAGCCTGATCTGCGCCGGCTTCGGCGCACGGGCGGAGGCGCCCGACCAGGCCGCCGCCCTGAACGACTATCCCACCGCGGCGCGCGCCGATTACGTGTTCGGCTGCATGACGACAAACGGCCAGACCCGCGAGGCGCTCACCCGCTGCGCCTGCGCGATCGACACCATCGCCGCGGCGATCCCGTATGCTGACTACGAGAAAGCGGAAACCATCCTGCGCATGCGGCACGAAGCCGGCGGCTATCTGGCGCAGGAGTTCCGCATCCCCGCCAGCAACAGCATGCTGAAGCAGCTTCAGGAGGCCCAGGCCGAAGCTGACGTCAGTTGCTTCTAGCCGGCATTGTCAGGCAGCCGGGTCCGCCGGGAACGTGGCGCTGAACTGCCTGCCCTGGCTGTCGGCCGCCTCGACCCGGAACGTCTTCCCCACCGCCGGCCGGAAGTTGAACCGGAACGACGGATTCTCCGAGATCGAAATCCCCCCCTCGATCGCCAGCAACAGCCGATCGGCTTGTGAGATGCGGAGGGATTGGATGAAGTCGGCGGGGATGTAGAGGCGGGATATCTGGTCCATCTGCATGCCGGAGTAGTTCGGATGGCGCACCATGACCTGCGCCTCCCGCAGACCGGACTCGGTCGCCGGAAACTCCCTGAAGCGCAGCGTGCCGAGCGGAACGTCGCCGGCCGTCTGCTTCAGCGCCGGGGCGGAGCATCCGCCGGCCGCCTTCACGAACCGCGCCGCTTCATACAGGCTGCCATCGCTCAACTCCGCGACGGCATGAATGTTGGTGTAGTCATCGACACGCACGCGCGTGGCGATGCGGTCGATCCCCGAGTCCGGCCCGATGGTGAACGTTGCGGCCACCGGCACCGGATTGGCGTCGATCGCCAGCGTGATCCTGCGCACCCGCAAGGGTTCCCCGGCGGCCTGCGTGGCGCGCACGGTCACCGGGACGACCGCGGCATCCTCGGCGCGATAGGGGGCATCGATCTCGAACACAGACGATCCGTCGCGCAGCACCTTGCCCGGAAAGATCAGCGGGGCGAGGTCGCGCCACCGGTCCGTGGCGGCGGGCGCGGCCGCGCCGCCCCTGCGCGGCACCAGGAGTCCTGCCGCCAAAACGCCCAGCAGAGCCCGGCGGTTGGCGTCCGGTCGTGGCTTCATGATTTGCCCCCTTCCATCTGATATCCGGCGGTTTCGGTCATTCCCACTCAAGCTCGCTGAACGCTGCCGTCGCGTTGCGGGCGTTGTAATCATCGAACAACCGCCAGCGCGTCCTCTCCGATTCGCCGATGTGCGGCACTGCGTCGGCCAGCGGCGTGCCGGATGCAATCAGCCGCCGGGCATCGGCCTGAACCGTCAGCAGATAGCGCCGTTCGCCGTCCAGCGCGGCGGGCCAGGGCGCCACCCGACGACCGTGCCCCGGCACCACCCGTTCGGCATCCAATGCGGCGAGGCGGGGCAGCACATCCAGCCAGCCCTTCAAACTGCCGTCAATGACCGGGACGTGATCAAGGAACACCAGGTCGCCGGAAAACAGGGTATGCGTTCGCTCATCCAGGACAGTCAGGTCGCAATCGGTATGCGCCGCCTGATGCCAGGCCGTCAGCAGCAGCGTCCGGCCGCCGAGGTCCAGCTCCATCGTGTCGTTCACCAGCAGAGTCGGCGGGATCAGCCGCACCCGGTCGATTTCGGCCTCGCCCAGCACATCGCGGAACGAATGCAGGTAGAACGGACCGTGCTCCCGAATCGACGCCGCCAGGTTGTAATGGCCGGCGAATGTTACGCCGGGTCCGGCGAACGCGGCGTTGCCGAAAACATGATCGGGGTGCTCATGGGTGTTGATCACGTAGCGCAACGGCTTGCCGGTCGCCTGCCGCAGCGCCGCCAGCGCGGCCTCCCCCACCGCCACGCTGCCGCCGGTGTCGATCACCGCCGCCGCGTCGCGCCCGACAACGATGCCGATGTTGGCGGTATCGCCGCGATTTTCGGCGGTCGTCAGCGCGACCAGCCCGAAATGCGCGTAATCTCCGTCGGCGATCTGCTGGATCGCCAACGGCGTTTGCGCGACGGCGGGACGCAACGCGGCGGCAGCGCCGGCAAAAATCCATGCTGCAACCAGAAGCGAAACGCTTTGCCGCCGCCTTCCTGCCGGCATTCCGATCACCGTTCGCTGTTGCGAACCCGCGCCGGGCGCCGGTTCATTGGGGATGTAGTAGTCCATGCTGCACTGCATCATTTGTTGGCGCGATAGAGACAATGCATCGAGTCATGCAATAAAGCAGTTGCCGGCCGCTCGGGAGAGTCATATAATGTCGCTTAGCCGGCTTCTAGGCTACCTGTTTAATAGGGAGGACAGGTAAACCTCGAAGACAGCGTCCGAACAAGGTGCGTGCCGGAAAAAATCCCGGCTCCTGCCCTTGTCGTCGGCGCTGTCGTGACACGCTGCCGGAGCAATCTCTTCCTGGTCGAATCGCTTGGTCGGCGTGGCGGGTGCCTTCCGTCATCGTCTATCCGTCGCTAAATGACGAAGGGAACAAAATAAATGAGCAGAACGTTCGTAACCGGGCTGTTGACCACCGCCGCGCTGGTGTCATCCGTCCTGATGGCGCCGGCGTCCATCGCCCAGACCGCGGCCGCCCGGGCCCCGGCCGCCGCCGGCAAGGACTGG
>CAINOE010000191.1 GCA_903851415.1 uncultured Rhodopila sp. | reverse complement strand
CATGGACGGCCGTGTCGGCATGGGGGCGCGTGTCGGCATGGACGACCGTGTCGGCATGAGGGCGCGTGTCGCCATGGACGGCCGTATCGGCATGGGCGCGCGTGTCGGCATGGACGGCCGTGTCGGCATGAGGGCGCGTGTCGCCATGGACGGCCGTGTCGGCATGGGGGCGCGTGTCGCCATGGACGGCCGTGTCGGCATGGGGGCGCGTGTCGGCATGGACGGCCGTGTCAGCATGGGGGCGCGTGTCGGCACGGACGGCCGTGTCGGCATGAGGGCGCGTGTCGCCATGGACGACCGTGTCGGCGTGAGGGCGCGTGTCAGCATGAGGACGCGTGCCGGCATGGGGATGCGCGTCGGCATCGGCGCGCGTGTCGGCATGGGCGTTCACGCCGCCGCATAGAAGCAACACGAAAATCAGGCGGACCATCCATCTCATCGGCGCGTCTCTTGCCCCCGCTGGTTGCATCGGGTGGTGCGCACCCAGATACACGTTCGAGTCCCGCAAAGTTACCTAAACTTCAAATTTTCGTCAATATTCCGGAGTCGAGTCGACAACAACGCCGCAACAACGCCGCGCGGCCGGTGACATGCCGGCCGCATCGCTGGTTGACGGGCGGCGCAAGACCGGAGAACGATCGAGCGATGATGGGCGCCCGGCAGTCCGGAAGCGCCCGTCTTGCCATGGCGGACAACCTGTCAAACCGCGACCCGCGGCATGACGGCGAAGCGGCGCTGCCGTCCGCACTCCGCGGCGCCGGCGATGATCCCGGGCGGGAACGCCAACAATTTCCCTGGCATTCGGCAGACCGTTGCTGTATGTAACCAATTGCTGTCGATCAACAAGTTGCGGAAAAAGGGTATGTGCGTCTCCGGAAGGACTGGACCTGGTGCTTTCGGAGGACCGAACGGCGGCATGCGCGCATGGCTTCGTTTGACATGTCGCCGCCTGTCGGCGGACCGGCGCGGGGTTACGGCGGTGATGTTCGCCGTTGCGGCGCTTGCCGTGCTCGGCTTTGTGGGCCTGGCCGCCGAGGGCGGCACCTGGTACCTCGAGAAGCGGCACGGCCAGAATGCGGCCGATGCCGCTGCGACCGCCGGCGCTCTGGCGATTGCCAACAACCCGATCACCGGTGCTTCGACGACACTTACCCGCAGCGAACTCGCGAGCCCGAGCGCGTTGGCGGCCGCCACAGCCACCGGGGCCAATTATACGAGCAGCAACGTTGGGATCACGGTCGGCACCTTCAGTGGCGGCACGTTTACAGCCAACTCGTCCGGCACCGCCGTCGCCGTCCAGGCAAACGTGACGACCACTCTCTCGCCGCAGTTTTCCGCGGCGTTCCTTAGCCAAACACAAATACCGATCAGCGAAACTGCCGTGGCCATGGTCGCGGCGGATAGCCCGGCCTGCGTTCTGGCGGGCTCGTCGCAAGCGGGGGCCGGGGTAGGAAGCGTCGAATTCGACGACACCGCCATCGTGACGGCGAGCGGGTGCTCCGTTGCGTCCAACGGCCTCTCATCGGCCGCGATCACCCTGGATTCCGGCGCGAGCGTCAGTGCTCAGTCGCTGGTCAGTTCAGGCGAGTGTTCCGGCTGCGCGCCACCCCCCCCACTCATCACGTATCAGCCGCAAACTCTCGATCCGTTCGCAAATACAATCTACACGACTGCCAGCCTCTCGACAAAAAACTCTCCCCTGACCATCGCTCAATGCAATAGCCTCGGCAATGCCAGCACTGTGCCGGTGCCTTGGGGCACAGCACCACATCAAATAAACTGCGACGGGCTTTCGAGCACCGGGAGTGCGGTAAACCTGGCAGCGGGAACCTATATCTTCTATTCATCTGCCTCTCGTTTGTCAAGCATAGCCGTCACCGGCGGAAGCATCTCGTGCAACGGATGCACCATCATCATGACCGGCGATAGCTCTGCCCACATCGGCACCATTAATATCACAGGCACAATCACCCTGACCGCCCCGGCAACCAACGATTTCGACAGTAATTTCAACGGCGTTCTGTTCTATAGAGATCAGCAGGCGACGGCTAACGCAAATGCCACCACGGTCACCATAAACGGCACAGCAGGCTCCACGCTGACAGGGGTCATGTATTTTCCTACTTCAACCGTAACATACACCGGAAACGGCACCAACACCCCATCGTGCAGCGTGATAATCGCCGCCTACCTGAAATTGACCGGAGGGTCCCAATTCAGCACCGGCGAACCCAGCACCGGCGGTTGCGCAGCGGCCCTTGTGCCCTGGACGCAGTCCGTGCGCCTGGTGAAGTGAGACATCATGCCGGGCAGTCTCCGCAAGATCTTCCAACGTCTTTGCCGCGACAGGCGGGGCGTGTCGGCGATAGAATTCGCGTTCATTGCATCGGGTATGGCGCTGCTCGCGTTTGGCGCCTATGATTTCGGCAATGCGGAGCAGAAGCAAATCCAGTTGCAGGAAGCCGTGCGGGCGGGCGGCGCCTATGCGATCTCCCGGCCCACCGATACCACCGGCATTCAGGCCGCTGTGACCAACGCATTGCCGAACGGGTGGGCATTGATCAAGGGCAACGTTTTGACCGTGAACTGCAGTTGGATAGATCCGGGCGCCACTACCCCGACCCTGAACGCCCTGCCCTCCTGCAAACCGACCGATTTGGCCGGAGCGCCCGCCAAGTCCGGCAAGACGATCAGCATCATGGCGACATCCACCTACACGCCGATCTATCCCTGGCCATTCCCATTCCCAACCAGCAGCACCGCCACCTATGTCGTACGCTTCCAGTAGTCTCCGCCGTCTCTCCCGAAGTCAGGCCGGCGCCACAAGCGTCGAGTTCGGATTCCTGGCCGCGCCATTCCTTTTCCTCCTTATCGGCGCGATGGATTTCGGCAACTACTTCATCACCCAGCATTCGTTGCGCACATTAACCAGTGAGGCAGCCAGATTGGCGATGGTCAATTGCGCCGGCCTGGGCAACTGCCTCTCCGCCGCGGCGGCTCCCTTGCCAAGCAGTCTGTGGGCGACGGCCCCGTTCCTGACCTCCAATTCTTCGCTGATGGGAAAACAGAGCGTTGATCCCAGCACCGGCGTCAGGACCATAACGGTAAGCGTCCAATACCCGTTCACGTTCATGCTGTCGTTCTTTCAGAACGTTATCGTGAACGAGGCACCTTCGAGCACGATCTGCACGCCGCTGGACACCTGTAAGATGACGATCTGTGAGACCACCTGTCTTCAGTATTAGTCTCCTGCCAGCCAAGGTCTTGCATCGAAAACAAACCGTTCAATTGACGCCGGACCCCGGACCGCGCAGCCAGCGCGAGGTCTCGCATCGGCGCGTGGACCGCTGGAATCCCTACCCCAGCACCTCCGGATTGACCACCCGGACCGGCTTGCCATCCAGGAACCCCACCGCATTCTCGACCATCTGCGGATAGAACGCGTCCCACGTCTCCCTCACGCAGTACCCCAGATGCGGGCTCAGCACCGTGTTCGGCGCGCTCCGCAGCGGATGATCCGCCGGCAGAGGCTCCCGGTCGAACACATCCAGCGCCGCCACGATCTTCCCCGCATGCACCGCCGCCAGCAGCGCCGCCTCATCCACGATCGGCCCGCGCGAGGTATTCACCAGGATCGCCCCCGGCTTCATCAGGCCGATCTCCGCCGCCCCCAGCAGGCCGCGCGTCCGGTCGGACAAAACCAGGTGAATGCTGATCGCATCCGACGCCGCCAGCAGCTCGTCTTTCGAAACCAATACCGCCCCGGCCGCCGCCGCCTTTTCCGCCGTCAGGTTCTCGCTCCAGGCGATCACGTTCATCCGCAGCGCCTTGCCATACGCCGCCATGTAGCCGCCCAGACGCCCCAGCCCGAGCACACCCAGCGTCTTCCCGGCCAAGCCAATGCCCACCGGCACGCCCATCTGGAACCCGCCCGCCCGGATCACCGCATCGCCCGCCGCCAACCCGCGCGCCGCATTTATAAGAAGTCCCAGCGCCAGCTCCGCCGTCGCCGAATCCGCCATCCCGCCGGCCTGCGTGTTGCACACCGCCACGCCCCGCGCCGTGCACGCCGCCGTATCCAGCGACAGGTTCCGCGCCCCGGTCATCCCGAGCATAAGCAGCTTCGGCAGCCGCTCAATCAGCGACCCGGGCAATGGAGTCCGCTCCCGCATCGACAACACGATCTCGAAATCCGCCAGCTTCGCCGCGGCGTCGTCCTCGTCCGCGAAGGCGTGCCCGAAGAAAACCACCTCGGCCCGCGCCTGCAGCGGCGCCCAATCGGCCGCGCCGCGCGCCACGCCCTGCCAGTCGTCCAGCACCGCCACCCGGGTCATGCCTGTCTCCTGCCTCGCCCGAAACCGGCAAACTGACCCCGCCGCGCCGGCCGCGCAAGCGGTTGCCGGATGCCGCCGGGCCGTGGCATTTCCCCGCTCGAGGAGGACCCGCGCATGACCCAAGTCGCCGTTATCGGAGCCGGGCTTATCGGCCGCGCCTGGTGCATCGTGTTCGCCCGCGCCGGCTTTCAGGTCGCCCTGTGGGACAAGTTCCCCCAGCAAACCACCCTCGCCCTCGCGTTCATCGCCGATCGGCTGCCGGAATTGCGCGCCGCGGGCCTGCTGGCGGAGGAGCCGGAGGCGGTGCTGGCCCGCATCCAGCCGATGAAATCGCTGTGGGACGCGGTGCGCGCCGCCGGTTATATCCAGGAAAACGGCCCGGAGCGGATCGACGTCAAGACAAGTGTCTTTACCGAACTCGAACGCGCGGCGCGGCCGGAGGCGGTGATCGCCTCGTCATCCTCCGGCATCCCCGCCAGCGCCTTCACCGAACACCTGAAGACCCGCCATCGCTGCCTGATCGCGCATCCGGTGAACCCGCCTTATCTGATCCCGCTGGTGGAGATCTGCCCCTCGCCCTGGACCGACCCCGCGGTGACGCAGCGGACGCGGGAGATCATGGTGCAGGCCGGGCAGGCGCCCGCCACGGTGAAGAAGGAGATCGACGGCTTCGCGCTGAACCGGCTGCAAGGCGCGCTGGTGGCGGAGGCGTTCCGTCTGCTCGCCGGCGATGTGATCTCGCCGGCCGATCTGGACGCGCTGGTCAAGCACGGGATCGGGCTGCGCTGGAGTTTCATGGGGCCGTTGGAGACGATCGACCTGAACGCGCCCGGCGGGTTGGCGGACTACTGCAACCGCTACGGCGCGCTGTACGCCGCAATGCAGGAGCAGATGCAGCCGCTCGACTGGGACAAGGCGTTGGTAGACCGGCTGCACGCGGCGCGCCGGGCCGAGCTCCCCGCCAACATGCAACCGGTCCGCCAGGAATGGCGCGATCGGCGGTTGATGGCCCTGCTGGCGCACAAGGCGGCTCAGCCGGAGTAGGTTGCGTTGACCGCCCTGCCCCACCAGACTCAAGGCATGAAACAGGCAATCGCGAAACTTCAGGTCCGCACAGGCGGGCAGGCGCTGTACGACATCACGCGGCCGGTGCGGGAGCGGGTCAGGCAGCAGGATATCGGCACCGGGCTGCTGACGCTGTGGTGCCGCCACACCTCGGCTTCCCTGGTCGTGCAGGAGAACGCGGATCGCGATGTGCAGGCCGATTTGCTGGATTTCTTCCGGCGGGTGGTGCCGGAGGGCGGGCATTACCGGCATGACATCGAGGGGCCGGACGACATGCCCGCGCATATCAAGGCCGCGCTGACGCAAACCAGCCTGTCGATCCCGGTGGAGAACGGCGCCCCGGTCCTGGGGACCTGGCAGGCGATCTATCTGTTTGAGCACCGCACCGAGCCGCAGGTGCGGGAGGTCGTGCTGCACATACTTGGTTCGTGACATTGCTGAACCGGTCCGGTGCAGGCCGATCGGCTTCCACGTCGCCGTCATGGCCGGGACACGCCCGGCCATGACGGTGAGGACAGAGCCCGGCCGGCGAAATCCTTCTCCTCGCGGCCCCTTATCCTGATAGCCATGGGGACAAGCCCGGCCATGACCCAGAGCGGCGGCCCGGTTGCCCAAGCACCCGTCCGCTATCAAGCCCGCTTCGCCGCACGTCCCAAACCGCCATGCAGGTCCAGCACCCGCTCCAGCCACTGCGCAACGGTGTCGTTATCCTCAAGTAACGCGAACCGGCTGGCGCAGCGCGGCCACATCAACGTTCCGGCAACAATATAGTCCGCGTAGCCCGGCGCCGCGCCGCCCAGCCACGCCTGCCGCCGCAGCACCAGCCGCACCGGCACCAGCAGATCGCGGAACGCAGCAACACGCTCCTCCCGACCAGCCTGGACCGCCTCCAGGCTGGCGCCGAACCGCGCCTCCCGGCTGGAGCGGAAATAGGCGCGGTCCTTCGGATCGATGACGTCGATCAGATCGCGCACGATGAGCCGCGCGATCGCGCCGATAAGCACCCCGTCCGCCCAGGCATTGACGAAGTAGGCGTGCGCGTTGCCGGCCGCGCCGCCGAGCAGCGGCCGCTCGGGATAACGGTCGTCCAGATACTCCGCGATGGCCCAGCTATCGGACACCACGGTGCCCGCGTCGCTGATCACCGGCACCTTGCCCTGGCCGGAGAACGCGATGGCGTCCGTCCCGGTGAACCGCCACGGCACCGTTTCCACCGCCAGCCCCTTGTGCGCCAGCGCGAAGCGGGTCCGCCAGCAAAACGGGCTGAACCGGACATCCGGGTCCGCGCCCGCCAGATCATACAGAATGATGCTCATGGCCGGATCATGCCCGGGATTTCCTGCCCGGCGCAAACCGCACATCCCTGCTCCCGGATTGCGGTCCTTCGAAAAGCGCGGAAAGATCGAGTGCGCGGCAATCTTCCGTCCTGCTGACGGCGTTGAACAGGCATAGCCGCCTTCTGTCGGGGAAAGTCCAATGAAGCGGATGGCCTGCATCGGCGAATGCATGATGGAACTGTCGGAGCGTCCGGACGGCACGTTGACGCGCGGCTTCGGCGGGGACACCCTTAACACTGCGCTGTATCTCGCGCGGCTCGGCGTGCCGGTGGACTACGTCAGCGCGCTGGGCGACGATCCGTTCAGCGACGCGATGGTCGCCGCCTGGTCCGCCGAGGGCATCGGCACCGGCCTTATCCCCCGCGTCGCGCACCGGCTGCCGGGCCTGTATCTGATCCGGACGGACGACCGGGGAGAACGGCGCTTCTTCTACTGGCGCGACAACGCCCCGGTGCGCCAACTGTTTCGTCTGCCGCAAATCCGCGCCATCGAGGCGGCGTTG
The DNA here is from genome assembly GCA_903851415.1 of uncultured Rhodopila sp. GTDB lineage: Bacteria > Pseudomonadota > Alphaproteobacteria > Acetobacterales > Acetobacteraceae > Rhodopila. Next base: position 15,318 of record CAINOE010000191.1, on the reverse strand, counting down.
TGCGAAGCGGAACTGATCTACCTGTCCGGCATTACCCTCTCCCTGTTCGACGCATCCGGCCGCGATCGGCTGTTCGATGTCCTCGCCCGGGCGCGCGGACACGGCGTCCGCATCGCCTTCGACACCAACTTCCGCCCGCGCGGCTGGCCCGATGCCGGCCTCGCCCGCGCCATGTTCGAACGCGCCTTCCAGGCCAGCGACATCGTGTTGGCCAGCGTCGAGGATCACGAACTGCTGCACGGCCCCGCGGACCCCGAGGAGGTCATCCGCCGGCTGCGCGCGGCCGGCGTAAGGGAAACCGTGGTGAAACTGGCCTCCCCGGCCTGCCATGTGATGCTCGGCGCCCATGGCGAGGTGGTCGCCGCTGACGATGTGCCCGGCGTCATCGACACCACCGCCGCGGGAGACAGTTTCGCCGCCGGGTATCTCGCCGCCCGCCGCGCCGGACGCAGCCCGGCCGCCGCCGCCCGCATCGGGCACACGCTGGCGGGCGCCGTTGTGTGTCACCGCGGCGCCATCATCCCGCAAGCGGCCATGCCCGCCATCAACCTTGCACCGGAGGCCCCATGAGCAGCGACAAATCACCGGCCCTCACCGAACTTCTGCGCAACGCCCGGCTGGTGGCCGTGCTGACGATCGAGCGCCTGGACAGGGCGGTGCCGCTGGCGCGCGCCCTGGTGGCCGGCGGCGTGCGCACCCTGGAGATCACGCTGCGCACGGAAGCCGGGGCGGATGCCGCCGCCGCCATCCGGGATGCGGTGCCGGAGGCGATCGTCGGCCTCGGCACCGTGCTGTCCACGCGCGACCTGGAGCTGGCAAAGTCGCTGCAACTGCCCTTTGCCTTCAGCCCCGGCGCCACGCCGGACCTGCTCGATGCGGCCGTGGAGCTGGGCGTGCCATTCGTGCCGGGCATCGCCACGGCTTCGGAACTGATCGCCGCGATGCGCCGGGGGTTCACCACGGTGAAGCTGTTCCCGGCTGAGCAGGTTGGCGGCATCGGCGCGCTGAAGGCGCTCGGCGGCCCGTTTCCGGCGGCCCGCTTCAACCCGACCGGCGGAGTCAGCGAGGCCAACATGGGTGCCTATCTGGCGCTGCCGAACGTCGTCGCCGTCGGCGGATCGTGGCTGGCGCCGGCGGCCGACATGGAGGCGGCCAACTGGCAGGCAATCACCGGCCGGGCGAAGCGGGCCATGGACGCGCTCTAACACCAGCTCGCGCGGACTTTGATCCGTCGAGCACCTCCCCACGTCATGGCCCGGCTCGTTGTCCGGGCCATGACGGAACAAAACCAGCCGCCCGATTCGCTTATTCCCGGGCGTGGCCTGGAGCATTTTCAGGCTGACTGGAATCGTGGCGATGACCCTTTTCGTCATGGCAGTGTCCGTCGTCTTTCCAGTCAGCCCGCACTGCTCTGGCCCTCCGCCAGGAACGCCATCGCCGCCTCCACGCCGCCGCGCCCGTGCGGAACGCCCTCGATGCGCAGCCCCATTTCCACCGCGGCCAGCGTGCCGAGCAGCATCGGTTCGTTCAGGTCGCCCATATGGCCGACGCGGAAGATCATTCCGCTCAGTTTGCCCAGGCCGCCGCCGACGGAGACATTGAAGCGTTCACGTAACGTCTTGCGCAGCGGATCGCTGCTGAACCCGTCCGGCATCAGCACGGTCGTCACCGAGTCGGAATACCGTTCCGGCGAGAGGCAGTACAGCGTCGGACCGTCATTGCCGGCCCACACCCGCACCGCCCGCCGCGTCGCTTCGGCCAGGCGGGTGTGCCGGGCGTAGACGTTGTCCAGGCCTTCCTCCTCCAGCAGGCGGACGGATTCCCGCAGGCCGTAGAACATGTGCACCGGGACCGTGCCGATGAAGCTTTTCGTGCTGCGCTTCGCCATCATCGTCCAGTCGAAGTAGAACCGGTGCAACCGGGCCTTCGCGTGCGCCGCGAGGGCTTTCTCGGACACCGCGGTGAAGCTCATGCCGGTGGGCAGCATCAGGCCCTTTTGGCTGCCGCCGACGACGCAATCGATGCCCCATTCGTCCATGCGGAAGTCAAGCGACCCGAGCGACGAAATCGTGTCCGCCAGCAACAGCGCCGGATGTCCGGCCTTGTCGATCGCCCGGCGGATCGCCGGCAGCGGCAGCATCATCCCGGTCAGGCTTTCGTTGTGCACGGCACACACCGCCTTGATGGCGTGCCCGGTGTCGGCGGCGAGGTGCCGGCGGAGATCGGCCATGTCCGCGCCGCGCCGCCAATCGGCTTCGACAAGCCGCACCTCCAGCCCGTGGCTGCGCGCCATCGCGGCCCACTCGTCGGAAAAATACCCTGATTCCAGCACGAGAATCGCGTCGCCCGGGGACAGCAGGTTGGTCAGGCTGGCCTCCCACGCGCCGTGGCCGGAGGCGTTGAACATGAACAGATGCTGCGCGGTCCGCAGCACGCGCTTCAATCCGGCATAGGCGGCATCAAAGACCGCGACGAAGTCGGGGTCGTTGAAGTCGATGCTGGGGCGGTCCATCGCCCGCAGCACGCTGTCGGGGATGTTGGTCGGGCCGGGATTGGCGAAGAAATGCCGCCCGCGGGGTTTTTGCACCGCACTCTCCTGTTGTCTTCTCCGCCCGGGTTATACCCGAACACAGCCGATGGGCCCCGGGTTTCTCGCGGCGGCCCGGCAGAGACCGGCAGCGCGCACCAGGCCGCAAGTAATCGCTGCCGGTGGAGCGTCAAAGCTCACAGGTTTCCACAGTTTTAGTGCACATCTTTGTTAGCATTACAAATCCTGGAACCTCTGGCGCGCCGCTCTGTTTGCGGATTAGGCTTAACCCGTCCTAAAACAATACGAGGGAATGACATGCCATTCGATGGATTGCTGAAAGCGGACACCGTCGGCCTCAACCGTTGCTCGATCAGCGTCCTGCTCGCTTCCCGGGGCATCCAGCCGGTGCCCGAGGACGTTCTGGAGCAGCACAAGGCGGAGGAAATCCGCAAGAACCCGCCTTCGTTTTTCCACCGGCACCCGGCCCTGCACCGGCTGTCCGTGCTGGCCTCCTGTTCGGCGACGATCGCATCAATGGCAGTCTTCATGTCGTGCCGGATCACGCCGCCGTCCAATGCCGCGATCGTCGCGCTCGCCGCGGTCATGGGCTGCCTGTTGACGACCGTCCAGCTTGTGGCGTTCACCCGGGCCAGGCGGCCGGCGTCATGGCAGGAAGCCCAGCTCGACAGGAACCGGGCAGCGGATCTACTGCCGCCTCCTGTCCTGGACCTGGTTGACCGGATCGATGACGGCGCCAACGGGGTCAGGTTCCTGGTTGGCACTTTGTACCAGGAGCATGTGGCGCTCGATCCGTACATCGTCGCGGAAAAGTTCGACCACGATACGAAGACGACCACGCGGGCCTGCATCGCCATTTGGGACGGCGACCAGATCATCGGCATCGCGAAGCAGTCCTAGCCCCGCGATCGGCCGGCGATGTCCGGCCGATCGGCGTCGCGGCACCGGCGGAAGGGACCGGCCGGTGCGCGCGTGATACAGTCCGCCTTGACTTCGACCCACCGGGTTCCTCCACAACGCCATGAAAGTGTCCGAACACCCGTCAGGGATGTCTCCGGTCTTGAACACCCAGCCGGGCCATGACGGTTTGTGGGGAAGACCGCTCTCATCGCGGGCTGGCATAAAACGGCATGCGGACTGCGACATCGCGGAGACTTATCCAGGTTCAGCCATTTCTATCCGTCCGGGGCGCATCGGCATCGTTGCCGTCGAACCGGCCGCTCCGATTGACGACATCAGGAGGGGTGTTGCGATCCATGGTGCACCGCATCATGTGCCTGCCGCCGATCATGGCAAGCGGAGAAAACCATGTCTTTGACTTCAACTAACACGACCAAAACTGCATTCCCGATGCTCGACATGATGTTGCAGATGCAACGCATCGGGTTGCGGGCGATGTCCCTGTACCAACCGGTCGCTTCCGCGTTCCTGGATGCGCCGCGGAGCGCCGAGCGGGCGCCGGCATCGGCCCTGTTCGGCAGCAGCGGCGGCCGCGCCACCGTTGACGCAAAGGCGGAGCAGGTCGTCGCTATCGGCGAGGAGGTCCTGACTGTCGGCACCCGCACCGTGCCGGGCAAGACAACCCGCGTCCGCCGCGTTGTCGTCGAAGCGCCGGTGGAGAAGGAAGTCACTCTGCACACCGAAACGGTTGTCGTCGAGCGCCGTCAACCGAAGGCGAGCACCGGTCAGGACGTGCTGACCGAGGTGACGGTCGAAATGTCCGATTCGAACGAGGTTCCGGTGGTTTCCAAGTCGGTGCACCTCGTCGAGGAAGTCCTGTTGCGCAAGGAAGTCACTGCGCGGACCGAGACGATCCGGGATACGGTGAAGCGCGATACGCTGGAAATCGAAGAGCCGTCGCAGTTGCCGGTGGTCTTCAATGCGGCGAAGCAGCAGGATGACCGGAAGCGCGACGAAAAGCGCGGCGGTGAATTCCAGGACAAGAAGCAGTCAGTCGTGCCCCTGCCCGCCGACGTGAAGACGGGCGAACAGAAGCGTCAGTAGCCCTGGCGCCATCGCACCCGGCGGCAGGTTGGCGGACGCGAACTTAATGCCTGCAACGGTAAGATACGGGGCACGGCCAAACGTGTCATGGCCGGTCCAATTCCGGCCATGATACACACGCAACGGCTCCGCCGATCGGCTGTCCGCCCTACTTGCAGGGGAAGCGCTCGCCGAGGAAGCGGAACAATCCTTCGGTCGCCGGCAGGGGACGGTGTTCCGGCACAGCCCGCACCCAATCGACGAACTCATGCAAGGTCGCCGTGCGGTTCGGCGGTGGCGAGGGGAAGCAGAACGGCTTCTTCTCCCCGCTGTGCTGCAATTCCAGATCGACCGCGGCCTGGGCGAACCCGTGGCAGTAATTGATCCTGGCGTCCGCCTCCGGCGCACCGATGCGGGCGCCGCAATACTCCGCGAGGTCGCCGGCCGTCCTGACATGCAGCGCAACCAGTTCGGCGGACCGCGCCGGCAGCGACAGCGCCAGGCCGGCGAGAACGAGTGTGACGGGTTTCATCATGCGGAAAGTCTCCAGCCACGGATTGTCTCAAAGCCGGTCGGCCTACTTGCAGGGGTACTGCTCGCCGAGGAACCTGAACAACGCCTCGGTTGACGGCGACGCAGCCCGGTCGGGCGCCGCCTTCACCCAGGCGGCGAACTGGCTCATGGTCTTTGCGCGCGACGGGGCCGGAGCCGGGAAGCAGAACGGCTTCTTATCCCCGGCGTGGGCGAGTTCAACCGTGATCGCCCCTTGGGCGAAGCCGCGGCAGAAATTCACCTTGGCGTCCGCGCCGGGCTTCAGCGGCGGGGCCGTGCAGAGTTCCGCCAGTTGGCCCGCCGTATTGGCGGACAGGCTCACCGGCTGCGCCGCCTGCGCGCCGGCAAAAACCGCGCCGGAGGCCAGGACAGCGAGGGCAAGGGAACGCTTCATCAAACAGTCTCCATCAGGACAGGTCCCGCACCGGGCCGGATGCCGGGCGGCCGGCAGCCACCCAACGCTCCCAGCCTTGGGCGCGCAACTGGCAGGCCGGGCACGTCCCGCAGCCGAATCCCCAGGCGTGACGTTCGGTGCGGTTGCCCAGATAGCAGGTATGGGTTCGTTCGAGAATGACATCCACAAGGACGTTTCCGCCAAGCGCCATCGCCAGCGCCCAGGTCGCCGCCTTGTCCCGCCACATCAGCGGGGTCTCCAGCACGAAGCGCCGCTGCATGCCCAGGTTCAGCGCCAGTTGCATCGCCTTGACCGTGTCGTCGCGGCAATCCGGATACCCGGAGTAGTCCGTCTCGCACACCCCGGCGACGATCCGCCGCAGCCCGCGGCGATAGGCGATGGCGGCGGCGCAGGTCAGGAACAGCAGATTGCGCCCGGGCACGAAGGTGTTGGGCAGGCCGCCCTGCCCCATCTCGATGGCGATGTCCGCGGTCATCGCCGTCTCGCCCAGCCCGGCGATCGTCGCGGTCAGGTCCACAACATGGTCCGGTCCCAGCCGCTCGCCCGCCAGCGCCTGCCGCACCGGCTCGCGGCACTCCAGCTCGACCGCGTGCCGCTGGCCGTAGCGGAAGCCGACGGTTTCAACGCGCGGATAGCGCGCCAGCGCCCAGGCCAGGCAAGTCGCAGAATCCTGGCCGCCGGAAAACAGCACCAGAGCGGCATCTTCGGTCCGGCCGGGTTGCGTCATCGCGCCTCTGTTCCACTGGAGTGTGTCATCCTAGAGCATTTTCAGGCTGACTGGAATCGTGGCGATGACCCTATTCGTCATGGCCCGGCTTGTCCGGGCCAGCTATCGCGGCAGGGTGCTGGTATAGGTGGCCCGGACAAGCCGGGCCATGACGGGGTGGCAGCGTCCGCCGCCTTTCCAGTCAGCCTGAACACGCTCTATCATCAGAAACATGGACCTCGAATTTTCGGAAGACGAAATCCAGCGCTACTCCCGCCATATCCTGCTGAAGGAGGTGGGTGGCACCGGCCAGGCGAAGCTGAAGGCGGCGCGGGTGCTGATCATCGGCGCCGGCGGCCTCGGCTCGCCGCTGATGCTCTATTTGGCGGCGGCGGGTGTCGGCACCATCGGCATCGTCGATGACGACCGGGTGGAGCTGTCCAACCTGCAGCGCCAGGTCGCCCACACGACGGCCCGCGTCGGCATGCCGAAGGCCGCGTCGGCCGCGCGGGCGGCCACGGACATCAATCCCGCCCTGCATGTCGAGGCGCACGACACCCGGCTGACCTCGGCCAACGCGCTCGATCTGGTCAGGCGCTACGACATCGTCTGCGACGGCACCGACAATTTCGCCACCCGGTTCCTGGTCTCGGACGCCTGCGTGCTGGCGGAACGCACGCTGGTCTCCGCCGCGGTGCTGCGCTTCGAGGGCCAGCTTTCCGTCTTCAAGCCGCACCAGGGCGGCCCGTGCTACCGCTGCCTGTATCCGGAGCCTCCGCCGGACGGGCTGGTGCCCGCCTGCAGCGAGGCCGGCGTGCTGGGCGCGGTCACCGGCGTGATGGGCACCTTGCAGGCGACCGAGGTGCTGAAGGAAATCCTTGGCATCGGCGAGTCCCTCTCCGGCCGCCTGCTGGTCTGGGACGCGCTGGACGCGCGGTTCCGCACCATCAGGCTGAAACCCGATCCGGCTTGCGTGTCATGCGGACCGGGGCGGACGATCAGGGATCTCAGCGCGCACGGCGTGCCGGCGGGGCCCGCCTGTGCCGTCTGAGCCGCTCGGCCTGCTGCTGCTGTCCGGCGCGCATGACCGGGCGCACTACGCTTTCGTGGTCGCCTCCGGCGCGGCGGCGCTGGGGCGCCGGGTGGTGCTGTTTGCGACCAACACCGGCTGCCATGCTCTCTGCCGCGACTGGTCGCCGCTATCGGACGCCGGACGCGACGGGCTGATCCAGGCCAGGGGCGTCGCGGGGCTCGACGAATTGCGTGACGCCTGTGTTGACATGCGGGTGCGGATGATCGCGTGCGAGGCCGGGTTGCGCGCCGAAGCCCTGGACGCCGGTTTGCTGCTGCCCTGCGTCGAAACCGCCGGCATCGCGACCTTCCTGGAAGCGATCGGCACCGGACAGATCATCACGATCTGAGGCCCCGGGCAGCCAGCCCTTGACCCGATTCGGCGGAGCTTGGTACGGGGGCGTCATGAGCAATTTCAGCCGGATTCTTGTCCATGCCGCGTCGCTGGTTGCCCTGGCGGGCGCTGCCGCCCGGGCGCAGACCGGCACGTTGCAGGTTCCCGCGCATCCGCCAGCCGAACAGCCGGTGAAGCCGCCCGCGGCCGCGCCCCGCCAGCCGGTGCATGAGGCCGGCAAGACTCCGGTCGTCCCGCCGCACGGACCGGCGCATCCGCACAAGCCGGCGGCGGCGGCAACCGGCAAGCCGGCGCCGAAGCCCGAACCGGCGCCCGCCGCGCCCGCGCCGCCCGAAGCGCAGGCGCCGCCCGCCGAGAAACTCGCCGAACCGGAAAAGCCCGAGGGCGGCCCGCCGAAATTGCCGCGCTTCGCCTCGCTGCGGTCCGATGAGGTGAACATGCGCGCCGGCCCCGGGCTGCGCTACCGCATCGACTGGGTCTACAAGCGGCGCGACCTGCCGGTCGAGATCATGCGCGAGTTCGACGTTTGGCGCTGGGTGCGCGACGCCGACGGGATCGAGGGCTGGATGCAGCAGGCGACGCTGATGGGCCGCCGCAGCTTCATCGTGCAGAAGGCGGATGCGACCCTGCGGTCGGAGGCCAACGACACCGCCGCCGCGGTGGCGATCCTCAAGCCCGGCGTCATCGGCCGGATCCGCTCCTGCGAGGCGTCCTCCGACTGGTGCAACGTGCAGACGGGATCGTATCGCGGTTACCTGCGGCGCGAGCAGTTCTGGGGGGTTTTTCCGGGCGAGACGGTAAATCCTTGACTGCCATCGTGTGTACGGTTTTCGAGTTCACGATAATTCACGAATATTCACGACGAAATGCCGGCTGATCACGTAAAACTTAGCGTAGCTTGGCTATTATTTGAGTTTGTAAATCACCAGACTGTGACGGTCTAGCCACCCCATTCCAGTCTCGACCGCAAAGGGCAGATTTGCATGAACATGATGAAGTCAACGGCCGCTCTTCGCGACCAGGGTTACCTGAGCGCCATGGCCTCAAACGATCAGGGCGTTGTCGTACTGGTCAGCGACGATCCCGCCATTGCCGAAAAACTTCAACCGGTCTGCGATTTCCTGGAACTCAGGACGCAGTGCGTGTCGTCCGGGCAGGATTTGCTGACCACGCTGCACGCGCAGCACCCGATCGCGGTCATCGGCGATATCGAGGGCGAGGAGCAGGACGGATTCCACACGATGAAAGTCGTCGCGGACTACCACCGCGATCTGCCGGTGTTCATGCTGACCGATGGCGACCCGATCCTGATGGGTGCCACCGACGCGGTCCAGGAGGTATGCGGCCTGACCTCGGTCGCGCAGTCGAGCGGTGCGCCGCTGGCGACGGAGCTCGTCCCGTTCCTGTTCGGCGCCGGGCGGCGCGCCGGATGCATGCGGCTTGTGCCGATTTGATCGAGTTCGCAGGGCGGCTCGAAGGCGGGCGACGCGTGATGGCCGGGACATGGCCCGTGGCTATCAGGATAAGGCGGCGCACAGAGCATGGCATTCTCTCCCCAGTCGTCATGGCCCGGCTTGTCCGGGCCACCTCTTCCAGCACCCTGCCGCGACAGGTGGCCCGGACAAGCCGGGCCATGACGATGATAGAACGGCGCCCCGGGCAAAATTCTTCCCCGCGCTTCGGCTTATCCTGATAGCTATGGGGACAAGCCCGGCCGTGACGTGGCAGCAACGTCATATAATCGTAACATCACACAAACGTGTTCAGCCGCGGTGATCCAGGCCGATATCCAGCACCGTCGCGCTATGGGTCAGCCAGCCGACTGAAAGCAGATCTACGCCGCTCCCGGCGATGGCGGCGGCGGTATCGGGCCGGATGCGGCCCGAGGCTTCGGTGATCGCGCGTCCGTCCACCATGCCGACCGCCTGGCGGAGCATGTCGGGTCCCATGTTGTCGAGCAGCACGGCATCCACCTTCAGGGCCAGCGCCTCCCGCAACTGCTCCAGGGTATCGACCTCCAGCTCGATCTTGACCAGGTGGCCGACGGCCGCACGCGCGCGTTCGACAGCGGCGCGGACGCCCCCGGCGATGGCGACGTGGTTGTCCTTGATCAGCACCGCGTCATCCAGGCCGAAGCGGTGGTTCGATCCGCCGCCCACCCGCACGGCGTATTTCTGCGCGAAGCGCAGCCCGGGCATTGTCTTGCGGGTGCAGCACACCTGCGCCCGGGTGCCGGCGATGGCGTCGGCGATGCCGCGCGTGCCGGACGCCACGCCGCTGAGGTGGCAGAGGAAGTTCAACGCCGTGCGCTCCGCCGTCAGTATCCCGCGGGCGGGGCCGCTGACGGTGGCGATCACGTCGCCGGGTGCGAGGCGGCTGCCGTCCGGCAGGGCCACGTCCACCGAGATCGCCGGATCGATCAGCCGGAACGCCGCGGCGGCGAAGTCCAGCCCGGCGACCACGCCGGCCTGCCGCGCCACCAGCGCACAACGGGTTGTGGCTCCGGCCGGGACGATGGCGTCGGTCGTCAGGTCGCCGGCGCGGCCGAGATCCTCCAGCAGCGCGGCGCGCACCGCCGGTTCGATCATGATCGGCGGCAACGGTGAGATGCTCATCAGCGCACCGCCAGCATGCGTTCAACGGACAGACGGGCGCGTTCGGCCAAAGCGGGGTCGATGGTCACCTCCTGCTGCATCGTCTCCAGCGCCCGGCGGATGTTCGGCAGGGTGATGCGCTTCATGTGCGGGCACAAATTGCACGGCCGCACGAAGGACACGTCCGGATGATGGACGGAAATATTGTCGGCCATCGAGCACTCGGTCAGCAGGACCACGCGACGCGGCTTCCGGCGATCGACGAAATTGGACATGTCGGCGGTGGAGCCGGCGTAGTCGGCCTCGGCGACCACCTCCGGCGGGCATTCCGGATGCGCCAGGATCACCACGCCGGGGTAGTCGGCGCGCAGCGCGCGGACCTCGGCGGCGGTGAAGCGTTCATGCACCTCGCAATGGCCGGCCCAGGCGATGATGCGGACGTGCGTCCGCGCGGCGATGTTTTTCGCCAGGTATTCGTCGGGCAGCATGATCACGCTGTCCGTGCCGAGCGATTCGACGATCTTCAGCGCGTTGCCGGAGGTGCAGCAGATGTCGGATTCCGCCTTCACCGCGGCGGAGGAATTCACGTAGGTCACCACCGGCACGCCGGGATGCCGCTGCCGCATCAGCCGCACATCCGCCGCGGTGATCGAGTCCGCCAGCGAACAGCCGGCCCGGCTGTCGGGGATCAGCACCGTCTTCTCCGGATTGAGCAGCTTCGCCGTCTCCGCCATGAAGTGGACGCCGGCCAGGACGATCACGTCGGCTTCCGCCGTCACGGCTTCGCGCGCCAAAGCCAGGCTGTCGCCGACGATATCGGCGACGCAGTGGAAGATCTCCGGGGTCATGTAGTTGTGCGCCAGGATCACCGCGTTGCGCTGACGCTTCAGCGCCAGGATCGCCTCGATGTCGTCGGCGAACACCGGCCATTCCATCGGCGGGATCAGCGTCTTGACCCGGTCGTAGAGCGGGGCGGTGCGCTCGAGCAAGGCGGTGGCGGACATCGTGGACCCTCCGTGGTAATGCTCTTTATGAGCATTATTGAAGGTTATGCTAGGTCTGAGTATAAGTCAAGCGCGCAGATGGAAACGGTCACCGGATGAGTTTGCGAGCGGCGGAGGAATCCGGCCGCCGGGGACAGCGGGAATTTGAACACCGCGATTCAACACAGAGAAAAAGCTGAGGGCCAAAGAGCACACAGAGAAGGCGGGAAAGGCGCTGCGCCCGTTGTACCGTTCCGCGTCTCTGTGTCCTCTGTGGCCCTCAGCTTTTTCTCTGTGTTAACAGGCAACGCATGGCAACCCGGCGGCCTGTCCCCGGAGGCACGATGCGCCCTCAGACCGGCATAACTTCGAAACCCACCAGGATCTGGCCGTCCTGCACCATATCGCCGGCGGTGCACGACACCGACGCCACCACCGCGTCCGCCCGGGCGGTCAGGCGAAAGACCGTCTTCATCGCCTCCAGCACCACCAGCAACTGCCCGCGGGTCACCCGATCGCCCGCCGCGACGGCCACTTCCATCACCAGCCCGGGGATCGGCGCCACAAGACGATCGCTGGCGTCCTCCTCGTCATCATCGGCGGCGAGCGGGTCCGGCAAAGTCAGGCGCCAGGTATCGCCGCCGTCGCGCAAGGTCACCACGCTATGGTCGAGGATCGCGATGACCGTGCGCTGCACGCCATCCAGCGAAACACGCAGGCTTGCCTCGTCCAGCCGAACCGCCGAGCACAGCGTGCCGCCGATACGCCAGGCCGCCCCGTCGCGGGTCACTGAAACCGGACAGGCGGTTTCGCCGTCCCTGAATTCCAGCACGCGGTTCGGCGTCGTGTTGATCCACCAGAGGTCGCGTTCGTCCCACGGATCGTCTCCGGCGCGCGCGGCTTCGGCCGTCAGGACCGTCAGGGCGGCGATGGCCAGCACATCCGCAGGCGGCTTTGGCTGCGAGGCCAGCAAGGTCGCGGCCTCACGCGCGATAAAGCCCGTGTCGATCCCTCCGGCGGCAAAATCCGGGTGGCGAACGATGCGGCCGAGCAGATCGAGGTTGCTCGCCACCCCGACAACGGCGCAATCGGCCAGCGCGCGGGCGATGCCGCGCAAGGCGGCGGGACGGGTTGGCGCGTGGCAGATCAGCTTGGCCAGCATGGCGTCGTAATGGATCGACACCGTATCGCCTGAGGCGAACCCGGCATCGGTGCGGGTTTCGGCGCTATTCGGCGGCGTGCGGAACAGCGTCAGCCGCCCCACCGAGGGGGCGAAATCATGCGCGGGATCTTCGGCGTAGATGCGGGCCTCGATGGCGTGGCCGTTGCGCGCGATGGCGGATTGGGCCACCGGCAGCTTTTCGCCGGCCGCCACGCGCAACTGCCATTCCACCAGGTCGAAGCCGGTGATCATTTCGGTGACCGGGTGCTCGACCTGAAGCCTTGTGTTCATTTCCAGGAAAAAGAAGCCGTCGCCCTCCGCGACGAATTCGACCGTTCCGGCACCGACATACCCCACCGCGCGGGCGGCGGCGACGGCGGCGGAACCCATGGTTTCTCGTTGGGCTTCGGACAGGCCGGGCGCGGGGGCTTCTTCCAGGACCTTCTGGTGGCGGCGCTGGGCGGAGCAGTCGCGCTCGAACACATGCACGGCGTTGCCGTGCGTATCGGCGAACACCTGGACCTCGATGTGGCGGGGCCGTTGCAGATAGCGTTCGATCAGCACGCGGTCGTCGCCGAAGGACGAGGCGGCCTCCTGCCGGGCGGACGTCAATGCGGCGGCGAAGTCGGCGGCCGATGAGACGACCCGCATGCCGCGGCCGCCGCCGCCGGAGACCGCCTTGATCACCACGGGAAAGCCGATGCGCGCGGCCTGGTCTGCCAGGAAATCCGTGTCCTGGCGGTCGCCGTGGTAGCCGGGCAGCAGCGGCACGTCGGTCTGTTCCATCAGCGCCTTGGCGGAGGATTTCGATCCCATCGCCCGCATGGCCGAGGCCGGCGGCCCGACGAAGACGATTCCCGCTTCGGCGCAGGCATCGACGAAGGCGGGGTTTTCCGACAGAAAGCCGTAACCGGGATGAATCGCCTCGGCACCGGCGGCGCGGGCGGTTTCGATGATGCGGGGGATGTTGAGGTAGCTGTCGCGCGCCGGGGCGGGGCCGATGGGATACGCGCGGTCCGCGGCCTTGACGTGCAGGGCGTGCGCGTCGGCTTCGGAGAAGACCGCGATCGTTTCTATGCCGAGGCGCCGGGCGGTGCGGATGACGCGGCAGGCGATCTCGCCGCGGTTGGCGATCAGAAGGGTGCGGAACATGGCGGTTACATCCGGAACACGCCGAAGCGCGTCTCCTGCCGGGGTTTGTTCAGCGCGGCCGAGAGCGACAGGCCGAGCACGCGGCGGCTGTCGGCGGGGTCGATGATGCCGTCGTCCCAGATCCGGGCGCTGGCGTAGTACGGATGCCCCTGGGTTTCGTACTGGTCGCGGATTGGTTTTTTGAAGGCTGCCTCCTGCTCCGGCGTCCAGTCGGCGGAGCCGGCGCGCACGGTGGTCAGCACGCCGGCGGCCTGCTCGCCGCCCATGACGGAGATGCGGGCGTTGGGCCACATGAACAGGAAGCGCGGATCATAGGCGCGGCCGCACATGCCGTAATTGCCGGCGCCGTAGCTGCCGCCGATGATCAGGGTGATTTTCGGCACCGCGGTCGTCGATACCGCAGTAACGAGTTTGGCGCCGTCCTTGGCGATGCCGCCGGATTCGTATTTGCGGCCGACCATGAATCCGGTGATGTTCTGGAGGAAGATGAGGGGGATGTTTCGTTGCGAGCACAGTTCTATGAAGTGGGCGCCTTTGACCGCGGACTCGGAGAACAGGATGCCGTTGTTGGCGATGATGCCGACGGGATAGCCGTACAGATGGGCGAAGCCGCAGACCAGGGTGGTGCCGTATAAGCGCTTGAACTCGTCGAACACGCTTGCATCGAAGATGCGGGCGATGACTTCCCGCACATCATACGGGGCGCGCAAATCGGCGGGCACGACACCGTAGAGTTCGGCCGGGTCGTATTTCGGCGGCTCCGGCGTGCGGCGTTCGATGCCGGCGGGTTTTTCCCGGTTGAGGCCGGCGACGATGCGGCGGCAGATCGACAGCGCGTGGTGGTCGTTGCGGGCGTAGTGATCGACCACGCCGGAGGTGCGGGCATGCACATCGGCGCCGCCGAGCTCCTCGGCCGAGACGATTTCGCCTGTTGCCGCCTGCACCAGCGGCGGGCCGCCGAGGAAGATGGTGCCCTGCTTGCGGACGATGATGCTCTCGTCGCTCATGGCCGGGACGTAGGCGCCGCCGGCGGTGCAGGAGCCCATGACGACGGCGATCTGCGGGATGCCCTCGGCGGACATGTTGGCCTGGTTGAAGAAGATGCGGCCGAAATGCTGCCAGTCGGGGAAGATTTCGTCCTGCAGCGGCAGGTAGGCACCGCCGGAATCGACGAGGTAGAGGCAGGGCAGGTTGTTGCGGCGCGCGATCTCCTGCGCGCGGACATGTTTCTTCACCGTCATGGGGAGGTAGGTGCCGCCTTTGACGGTGGCGTCGTTGGCGACGATGACGCACTCGCGGCCGCAGACGCGGCCGATGCCGGTGACGATGCCGGCGGCGGGGACCTCACCGTTGTAGAGCCCGAAGGCGGCGAGTTGGGAGAATTCGAGGAAGGGCGAGCCGGGGTCGATCAGCGCGGCGACCCGCTCGCGGGGAAGCAGCTTGCCGCGGGCGGCGTGCTTTTCGCGGGCCACCGCGCCGCCGCCCTGGGCGATCTCCGCGACCCGCGCGCGCAGATCGTCCACCAGGCCGCGCATGGCGGCGGCGTTGGCGGCGAAGCCGGGGGAGCGGGGGGTGATGTCGGAGCGGATCGTGGTCATGGGGTGCGCCCGGCGGGGCGGATGCGTCGTTCCCTCCCCGTCATGGACCGCGCCCCATTCGATAGGGGTCGGGAAGTTTCCTCCCCGCCCTCCGAACCGTGCTGGCGGATCTCCCGCACACGGCTCTCCAGTCGCCGGTTTCCTCATCGGGAGTGTCTCGCTGATGCTTGGGCATCTGAAAGGGTGAACAGCCCAAGCT
>CAINOE010000190.1 GCA_903851415.1 uncultured Rhodopila sp. | reverse complement strand
CTCGCGCTGCGGATCAATCGCCTGAACGGCGAATGGGAAGACTATTGGGCCGCGCTCGCCGCAAACCCGCCCGCCAATCTCAACCGGCCAGGAGTATCATCGGAGGTCGCCGCTTGATCGCACAACTTTGGTTCGCACCCGTACATGCCCGAGTAATCCGGGTCCGGCCATGCTGCGATGGATCGGCAGGCTGGGCGCGGACGCCTGCGCGATCCCTTCACAGCGCCGGCACGACAGCTTCGGCCGGACGGGCCGGGTGACGCGGGACGCGCCTGGCACTTAGTCCGGCACCTCGGTGACGTCCTCGCCGAGAGGACGGAGCGAACCGCCGCAGTTCGGGTAGGCGCAGGGGGCGGCATGCTCCACCACGTCGCGCGGCAGAGTCCCAGGCAACTGCCTGCGCGGGGGCTTGCGGCGCGGCGGCTCGTTGTCGGGCGGTGTCGCCGGCTCGTTCGGTTCCGACGGCGTGGCTTGCGCTGTCTGCTCCTCGAGATCGCCGAGGATCAGTTCGAGCTGCTCGATCGCGCCGCGCGACTTCTCCGACGAGGCGCCGAACTTCTCGCGCAACAGCTTCTTCAGGCGCAGCTTGATCTGCCCGTTGCGCAGCACCTGCTCCTTCAGCCCGTTGCGCGCAGCTTGCAGTTCGGGCGCCTGTTGTTCCAGTAATGCCCCGTGCTGGTCCTCACGTTGCAGTAACAGGCTGCGCAAGGCAGTCACGTTACGACGCAATGTTGCGGGATCGAGCGGCGTCGGCATGGACGGAATCGTCCGACACCGATTCGCGTCGCACCAAGCAATTTCAGGCGCTCAACACGACATTTTCAACCTGCTACCTCGGCACGTGTTAGCGCCGGTGTGGATCCGTAGTTATTTGCCGATGTGCCGTGGCGACCTGAGGCTGAGGCCGTATGAATGCGGCGAACTGACTGTGCGGGAATTTTCGGAGATCGAAGATAGAGAACGGGGCCGACGGCCCCGTCTTGATTTGGCGTCGCCGGTCAGAACGGCAGTTCGTCGTCCGGGATGACCATCCGATCAGCCGGGGATTGCCGCTGCTTTCGCGCCGCCTCCTGGAGTTGCGTGCAGTAGGTGGCGAGAATGACGTCGCGCATGTCGTCGATGAACTCGAAGATGGCGAGCGCGGCTTCGGGTGACCAGTATGTCGGGATGCCGAACGGCAAGGTAAGCGGCAGACCGCGGCCGGATCGCGGCACTGCGCAGAGCGGGCAGGCATGCCGGGGTGGTTTGCGGCGCTTTTGCTTCGTCATGATTTGCCTCCGCGGCGCTGTTTGACCTTTCGCTCGGCGCGTTCCTTGGCTTCTTTGGCGCGGTAGGATTCGCCCTCGATGGAGACGATTTCCGCGTTGTGCATCAGCCGGTCGACCATGGAGACGACGCAGGCGGCGTTGGGGAAGACCTCGCGCCATTCGGCGAAGGCGCGATTGGTGGTGACGACCGTACTTTTCTGTTCGTAGCGGCGGCTGATCAGTTCGAACAGCAGATCGGCGTGACGGTTGGAGTAGGACAGGTAGCCG
>CAINOE010000189.1 GCA_903851415.1 uncultured Rhodopila sp. | reverse complement strand
TGTGCCAACGCAGGTCCCTTTGCCTCCCCCGATGCAACCAAACGCCCGCACGCCTTCCAGCGCCGGAGAGCCGTGCCAACGCAGGTCCCTTTGCCTCCCCCGATGCAACCACGGTGATCGAGGGCGCATTGACCCGCCAGGCGTGCCAACGCAGGTCCCTTTGCCTCCCCCGATGCAACATGCTTGATGATCCCGCTAAGCTGCGCACCCTGGCGTGCCAACGCAGGTCCCTTTGCCTCCCCCGATGCAACGCCGGACAATCCGGCGGCCGCCGGCGTGGACGAGGTGCCAACGCAGGTCCCTTTGCCTCCCCCGATGCAACGGCGCGGCAGGCGCGGCAGGCGCGTTGTGCTGCGGGTGCCAACGCAGGTCCCTTTGCCTCCCCCGATGCAACGCCCGTGCGTTTCTGGCGTCGCGAGCGTGACATGAGTGCCAACGCAGGTCCCTTTGCCTCCCCCGATGCAACTCCTGAAAACCCAGGACGAAGTTGGCCGCCTCCGTGTGCCAACGCAGGTCCCTTTGCCTCCCCCGATGCAACCCGGGCTTCGGCCCGGCCTCAAACGGAGCAACGAGTGCCAACGCAGGTCCCTTTGCCTCCCCCGATGCAACCCCTGCAAGACGATCTGCAACAGCACTGGCAATGGTGCCAACGCAGGTCCCTTTGCCTCCCCCGATGCAACGGCGCAGGCGCTGCCGCAGCTCGGCGGCTACACCACGTGCCAACGCAGGTCCCTTTGCCTCCCCCGATGCAACTGCCCGGCCAATTCTTCGGGCGATTACAGAGAGTTAAGAACCCATTCCCGCGAACCGCGCCGGTCGGCGGTCACAGGAGCCATATGCCCAATTCCCACGACCGCAGACTCCTTAAAAATCAATGCTTTGGCGGGCGCGCGAACATGCCCGGGCTTTGGCGCACGCTTGAGGTTCGCGCAGGGGGCTATTTACGGTTCAATGAGCAAAGGGAAGCGTTCCGATCGGTGACAACGGTTACAGACCGATGTCGAGGCACTTCGACCAGCAGATACCGACCCTATAGACCGGCAAAACCCTCCTACACCGGGCCGGTTCGCTCGCCAAGCTTGGTTCGCAGCGCGGATGTCGTGTTTGCCTTAACGATCGACCAAGCGACCTTTCCAGGATACCAGAGACCTTCCGGAAGAACGATACCCGACGGGTCGCGGAAAAATACCTCCACCAGGCCAGCCTGGACTTCGGCCTCCTCGGCAAGGGCGGTCAATTGTTCAGTGTCAGGGTCAGCCGCACCGTCATCCCCCCCGGTATCGGTGCCAAGAAGCTGCTTCAACCTTGCAGGACGCACGCGCTCCCATTTGCATGAACCTGTCTCGTGCCCGGTCGGACGAAGTAGCCCGGGACCGCCAAGCGCCCCAATGAGCCGCTTCCCAAGATGCTTTGGCACCCAAACGTCGCCCTCCGGAAGCACAACGCGCACGCATGGAAGCCGGAATGCATCAGCATGGCGGGTCCAGAACCGCCGTTGCAGGTTCTGCGCAGCGTTGAGGTCTGCGTTGGTGCGGATCAAGCCTCCCTCGCGTGATCGCAGGCAAGCGAACATCTCGCCGCCGGCGTGCGGAACGAGGTCGCCGGCACGGCAGGCCGCCAGCTCAATGCCGGCCTCAAGGAGATCATCGCGGAGCCATTTGTCATCGAAATCAGCCTTCGTGAGGGCTTTGCAACGGAGACCAGGGGTTAGGGTTCGGGCATGGTAACGGCTGGAAAACGCTGCTGCCGTCTCGACAACCTCAAGGGCGTACAGCGCTCCCTGCATCTTCACCTCGGCGGGTATCGCCCGATGTGCCCAGCGCATGAGCTGGGAGTTCTCGCGTCTCGGCCGATCGGTTCGCATCCGGTAACGCGACAGGTCTTCGAACAGGATGGCGTTGCAGGGCTCGAAGCGTTGCTCCCACCGGCCAGCGCTGTCTCTTACAAAGCCCATAGCGGCCCTGACGATCAGGTCTGCTCCGGTCTTTAGCCTGTCCTCCTTGATGTTGTCCAAATGCCGAAGCAGTTGGGACGCGAAGGTTCCTCTGCCAGTTCGATCGAGCCGCCGTATTTCGCCGCTTGCCCGGCCCAGGAGGCTCCAGGACATCAAGGTGCGCCGCAGGTCGGTCAGATACTCAATCGCCCACATGGACTTTCCCAGGTGGTTGAACGGCTGACGCTCCCGGCCCTTGCGTCGCCAGTCGCGAATCACAGGCCCGAGTCCTCTCCGGTAACGCACAAGCGCGTCTGCGACGGCCCGATCCCATATCGGCTGTGGCGCCGCTGTCAGGCCGTCCAGGACGGCATACACGTCCTCTTCAAAGGGAAACGGCTCCTCGGCCGACCGTGCGACCTGAAGTGCCTCAAGGGCCATCTGGCGTGTCTCCGGTGGCACGGAAGCAAGGCGGGCGCACCCGCGCGAGCGTGTAAGCGCCTGGCGAACCCGGCGCATTTCGGCACGAGCGGCAACGCGCCACTGTTGTCCGTCCCCGGATGGTTCTTCGTCTGGCAATTCGAGGGGAAACGAGCGTTCATGAGCAGCCCACATGACCCGGCCGTTCACCTGTAGCTCAAACGATAGCGGCGCAGGTTTCCCGATCGCCCGGGCTGGGCAGGCCGCTTTCAGCGTGAAGACCGAACACGCGGCAAATGTTCTCAGGCCCAGGTCAACCGACAGGACCCTCGCGCCTTCTGCAACGGAGCCTTCAGCCTTGGTAAGCGGACCTAAAGCGGCAGCGAAGTGTCTTGTGAAGCGTGCATGGTCTTCAGTCCACCCTTCAGGCCGCTGCTCATCAAGATCAAGAGCGAGCTTGAGCCATGCCGGGCCAATCATGCCTGCGTCAAGTTGATCCGTCCGCCGGTTGCGCATATGCGGCCGGTCAAACAACAGGTCGGCGCTGCCGAGGACGGCGGTGAAAGTGTCGCCTCCGGTCGTGAAGGTCACCTGGGCCTTTTTCCCCCGCTTACCGATGGTTGGCGCTCCAAATTGCGGGTTCGGAGCGAGGCGGAATGACCGCCGGATATCCTTTAACTTGTCGCAATCCTCAGTCCGCTGGAGCAGGCTGATTTCCGCAACGAGGATGTCCGGTTCCGTCCGGACCAGCCGATAGGGCCGCAAGTTGCTGTCGCCTTCGGCGGACCATTGGACGGCTCGTGGGTGCAACCGGGCATCCGGCAACGTCATTGTGGCGGTTTCCCGAGATCTTTCGACGAGGGCCTGCATGGCATTGAGCGTGGCCACGACCGTGACGACATCATCATCCAGCCATAGCCGGTGCTGAGCGGGTTCAGACAGCCACAGGAAGACCTGCGGATCGCCAAACCGGCCCCGCTTCTTTGTCTGATGGTCAGCAAGGATCGCCCGCAATCTATCTGGGCTGCGGTCTTTGGCCGCAAGCCAACTGGCCCGGACGTCGGGCCAACTGCGCAACTGACGCGGGAGAAGGACGTAGCTTGCCTGTCCCAGACCGAGAGCGCCTAACGCCTCGCTGCGCTCACGCTCAAACGCTCGAACCTGAGGCAGCAACTCCGCCGCCAAATCGGTTACCGCACGGGACCGATAGTCCTGAAGACGGCTCTGGCGCTCCCCGTGCTGGATGGCGGCTCGCCTGACCCATGCCTGCCAGGACAGGATGTGTGACACCGCCAGACGAAACGCCAGGCGGTCCCATGGCGTGACCCCTCCAGGCGTGCCGATCATTCGATCCGGGAAGAAGGGTTTGAAAAGAGGGAGGAGCCGGAGCGACCGGAGACGGGCTATCACAGCCTCGGGACCAGAAGCTGACACCTTTGCGAGACCGTCCAGCTTCTCCCGAAATAACCTTGGCCATGCCGGGTTATCCAATCGGGCCGCCCGTAGCCACGACGCCGGGCTTCCTGTGTCGCTTCGCCACGACCTGGATGCGTCCGATCCATACCATGCAATGGCTGCATCCAGCAGGGCCGGGTCTTTGTCGTCCAGAGCAAGCCAATTCGGCCTGGGACGATCCAGCTTGACCGCCGCCGCCCGGAAACCCTCGCTCTTAGGATCGGTTAGAGGGCTGAGGAAGCCTTTTGCCGCCTGGGCGGAACCTGTGCCGGTCTCCTCAGGTGCCAGAAGATCGTAGAGTGACCGAAGAGCGTCGAGAACATCGGAGTCCGTGCCAGGAGTCCGCGTGTCATCGCAACTCCGCACCCGGTTGATCTGTTGAGCGTTACGGGCCGCGCTCAGGGCCGCCGCTTCAACCTCTTCGGTTGAGACTACCCGACGCTCACCGGGGCCGTCCCCCTGCGTTTCATAGCCCCGTGACCGGAGAAGCAGGAGCCACTGCTCATAGTAAGATGTGGCACTATTCACTTCGGAATGGGTCGTCCACAGGGCTTGCCTGACCGCTGCCGCTGTCGGAGCGCGTGGGACAATTAATTTGAGGTTGATAGATCGGACTGCCATCACATCATTGTGGGCACGAGCTCATTCTGAGTCCAGTCCGGGGGCGGGCCGGTGCGGTCGGCCGGCTGCGTCTCGTTTGGCGGACGAAACACGCTGTGTGCAGTAAGCGGTTAACGCCCCGCCACGATCTCTTGGAGGGCTGGTGCCGGGTGAGGGATTTGAACCCCCGACCTTCGGTTTACAAAACCGCTGCACTACCGCTGTGCTAACCCGGCCGCCCGCTCGGTATAGGGCATTCCGGCCGTCTGGAAAACACCATCCTTAACCGATCCGCGTCAGCCGGCGGGCCCTGCACATGCAGCGGGCGCGGATGAAACGCTGCGTGTCTCGCCTTCACGCGGCTCTCCGAGACGGCGGCGTTGCTATGGTGCAAGGAATACCGTAGATTTTCCAGGCTGGGAAGACGTCCGCCCGAAGGAAACCGCACATGCCGCCGTTATGCCGGATTGCCGCCGCCTGTGCCGTTCTGCTGTCGCCGGTGACGGCGCATGCCTATTCCGCGCTCTATGTGTTCGGCGACAGCCTGTCCGACGCCGGCAACGTCTATCTGGCGACCGGCGGCGCGGAGCCGGGGGCGCCTTACGCCAACGGGCAATTCTCCAACGGCCCGACCTGGGTGCAGGATCTGTCGCAAAATCTCGGGCTCGGGGCGGAGAGGCCATCGCTTGCCGGTGGCAACGACTATGCCTTTGGCGGCGCAACGACCGGCTACGCGGCCTCGAACAATCCGGCGGTGCCCTCACTGCTGCAGCAGATCAACATGTTCAACAGCGTTCACGGCAGTTCCGCGCCATCAACCGCCCTCTACTCAGTCTGGATCGGCGCCAACGACCTGGGCAACATCCTCGCCGGCAGCTCGACCCCGGTGAGCGACGCGGAGGGTGCGGCCGCGGTCGAAACGGCCGCCATCAGCACGCTCGCCGCCGAGGGCGCGAAGAACTTTGTTGTGCCGCTGGTGCCCAATCTCGGGCTGACCCCGGAGTCGACGGCGGCGGGCGGAGCGGCGACCGCGCTGAGCCAGGTCTATGACGCCACCCTCGCGACCGGGCTGCAGAATTTGGCGGCAACAGACGGCATTTCCGTCACGATCGTCGATACCTACAGCCTGCTCGATGGCGCGATCGCCGATCCATCGGGGTACGGATTCGCCGACGTAACGGACCCCTGCTACACGGGCCCCTATACCGGCGGCGGCTCGGTTTGCACCAATCCGGGCGGCTACCTGTTCTGGGACGGCTTGCATCCCACGGCGGCTGGCCACGCGATTATCGCGGCGGAGGCCGAGTATGATCTGCCGGAGCCGGGCACGCTGGCGCTGCTGGGCACCGGCCTGGCCGGCATCGCGCTGCTGCGGCGCCGGACAGCGACCCTGTTGCCGCCTCGCCACGCCTGATAGAAACCGGGGCGCCTAAACAAGTATTAATGCGCATGACGCCGGTTTAATTGCTCCGCGCAGAGAACGGTTATCTCCTGAACCGCATGTTCACGCCGTCGTTGATGCAGCAGACGATCACGTTTGCTGCATCGAAACCGGCTCAGGAACTGCACTCGAAACAGGAGACGCCTTTTATGAACGCTCAACCACAACGTCATCCGGCACGCCGGGCGGCGCTTGCCGCGGTGCTGCTCGCCGGCACCAGCCTGGGCGGCTATGCACTCGGCCACAACGCGTGGGCCGACGACGCTGCGCCGGTCAACCCGCCTGGCGCGCAGCTTCAACCCCACACCTTGCCCGACTTCTCCAACCTGGTGAGCCAGGTCAAGCCGGCCGTCGTCTCCATCACCACGAAGTTCCGCGCCACCCCGGCGGCGCTGGAGGAACAAGATGAGGACGCAGGCCCGCAGCACGGCCAGATGCCGCAGCTTCCCTTCCCGTTCAACCAGATGATCCCGCACGGCCAGCAGGAGCAAGAGCGCGCGGTCGAGGCACGCGGCTCGGGCTTCATCGTTGATGCCAACGGCACGGTCGTCACCAACAACCACGTGGTCAAGAACGCGCGCTCCGTCAGCGTCACGCTGGACGATGGCACCGTGCTGCCGGCGAAGGTCGTCGGCACCGATCCGCGCACCGACATTGCGGTGCTGAAGGTGGAGTCGCCGAAGCCGCTGCCGTTCATCACGCTCGGCAACTCTCGCGACGTGAAGCCGGGTGAGTGGGTCGTCGCGATGGGCAATCCGTTCGGCCTCGGGGGCACTGTCACCGCCGGCATCGTCTCCGCGGTCAGCCGCGATATCGGCGAGGGTCCGTACGACCAGTTCATCCAGATCGATGCGCCGATCAACCAGGGCAACTCGGGCGGGCCGCTGTTCACGCAGGATGGCAAGGTCATCGGCATGAACACCGCGATCCTGTCGCCCTCCGGCGGGTCCATCGGCATCGGCTTCGCCATTCCGTCCGACATGATCCGGACGGTGACCGCTCAGCTTGAGCATGGCGGCAAGGTGACGCGCGGCTATGTGGGTGTGGAGGCGCAGTCGATCACGCCGACGACGGCGCAGGCGCTGCACCTGAAGCAGAACGGCGGCGCGCTGCTGGCCGGCGTGCAGCCCGACAGCCCCGCGGCCGAGGCCGGCCTGCAGCCGGGCGACGTGATCCAGGCGGTGAACGGCACAAAGATCGCCGATCCCCGGGACCTGGCGGTGAACGTGGCCGGGATCCAGCCGGGGCAGGACGCGCACCTGACCGTGCTGCGTGACGGCCAGAGCCAGGACGTGACGGTGAAAGTCGGCACTCTGCCGAACGAGCAGACCGCCAGCAACGACAACCATGGCAGCAGTGGCGAGCATCACGGGCGCCTCGGCCTGTCGCTCGCGCCGCTGTCACCGGATGCGCGCAGCCAGCTTGACGTGCCGGACAGTGTGAAGGGCGCGCTGGTGCAGGGCGTGCAGCCGGGGTCTCCGGCCGAGGCCGCCGGCCTGCAGCCGGGCGACGTGATCGTCGGCGTCGGCACGCACGCGGTTTCGTCTCCGGGCGAGGCGGTCAAGGCGATGCGTTCGGCGATGGGCGGGAGCGATCATGCGGTGGCGCTGCGGGTGATCCGCAACGGTCAGCCGGTGTTCGTGGGTGTGAACCTGGACCAGGCGAACCAGGGGTAAAGATCAAGGGCCGATCGCCGTATCTTTTGTGTCATGGCCGGCCTTGTGCCGGCCATCCACGAATTGCGGTGCCTGACCCGGTAAAGTCGCGGATGGCCGGACTGAATCCGGCCATGACACGAACTTTACTCCGTACTCTGCGACACCGCCTCCGGCGAAGCGGGCGCCGGCGAATCGTCGATCTCATCGCCATACCCGACCGACGGATCGCCCGATTGCGCCGCCATCTCCGCGACCGTGAACTCCACCGCCGCGACGATATGCGCCAGGTTCACCGTGGCCACCGTGGCACCCGGGACCGGCGACCCGAGGTAATGCTTCATCCGCCAGGCGTGATCCACCCCATCCGGCACGCCCGCCAGATCGAGCAGCACATCCAGCAGGATCGTCCCGTCCGAGGACAGATGGGCAGCGGCGATTGACGTCACCCGCAGCACGTCCCCCGTCGTCAGCAGCAGTCCGAAGGATCCGCGCAAGCCGACCATGCGGCTCGCGAACCAGGCGGGCAGCCGGGCCGCGACCAGCTCGGGGTCGGTTATCCGTGTCCATGTCACAGCCGCATTCTCCTTATGGGACGTCTCCTCTGTCTTCATTCAGCCACATTATACCGGCGGGTCAACGCTTGAACCCTCGGCGGACATGCAAAATTGGTCATGTTATGACCGCTCGCCCGGCTCTGCCTGTGTGAGGGTCGTCTGCAACCCTCAGGAGCACTGCCATTGGCCATCGAGCCGACGACCCCGCCTACCCGGCCGCGCCTGCGAGTCGCGCCGCTCCGCCTGTTGATTCCCTATCTCAGGCCGTATGGGCTCCGCACCTTCGGAGCCGCGGCGGCGCTGCTGACCGCCGCCGGATTGCTGCTGACACTGGGCCAGGGATTGCGGCGGCTGATCGATATCGGCTTCGCCACCGGCGACACGGCGCATCTCGATCACGCCGCGATGGCGATGGTCGCCATCGTCGCCGCCCTCGCCTTTGCCACCGCCGCCCGCTTCTACCTGGTCTCCTGGCTCGGCGAGCGGGTCGCCGCGGATTTGCGACGGGACATGTTCAATCGCGTCGTCTCGCTGTCCCCGGCATTCTTCGAGACCGCCCGCGTCGGCGACCTGCTGACCCGCCTCACCGCCGACATCACCGTGCTGCAGACACTCATCGGCTCGGCCATCTCGCAATGGCTGCGCAACACGATCCTGCTGCTCGGCGCCTTCGCCATGCTGCTGTTCACGAGCCCGAAGCTGGCGGGGATCGTCTTGCTGGTGGTGCCGCTGGTGGTCGTGCCGCTGGTGCTGTTCGGCAGGCGGGAAAGGCGGCTGTCGCGCGTCGCGCAGGACCGCGTCGCCGATATCGGCTCCTACGCCGAGGAGACCATCAACGCCCTGCGCACGGTGCAGGCGTTCACCCACGAACCGATCGACCGCGCCCGCTTCGCCGCCGAGGTGGAGCGGTCCGTCGGCGCGGCCCTGCGCCGGGTGAGGACCCGGGCGACGCAGATCCTGATCGTCATCCTGCTCGGCTTCGGCGCGATCGTCTTCAGCCTGTGGGTCGGCGGACGCGATGTGATCTACGGCCACATGACGGGCGGCGACCTGTCGGCGTTCGTGTTCTATGCGGTGCTGACCGCGACCTCCGGCGCGCAAATGAGCGAGTTGTTCGGCGAGCTCCAGCGCGCCGCGGGTGCGGCCGATCGGCTGCGGGAGTTGCTGAATGAGCGGCCGGCGATCACCGCCCCGGCGCGGCCGATCCACCTGCCGTCGCGGCCGGAGGGACGGGTCGCGTTCGAGGACGTCACGTTCAGCTACCCGGCCCGGCCGGATACCGCCGCGCTGGCGGATTTCTCGCTGGAGGTGGCCCCGGGGGAGACAGTGGCGCTGGTCGGGCCCTCCGGTGCCGGCAAGACCACCGTGCTGCAACTGCTGCTGCGCTTCTACGATCCGGAGCGGGGGGTCATACGCCTCGACGGCGTCGATATCGCGCGGGCGGATCCCGCGGATGTGCGGCGGCAGATCGGGATCGTCCCGCAGGACCCGGTGATTTTCGGCACTTCGGCGCTGGAGAATATCCGCTACGGCCGGCCGGATGCGACCGAGGACGAAATCCGTGCCGCCGGGAAAGCGGCCCATGCCGATTTCATCGATCTGCTGCCCGCCGGGTACAACACATTTCTTGGCGAGAAAGGCATCCGCCTGTCGGGTGGCCAGCGCCAGCGCATCGCCATTGCCCGGGCGATCCTGCGGGACCCGGCGGTGCTGCTGCTGGATGAGGCGACCAGCGCGCTGGATGCCGAGTCGGAACTGGCGGTGCAGCAGGCGCTGGCGACGCTGTCGCGCGACCGCACGACGATCGTCATCGCGCACCGGCTGGCGACCGTGCGCGGAGCGGACCGGATCGTCGTGCTGGATGCGGGGCGGGTGGTGGCGACGGGGACGCACGACTCGCTGATCCGCGAGGGCGGCATTTATGCGCGGTTGGCCCGGCTGCAGTTCAGCGCGGATGCGTAGTTGCCGGATTCGCTGGTGGCGAAACCGGGCGGCCGGAGGCCCGTGCGCAAGCCGAAGGCACGCGGTAGCAGAAGCGCATGATCACGCGAATGTGAGCGAAGGGGCGGCTTTATAACTGGCAAGCGGATTTCGAGTTACGTACGCATTCCTTGCACAAGTAAGACTTTAAGCGCGAGTCGGGGTGGATGCGATTGCCGGAACCGAGTCTCAACCCCCCGGCACGGTTCGAGCCAGAGGGCGCCATTGGCTCCTTAGCAACATGGCCGTCGCGATGCGTCCCTTGATGGAAGCGCGACCAACATGACGGTTGCGATCGGAGCCGCGCCGGGCCGGCCGCGCGCGAAGGCCTCCGGGACCGTCAGACAGGTCTCGGCACCGGCCAGCGTCTTGCCCGAATCCCAACGGAATCATGCGCTCGACGGCTTGCGGGGTCTTGCCGCACTGTCCGTCGCGGTGGGCCACTGCTTCATGGCCATCGGCGGCCTGACAATGTGGGAGTCGAGCATCCGGAATTTCTCCGGAATGAACGGCACCGACATCGCGCTGCGCCTGGTATCCCTGCTGGTCCCGGCCGAGTCGGCGGTGATGGTCTTCTTCGTGCTGAGCGGATACGTCCTGTGGACGTCTTATCAGCGCAAGGATTTCAGGTTCGTTGCCGATCTGCCGGATTACGTATGTTCGCGAACGTATCGGCTGTTCCCGGTGGCGATCATGAGCGCCCTGCCGCTGGGGCTGCTGACCGACGCTTCCGCACGGGAACTGGTCCTGAACATGCTGCTGGTGCATCGCAGCCTGAACGGCGTGCTCTGGACATTGCAGGTTGAGGTTGCCGCGAGCCTGCAGCTCTTTGCGATCTGGTGCCTGACCCGTGGGATTGGCTGGAGAATGGCGGTGGCTCTTGTCCTTTCAATTGCCGCGGTACCGTTCTTTCGCGGCAACCCCTATGTCGTGTTCGTGCCGGCCTTCATTCTGGGCGCATCGATTTCATTGGTTCCGCCAGCCATCTGGAGACGGAAATCGATCATCGGCGCCGCGATCGTTGCTTTAGTCATAACAAACCTGCTGTTCGGCTTTGGCGGCGTGTCCCGCTGCTTTGAAATTCTCGGCGCTACCGCTCTGGTGGGCGCGGTCGTCGCGGGAAAGTTTGGTTTCCTGCGCGCCCGCGTCTCGCATTTTTTCGGGGCGATCAGTTATCCCTTCTACCTGACACATCCAATCGGATTGTTCCTCGCCGGACCGGTGGTGCAGTCACTGCCGCTGGCATCCCCGTTTGCCAGGGTGTTCGCACTCGCGGTCGGTTCCATCGCAGTGGCGGTTCCCGTGGCCTGGCTGCTGCACGTCTTCGTTGAAGACCCGGTGCTGCGGGCGCGTCCGCGGATCAGGGTTGCGTTGGCACCGGCGCGTTCAGGTGGCCGGCCAGGATTTATGCGAACAGCCATGTCCGCGATACTGCGGAATTAACAGCGACCGCTACTTTGCGTTGTGCTGCCGGAACGCGACGGGTCTTGTGCGGATTGCGTCCCGGGCGGGACCGTGCACAGCTTGCGCGACCGCCAGACAGCAGGGAGTGCAACATGACGTCAGCCCCGGAAGCCAAATCCAGCCAAACCCGCGACCTGGATGCGCTGATCGTCGGCGCGGGCTTTTCCGGCCTGTATCAACTGCTGTGTTTGCGCGATCGGCTCGGCCTGTCCGTGCAGGTGCTGGAGACAGCCGGCGGTGTCGGCGGCACCTGGTACTGGAACCGCTATCCGGGCGCGCGGTGCGATTCCGAAAGCCATGCCTACTGCTATTCCTTCGACGAAGACCTGATGCGGGAATGGCAGTGGTCGGAACGCTATCCGCAACAGCCGGAGATTATGCGCTACCTCAACCACGTAGTTGATCGTTTCGATCTGAAGCGCGATATCCGTTTCAATACCCGCGTGGCATCGGCGCATTACGACGAAGCGGCGAACCGCTGGCATGTGCGCACCGAGGCCGGGGAGGAATTCTCCGCAACCTTCCTGATCACCGCCGTCGGCTGCCTGTCCACTGCGAACGTGCCGAAAATCCCCGGCCTGGAGAGCTTCGCCGGGGACTGGTACCACACCGGGCAGTGGCCGCATGACGGCGTCGATTTCAGCGGCAAGCGCGTCGGTATCGTCGGCACCGGGTCCACCGGCATCCAGGCCATCCCGGTCATTGCGGAAACGGCCGCTCACCTGACCGTCTTCCAGCGCACCGCGAATTACAGTGTGCCGGCCCGCAATGTTCCGCTGACCGCCGAGTTCAGGCGCTGGGTCAGGGAGAACACAGCCGAGATCAGGAGAACGACGCGGGCGACGCCGAATGGCCATCCGTTCTTGATTTCCGAACGTCTGGCGCGCGAGACCCCGGCCGGGGAACGACAGGCTCTGTACGAAGCCGCGTGGGAAAAGGGCGGTTTGCAGTTCCGCGCGACCTTTCAGGATTTGCTGGTGGACAAGGAAGCAAACGATACGGCCGCCGCGTTCATCCGCGGCAAGATCAGGGAGATCGTGAAAGACCCGGCAACCGCGGCGAAGCTGGCCGATATCGACCATCCCTACGCCGCGAAGCGTCCGCCAATCGATACCGGTTATTTCGAGTCTTACAACCGCGGGAATGTGTCGCTGGTCGATGTCCGCGCCGCGCCGATAGAACGGATCACGCCGGAGGGGATCAGGACGCGGGAGGGCGATTATCCGCTGGACATCATCGTCTTCGCCACGGGCTTCGACGCGATGAACGGGCCGCTGCTGCGGATGGATATCCGCGGCCGCAACGGCGTGCCCCTGGCGGAGGCGTGGGAGGCCGGGCCGCGCAACTACCTCGGGCTGCAGGTCGCGGGGTTCCCGAACCTGTTCACCGTCACGGGTCCGGGCAGTCCATCCGTGCTATGCAATATGCCTGTGGCGATCGAGCAACACGTGGAATGGATTACCGACTGCATTGCCCATCTGCGCGCCCGGGGTCTGAAGCGCATCGAGCCGAAGCCCGAGGCGGTGGACCGGTGGGTGGATCAGGTCAATGAAGCGGCCAACGCCACTCTGCTGCCGCTGGCGACGCATTCCTGGTATCTCGGCGCGAACGTGCCGGGCAAGCCGCGGGTGTTCATGCCATATGCCGGCGGGATGGTGCAGTATCGGGCGATTTGCGCCGATGTCGCGGCGAGGGGATACGAGGGGTTCGTGCTGAGTTAGCCGTGTGTTGATCGGTTTCCCCTATACGCGTCAATTTTGCTTTATGGTTTGTGGCGCAGGAGGGGCTTGCGATGAAGACGACCGTCGAACTACCGGATGCTCTCTACCGTCAGGCTAAGGCGGAGGCGGCGCTGCGTGGCCGCAAACTCAGAGATTTGGTCGAGGAAGGGCTGCAGCTCGTGATCGAGTCGCCACCCGCGGCAACGCTGCCCCGGGACCTTGCAGAGCTTATGAAAAATGCGCTCGGGGTAATCGAGTCCGGCGTTCCGGACCTTGGTTCGAATCCCGAGCATCTGAAGGGCTTCGGACGCGATGAGAGCCATCGTTGATACGTGTCCCCTGACCGATGTCCCTGGCCGATGCCTGCATTCTTCGTATGGCGGAGACCCATGAAAATCATGCCGTATTGACTTTGGATTCCGACTTTACGGTGTATCGGAAACTCGGCCGTGCACCGGTCACGCTGATACATCCGGCGGTCTCGCCCGACTAGCGTCAAGCCCCCGGCGCCTCGCTCACCCACTCGATCGGCAACGCAAACGCCGCGGCCTGATCCTCGATCCACCGCCGCGCCTCGTCCGGTGATCCGCAGACCTGCACCGCCGGCTCCCGCCCCACGAAGCCGGTTCGGGCGCCGGCAGCCGCGCCTTCACCGACAAAGGCTGCCACGAACTGGTCCGCGCTCCGCGGTCTGATCCAGGCGAGAAGTTTGCCGCTGGGTGTCATGGTAGCCGGGCACTCTCAATTGTCCGGAAGCCACCGTACCGGCCTTTCGGCGGCCTGTCCAGATGCCGTCATTCAAGCGACATGGCGGCTGCGCCGGGCCAATCCTTTTTCGAGTTGAAGTAAAAATGTCATCAATCTGCAACTCTCCGCCAGTTCCCACCACCCCGATCCATGCATAAAAGCGGCTGGAGTGCATTCACCAGGGCTACACGATGGTACGGCGACGCCGCCCATCGTGCCGAGCGGGAGCAAAGAGTTTGGCAAGTGTGACAACCATGGACCGGGACGGGGTCGCAGCGGCTTACGACCGCTGGGCGCCGGTATACGATATCGTTTTTGGACCCGTGTTCCGCCAGGGACGCCGCTCCGCCGTCATCGCCGCCGAACGCATCGGCGGCCATATCCTGGAGGTCGGGGTTGGAACCGGCCTGTCGCTGACCGACTACGCGAAGACCTCCCGCGTCGCCGGAATCGACATCGCCGAAACCATGCTCGACAAGGCCCGCCAACGGGTCAAGACGCTGAGCCTGGACAATGTCGAGGCGCTGGAGGTTATGGATGCCGAGCACCTGACCTACCCCGACGCCTCCTTCGACGTGGTGGTGGCGCAATATGTCGTCACCGCCATTCCGAACCCGGAAAAGGCGCTGGACGAATTCGCCCGCGTCGTGCGGCCCGGCGGAGAAATCATCCTCACCAGCCGCCTGGGCGCCGAGAAGGGCCTGCGCGGCACGATCGAAAAATGGCTGATGCCGCTGACCAGCCGGCTGGGCTGGCGCACCGAATTTCCCTGGGACCGCTATGTGCGCTGGGCCGAGGCTTCCGGCGCGGTCCGCATCCTGGAGCGGCGCGCCCTGCCCCCGCTCGGCCATTTCTGGCTGATCCGGTTCGTCAGGCTGGGTGAAGCCGCCGCCGCCAGCGGAACGCCGTAACTCCATCAAACCCAACCGACGTCCGGAAGAAGGATTGAACAATGCCTGGTTTTGTTGAGACCCTGCGCACCCAAAGGTGGGACGATCACCGCTATTACCACCACAGCCTGGTCAACCAGTCGCTGCATCTGCTCAGCGCGATCAGTTTTCTCTTCGCCTATATCCTGATGTTCGACGATCCCGCGATGGCCGCCCTGATCGGCTGGCTCGTGGCGATGATCAGCCGGCAGGCGGGCCATTTCTTCTTCGAGCCGATGGACTACGACGAAGTCAACCACGTCACCAACGAATACAAAGAAGCCGTCAAGGTCGGCTACAACATCCGCCGCAAGATCGTTCTTATGGCCGTGTGGGTTCTTTCGCCGCTGCTGATCGTGGCTGATCCGTCACTGTTCGGATTTTTCACCCCGGCGCGGACGACGATGGAGTTCGCCAAGCACGTCGGTTATCTGTGGTTCGCCGTCGGGCTGGGCGGTTTGGCGTTCCGCACCATCCAGCTCTGCCTGACCAAGGACGTCCAGACCGGGCTGGCCTGGATGACCAAGATCATAACGGATCCGTTCAACGATATCAGGCTGTATTACCGCTCACCGGCGAAGCTGATCAAGGCGACGGCCGCGCGGCGCGCCGATGGGTCAGCATCTCAAGAAGAATCCGGCGCCTGATCGACTTGTTGGTGGCGGCGGCATCCTCCGGCCGCCACCAGCCATCCCGCTGCATCGCCCGGCAGGCGGACACGAACCGGTCCGCGACCGCGGCGAAATCGGCTTCCGTGAAGTTCAGGCTGAAGATCAGCCGGCCGGTGCCGACCCAGCTAAGCGCCAGGCCCTCGGCGCGCAGATAATATTGCAGAAGCCAGTTGTATCGCGACGGGCGCGTGTAGCACACGGTCCAGATCGACGACAGATTGGCGACCTCGACCGGAAGGTCTTCTTCACGCAGGCGCCGGCTCAGATGCTCCGCGCGGCCGTTCCAGACGCGATCCAGGTCCTGATAAAGGTCGAGAATCTCCGGCGTTTCGATGCGCTGGAGGAACTCCTGCATCGCCCCCATGACATAGGGATGCGAATTGAACGTCCCGCGCGCGAAACATACATCGACGGGCCGATCGGCTCGGTAGCGCTTCATGAGTGTGCGGCGGCCGCAGAGGACGCCGACCGGAAGGCCGCCGCCGAGGGTCTTGCCGTAGGTGACCAGATCGGGGCGGACCCCGAAATATTCCGTGGCGCCGCCCGGGGCGAGGCGGAAGCCGACGAAGACCTCGTCGAAGATCAGCACGATGTTGCGCTCGTCGCAGACGCGGCGCAGCGCTTGCAGCCAACTTGTGTAGGCGTCGCGGTCAAAGCCGGCCTTGCGGGAACTGTCCACCAGCGACGAATCCGACGGTGCTCCGGCATTCGGATGCAGCGCCTGAAGCGGATTGACCAGGACACACGCGATGTCGCGCCGCGTGCGCAGCACATCCAGCGTGCGTTCGGAGGTTTCCGACAGCGTATAGGTGTCGTTCGCGGGGGACGGGTTGCCGATGCCCGGCTGCACATCGCCCCACCAGCCATGATAGGCGCCGCAGAAACGAACCAGATGCGATCTGCCGGTATGGTATCGCGCCAGCCGGACCGCCTGCATGACGGCTTCCGTCCCCGACATGTGGAACGAAACCTCATCCTGGCCGGAGATTGCGCGCAGGCGCCGCACGTTATAGGCGACCGCCGGGTGATACGACCCGAGCACCGGCCCGAGATCCTTGACGCGTTCGGCACCGCGCGCGATGCAGTCCTTGTAGAAATCATGTCCGAAAAGGTTCACCCCGTACGAACCGGTCAGGTCGTAGAAAACGTTCCCGTCCAGGTCGGTGACAGTCACCCCCGATGACGACGCCACGAAGGACCCGGACGGCAAATGCCTGCGAACCACGCTGCTGAACTGAAACGGGACGCGATAGGCGGCGGTGAATTGCAGATCGGAGATCGAGTCGGCCGCTTCCGCCGTGAGCGCGGTTGTTTTGGCGAACCGCTCGCGATACAGGCTGGAGAGCTGAGCCAGAGCGTTGCGGCGGCGGACAGCGATGTCCTCGGGCGGATTGTCGCAGCGGAGAAACTCGTCTTCGCCGTATTCGTAAAATGGGATCAGCGCCGCGACCCGCCGCGCCATGCGGGAGTGTCCGGTCAGGGACCGGTGTTTCGCCAGGGACAGTTTCAGCCGTGCCCGGAGTTTGACAAACAGCAACGCCAGTGCGGCGGCGCCTGCGATAGTGTAGAACAGGACTAACATGAAGGTGGATTTCGCTTTGCCTACGGTGGAAACGTAACTGATCCCATGACTTTGCACTCAGCCATAATGAAGATTGTGCAGCAGGAGGATCTGAACTTCCTGGTCACCAACCGGATTCCGCGGCGGTTGGCAACCCGCTTTGTCGGCTGGTTCAGCAAGATCGAAAATCCGCTGGTGCGCGACCTCTCGATCGGCTGCTGGCGTTTCTTCGCCGATTTGGACCTGAGCGATGCGAAGGAGGCCCGGTTTCGCAGCATGCACGACTGCTTCACCCGCCGATTGAAGGACGGCGCCCGGCCGATGGACATGGACCCCGAGGTTCTGGTCAGCCCCTGCGACGCGATCGTTGGGTCGTCTGGCCGGGTAGAGGACGGGCAGGTGCTGCAGGTGAAGGGCTTCCCGTATGGGCTGGATGAACTGCTGGGCGACGACGACCAGGCGGCGGTGTTCCGGGACGGGTGCTACGTCACGCTGCGGCTGACTTCGAGCATGTACCACCGGTTCCATGCGCCGCATGACTGCCGGGTCGAGTCGGTGACCCATATCGGCGGCGATACGTGGAACGTGAACCCGATCGCTTTGAAACGCGTCGAGAGGCTGTTCTGCAAGAACGAGCGGGCGGTGATCCGGACGGTCCTGACCGGAAGCGGACAAGCCATGACCCTGGTGGCGGTTGCGGCGATTCTGGTGGCGGGCATCCGGCTGCGATTCCTGGAGATGCCGCTCGACCGCCGCGATACCGGGCGGCGGCGGTTCCCGTGCGACGTGACGCTGCAAAAGGGCGAGGAAATGGGCTGGTTCGAACACGGATCGACGATCCTCGTGTTCGCGCCCCGGGGTTTCCGGCTGTGCGACGGCGTGACTCAGGGCACGATGATCCGCGCCGGGCAACCACTGATGCAGCTCGATCGGCCGCCGGTTCCGTAGGCGCAGCCTCGCCGCCGGTGCGGGGTATCGCGATGGACGAGCTACCCGCGCGGTGCATGCCGTGCGGCGACGGTCCGGGGAAGCACAACGGTCCGCTTTGGCGGCAGCAGTGCGAAGCAAGATGTAACACAGATTGTGCAGATTAAGGGCACAGATTCCACCGACGCGATACCGGCGCATGAAGCGCCCCGGCATCCGGCGGCACGGCTCCGCGAGAGGCGTTCGATCTTTCAGTGTAATCTTAGCCTTAATCCCTTTAATCCGTGTTACAGCTTGCTTTGCCCGAAACCCGCTCGGACGGCCGGGCATCGAACTCCAGGTCGCATAATGAGATAACTGACCACGAGCCAACGCAGGGTTGAGTACAACCGGCCCAGCCGTTCTCAGGGCAGCTTTTGATCGGTCGCGCTCAAGAAAAGAACCCGATAATCCGTTGAGCTCTCCCCCTTCCCCGCTGCTGTCAGGTCCAGCGCAATCCGGTCGCCGATGAATGTCCTGTAGTGCAATCCATCCCAGTAGTTGTCATCCACGGCGGTGATCGGACTCGGCAGCAGGAAATCGACAACTACGGCATTTGCCAGGGGCCGCGCCAGATCGGCCACGCGACGCTTGCATTCGTTCAGCACGACCTCGCCCTCGGTGTCCGGCAAAGGCAGCATCCGATGGTTATAAGGGGGGAAGAACAGAACCTTCCGGGTCGCCGGCGGCAGCAGCGACAGATCATCGCGCAGGATCTCCAGCGTCGGGAAGCGCCACGTATCGGGCGGCCCGGAGCGCGCGCCGCCCGGCGTGACGGCATTCCACTCCTTCATATGCTCGGCCACGCGCACAGGATCATATTGCGACTCGGGTGGAACGAACCTGGTGTATCCGTCGCGGCCCATGTCGGGCTTCTTCAGGCCGGTCAGCACGCCAAATTCCTTGCCGGCTTCCTGCGCGGCATACAGGTTGAACATCTCGGCATAGCCGCGCCAGCGGCTTCGTTCATACATCCACGTTGGAAACGGCCGGGGCGTGAGCTTCTCGTAGGAGTCTCCGGTGACGCACCAGCGCGCGTCCAGGCCGATGACGACCACTTTCGGTTCCGGATGGGCGCGGAGAAACACGCGCAACAAACTGGACACCTCGAAGGTCGTCGCATCGTTCATCGCCAGGTTCGCGAAGCGTGCATCGAACGCCGGATTGAGCGCGTCCGGGCGCAGCAGCCTGCTGGTGGACGTGCCGAAAACCGCGCTGTCGAATCGCGGCGAAAGGGCCAGCATCGGGTAGGAGAAGCGCTGATTGCTGGTGACCGTGACGCGGTCGAACGGCAATGACAACGGCAGCATACCCCAGGGATCGACCACGACGATAAAGCCGTAGATCGCGGCGACGAACGCCGCGGCCGAGCCGGCGGCAAGCCCGAAAAAGCGGCGCCATGCCGCGGGCGGGTCAGAACTGGAAGTAGATGAAGACATTGGGCAGACGGCCACCGATCAGCAAAAGCAAATAGGCCAGCAACGCTCCGGCCGGGACCGCCAGCCACGCCCGCGGCCGCAGCAAGCTCAGAGCGGCTTCCTGGCTGGTCGGCCCGAGCAAGGCAACGGCGGCGCCGAGGACCAAAGCGATGACGAACTCCCGGTCCAGCGACACGGCACCGAGCCCGTGCGCCCCGGCCATGCTGCCAAGGATCTGGCCCGCCTGATGGAACGTCGGCGAACGGAACAACACCCAGGCCGCCATGACGAACAGCAATGTCAGCAGCCAGGCGGCGCCGTTCGGCAGGCGGAAGCCGCGCCCTGCCCAGACGTGGTTCACCGCCAGAGCGACCCCGTGCAGGCCACCCCAGGCAACGAACGTCCAGTTGGCGCCATGCCAAAGGCCGCCGAGCAGCATCGTCGCGATGACGTTCACCGCCTGCCGCACGGCCGAGGCGCGGTTGCCGCCGAGGGGAATATACAGATAGTCGCGCAGGAAACGACTCAGTGTCATGTGCCAGCGGCGCCAGAAGTCGCGCACTGAGACGGCCCGGTAGGGCGCGTTGAAGTTGAACGGCAGCGCCAGGCCGAACATCAGCGCCAGGCCGATCGCCATGTCGGAATAACCGGAGAAGTCGAAATAGATCTGCAACGTGTAGGCGGCGGCGGCGGTCCACGCCTCGATCAGGCCCAGCGAGGCTTGCTGCGCCTTATGGAACAG
Organism: uncultured Rhodopila sp.; assembly: GCA_903851415.1. Classification (GTDB taxonomy): domain Bacteria; phylum Pseudomonadota; class Alphaproteobacteria; order Acetobacterales; family Acetobacteraceae; genus Rhodopila. Next base: position 60,944 of record CAINOE010000189.1, on the reverse strand, counting down.
GGCGTCCGCCGGGTTCGCCAAAGTGTCGGCCAGCGCGACTTTTTTCGTAACGCCGATCAGGAACAGGATAAATCCGCGCGAAAGGTTCGCCCACACCTCCGGGCGTCTCGGATCAGCACTGAACTGGTGGATAATCTCGTTGTGCCGCACCAACGGCCCGGCGATGAGCTGCGGGAAAAACGTAACGAACATGCAGAAGTCGAGAAAGCTGTAGAAATGCCGATCACCGCGGCGGAGATCGATGAGGTAGGAGATTTTCTGGAAGACGAAGAAGCTGATCCCCAGGGGCAAAATCAGATCCCACGGTTGCCAGCTCTCTCCAAGCAACCCGAAGACCGTGCCGCGCAAGAAATCAGCGTATTTGAACAGCGCCAGCACCAGCAGGTTGAGCGTCACGCCCAGCACCGGAATCCACCGAAGCTGCCGCGCGGCGCCAAACCAGCGCGCGATCAGCCAGTTGGCGACGGTCAGCCCGGCCAGCAACGGGACGAAACGCACGTCCCACCAGCCGTAGAACCCGAGCGACGCCGCCACCACGACCGTCTGCCGCGCGGTGCGGTTCTCCGCCAGCGCGTAATACAGTCCGAGCACCGCCGGCAGGAAGAAGACGATGAAAACCTGTGAGTTAAACAGCATGCAAGACGGACATCCGGGCGGTATCGGTTACCGGTGTCTTCGCCCGCCGCTCCGCCCGGGTCAATCGTTGAAAATCGCGACCGCCCGGGTCCATCCGGCCGAGGCTCGATGCACTTTCACCGGAAAGCACACCACGTCGAATCCGTCGCCCGGCAGCGCCGCCAGGTTGCCCAGCTTTTCCATCTGGAAATAGCCGATCTCCCGGCCGGCGCGGTGGCCTTCCCAGATCAGGCTGACGTCGCCGGTGGCCCGGACCTTCTCGCGGGTGAAGGAAAACGGCGCATCCCAGCTCCAGGCATCGGTGCCAACGACGCGCACGCCGCGCTCGGCCAGCCACAGCGTCGCCGCCTTGCCCATGCCGCAGCCGGTATCGACGAAATCGTCGTGTCCGTAGCGGGCGCCGGCGGCGGTGTTGACCAGGACGATTTCCAGCGGACGCAGCGCGTGGCCGATGCGCTTCAGTTCCGCCTCCACGTCGCCCGGGGTCGCGACGTAGCCGTCGGGCAGATGGCGGAAATCCAGCTTCACCCCGGGCTGGTAGCACCAGTCCAGCGGCACGTCGTCGATCCGCCAGGACGGCTCGCCGCCCGGCTTCAGCGCGTGGTTCATGCTGGAGAAGAAGTGCCACGGCGCGTCCATGTGGGTGCCGTTATGGGTGCTGATCTCCACCCGCTCCACCGCGGCATACTCGCCGTCCGGGAGCTGATCGACCCGGATGCCCATGTAGTCCGCCATCATCGGAGCGGTCTGGTGGTGATCCAGATACTCGATCCGCGGCAGCATATCCGGCGGGTCGCTGGCGATGCCGGCCTTCAGCGGCGAGGAGATATCGACAATCCGCCGCGCCATCACGCCGCCGCCCTTGCCAGCTTCGTCGGATCGGCGCCCACCCGGCCGGTTTCGCCGGGCGCCGCCCTGGCCAGGCGGAAATCGAAGTGCACCGCGCGCAGGCCGGGGATCGGGCTGTCAGGATCATCGACAGCATCGACCACAAGGGACTGCGACACCCCGAACACCGTGTCGGATTCGACGTGCGGATCGTCGCCGAAATACAGCGCCGTCACCAGCTCGCGGTGGCCTTCGGCGGTGATCAGGCAATGGATGTGCGACGGCCGCATGCCGTGCCGCTTCTGCGCATGCACGAGCGCGCCGACCGGCCCGTCCATCGGGATCGAATACCCCAGCGGCCGGACCGTGCGGAAAAAATACCGGCCCTCCGCATCGGTGCGGAACACGCCGCGCATGTCCATGGCTTCGCCGTCGCGCTCCTGCAAATCGTACAAGCCGCGTTCGCTGGTCTGCCAGACCTGGATCATCGCCCCCGCTATCGCCGTGCCGTCATTATCGGTGACCGTGCCGTATACGACGATCTCCGGCGCGGTGGGATTCTCGACGATCTGCGCGCCGGGCGGCCGTTCCGGCGCGCCCTCGCGGAAGAACGGGCCGAGCAGGCTGCTCTGGCTGCCGAGTTCGCGGGCCTTCTTGTCATGCAGCGCATTGACCACGGCGCTGACACCGAGGACGTCCGACAGCAGGATGAACTCCTGCCGTATCGGCGTGCAGGCCTGGCCGACGGCGGTGAGGTACTGGATGCCTTGCAGCCATTCCGCGGGAGTGAGGTTCACCTCACGGATGAAAGCGTGCAGATGGCGGACCGCGGCGTCGGCGATTTCCTTCAGGCGCGGGTTCTCGGTCCCGGCCATCTGCGCCAGCGCGACATCGGTGACCGTGAATTCGTCGAGATCCTGCATGCCGGCCTCCCTTTGGTCTTTATTCGGTCGCAGCATAAGTCGGCCCGGGATGCTTTGCCAGCAGTCCGGCCCGCCCGGGTTCCGGCGAGACGTGCCGAAAACTGCGGATTATCATGTGGCGGTTGGCCGCAAGCCGGGTATGGTTGCGGCCATGGACACTCAGCGTATCAACCTCCACCTGGTCTCGGACGCCACCGGCGAGACGCTTAACGCGATCGCCCGGGCGACGACCGTTCAATTTGAGCATGCGGACATCGTCTACCACCGGTGGAGCCTGATCCGGACACGTTTTCAGCTTCACCGCGTGCTGGAGGGGATCGAGGCCGAACCCGGGCCGGTGCTGTCCACCCTGATCGACCGGGCGCTGCGGGCGGAGCTGGACACCACCTGCCGGCGGCTGAACGTCAAGGTGGTGAACGTGCTCGACCCCGTCATAAACGTGCTGCAGGAGAGCATCGGACAGAAGGCCGAGGCGCGGCCGGGGCGGCAGTATGTGCTGAACGCCGACTATTTTTCCCGTATCGACGCGATGCACTACGTGCTGGCGCATGATGACGGCCAGGCGCAGCCCGGATTGGCGGAGGCGGATGTCGTGCTGGTGGGCGTGTCGCGCAGTTCGAAGACGCCGACATGCTTCTATCTGGCGAATCGCGGCATCAAGGCGGCGAACGTGCCGCTGGTGCCGAACCTGCCGGCTCCGCCGGGCCTGGAAGAGGTGAGGTGCCCGGTCATCGGCCTGACCCTGGCGCCCGAGGCCCTGATCGACATCCGCCGCCACCGGTTGCGGCTGATTGGCGGGCGGGGGGAGCAGGCGCAGGACGCCTCCGGCTACATCGATGAGGATGCCGTGAAGGCCGAGCTGCTATGGGCGCGGCGGTTCTGCAACAGCCATGGCTGGCCGACGATCGACGTGACGCGGCGATCGATCGAGGAGACGGCGGCGACCGTGCTGCAACTGATGGAGAACTGGCACGACCGTCAGGCCAAGGCGGCGAGCCCGGGGGCGGCTGCGGCACAATCGGGCGGGTGATGCGATATGTGGGTTGTCTGCCGCGGCGGGTGGGTCTATACGCCGCGCCTCGGCCGGAGTGTAGCTCAGCCTGGTAGAGCACTGTGTTCGGGACGCAGGGGCCGGAGGTTCGAATCCTCTCACTCCGACCAGCCGATTCATCCGGGGCCCCGACCCGGTTTCCCGATCGGCAATGCCGGTGGCGCTATGTCGCGGATAGCGCGCCACCCGGTGCCGCGGCGCAGTTCGCCATTCCCCGATCAAATGTCGCGACCGCGAGTCCCAGTCGTTGCGTGATCGCGATGTGGAGTGGGGACGCCGGGGCCGGGCGGCCTGCGGCGATCTGCGGGCTGTCGAGACGGCCTTTATCGAAGCCAGCGATCAAGCCGGCGCGGAACGCCGATTCGGCGACCTCGTCGAATGTCCTGGCCGCGATTGGGCGCCGCGAGATCGGCAGGCGGCGGAATGGGCGCCCGGTAGCATGAGACCGGCAGGACTCGAACCCACGGCCGCAAGACCAAGAGCCGCCAAGTCCGATCCGTCACGGTCCCTTGCCAATTGGCCGGATCAGGAGACCTGTCCGCCGGAAATCATACATGGCATCTTGTCTTCGTCTCTCACCCGAACCCAACGGCCGGCTGCCCGTCATACTCCGCCCAGCAATTCGCCGTCTCATACACGACGACCGCAACAAGCTGCGGAATCCCCGCCCGCAGCCGATCCCAGATCCAGATCGCGATGTTTTCCGCGGTGGGGTTTTCGAGACCCTCGATCTCGTTCAGGCAATAGTGGTCCAGGCGCAGCAGCAGCGGCTGAAACGCCGCCTCGATGTCGAAAAAATCCGCGACGAAGCCGGTAACCGGATCAACCGCGCCCTCCAGCCGGAGTTCCACGCGATAGGAATGGCCGTGCATGCGGTGGCACCGGTGCGCCGGCGGCACGTTGGGCAGGCGATGCGCCGCCTCGAATGTGAAGGCTTGCGTGATCTTCATGGGATCCCCAGAAACTTGTGCGTCTGAAGGCTCAGACGCCATTGCGGATGCTCAAGGCAATAGGCGACCGCAGCCGCGGTGTTGCTCTCCCGCTCGGGGCCGTCCATCGGCTGGAGCAGGAAGTCCTCGAAGTCCAGATGTTCGACGGAGGCCGGCATCAGGCCGCTCTGCGGGAAGACCAGCTTCAGTTCGTCCCCGCAGGTGACAACCAGAGAGGCCCCGGCCTTGGGACTGACACACACCCAATCCAACCCGGGCGGAACCGGAAGGGTGCCGTTCGTCTCCACCGCGATCTCGAACCCGAATTCGTGCAGGCACGCGATCAATGCCTTGTCCACCTGCAGCAGCGGCTCGCCACCGGTCAGGACAACGAAGCGTTCAGCGCCGGAACCACCGCCCCACGCCCGGGCGATCGCCTGCGCCAGCGCAGACGCGTCCGCGAAGTGCCCGCCACCGCCGCCATCGGTGCCAACAAAATCCGTATCGCAAAACCCGCACACCGCCCGCCCGCGATCGGCTTCCCGCCCGGACCAGAGGTTGCAGCCGGCAAACCGGCAGAATACCGCGGCACGCCCGGCGTTTCGGCCTTCCCCCTGCAACGTGTAGAAGATCTCTTTCACCGCGTAGGCCATCGCGTCAAATCGCCTCGGCTGCCGGTATCGTGAGCCGCCTCACGCCTTGCTTCGGTTCGGCCGGCGTTTGCCCTGGTTCCGGGGAAGATCCGGCAATCCGTTCCAACGCCGCCGCTCGCCGCCATCCATCCGCTCGCCGGAACTCCACGCTGCTTTTCCCTTCAGAACCGGACCGCTGCCACCATAAAGGTGCGCGGCCGGCAAATGCACCGTCCATGTCCGACGCGAACCCCGCGGGCCGCCGGGGATAGCATGTGCCGATCACCGTTCGCGAGACCCGCGTTCGCCAATCGTCACAGGAGATTTCGGGGGCGCAGCGCGAGGACCGGCGAAACCGAACCGGCCCGGAGCGGAAGGTGACATCATCGTTACCGCGACTGCCGAGACGCGCGCGACGCCGCCGCGCTCCCGGCGCCCGCGACCCGGCCTGGATGGCACGCCTGGAACGCGTGATCGGCTCCGCCCTCGCCTGGCTGGAAAACGCCTTGCCCACCGCCGGAGCTGCGAGGCACTCCCCGCGTTCCGCGCATCGCCCCACTCAGCAACGGAAGCTGCGCCATCCGGCTGGCAGGCAGAGGCGGCCAACTCTTAGGGTCAGCCGCCCGAAGACAGCGGCGCCGAAACATCCTCCAGCGACTTGCCCGCCGCCTCTACTCCCAGCACCGCCTCGCACACCGCCGCGCCGATCATCAACACCGCGGCGCCGGCGTAACCGGCGGCGACAACCCATTCGCTGCCCGTTCCGATCAGATAGCCGAACAGAAACGGCGCGCTGACGCCGCCAATCAGCGTGCCGAGCGCATAGAACAGCGCGATCGCCATCGCCCGCGTCTCCAGCGGAAAGATCTCGCTGGCGGTCAGATACGCCGAACTCGCCGCGGCGGAGGCGACGAAGAAAATCGCCATCCAGCAGAAAGTCTGTGTCCACGCCGTCAGCACCCCCATCCCGAACAGCACCGACACCGCAATCAGCAGCACGCCCGCCAGCCCATATGTCCCGGCGATCATTTTCTTCCGGCCGACAGTGTCGAACAGATGCCCGAGCAGCAGCGGCCCGAGGAAGTTCCCCACCGCGAGCGGCAGGATATACACCCCGGCCCGGGCCTCATTGATGTGGTAGAACTTCGTCAGCACCAGTCCGTACGTGAAGAACACGGCGTTGAAAAGGAACGCCTGAGCCACCATCAGCGACAGCGCCAGGAAGCTGCGGGACCGGTTGTTGCCCAGCATCGCACCCAGTATCAGCCCGAACCCGAACACCTTGCGCGGATGAACCTTCAGCGTGCCCTTCGGCGGAGGCAGATCGCCCCCCACTTGCCGTTCTATATCCTCGGTTGTCTGCTCCGCCTCTTCGTTCCGGCCATGCGTCACCTGCCAGCGCGGGCTCTCCGGCACATAGCGCCGCAGAAACAAGATCACCGCGCTCAGCACCGCGCCGATGCCGAACCCCAGCCGCCAGCCGATATCGATGCCGAAGAACCGCCCGGAGAGCAGCAGCAGCGATGCCGCCGCACCCAGCGCCGCTCCTGCCCAGTAGCTGCCGTTGACGATCAGGTCGATCCGTCCGCGCAACCGCGCCGGGATCAGCTCATCGATCGCGGAATTGATCGCCGCATATTCGCCGCCGATGCCCAGCCCGGTGATGACGTTGAAGCAGGCGAAGCTCCAGAAATTCCATGCAAAAGCGGTGGCCAGCACGCCGGCCATGTAGATGCCGAGAGTCAAGTTGAAGATCAGCCGCCGCCCGAACCGATCCGTCAGCCAGCCGAACAGCAGCGCCCCGGCCACCGCCCCGGCCACGTAACACGCGGCGATGGCGCCGATATCCTGATCCGTCAGCCCCAGCGTCCGGTGGTCCTTCAGTATCGGCCCGATCGAACCGACGATCGTTACTTCCAGCCCATCCAGTATCCAGGTCACGCCGAGCGCGACGACCACCAAAAGATGGAAATTGCTCCACGGCAGCCGGTCGATCCGGGCCGGGATATCGGTTTTGATTTCAGCACCACCGCTCATGCTTCGTCCTCAACGATGGAAATCTTGCCGTCCCGCTCGGCCACCGCGTAGCGCACCTGATCCAGGCGCATCAGGCCGCGCTGCCGCGCCGCCGCCATGATGTCCTGCTGCGTCAGCCGCAGCCGCCTCATGCGGCGCCGGTTGAAATCGCCGTTCTCGAACACCACCACCGGCGTGCCATCGACGATGCGGCCGAACCGGTCGGAGTGCATCTTCATCCAGGACACCGCAATGTGCATCAGGCCGATGGTGCAGATGGCGCTGAACGCCCCGGTCATGCTGTGGTCGTCGGCGAGAACGGGGGTGATGGTGATGCCGGCGAACAGGAACAGCACGACAAGGTCGAACGGCGCCATCTGGCTGGCGGTGCGCCGTCCGACCAGGCGGACCGCGAACAGCAGGATCATGTAAGCTGCGGCGGCTCTGAGAACGAGTTGCACCCTACGGCACCACGAACATCGACCAGTCCACCGTGCCGGTGCCGTCGCTGACATGCATCGGCACGAAGCCAAGCGCCGTCGGCATGACATCAAAACGAACCAGCACGTCGTGCTGGCCGGGCTCCTGGTCGAAGGTCAGCCAGGTACCGTCGTCGGCTACACTGGTGTGATCAGGGACGGGCGTCGCGCGCTGATAGCCCATCGGCTCGATCATATGCTGATCGACCAGCAGCCGGATCGGCGCCCGCGGGTTCCTGACGTGCACGGTGACCATCGTGGATGTGCCGTGCCGCGCGACGGGCTCGTAATCGACGCTGATCGCTCCGCCGGGGGCGGCTTTCGTTTCGTGACTGAACGGGCCGCGCCCGAGCAGACCGAGCGCCGCGCAGGCAACGACGAACAGCATGACCACGCGGCCAACTTGTTCCGCCCGATACCAGCGGGATTCGAAAGTCTGGTTAAAGCCGACCTCGAACTCGTCGTTGACGGTTTCCGCGCCCCGCATCCATTGCTCCAGGCTGCTTGCAGCGGAACAGCGCAGACAGGCCGCGCGGGTTGCCTAAGGGCACGGTCAGGAGTGCGTGGCCGGCACCTACCGCAGCGGCAGCAGCCAGGGCACCAGCACCACCGTCACCACCAACACCAGCAGCGTGAACGGCACGCCGACACGGACGAAGTCGCCGAACGCATAATTCCCCGGCCCCACCACCAGCGTATTCACCGGCGACGAAATCGGCGTCATGAATGCCGCCGAGGCCGCCAGCGCCACGGTCATCGCGAACGGATACGGCGAGGCCCCGAGATCCTTGGCGATCGCCAGCGCCACCGGCGCCATCAGCACCGCCGTCGCGGTATTGGACACGAACATCCCCAGCACGGCGGTGACCGCGAACAGCGCCGCCAACACCAGCCGCGGCGTGGCGCCGCCGACAACGTCCAGCATCGCGCTCGCAGCGAGATCGACTCCGCCGGTGCGCTGCAGCGCGACCGAGAACGGCAACATGCCCACGATCAGCAACAGAGTTTTCCAACTGACCGAGCGATACGCGGCGCGAAAATCCACGCAGCCGGCAAGCCCCATCAGCAGGCAGCCGATCAGAGCGGCCTGCACGTTCGGAATCAGGCCGCTGATCATGAGGCCGACCGCCAGCGCCAGCGCGGCCAGCGCATGCGGCGCCTTGTTCGCCACCGGCGCCACGTCGTCCAGCTCCGCCGGCAGGTTCAGGACGACGAAGTCGGCGGGGTCGTCCTTCAGCCGCTTGATGTCCTGCCAGAAGCCGAACAGCAGCAGCGCATCCCCGGCCTTCAGCTTTTCGGTCAGCAACCCTTCTCCGTGCACCGCCCGTCCCCGCCGCAGGCCGATGACCGTCATGCCGAACTCCGCCCGCACCCGCGCCGTCAGCACGGTCTGCCCGACGAGGCCGGACTCGGGGGGAAGGATCACCTCCACCATGCCGATGTCCTGCGACCCGTCGGTGAAGTAGGCGCCGTCGCCGAGCGCCAGTGGCTCGACGCCGAACCGCGTGCCGATCGCCTCCATCCGGACATCCGGCGCCGGCACATCGACCAGCAGGACGTCGCCGGCCTGCAGTTCGGTCCCGCCGGCCGGGCGGATCAGATCGGTTGCGAAGCCCCGGCCGCGCTCGATCGCCAGCAGGTTCACGCCGGACGAGCGGAGCGACAGGTCCCGCAGCCTCCGGCCAATCAGCGGCGAGTCGCGGGTGACGCGGACACGGTAGGCGCGCTCGGACAGCCGGTACTGCCCGATCCAGTCCCGCAGGCTCGGGCGCCGGCCGGCGGAAGCGGGCGACGGGGCCGTCGCGTTCAGCAGCCGGCGAGCGGCCAGCATATAGGCGATGCCGAGGATCAGCACCGGCAGTCCGAACGGCGTGAAGCTGAAGAAGCCGAATCCCGGCAGGCCTTCGCGGCTCAGCTCGGCATTCACCACCAGGTTCGGCGCGGTTGCGACCAGCGTCAGCATGCCGCTGATCAGGGCCGCGATGCTCAGCGGCATCATCAAGCGGCCGGGCGCCGTGCCGGTGGTCCGGGCGATGCGCAGCACGACCGGGATGAAGATGGCAACAACGGCGGTCGAGCTCATCAGGGCGCCCAGGCCGCCGACGGCCAGCATCAGCAGGACCAGCAGGCGGGACTCGCTGCTGCCCGCCTGCGAACCCAGCCAGTCGCCCAGGCGGCGGGCGACCCCGGTGCGCACCAGCCCCTCGCCGATGACGAACATGGCGGCGATCAGGACGACGTTGGGGTCGCTGAAGCCGGCCAGTGCCTCGCGCATGCTGATGACGCCGGTGAACGGCAGCGCGACGATCATGATCAGCGCCACGGCATCCATGCGCGGGCGGCCGGCGACGAACATGACGACAGCCACGGCCAGCAGGAGGAGGACAATCGCCAGGTCCGTGTTCATCAGCCAATTCCGAAGATGTGCAACGGCAGGCTAAAGCATTTCCGTCAGTACCGGAATCGCTTGCCCACGCGGGTTCCGGCCGGCACCGGAACCGGGCTTGCGTGCCGCCGGGCTGGCCAAACGGCTCGGGGCAGCGTTGCGTGCGGCGTATGTCATGTTGCCGGACAGCCGCCCGGGCCGGCGTTTTCGCCCGGACGCGCCCTCGATGGCCGCCAGGATGATATGATGTCGGACACATGACAGCTTCGTTATCCAACGGTTTGCACGGCGGCGAATCCCGGTTAAACTGTCATCTCGATTCGCCGGCCTTCCGAGGCGTTTGAGACGAGGAAACTTTCATTGCCTGATCCTGAACTCGAACGGCTGGAGGCGTCGGCTTCGACAATCGTCCGGCGCGCCTTTGAACTGGGCTGGGGCGACGCTCTGAGACGCGTGGTTGAGGAGCTGAACGCTCGCAGTCCCGGCTCCGAACGCCTGGAATTGGCGCCACCCGCCGAAGCGCCCGCGCCGCCCGTCGCCGAAGAGCCGCCGCCGCCGCCCGCGGCTGTCACCCCGCCCGAACCTGAACCCGAGCCGGAGCCGGAGTTCAAGCCGATGAAAAGACCGGTAAAGCCGTGGTGGGCGCGACTCCGCCGGTAACCTTATTATAAGTGCCCTTTGGGGGACGCGTTTCGCCGGCCTGTCGAGCAATCGGCGTCTCGGGGAACGACACAGGAGTTGGATATGACACTCGCCGATCGGCTGATCGATCTCAATCGTTGGTATGAAGGGCTGCCGGATGGACGGCGGGTCTTTGTCTATCCTGCGGTCCTGGTGGGTGCCGGATTTATCAACACGCGCCTGACAGATGCGCCCATTGGCTGGGTGTCGCTGTCCGCGCTGGTGGCGTTGGTCGTCATTCGCAGATCCTATATTTCGGGTTGGCTCGCGTCCCGGGCGCCGATCGGCGGAGCGGTTCCCGGAACGCTAAATCGAGCGGTCGGTGAGACTGTCACGCCGGCCGCCGCCGCGAAGCCGGAGTCCATCCAACGGGTGGTAGCAGACGTTCCGGAAGCGGATCCCGTCGTCCCGGTCGCGATCGTAGCCGAACGCGAGGTTTCCGAACCGGCGGCACCGCCTTCAGCGCGGGCGGCCGAACCGGTGGCGGTGCAGCCCAACGGCCGCGCGGCTGCCGAAGAGGTGGTACCGGTGGAGGAAACCCCGCTTGCGAACCTCGTCAAGGCGGCGACCGCGACGCCACCTGCGCCGGTCCGGGAAAGCCACGGAAAAACCGGCAAGCGTGCGGCTGCTTCGTCCAGCCGCAAGGCCGAGGGGAAATCCGGTAAACGCAAGCGGGGCGATAAGCACCCGCACTGACCCTCTTTCGGCTCGGCGGAAACCGATTTGGTCGCCGTTTTTGCGGATACGGTCCGCCGTGAATAACGACGTCAACGCGCGGACGCATCAGATGAAACCGGGTCTATCCGGGCGGATTTGGTTGCTGCTGCAACACGGAGGAGTATGGCGGGTAGGCGGGTGCGTAGCCGGGCTGGCGCGTGTAGTCCGGCGGCGACGCGGCCAACGAATCGAAGAAATTATCCATCTGGCGGATCGGAAATGTCTGGTTGACCGGAGCATTCGGGTCCGATGTGCAGCCGGCCAGAGATGTGCACGCGACTACCAGAAGGCGGCTCCAATACCGGGTCATCGCAAGCTCCTTTGTTTGCGGATGCGGGCGTCAGGCACGATAAACGATGCAGCATGACCGGCCGGAGCTTGCTTCATCCGCGCGGCGCGTTCACTTCGGCGGGAACAGAGGTTGCGTCCTGCGAACAGTCCGGAACTGACGCCGTGCTGGTGTCCGGTCTATCAACGGTCCTCATCGCAGCGATGGAGCGGAGACGATCATGCGCAGACCGGCCAGCCTGACGGAAGAACTTCAGGGATTTTCAAGCCGGGTGATCAGCCTGATCAATGCCGGGCAACCGGTCAAAATCCAGGTCGGCTTTGGCTGGACGCCCGCGCCCGGCTTCGTCAACCTCGACATCTTTCCTTTGCTTGAGGAGAACGACGATCGCTTCGACGGCGTCGATGTGTTCTTTTTTCCTTATGCCGACATGCCCTGGCCGATCCCGGCGGAGAGTGTGGATTTTGTGTTCCATGAGGATTTTATAGAGCATATCAGCCAGAAGCAGCAGGTTTGCTTCCTCGCGGAAACGTTACGCGTCCTGAAGAACGGCGGCTGGCACCGCGTCAGCACGCCTTGCCTGAACGCCTCGATGAAACGGCACTCACAGTTCGAAGAAGGAATGGAAGGCGTTTATATTGGCGAGTGGGAAAACTGGGGCCATGTCAGCCTGTTCACCCGCCAATCGCTCGAAGAGATGGCAAAGTTGGTGGGTTACCGCGACGTTGTCTTCAACCTCAAGAACCAGGGCGTGTCGCCGCATGATCGGCATCAGGACGTGCGCCCCGATCTCGATCGGGACGTGCTGTTCGGCAACATCTTCGCGGATTTGCTGAAACTCAGCCGGCCGCCGGATTCAAGGCGCAATCTGGAGGCGATGCTGGACTCGTTCGACGAGGCGTTTTACGTGGCCGCGAACAGCGATGTCGCCGAGGGCGTCCGGGCAGGTTGGCTGGCTTCGGGGCGCGACCATTTCATTCGTTATGGTTTCAAGGAGAGGCGGCAGCCGTTTGCGCTGGATCCCGCGTGGTACGCCGGGCAATATCCGTTTGCCCGGACAGAGGTTCTGCACGGCAACTATACCGATTTCCACCACCATTACGTTGCCGTCGGCAAGGCGCGCGGGTATCGCACGACGGCGGCGGGGTAAGCCGCATAGGCGCTTTAATAAGCTGGAAGTTGGCGGCCCGTCCCATTGCGTCCTGGCCGGATTTAGTCCGGCCATCCACGACTTTGGTTCCATCAGCACCGCAAGTCGTGTCATGGCCGCGACAAGCCCGGCCATGACACGGGGGCGATATCCGCGCCGCCTGCCCTTATTTTAGCGCCTATGGAGGTAAGCCGTGCGCGGCCAACGCAATTCGGGTTCGGATGTCGTTTCTTTATCGCTATGGACGGGCTCGGGTCCGGGCCGCCTGTCGCGGCACGTGCTGCCATAGGTGGCCCCGACAGCCGGGCCATGACGGAAAAAGCGAGATCACGCCCGCTTCCGCCGCGTCTTCGGTGCTTCGACCACGGGCAAAAGCGGCGCCAGGAACCGGCCGGTGTAGCTCTCCGGATTCGCCACGATATCCTCCGGCGTGCCTTCCGCGACGATCCGTCCGCCGCCGTCGCCGCCTTCGGGGCCGAGGTCCAGGATCCAGTCGGCGGTCTTGATGACCTCCAGATTGTGCTCGATCACCACCACCGTGTTGCCCTGGTCCACCAGCGCGTGCAGCACTTCCAGCAGCTTGCGCACGTCCTCGAAATGCAGCCCGGTGGTCGGCTCGTCCAGGATATACAGCGTCCGCCCGGTGGCCCGGCGCGCCAGTTCCTTCGACAGCTTGATGCGTTGCGCCTCGCCGCCCGACAGCGTCGTCGCCTGCTGGCCGAGCGCGATATAGCCCAGGCCGACCTGCTGGAGGATTTTCAGACGGTCATGGATGCGCATCTGGGCGCTGAAATACGGCACGGCTTCGTCCACCGTCATCGCCAGCACCTCGGCGATCGACTTGTCGCGGAACTTGATCTCCAACGTTTCGCGGTTGTAGCGTTTTCCCTTGCACGTGTCGCAGGTGACATAAACGTCCGGCAGGAAGTGCATCTCGATCTTCAGCAGGCCGTCGCCCTGGCACGCCTCGCAGCGCCCGCCCTTGACGTTGAAGCTGAAGCGCCCGGGCTTGTAGCCGCGCGCCCTGGCCTCCGGCAGTTCGGCGAACCAGTCGCGTATCGGCGCGAACAGGTCGGTGTAGGTCGCCGGGTTGGACCTCGGGGTGCGTCCGATAGGCGACTGGTCGATGTCGATAATCTTGTCGAGCTGGTCCAGCCCCTCGATCCGGTCATGCGGAGACGGCACCAGTCCCGCACCCATCAGCCGGCGCGCCGCCGCTTTATACAAAGTGTCCACCACCAGCGTGGACTTGCCGCCGCCGGAGACGCCGGTGACGCAGGTCAGCGTGCCCAGCGGGAAGCCGGCGACGATATTCTTCAGGTTGTTGCCGCGCGCGCCGACGACCTGCAACAGGCGATCCTTCTGCGCCGGGCGGCGCATCGGCGGTACAGGGATCTGGCGGCGGCCGGACAGGTAGTCGCCGGTCAGCGATTTCGAGTTGGCGGCAACCTCGGCCGGCGTGCCCTCGGCCACCACGTAGCCGCCGTGGATTCCGGCCGCCGGCCCCATGTCGATCAGGTGATCGGCCGCGCGGATCGCGTCCTCATCGTGCTCCACCACCAGCACCGTGTTGCCGAGGTCGCGCAGCCGCCGCAGCGTTCCCAGCAGGCGTTCGTTGTCGCGCTGGTGCAGGCCGATGGACGGCTCGTCCAGCACGTACAGCACTCCGGTCAGGCCGGAGCCAATCTGCGAGGCGAGGCGGATGCGCTGGGACTCGCCGCCCGACAATGTGGCGGAGCCGCGCGCCAGGGTCAGGTAATCCAGCCCGACATCCACCAGGAACCTCAGGCGGTCCACGATCTCCCGCAGGATGCGGGCGGCGATCTCCTGCCGCTGCTGCGTCAGTTGCGGCAGCACCGCGCCGAACCAGTCGAGCGCCAGCTTGATCGAGAGATCGGACGCCTCGGCGATGTTCTTGCCGGCGACGCGGACGGACAGCGCCTCCGGCTTCAGGCGGGCGCCGTTGCACACCGCGCAGGGCTTTTCCGCCTGGTAGCGGGACATTTCCTCGCGCACCCAGGCGCTGTCGGTCTCCTGCCAGCGGCGTTGCAGGTTGCGGATCACACCCTCGAACGGCTTCGTCACCGTGTAGCTGCGCACGCCATCCTTATACGTGAACGCGATCGGCTCATCGCCCGTGCCGTGCAGGATGGCGTGCTGCACCTCCGTCGGCAGGTCGCGCCATGGCGTCCTGGTGGTCTGCTGGTAGTGCCGGGCGAGGCTTTGCAGTGTCTGGTCGTAATACGGCGACTGCGATCCGGTCCATGGCGCGACGGCGCCGTCCGCGAGGCCAACCCGGTCGTCCGGCACCACGAGGTCGGGGTCGAAGAAGGTCTCCACACCCAGCCCGTCGCAGGCCGGGCAGGCTCCGTGGGGAGAGTTGAAGCTGAACAGCCGCGGCTCGATTTCTTCAATCGTGAAGCCGCTGACCGGGCAGGCGAAGCGGGAGGAGAACGTGGTGATCTCCCGCGTATCCGCGTTCTCCGCATAGACGACGCCGTCGGACAGGCCGAGCGCGGTTTCGAAACTGTCGGCGAGGCGGGTTTCGATGCCCTCGCGCACGGCGATGCGGTCCACCACGGCCTCGATTTCGTGCTTGGTCTTGCGGTTCAGCGCCGGGACCTCGCCGATTTCATAGAGCGTGCCGTCCACCTTGACCCGGGTGAAGCCGCGGCGCTGAAGTTCCGCGAGCTCCTTGCGGTACTCGCCCTTGCGGTCGCGCACCACGGGGGCGAGCAACAGCAGGCGCGTGCCCGGGTCCATCGCCATCACGCGGTCCACCATCTGCGACACGGTCTGCGCCTCGATCGGAAGGCCGGTGGCGGGCGAGAAGGGAACGCCGACGCGCGCCCAGAGCAGGCGCATGTAGTCGTGGATTTCCGTCACCGTGCCGACGGTGGAGCGGGGGTTTTTCGAGGTGGTCTTCTGCTCGATGGAGATCGCCGGGGACAGGCCGTCGATGCTGTCCACGTCCGGCTTGCCCATCAGTTCGAGGAACTGGCGGGCATACGCGGAGAGCGACTCGACATAGCGGCGCTGGCCCTCGGCGTAGATGGTGTCGAACGCCAGCGAGGATTTGCCGGAGCCGGACAGGCCGGTGAGTACCGTCAGCGAGTCGCGCGGGATGACCACGTCGATGTTTTTGAGGTTATGTTCCCGCGCGCCGCGCACGTGGATGGAGCCGGCCATCGATGCTGATATCCCCGAGTCTTGCGCCGACCCTTGGCGCTGGCGCGTTGTTCTGCGGATGTTCCCGGTATGCCATGTTCCGGGACGGGTTAAAAGCGATAACTCACCCGTATGTGGGGTTCAGCGCGGCGTTTGCATCCGGGTTGAGGCGGCAGCCGAACCTAGGCGCGCGTGGTGCGCGAAGCCGGAACGCGCAAGAACCGCTGCCCGCCCCGTTTCGGCTCGATCGCAACCGCGGTCAGAATCCCCGTATAGTAAGCCCCCGTATCGACCCCGATCCGCCCCGGGCCGACCATCGGCTCTCCATCGGTCGGCGTGTGGCCGTGAACGACGGTGAACGGCAGCCCGTGCGCTTTCTTCAGGAACCGGCCGCGAATCGTCATCAGCCTGGCGGCATCCTGCCGGTGCAGCGGCACGCCCGGCTCAACCCCGGCATGCACGAACAGATAGTCTCCGGCGATGTGCATCAGCGGAAGTCCCGCGAGAAACCGCAGATGCGCCGGATCGACCAGTTCCCGCGCCCGCTCGGGTGTCGCCCGCTTCCGCGTGCCGCCATAGGACGCCAGGGTCTGCGCCCCACCCATCTTCAGCCAGCGCCGGAAAGTGACCGGACAGCCCGCGGTCAGCGCATCAAGCATCATCTGCTCATGATTGCCGCGCAAGACGACCCAGCGGTCGCCCGGCCGCGCCGGCCCGGCCATCAGGCGGTCGAGCACCTGCCGCGTCTGGTCGCCGCGGTTGACGACATCGCCGAGAAAAACGACCGTGGCAGGCAGTCCGCACAGGGCTGAATCAGCCTCGATTTCGGCCAGAAGGTGCGACAACAGATCGGCCATGCCATGGACGTCGCCGACACCATAGACCAGCGGCTCGGCATCCGCTTCAGGCCGCTCCCCGCGGCTGCCGCCTGACGTTACGGATTGCGTATAGGCCGCCCGGTCATCGGGTAACGGCAGTCCTTGCATCCGCGAGATCGTGGCGTCCACGACAAATAGCCTCCGGTCCCTTAAATCGCAGTCAATCGTATACGTTCTACGACCATCGTCTCGAATAGATTATGACAGTCCTATTGCAAAGTTCGGGAATCCGCGGGCCGATTCCAGTCTCATCCATGGTATGAAAGCGATGCGGATGCGCCGTCAATCGCTAAGATTCAACGGGCGGCGGAACGAAACGCCGCACGCCCGCACGGCCCGCGCCGATAGGCCCGGACGGGAGTAAAACGCCTCCTAGACTGCCGGCAATTCTATGCCCTCAACGGCCGCCATCGCATCGATCGCCGAGTCGTAGGAGATCCGGTCCGCATTCTCCGTGCACTGCGCCGCCAGCGCGTCATACAGCGCGTCCTGCTCCAGCAGGAAATGGGTGCCGTCGCGCAGGCGCGCATAAGCCGCCCACGGAACGAACTTGGTCAGCGGAAACAACTGGCCCTCGCGCGGCGACACGTCCACGTTCAGCCCGGACAGGAACAGCACGCTCTTGTCCCGGTAAGCCGGCTCGCGCTGGATGGAGCGGTAGGTGCGGTCGAACTCGATCTGCGTGTGGTAGCGCGCGGCATCCAGCGCCGGGTTCTGTGACGTAACGAGACCCGGCATCGCCGGGGCGAGCGCCTCGTCCAGCAGATCATGCCCCTCCGGCCCGACCACCGGCCCGCGGCGGAACGAAAACATCTCGGCCGACAGTCGATCGCCGACGGGCTGTTTGGGCAGCGACCAGTCATAGCCCTCCAGCCTCGACAGCAACCATGGCGACACGGCAAAGGCTTTCGAGGTGCTCAGGATGCGCAAAGGCCCCGGCCGCGCCGGGTCAACCAGCCGATCGGCGTGCAGCAGAAGGCCGTCGCCGCGGTTCGGATCGAGCAGGGCGTTGTCGATGAACACCGCCGGTGCGCCGTCGATCGCGCCAAGCTGAACGTCGTTACGGGCGTGTTCGTATTCGCGCTGGTACCACTCCAGCACCGCCGACAGCTTGCCGCAGTTCGAGCCGAACCCGCCGGTCGCGATGCGCTGCCGCCGGTACGCGCCAAATCCCCGGCCATCGGGGTCGTAGCCGACATGGCTGGCCTGGATGATGACCAGGTGCTCGCCATGATGCGCGTGCGGTCCGTGCCGGTCCGTCGCCACCTTGCCGCCCACCCGCCCGTGGTCGAACGGAAACGTGCCGAAGTGCTGCGTCAGCAGAATCACCGGATAGCCCTGGCTCTCATCCGAGCAGAACGCGCGCGACGGCATCATCAGGCCGCGTTCGAACCCGAGCGAGAGGCAGTAATTGTAAAGCTTCGGCACAAACTGGCTGTAGCGGATCGCCCTGCCGCCGAGCCGCATGTCACCCATCACGCGATGCATCACTGACCCCCGCCCGCGAACCCGGAACGTTCACACAAGTCCGCGCGTCCGCTCCAGTTCCGCGTCGAATGCCTTCCACAGCAAAGCCGACGGCAACACCATCGGCTTCTTCACCAAGGTCATCATCAACGCCGCCTGCGCGCTGTCATGCACGAAATAAACGATCAGGTCGCCGAACGGCGTGCGGCCGGTGGCGGTGCCTGTCGTCCCCTCCGGCGGGTCGAACAAAACCCCATGCTTTTCGCGCGCTTCCTGCTTGATGCGATGCACCACCTCGACAGTGACGCTTGCGAAAGTGCGAGACTTGCTCATCAGGACTCCCCCAACAAGCGCGCAACGACAATCGATCGGCCCGGTACCGTTTCAATCAAGGCAACGGTCCGCCAGTGTAGGGGACCAGGTCCCCGTTTGCGACCATGGCTTCGAGCAGTTCCGTCCGCTCTTCATCGTTTTCGCCGAGTATATCCCAGATGTCGTGCAATTTCCGCTGCCGCCGATTGATCTCGTAAGCCACATAGCCGACGGCCAGAACGCCGATACCGACGCTGACGACATCCGCACTTGTCTCTAACATGATCCGCCTCCCCCCGGTTCAGATGACGCTGTGTAACTCGCCATGGGCAATGACTTCGAATGCGCCCTTGAGTCCCTCCATGCGAAGCTTTTTCCGCATGTCCATTTCCATGTCCCGGGAGTCGCGGTGCATCCCGATGAAGCGGATGAATTTCTGCAACGCCGTCAGCGCCTGGTCGTGGTCTTTCAAAAGCCCAAGGTGCAGCCTGAAACCGTGAAAACCCGGCGGCCGATGGTGTCGAAGCACTTCGCAGTGCACGCGGATGATCGGATCACGCCCGACCAGCAGCGGATACCGCCGCAACAACTCGATGGACCTGTCCCTGCCCAGCAAGTAGATCGGGGTTTCGCGCTGCAGCTCGCGCAGCAGATGGAAATTGTCGTGCAGAACCTCGCGGGCAGCCGAATTCCAACCGGAATCGACAATGAATATCCGCAAACGCGGCTGCGTCGGGGGAAGCCACGAGCCGTTGTATGGCCCGGCATCCGGAGCAGACGCTGCTCTTTCAGCCGGTGCCCCCAGTTGCGAGACCCGCTTGCGCGGAGGCAGCCCTGACGGCTCCGATTGGGCACCATTTGTCGGCATCACGGCACCTCCTTTGATTAAAGCCAAACGGCCTGTCGATCAAACCCGGGCACGGCTTCAGCGCAGCAGCAACGAACGCATATGACGCCGCTCGGCCTCCAATTGGGCCACTTTCCGCATCGGCCAGATCCCGTTGGCCAGCGCACCAAGGCCGGCGACATTGTTGGTCACGACGGACGCTGCAATCCCGAATCCCAGCGTGAACACACCCGCGACGCACGCCGCGTTCGGCACGATGATCATGACCCAACTGTTGCGGACATTGCGCTTCAGGTCGTGCGCGATATCCAGCAGCTCGCACAGCTTGCCGAGGCTTTGTTCCATGAACACAACATGCGCCGTGTCGGTGGCGATCAGCGACGCACCGCGCAGCGAAATGCCGACATCCGCCTGTTTCAGCGCGATCGAGTCGTTGATGCCGTCGCCAACGAAACAGACCTTGCGGCCCTCGCGCTGCAGTTGTTCGACGTATTCGGCTTTGTCCGCCGGCATCACCTCGGCGAAGTAGCGGTCCATGCCCAGTTCGTTCGCGAGTTGCCGTGTCGGCACCTCGTGGTCGCCGGAAATGATCGCAATGTGCCTGATGCCGCGCTCGCGCAGGCCCTCGACGATGCCGCGGACCTCGGGCCGCACGGCGGTCTGCAACTCCAGCACGCCGCCGAATTGATCGTCCACCGCCACCATGACCAGGGTGTGGCCGCTCGCGTGGGCCTCGGCCATCGCCGCCTCGATCTCGGGCGGCACCGCAATGCCTTCGGATTCGATGAAGCGGCGGCTGCCGACGCGCACCCGGCGGCCCTCGATGCCGACGGTGATGCCATAGCCGACTTTGTATTGCGTCGCGTCCGTGGGCGGCAGCTCCAGGCCCTGCTCGTCCGCCCTGTCAAGGATGGCCAACGCAATGGGGTGGTGGAACCGCTGTTCCGCCGCCGCGGCGAAACCCAGGATCTGATCGTCCGTGAAGCCGCTGGCGGCGACGATCCGGCCGATTTCCGGTCGCTCCCGCGTCAGCGTGCCGGTCTTGTCGAAGAGGACCGTGTCGATCTCGCACAGGATATCCAGCGCCCGGCCATCCTTCACCAGGATGCCCTTCTGCGCGCACAGCGCCAGCGTGGACAGCATCGCCAGCGGCGCCGCCACGCGGATGCCGGTGCCGAAATCGCTGTTGATGACGGCCACCGCGCCCGGCGTGCCCATGGTCGCCAGGGCCAAGGCGCCGATGGCCAGGGTCGGGATCACCGCTTTGTCCGCCAGCCGCTCGCCCTCATGCTGGGACGCCAGCTTGTGCCCGGCGGTGTCCTCCAGGATCCGCGCGATCTTCGCGCTCGCGGTTTCGCTGCCGGAGGTTTCAACCTGCACGCGAACCTTGCCGGCCACCATGATCGTGGAGGCGAACACCTGGTCGCCGACGCCCTTCTCGGCCGGCGTCGCCTCGCCGGTCAGGGCATGCTGATCGACCATCGCCAGGCCGTCGATGATCATGCCATCCACCGGCACGACCTCGCCGGTATTGACGGCGACCACATCGCCTTTTTGCAGGCGATCGAGCGGCACCTGGACCTCGACGCCGTCCTTCAGCAGCCAGACATAGCGCACCTGCTTGCCGAACACGCCCTGCAGCAGCTTCTTGGAATTGTCCTCGGTCCGGCGCACCAGGAAGCGCCCGGTTGCGAGGCTGGCCACCAGGATGGCGCCGGGAAGCACTTCGGCGGTTGCAAGACAACCGAGAACGACGATCGAGTCCAGCAAGTCCACGCCAAGCCGTTTTTCCTTGAACAGCACCTGGTAGGCGCCGCGGAAGCTGGGGATCGCGGTCCAGGCAAAGACCACGGCGGCGACAGGCAGCAGCTCCGGCACCGCCAGTTGCGCCAGCGCCGCCAGCGGCACCGAGGCGATGCTGCCTGGAAGATCGAAATCGATCTTGTCCAGGCGCTCGGGATGCTCCGCGTTGGTCAGCGCGGCGTCGAGAATTTCGATGATATGCGCCGGTTCAAGCTGGCGGGGATCGTATTCGATACGGACCGAGCACCGGATGGAGCTGGTATCGTAGCGGCCTATTCCGAGCACGCTCATGAGTTCGCGCTCGATCGCCTGGCACAGGACGGTCTTGCGGAACAGGACCGGATTCTTCAGCTTGATGGTGCCCGGTTGCTCGCTGACGACCTGCCAGCCCGTCACCAGGCCTTCGTACACATGGTAGCGGACGACGCCGTGCCGATCGCGCGCCGTGCACGCGGGAGAGACGGAAAGGGTGGCGCCGCCGGCTGCCGGGTCCGCGATCAGCGCCCCGAGGCGGCGCAGCACATCCCCGGGGTGGTGGGTCGCCGCATCGAACAGCAGATCGACCGACGGCGTTTCGCGCGGAAAAATCGCCGCACCGTGGATTTCCGGCGCCTGGAACGCGCGGCCCAGGAACCGCCGGCAGGCATCGCTGTCCGCCTCGGCGAACAGATGCGCGCTCTCGACACGGATGACGCCATCCGCCGGGAGCGTGATCTCGATGCCGCTTGCCGGGGCTGGCCGGCTGACCCTGGCCGGGTCGGTGACGATGCCCTGAATGACTGACCTGATGCCGGACAGCGCGGGCAGCAGGCCGGGGGGCACAAGGCCGGCGGGCAGTCCGGGCAGCCGGTTAAGCGCGGCTGCGAGCACCAACCGCATCCATCGCGTCGTGGCCGCCGTCACGGAAGCCGCGCATGACCGCGTTTTCCTGCGGCAACAGCCGGACGCCGAACGTCACCGGGTAGACGACTGCATAAGCAACGCAATAGGCCCCTGTATAGGCAGCGCGCGATACCGATTGCAGCGCCTGCGCGCCACCGCCGCCGACGGCCCGGGACACCGTGGCGGCATGCCTGGACGCGGTCTTCGAAGCATTCGTCATGGCGTCCGCGACAGCCTGCATCACCGATTCGTCCGTCCCGGCCGAGCCAGGCTCATCGGCGGTCGTGGCAGTGGATGACATCCGTTGTCTCCGTATTGACGCAATGGACCGCGCATGAAAAAAGGCAACCCCTAAGGGCCGCCTGGACTGTGCCGGACGTTACCGCAATCCCGCGCCGCGTCAAGGGACGTTTGCCGGCTGCGGCGGACGGCGTTCGGCAACGTCTTGAACCAAAGTGCAAAAGTCTACCACAACCGCGATGATGCCGCCGTTGACATTACCCCGCTGACATCAAATGTTCACAGGCTCGTTGGATTACCCGACACCGTTACCGCTATACGCTATCCGCAGTGGCGCGGGACACTGCCGCCACGGGGGCAATTGAGGAACACTGATGAAAAACGGATTGAACGGTACCGCGCCCGGCGGCACGGAATCGCCACCGAAGCAAACCGACTCCGGCTGGGCTTCCAACGACCTGGCAACCAAAGCGACCGCCGTCGGTGTCATCGTTGTCGGCGCCGCGCTGATCGAGTCGGCACTGATTCCGGGCATGATCATTGGCCTGGCCGCCGCCGTGGCACCGAAATATGCGCCCCGGCTGGGGTCCTCGCTGCAGCCGATGTTCCGTTCCGCCGTACGCGGCGCCTACAAGATTGGCCGCAAGGCCCGCGAAGCCGCCGCCGAAGCGACGGAACACGTGCAGGACATCGTCGCGGAAGTGCATGCGGAACATGCCGCGCCGCCCGATAACAAGCCACCCGAGAACAAGCCGCACGCGTGAGCACATCCACCGAATCCCGGCCGAAGGCGGCGCGCAAGGTCACGCTCGCCAACGGCGCTGATCCCGACGCGACGGCCGATCCAAACCCGCCACCCCCGCCGCCGGCACCACAGCATGTCGCCGAGATCGCCCACGCGGTCCATGGCCGCATCAGGCTGCGGATTCCGGCCGCCAAACGCGATCCCGGGATTCTCGGCCAGCTCAAGGCTGCCATCGGCGGGATCGGCGGCATCGACGCCGTCGAGGTGAAGCCCGGCTCCGCCAGCCTGGTCGTCTACTACGATAGCG
The DNA here is from genome assembly GCA_903851415.1 of uncultured Rhodopila sp. Lineage (GTDB taxonomy): Bacteria > Pseudomonadota > Alphaproteobacteria > Acetobacterales > Acetobacteraceae > Rhodopila. Next base: position 37,578 of record CAINOE010000189.1, on the reverse strand, counting down.
AACACCACCCGGAGGTTGGCGCCTTCCTTCGGTTGCTCCATCAGATGGAGGCCGCGCCGGTGGCCCTGGCGCCGCATCCCGAGTTCGCGCCCGCCCGGCCGCCGCAGAACCGGGTCGACGAACTGACGGCCAATATCGAGAACGAGGCGGAGTTCCTGGCCGAGCATTCGACGCTCGCCAAGACCGTCGTGGCCGCGGTCAAACGGTTGGACAAGGACATCAAGCGTTCGACCAACAACAACCTCGATCTGAAGATCATGGTCCCGGTCGCCCTCGCCGGGGTCACCTTCCTGGAGATCGGCGCCGCCGCGGCCACGCCGATGTGGATCACGCTGGCGATCTTCTCGCTCAATCATTTCGTTGAACTGCATGCTCACGACTCGGACAAGAAGTAGCCGAGCGATGAGTTCAAACAGCCTGGATTGTGTTCGATAATGCAATTTTCCGTTCGGCATTGGATCCCGGGGCGCGTCCGGCTGCACATTCCGGCGCTCATCGCGATGTCAGGCGTCAACGATCAGATCGTGCGCTGGCTCACGACTCAGGACGGCATTCGCGATGCGCGGATCAACGCCGGTTGCGCCAGCCTGATCCTCGTTTACGAGGAATCGCAGCGCTCGTTGCTGGAGGCGATGCTCGACTACATGCGGTGCCTGACGCCGCGCGAGCTGATGGCGTTCATTGCGGCCTCCGAACTGCCGCCCGCAACCGAACCGCAACTGCCGGCCCCTGCCACGCCGCCGCCGACGCTCGGCCCGTCGGCGATGGTAATGCCGACAATTTCGCTCGCGTTGGCGTTTTCTTCCGCTCCTTTGGCGGTGGCGGTGAATGTGCCGCTGATGCTCTGGAACGGCTGGCCGATTGCCAAACGCGCCTGGGGCGTCTGGCGGCGGGAAAAGCGGCTGAATATCGATACGCTCGATACCGTAGCGATCACCGCCTCCATCGGGCAGGGGCTGTTCGTCACCGGCGGCCTGATCACCTGGCTGATCCGTCTGGGCGACTGGATCCGCGACCTGACCGCGCGCGGCTCGAAGCGGGCGATCGCCGATCTGATGGAGTTCCAGAGCAGGTCTGCGTGGCTGGTGGTGGACGGGTCGGTTGTTTCGGTTCCGGCGAACCAGGTGGTTGCCGGAGACCTGGTCGTTGTCTACCCGGGTGAAATGATCCCGGTGGACGGGGAGGTCGTCGACGGTGACGCCATGATCGACCAGAAGACGATCACCGGGGAGGGCCTGCCGGTCTCGCGCGGCAAGGGCGAGGCGGTGTTCGCCGCGACCGCGTTGCGGGAGGGTCAGCTCACCATCCGGGCGGCGCGCGTCGGGGTCGATACGGTTGCCGGGCAGATCGCCAAGCTGGTGGATTCCGCGCCGATGGGCGACACCCGCATGCAGAACCATGCCGAGCGCTTCGCCGATCGGCTGGTGGTGCCGACATTGGGGCTGGCGGCAGGGACGGCCGCGCTGACGTTCGACTTCCAGCGTTTCCTGTCGCTGGTGATCATCGATTACGGCACCGGCATCCGCGTCGCGGCACCCACCAGCGTGCTGTCGTCCATGACCTATGCCGCCCGTTCCGGCATCATCGTGAAAAGCGGCGGCTACATGGAGAAGCTGGCGCAGGTCGATACGATCGTTTTCGACAAGACCGGCACCCTGACCCATGGCGTGCCCGAAATTATCGAAATTCTGACGTATCAAAATCATCTGTCGGCGGATCATCTGCTCGGGCTGGCCGTCGGCGCGGAAAGCCGGCTGCAGCATCCGGTGGCCGAGGCGCTGCGCGCCCACGCGCGTGACCGCGGCATCTCCGTTCCGCTCTCGGATGCCCCTGACTACAAGGTCGGCCTTGGCGTGCAAGGCCAGATCAACGGAAACTATGTGCATCTCGGCAGCGAACGCTTCCTGCGCAGCAGCGGCATCCGCGTCGAGCAGGCGGTGCGCGACCGCGCGCAGCTGGACGAGCGTGGCTACTCCTGTCTCTACATGGCGGTGGACGGGAAGCTGGCCGGGCTGATCCCGTACGCGGACAAGATCCGGCCGGAAAGCCGCGACGTCATCCGGACGCTGCATGAAATGGGCATCAAGAACACGGTGATGCTGACCGGCGACAACGCAACGGTTGCCAGCGCCGTGTGCGGACGCATCGGGCTGACGCGGCAGTTCGCCGACATGATGCCCGCCGGCAAGGCCGAGGTGATTGCGCAGCTGCAGCGCGAAGGCAATGTCGTCGCCATGGTGGGGGACGGCATCAACGACTCCGTCGCGCTGACCTATTCAGACGTCGGCATCGCGATGCGCCACGGGCCGGAAGTGACGCATGAATCGGCGCATGTCGTGCTGATGGAAGATTCGCTGTGGAAGCTGGTGCAGGCGATCGAGGTCTCGCGCGGGGCGGTCGGGCTGGTCAAGCAGAACTACGGGATCGTCGCCGTGCTGAATACGTTGGCGCTTGGGTTCGCTCTGCCGGGCGGACTGGTGACGCCCGCCTTTACCGCGGTGTTGAGCAACGGTTCGGCCATCCTGGCCAGCCTGAACGGCATCAGGCCCCTGCTTCGCCGGGCATGACGCTGCCGCCCGCCGCGCAGCGCGACCTGGAGCGCGCCGTCGGGCTGCTCGAACAGCCGAGGCTGGCGGTCCGGTTGGCGAACCTGGCGGGCAAGCCGCTGGATGGCGTGCTGAGCGTCATGCCGTCGGTAAACGGCCGGGTGCAGGAGATCCTGCGCAAGGCGATCCTGCAGTGCCTGACGGTGGCGATCGACTCGCAGGATGGCGAGGTGTTCGAACCTTCGGCGTGGCGTCCCAAGGCACTGACCGGGCTGACCGGCGGCCTGGGCGGGATTTTCGGCGCGATCGCCCTGCCGATAGAACTGCCGTTGACAACGACGCTGATGCTGCGCGCGATTGTCGAGATTGCCCATCATAACGGTGAGAACCTGGCGGAACTGGAACCGCGGCTGGCCTGTCTTCAGGTGTTTGCGCTGGGCAACCGGAAATCCGAAGCGGGCACCGCTATCGGCTATTTCGCGGCCCGCCAGGCGTTGAGCAAGATCACCGCGGAACTGGTCGCCGGTGTGGTCGAACGCACCATGCTGGACGCATCGGCGCCGGTAGTGACGCGCATGGTCTCGGAGATCGTGTCCCGCTTCGGTCTGGTCTGGTCGGAACGTTTCGCGGCGGGCGCGCTTCCGGTTCTGGGCGCCGTTGGCGGGGCCACGCTCAATATGGTCTTCATGGACCATTTCGAGCGGGTGGCAGAAGGGCACTTTATCGTCCGCCGGCTGGAACGGAAGTATGGGGCGGACAAGGTCCGCGAACTCTACCGGATCGCGGGCTCAGCGAAGGCGCCTCCGGCACCGACCGGCTGACCCACCGGAGCCCTGCGCCACCGTCATGGCCGGGCTTGTTGTTTAGACCGGAGACAAGCCGGGCCATGACGCTTAGGCGAAAAGCGGCACCATCGACGCCGCTCCCGGCATGTCATCGAAATGTCGCCTGACTGGGCGCGCAACTCCAGCAATGTGACGCGGTCTTGCGGATTCATTATCGGGAGGAAGCGATGCCGGACCAGCAGGCCCCGGACCAGGATGTCGCGGTTATCGGCGTGCGCGCCCGTCGCCGCCCTGTCCTGGCGTGGCTTGCCGGATTGTTGCTGCTGGCCGCCGCCGCAGCCGGGGTTCGGCACCTCGCCGCGACGCCAGGCCCGATCCATATCGCATTTGCGCATGGCCGGGGATCGGTTGACGCCGAGATCCTGACCGCTGCCAAACTGTATCTCGACGAGGTCAACCGCGCCGGCGGGATCGATGGTCATCCAATCGTGCTGGACCTGTTCGACGGGTCCGGCCCGCTTGCGGCAATCGGGGATGGTCCGGCCCTGGCGATGCTCGGCGACTGTCCCGGGCCGGGGGCGGAACCGGCGCTGCCAGTGCTGTCCACTCGATCCCGAGGCGGCGACCAGACGAACGACAGTCCGGATTGCTTCCGCGCGCAGACGCCGAACGCGCAGCAGGCGCAATGGCTTGCCAATTACATCCGGAACGTGCTGACGGGAGGGGACTCTGTCCCGGGCACAACGATCGACCTGGTGACCGCAAACGACACGTCAGGCAGAGAGTTCGCGAACGGCTTCGTCACCGCCATGGAGGAACAGAACCCGAGAACCTGGACCATGGATGACGAGCCCGGAACGACGGCCGTTCAGGACGTCGCGTATTCGCTGGCGCGGGAACCGGAGCCGCGCATCATCGTCATCGGCGTCTCGGAGGAGTCGTCGGCGGCTCTGGTCAAAGCTATCCGGCGGCGGGGGATCCGCGCGATGGTGGTGGTCAACGCCGCCGGCAGCGACGCCTATCTGTCGAATTTCGAGAACGACCCCGAGGAGCGGGCGGCACCCGGCTTCTTCACCGGCAACATGTATACCGCGACGCCGATGATTTTCGACACCATCGGCGCGCTCGGCCAGCAATTCGCTGAAAGTTATTCGGCCGCGACGGGGAAGCGGCCGGGCTGGCTGTCCGCCGGGGCGAACGACGCGATGCGGATCATGGTCGAGGCGCTGCGCCGCGCCCATCCCGGAAACACGGCACAGAGCAAGGCGCCGGACCGGGAGAAGGTGCGGGCGGCGCTTGCCGGCATCGACAGTCCGGATCATGCCGTTCCCGGTCTCGACGGCCCGCTGTATTTTGACGGCGAACGGGACATGCCGCGCTCACTGCATTTCGGCTATTTCGACCGCGGGCGGCTGGTCAGCGCGCCGCTGCAGCTCGTCTCGGTGCATCATCCCGACCTGGTCGATCTGATGAAGGAGCTGAAGGCCGGGACGGTCATCAATATCGGCCCGAATTTCTATTGGGTACAGCGGGTGGTCTATGCCGGAATCGATATCGCGCATCTCAACCGCATTGACCTTCAGGCCGGCACTTTCAACGCCGATGTCTATGTTTGGCTGCGTTACGGCGGCGATAACGCGGCGCCGACGCATATCGAATTCCCCGATCTTCAGCGGGACTCCTCCGCGGGCGGCTTCGATCCGGCCAAACCGGCGGAGCAAGGCGAGCTGGACGGGCTGAATTACCGGCTGTACCGTATCGTCGGAGACTTCAAGGCCGACTTCAATCTGCATGACTATCCGTTCGACACTCAATCTTTGGTTGTGCGCTTCCAGAACCACGAACAGCCGCGCGAGCAGGTTGCTTACGTGACCGACACGTTCGGGCTGCATCTGCACCGGCCGGACCAGACTCCGCCGGACGCGCGCAGCGCTTTCGCGGACCTGCAACTATGGCACGTTGCCGACCTCCGCTACTTCGTGCACACGTTTTCGATCAGTTCCACGCTGGGCAAGCCGGCGTTCTTCGATAATGACAGCCGCAACGAATATGGCGGCTTCGATGCCGCCATCGTCGTGCAGCGCGATGTCCTCGCTTTCATGGCGAAGACGCTGGCGCCTTTATTTCTGCTGGTTCTGGTGGTTTTCGCGACCTTGTTTTTTCCCGCCGGGCTGGCGGCGGAACGGACGACGATCCCGGTGACCGGATTTCTGACCAGCGCCGTGCTGCTGGTCTCTATCAGTAATTCGCTTCCCTCGCTGGGCTATACGATGGCGCTGGAATACATGTTCTATGTTTTCTTCGGACTTTGCCTGATGGCAATGTGCGCGGGTTTTGTATCGGAGGTGCTGCGCAACCACTATCGCGCCGCCCGAGCCGCCGCGGTGGATCATGCCGCCCGCATCGTTTACGTCAGCGTGGTCGCCGTAACGACCGGGTTCTTCGTGTGGCGGTTTGCGCTGCGGTAACATCAGACGCGTCACGGCCCGGCTTCTCTTCTTGCGTGTCATGGCCGGATCAAATCCGGCCATGACACAAAAGGAATCCGGGCATGACGATCGGGGAGGTCTCTACCTGATCAGCTCTATCTGCGCGTGGCTCAGTTCCCAGGTGTGCGGCGGCAGCGGCACGAAGTGCACGCGGTCCAGGTAATCCGCGTTTTCTTCCGACGGCACGATCAGCCACGACAGGAAACGGCGCAGCGCCGCGGCCACCTCCGGACTGGCCTGTTGTGTAGAGACAACGACATATTCGTAGTTGACCAATGGATAGGATTGGTCGCCGGGTCCATAGACAAGGGTCAACCGCTCATCCGGCGGTGTCCGCGCGCCGAGCGAGGCGGCGCCGGCGACGATCGCGTCCCGCCCGGGCAGGACGAACTGCCCGGCCTCGTTCTTCAGCATCGCGGTGCCCAGCTTCGCGGCAGCGATGTCGTTGCTGTAGCTGATACCGACATAGCCGATGGAACCGGGCGTGGTCTGGAGCGACTTCACCATGGCCGCGTTGCCCTCGACCCCGATGCCGCCCTGCACGGCCGGCCATGCGACCGAGGTGCCGTAGCCCTCGCTGGTTTCCCAAGAAGGGGTCGAGAACGTCAGGAACTGCGTGAACACGAAGTTGTCGCCGGACCCGTCGGCACGGTGCACCGGAACGATCGCCTGATGCGGCAAAGCAACGCCCGGATTAAGCGCGACGATGGCGGGCGCGTCCCATTGGCGGATCGCACCGGTATAGATCCCGGCAATGGCAGGTCCATCCAGCCGCAGGTTGGGCGTGTTCAGTCCCGGCAGGTTGTAAACGATCGCCTGCGCGGAAATCGCCACCGGAATGTTCAGAAACTTCGGATTGGCCCGGACCTGCGCATCCGACATATAGGCATCCGAAGCGCCGATAAGCACCTGGCCGGACAACGCCTGCTTCTGGCCGGCCTCGGAGTCGGTGCCGGCTGTCGTGATCTGCACGCCGGAATGGGTCTTCAGATAGTCCGGCACCACGATGTCGAACAGCGGTTGCAGCAGCGTAGAGCCGGTTTCGGTCAGCGTGATGTCCGCCGCTCCGGCCGGTGCCGTGACTACGGCGGCAAGCCCCGCCGCGGCCACGACAAAACGGACACACGTCAAGAATCGTTGGGTCATGTCAGCAATCTCCCGGCCGCGCTTTCAGCGTCCGATTTCTTCGAGGTTGACGCCCGTGGTTTCAATCCGGAACAGCCAGGTGATCAACGCGCCGAGAAGCGACGTTCCCACCAGAATGTACAGCAGAGCGGTCGTGCCGATGCCGGTCAGCAGGATCGGGAACAGGAACGCCGTGGCGACCGCGCCGATCTTGCCGGCCGCAGCCGCGAAGCCCGCGCCCAGGCCGCGGATCGCGGTGGGAAAGACTTCGCCTGCCAGCAGGTAGGTCTGGGCGTTCGGACCCAGATTGGTCATGAAGTTGAAGAGCATGAAGCCGGTGAAGATCACCACGGTCTGGGAGGTGCCAGTGAAGCCGTCGGCGAAGGAAGCGATCAGCAGTCCCACACCGCAGCCGATAAATCCGATGACCTGAAGCCAGATTCGTCCCACCTTATCGGCCAGCAGCACGGCGAAGATGATGCCGACAATCAGCAGCACGGTAATCATGGCGGCGCCCTTGGCCGCGATGATGTCGTTCAAAATGATATCGCTGACGCTGCGCACATGGTCCGGCTTGTTGCCGATGGCGGCGGCCAGTATCGTCGGCGTGAAAATGCCGATGCCGTATGTGCCCAGATCCTGCAGGAACCACGGCACCGATGCAAGAATAGTCGCCCGGCGGTTGCGGCTGCTGAACAGGGCGCCGAAGCCCTGACCATTCGAGGCCTTCGCATGGCCCTCGACCGCGACCTCGACCTCACGCGGAAGCTTTAGCTGCGTCGGGTAGGCAGGCTGGCGGTGCAGCAGACGCAACGCCTCGTTTTCCGCCCGGTCGAACAGGCCGCGCGCATGCAGCCAGTTGGGGCTTTCGGTGATGAAAAACCGGCCGACGGTGACGATGATTGCCGGTATAAGGGCGGTTGCGTACATCCAGCGCCAGGCATCGAGTGTCGGATTGAGGGACAGCACGAGATAGCCGATACCGGTCCCGGCCAGAGCGCCGACCGCCTGGAACCCGAACGCGGCCAGCACGAGCTTGCCGCGGCTGCGGCTTGGGATGCTCTCGGAGATGATCATATGCGCCGTCGGGTAGTCGCATCCCAGCGCCAGACCGATGCCGAACAGACAGATCACCAGCGGTATGAAACCGTTGGTCATGATCAGCAGCAGCAGAAAGGCGCAAAAAATCACCATCTCGATGATGAACATCCGCTTGCGCCCGAAGCGGTCCGACATGCCGCCAAGCCCGATGGCGCCCACCAGAATGCCGAACAGGCTGGCGGCGCTGATGAAACCGTCCTGTGCCGGGCCGATCTCGAACTGGCGCGCGATCAGCGGCAGCGCGACGCCGGTCATGAAGACAACGAAACCTTCAAAGAATTTCCCGGCGGCCGCCAGAGCCCAGATCCGCGTCTGCATCGACGTCATCGGCACGGAGGAGACCGCGGTGCCGTCGGGCCATATCGGCCGCTGGTCGATATAATGCTGGATTGAAGGATATTCCGTCGAGGTCGCGGGGCGGGTCAGAGAGTCCGGCTGCGAGGTATCGGGCATGGCATCAAACCTCCGTTTTTCCTGGTCCAAGGCAGCGTGTCCTGCGATCATCGGCGAAGCTACGCCACGCGGGCCAAATTCCGGCTTTTCCATTCGGCCGGTCGGAGACATGTGACAGTATTATGAAATATGAACGCCTGCACGGCTTCGCGGGCGCCGACCCGTCGCTTTCCTTGATCGCTGTGCTCAGGATATGCGCGAAATGTTGCCCCGTCCCCGGGCGATCCATGAATCTACCGTGAAACATGGCCAGGGTCGATGCATCCTGCTGTCTTTACTGGTAAGTCGGCCGCGAGCGGAGAGTGCATGCAATGAACAAAATATCCGAGCAGACGATCGATCTCGCCGACAAGATCACGCCGGAGGCAACCGGGACCATCGCGCCGGACAGCCCCGATCGCTTTATCAACCGTGAGTTGTCTTGGTTGGATTTCAACCAACGCGTGCTGGAAGAGGCCGAGAACGGGCGGCACCCGCTGCTGGAGAGGGTGCGCTTCCTTTCGATCAGCGCATCGAACCTCGATGAGTTCTATTCCGTCCGGGTCGCCGGCCTGATGGGCCAGGCGCATGCCGGGCTGACCGTCGTGTCCGCCGACGGCCGCACGCCGTCCCAGCAGCTCGCCGAGATCAAGGTCCGCGCGGAGGCCCTGATGTCCGGGCAGCAGCGCGTCTGGCTGGAACTGCGCGCCCTGCTGAAGGAAGCCGGTATCGACGTTTGCGCGCCCGCGGATCTGTCCGAAGTGGACAAGGCCTGGCTCGATGCCTGGTTCATGGAGCATGTGTTCCCGGTGCTGACGCCGCTCGCGATCGACCCGGCGCATCCGTTTCCGTTCATTCCAAACATGGGCCTGGTCACTGCGCTCAATCTGCGCCGCGACTCCGACGGGCGGGCGATGCACGCGCTGCTGCCGCTGCCGGCGCAGGTTGCGCGGTTCATCCGGCTGCCCCCGCCGGACGCGGCGGAGGCCGGCGGCAAGCCGTCGAAGACGATCCGTTTCCTGATGCTCGACGACCTCGTCCGCCTGTTCCTCGATCGGCTGTTCCCGGGCTTCCATATCAAAGGCGGCGGCCGGTTCCGTTTGATCCGCGACACCGATGTCGAGTTCGAGGATGAGGCGGAGGATCTCGTCCGTTCCTACGAAGCCGCTCTGAAGCAGCGGCGGCGCGGCGAAGTCGTCGATCTCAGCATCGATGCGGACATGCCGGCGCACCTGCGCGAGCTGGTGGCTGCCGAGGTCGAAGGCGCGGATCCGAATGAGATTCATCTCCAGAGCGGTTTGCAGGGGATCGTCGATGTCAAGCAACTGATCGTCGACGACAGGCCCGACCTTCTGTTCCCCGCGAATACGCCGCGCTCACCGCAGCGCATCCGGGATTTCGACGGCGACTGCTTTGCGGCGATCCGCGCCAAGGACCTGATCGTTCACCACCCGTTCGAAAGCTTCGACGTGGTGGTGGCGTTCCTCCGCCAGGCCGCGCAGGACCCGCAGGTCATCGCGATCAAGCAGACGGTGTACCGGACGAACAGCGACTCCCCCATCGTGAAAGCGCTGATCGAGGCCGCCGAGTCGGGCAAGTCGGTGACGGCGATGATCGAATTGCGCGCCCGGTTCGACGAGGAAGCCAACATCCGGCTCGCGCGCAGCCTGGAAGCCGTCGGCGCGCAGGTGGTGTTCGGCGTCCCGGGGCTGAAGACCCACGCCAAGATCTCGCTGGTGGTGCGCCGGGAAGGTGGCGCGCTGCGGTCCTATGTCCATTTCGGCACCGGCAATTATCACCCGATCACCGCCCGCATCTACACCGACCTGTCGTTCTTCACGACCGACCCGGCGTTCACCCGGGACGCGGCGCGGCTGTTCAACTACATGACCGGCTATGCCGAACCGGAGCGGATGGATGCCCTCGGCTTCAGTCCGCTGACCACCCGCAAGATGCTGCTCGAACTGATCGACCACGAGATCGACTTCGCCCGCGCCGGCAAGCCGGCGACGATCTGGTTGAAGATGAACAGCCTGGTGGACAAGACGCTGATCGACGCGCTGTACCGGGCGTCTGGCGCCGGTGTGCAGGTATCGGCGGTCGTGCGCGGCATCTGCTGCCTGCGCCCGGGCGTGCCCGGCCTGTCGGAGAACATCCACGTCAAGTCGATCGTCGGCCGCTTCCTGGAGCACAGCCGGATTTATATTTTCGGCCGCGGCCACAAGCTGCCCGGGCGGAAAGCCGCCGTGTTCATCAGTTCGGCGGACTGGATGGAGCGCAACATGGATATGCGCGTCGAAACGCTGGTGCCGATCCATAACGCGACGGTGCATGCCCAGGTCATGGACGAGATCATGGTGGCAAATCTGAAGGACACGCTACAGTCCTGGGAGCTGGGTCCGGACGGGAGCTGGCGGCGGTTGCCGCCCGGCGACGCGCCGGTTTCGGCGCATGAGTACTTCATGACCAATCCGTCGCTGTCGGGACGCGGTTCGGCGGTGCATGACGTCGAGGCCGCACTGCCGCCGTCCGCGAAGCATCGCCGTCCGGACCGCGTGACTGAGGATTAGGCATGCCGGACCGAGTGTTCTTGCAAACGCCATCATTGATCGGGCGGCAGCCGGTTATATTCGCGTAACAGGAGAAGAGCCATGAGCGACGACAACGACGCGGAACTGGATCGTCTGCAAGCCGCCTACAAGGCGGCGGTCGAAACCTGGATAACGGCGATCCGGGCCGAGGAGGCACTGGCGTCGGTCGATCACTCGGTGGCCGAGGTCGACAAGTGGGAGAACGCCCATTTCCTGGCCGAAGACGCCCGCCACGATGCGGAGGCCGCGAAGGCTGAGTACGAGGACGCGCTGCGGGAGATTTTGTTCGATATCGACTGATCCCGCCGGCTTTGACGATAACATCCCGGGCCCGGACAAGCCGGGCCTGGCCGGCGCGGATCGCGCACGGCGGCCGGGCGCCGGTGCCCGGCGCGCCCGTGATCTCGTCATCCGTCGCCCCGCTGCGGTAGTCCGTCGCCACAAATCTCGCTCACGACCCATGCGGGCCGTGCGGTTCAGTCAGCGTGCCCTTCAAGCCGGCCGAGGCGGCGGCATAGGCGCTAAAATAACGGCTGGCGGCGCGGATCTCGCCCCCGTGTCACGGCCGGGCGCGTCCCCATGGCTATCAGGATAAGGGGCCTTGCGGAGCACGGCTTTTCCCCCATCGTCATGGCCCGGCTTGTCCGGGCCACCTGTCGCGGCAGGGTGCCGGGATAGGTGGCCCGGACAAGCCGGGCCATGACGATGAAAGAGCGACGCCTCGGGCAAACTTTTCTCCGGCTGCGCCCTATCCTGATAGCTAAGGGGCTTGTCCCGGCCATGACACGATGGGACGGGCCGCCGGCTCCCGGCTTATTTTTGCGCGTATGCCGGGCGGCGGGCCTTCGATGACCAGGCCGGCGCTGATCCGGTGGACAGTCATGACTTCCACGTTTTAATCGCGACTCACTCCCGTGCTTGATCCAGATCAATGCGCGACGTCTACCGGTTGGTCAACGTCGATCTTGTTGCCATAAAAATCGGTAAAGCAGTACATCTTTGCGTTAAATCGCTGCTGCCGCCGACCACCAAACAAAAGCCGGGGGAATGATATTCCAACCCGGCAGGAGGACCGTGCACGAAACAGACCCTGCTTAGGGGCATCCGACGTACAGAAACGATCATCACTCCTATCGCCGGCCGTCCCGAACGATCGCGCGAATGAGGATCGTTGAATCACGCCAGATCCGCAACATCCACCGGATAAGGGAGAAACCAACTTGAGAAAGCAGGTAAAAACCGCCGCGCCTGCCGCGGTCACGGCTGCCGTCATGCTTATCGCCGTTCCCTGGACAGCCCACGGGCAGTCCGCCGGCCAGTGGAAAAACCCTGATCATCTCTACAGCAAGATCTGCGCGAACTGCCACGACACCGGGGTGGCGCCGACCATCGTCGGCCGCGACTTCAAAGCCGATCATTACGTAACGACCGTCCGGCGCGGCAGCAAGGCAATGCCGGCTTTCCGCATCACTGAAATCGACGATGCGGCGCTGCTGGCGCTCGCCGAACAACTCGCCGCGGTGCCGCACATGGACACGATCGAGGTAAAGCAATGAGCTCCGGCAGACGTTCCTTCCTGGCCGGTGCTCTGGCCGGTATCGCGGCCGCCGGGCTCCATACGCGACCCGCGGCGGCGCGTCTTTCGCCCGCCGAGCCCGATCCGGTCATGCTGCTGGTGGACCCCGGCGCGCCGCCCGCCTTCATGGCCGCCGCCGCCGGCATTCTGGCGGCGTCACGCCTTTCCATCATCGATCGCCGCCCCGGCGACGGTTCGGATCTGGCCGAAAGCGTGGCCTGGCTGGCCGCACGGCCGGGCCGCCGGATCGTCGGCTTGCTGAACGATGCCGATGCGGTCCTGTTCGACCAGTTGACCAGGGACGGGGCAATCAGGTGCCTGTCGTCGGCGCAGCACTGCGAGAGCACCAGTGCCTACGGGCAGTCCCGGCATCGTATCACCGCGCTGTCCTCCAACGCCGGCCTGGCCGGAATGCTGGCAGCCGAACTGGCCGCGGCCGGCACGCATTTTTCGGTGGCCTCAGTACCGCTGGGGATGCCCCGCATCGCCGCTCCGTTGCCGGAGATTCCGGCACGCGCGGACCGGGCCGGGCGCGGATGGGAAGACACGCTGGGCACGGTCCTGGCGATGATCGCTGCCGGCAGTTGGCCCAAGCTGGCGCCCGATGTCCCGGGCACATTCGACGGTCGCGGCGCTCGCGGCCGGTGGGAAACGCTCGCTCTCAGATCCTTTGTCTTTGCCAGTTGAACAAATCAAGCCCCGGGGAGGGAGCTATGGCCGAAAAATACATTGCCTTGCCGACCGGCGTTTCGGAGCGGGACTTCGACGCCGCGATCAGCGAGTTCCGCGCCGCCCTCGGCGACGAAAACGTCTACACCGAAGCCGATCGGCTTGCCGCGTACGGGAAGATCATGCTGCCGGTGCCGGATGCCGAGCATGCGCCATCCGCCGCGATTTCGCCCACCTCGGTCGAGCAGGTGCAGCGCTGCGTGGCGATCTGCAACACGTATCGCGTGCCGGTCTGGCCGATATCGACCGGGAAAAACCTCGGATACGGTTCGGCCGCGCCCGGCAACCGGGGCCAGGTGGTCATGGACCTGCGCCGGATGAACCGCATTCTGGAGGTCGATGCCGATTTGTGCACCGCCCTGGTGGAGCCAGGCGTTACTTACCAGCAACTGTATGATTACATCGCGCAGCGCAAACTGCCGCTTTGGCTGTCCTGTCCGGCCCCATCGGCGATTGCGGGGCCGCTCGGCAACACGGTCGATCGCGGCGTCGGCTATACGCCCTACGGCGAACACTTCCTGTTTTCCTGCGGGATGGAGGTGGTGATGCCGACCGGCGAAGTTTTACGCACCGGCATGGGATCGCTGCCCAACAGCAACACCTGGCAGGTCTTCAAGTGGGGTTTCGGCCCTTATCTCGACGGCATCTTCACGCAGTCGAATTTCGGCATCGTCACCAAGCTGGGCCTCTGGCTCATGCCCGCGCCGCCGGCCTTCAAATCGTTCGTCATCCGCTATGACGACGAAGCCGACATCGTCGCCGCGGTGGAAACGCTGCGGCCGCTGCGCATGGCCAATATCATCCCCAACGCCGTGGTCATCTCGCACGCTTTGTGGGAGTGCGGCACGGTCGCCAAGCGCGCGGATTATTTCACCGGCCCCGGTTCGATCTCCGATGCGGCGGTGGCACGCATGGCGCGCGACCGGAACGTCGGCATCTGGAACCTCTATGCCGGGCTTTACGGATCGCCCGAGCAGATCGAGGTGAACTGGAAGATCATCCAGGGGGCGGTAAAGGCATCCGGCCGGGGCGAAATCCTGACCGCGGAGCAGCTCGACCGTGATCCGGTGTTCAAGTATCGTTCCGATCTCATGCAGGGCAAGATGAACGTCAAGGAGTTCGGGCTGTATAACTGGCGCGGCGGCGGCGGATCCTGCTGGTTCGCTCCGGTCAGCCAGGCGCGCGGCGTTGAGGCCAAGAAGCAGCTTGCGATGGCCAAGACGATACTTGACCGCCACGGCATTGACTACGTCGCCGAATTCATTGTCGGCTGGCGCGACATGCACCACATCATCGACGTGCTGTTCGACCGCACGGACGCCGCGCAGACCAAAGCCGCCAACGAGTGCTTCACGGAACTGCTGCGCGAATTCGCCGCCGAGGGCTACGGCGTATACCGGGCCAACACCGCCTTCCAGGAGGAGGTCGCGAACCTCTATGGCGACGTCAAGCGCGACGTGAACCAGAAGATCAAGCGTGCGCTTGACCCCAACGGCATCATCGCACCGGGCAAGTCCGGCATCTGGGTATGAGGACGGCGCGATGAAGGAATATCGGCTTTTCATCGACGGCGATTGGGTTGCCGCGCGATCGGGGGTGATCGCGGACGATCTGGATCCCGCTACGGACGAGATCTTCGCCCGGGTGCACCAGGCGGGACCGGAGGATCTCGAGGCCGCGCTGGCGGCGGCGTATCGGGCGCGCGAGGCCTGGGGCGGCACGCTTGCCCGCGAGCGCGAGGAAATCCTTTTGCGCGCGGCCGAGGTGCTGGCCGGACGCATTCCGGACGTCGCCGAGGTGCTGCGCCGCGAAGGCGGCGCCACCTTCGGCAAATCGATGTTCGAGGCGTCCTTCGTCGTCAACATGCTGCGCAGCGCCGCGGGCGAGTGCCGCCGGATCTTTGGCGCCACGATGCCATCGGACAGTCCCGGACTCGTTTCCATGACGGTGCGCCGGCCGCTCGGGGTTGTGGCGGGGATCGCTCCGTTCAATTTCCCCTTCCTGCTGGCAACGAAAAAAGTCGCGCTGGCGCTCGCGGCGGGCAATACCTTCGTGCTGAAGCCGGCCGGCACGACGCCGGTTGCCGGGCTGCTGATCGCCGAGATCTTCCAGCAGGCCGGTCTGCCCAAGGGTGTGCTCAACGTCATTCCCGGTCCGGGTGCCATGATCGGCGAAGCGCTGGCGACTGATCCGAGGGTGCGGCTTGTGACGTTCACCGGCTCGACGGAGGTCGGCCAGCGGATTGCCTCGCTCGCCGCGCCGCTGTTCAAGAAGGTCACTTTGGAGCTTGGCGGCAAAAGCCCGCTGATCGTCCTGCGCGACGCCGACGTGGCCTATGCCGTGGATGCGGCCTGCTTCGGCATCTTCCTGCACCAGGGCCAGGTTTGCATGGCCAATTCCCGGGTCATCGTCGAAGCCCCGATCTTCGACGCGTTCTGCACCGCCTTCGCCGCCAAGGTCAAAACACTGCCGATCGGCGATCCGCACGATCCCCACGCGGTCATCGGGCCGCTGATCCAGCGCGGCCAGTGCGAGGTGCTGCACCGGCACGTGCGCGACGCGGTCGAAAAAGGCGCCCGCCTGCTGTGCGGGGGCACGTCCGAGGGCGCGTTCTTCCAGCCCTCGGTGCTGGCTGGCGTCACCGCCGGAATGCAGGTTTACCGGGAGGAGAGCTTCGGCCCGCTGGTCTCCGTGATAGCGGCTGCCGATGCCGAGGCGGCGCTGCATATCGCCAACGACACCGAATATGGGCTTTCTTCCGCGGTCATTACGAACGATCTACAGAAGGCCTTCGATCTGTCGCTGCGGCTGGAAGCCGGGATGGTCCATGTCAATGACAGTTCGGTTTATGACGAACCGCACGTCCCGTTCGGCGGCACGCGCAACAGCGGCATGGGCCGAGAAGGGGGCCACTGGTCGATGGAGGAAATGACCGAGACAAAGTGGATTACCGTCCAGCTCGGCAAGCGCCAGTTTCCTTTCTGAGCCTGCGGGCCGGGCGGTTCGGCGGCTTAACCCGCAGCTTTCCGACGAGATGAATCCAGAAGTAAATCACCGGAAATGATTATACGACGTTAATCCACCACCGGGAGTTGTCTCCACAATTTGCTTTCTATCAAAAACCGGATGGCGAGTGGGCTAGACAAGGGTGTCACATGTTGGTAGTACTCCGGGACGTGCAAAGGAGGCTTCCTTGTCCATGTCGCCCGGAGAAAGTCTCCTCGCCTGGATCGAACGATGCGGCACCGGCGAGTTTGTCGGCGCCTTTGTGGGTGAAGGTGCCGCGCCCGGGGCGATCCCGGATTTTCCCGGCCGGGCCCCGGCCACGCGGCGATGCCTTTCGCTGGATGAAGCCCGCCGATGGATCGAAACCGAGGCAGCCGCTTTCGGCGTTTCGATCAAGTGGGTGGATCGCAGCGCGAGACCGTAACGCCCCGAGCTGCTTTCGATTCATGCAGTCCGCAAGCCGATCGTTATGCCACCGAATAAAATGGCGGCAATGAAACGGTCAGGCTGCATCGAGCACGGCAAGCCCCGCCGCCACTTCCCTCCCGCGGGGTCCTGAACCGTAATCATCGATAAAGTCCGGGCGCTTGCCGATCTGCAGGCGGTAGACGCGGTGGGCCGCGGCGATCAGGTCGCCGTTGCGGCCAAGCGCGCGATCACCCATTTCGACGATCCGCAGGTTCGGCCAGATCTGCGGCCGGACGCGCAGAACCTCCGCGAAGATCGCATCGCCCGAGCGGTCCGGCATCGCCTGCGCGATCAGCAGAGCCATGGATGCGGACGAGCGGGAAACCCCGGCATGGCAATGGACCAGAAGATGCGCGCCGGTGACGGGTTCGCGGTCGAGATCGCCACCGAATTGCAGCAGTTGCTGAACGTCGGCGGGACCCGGGGCAACCGATCCGGGGGCCTCGTCGATCACGTCGTGGAAGCGCAGTTCCAGCTTCCGGTGCTCTCCGAAACGGCCGAACACCTCGGGCACCGGCCATTCCGGGTCGAGGATGGACAGCACGTGGCTGACGCGGGCGTTGCGGTGGACGGCGAGTTCGTCCAGGCCGCAAACGGTGATGCGAAAGGGCAGTTGCATGAATGCTCCGGGAACGGAATGAACGCGGCCGGGACGTCCGGCGTCAGGAAAACAGGAAGACCGCGGCGGCGACCACGCAGGTCCAGTGACCGTCCGGGCCGCATTCCGCCGTCGCCGTGATCGATGTGCTGTCGATGATCAGGTGGCTGTGCTCGTAGATCTGCTTGCGCTCGTTCCACGCGGCGTCGGGATCGAAATCCAGCCCGAGGGTCGAGGCCAGCATGGTCGCGGCCAGGTCCTCGGCCTGCTCGCCGGCGGCCCCGGCAGCCATGCCGTATCCATGCTGCTCCGAGATATACCCGTACATGTCCG
This sequence comes from uncultured Rhodopila sp., assembly GCA_903851415.1. Classification (GTDB taxonomy): domain Bacteria; phylum Pseudomonadota; class Alphaproteobacteria; order Acetobacterales; family Acetobacteraceae; genus Rhodopila. Next base: position 19,799 of record CAINOE010000189.1, on the reverse strand, counting down.
GATCGGCCGGCTTGGCAAGGCCGAGGCTGGCGTAGACATGCCGCCCGAACTCGTTGGTCTCCGCCCGCGCCATGACGCAGAAGGTGATGTCGCCGGGCTTGAGCGCCTCGGCCCCCGCCTCGCGGCTGATGACCTCGCAGCGCGGCGGCAGGATGGAGGAGACATAGACCAGGTTCTGCTGCTCGATATCCGCGTCGCGCAGGGCGAACTCGAACGCGGTCAGGGCGTGGCGGTGGGACCCGACACCTTTCGTCAGGAACATGCGGGTTGGGCTGGGGAACATGTCAGTCTCCGTTATCTTCTCGTCATGGCCCGGTTTGTCCGGGCCACCTGTCGCGGCACGTGCTTGCATAGGTGGCCCGGACGCGCCGGGCCATGACGATAAACACAGGCCGGGCCGTGACGGTATTGCCTAGCCGGGCCATGACGATAGTGAACGACACTGCGGCCGTTCACTCCGTCACAGGCAGCAATGACATCGTCACATGCAACGCATCATCGTCGTGCCGTAGCGTCATCGGCAGCCCGCTTCGCCGGAACACCGACAGCATCGGCAGGTTTCGCGCCAGGACATCGGCCTCCAGCCGGGTCAGCCCCGTGTCCCTGGCGATCCGGATCAGATGCCGCATCAGGCTGCTGGCGATACCGAGGCCCTGATAGTCCTCTTCGATGGTGAAAGCGACCTCCGCGCTGCGATCCGGGGCGGCGGCATCGGTGGCGAAATAACTGGCTCCGCCGATGACGACCTCCGCATCGCCGGCGCCGATGGTCACAAGCAGCGCGACGTCCCGGTCGAAATCAACGCCGGTAATCCGGGCGAGTTCGGCATCGGTGACTTCGTTCTTGAACGCAAAGAACCGGGTGTAGACGGTTTCCGCCTCCAGATTCCGGAATGCTCTGCGAATCTTGCCCTCATCGCCGGGCCGCGCCGCGCGAATCGTGACAGCGGTGCCGTCCCTCAGGGTTTCTTCAACGGCGTAGTGCTTCGGGTCAGCCATGAATCGCCCTCCAAAACGCCCAGCACACAAGATCGCATGCCACGTTCCGCACGACCAGCGAAAGCGACATAGTATCCGCGACGGCAAACTTCATGGCATCGTCATCCGTGGCGACTCGAAATTGTCATTGCTGCGCGCCTGACGCCGGGGCCAGGGTTGCGCTACGATGTGACGTTACGTATTTGCATCGCGTCGGCAATGCCGGGAACATTTGAACCTTCAACCAGCCTCCCAGCGCTCGAGGCCAGGTTTCTGGCCATGCGCGAGCTGGCGCCGGATCTTGGCCGGGCCTACGCCGATGCGTTCCCGCTGGCGACAGGCGCGACACCCGCATCCCAGTCACCGTGGCCGCTTCACCAGGCCGGCGAGGCCCTGACCGCATTCATTCAGGCCAATCCGGGAACGACCAGCGCCCTGCCCTATCACAACCAGTATCATTTCGCCGAGGCCGTCCTGGCAATGGGAACGCTGGGCGCGGTGGCGCGGGATCTTGGCCTGATTTCCCCGGCGGAGGCGGCGTTGGGCGTGGTCGCGATGGTGGGGCACGATATCGGCCACGACGGCAGCTCAACACCCGGGGGCGTGCTGGAGGCGCTCGCCGCCGCCGATACCGTCAGGATCAGCCGGATCGCCGGGGTTGATGCCGATCGGCTGGACTGGCTGGCGTATGTCATCGAGGGAACGGATCCCGGCGAGGTGGCTGGCAACGAGGCCCGTACAGCCGGGTTCCTGCCGCCCGGCCGCTTCGGCGCCTCAGCCGATATGCTGCGCTCGCTGGCCAATGAGGCCGATGTGCTGGCCAGCCTGATGCCGCATCTGGGGCTCCGGCTCGGCGACGCGCTGGCGGCGGAGCGGCGCCTTGCCGGCGAACCCGGGGCGGACGGGATCGCCAGCTTCAGCGGACGCCTGGCGTTCCTGCGGCTTTATGCCTGGTTCACGCCCGCGGCGACCAGGATGGGACTGCCGGACCTCGTCCGGGCACAGATCGGCCGCCTCGCGGCGGTCGCGAACAGTTTGGGGGCGGGCACGACGCCGGAAGACGGCGCCGCCGCGCTGGATCGGATGGAGCCGGGCGAGGCCCGTGCGCTCTTTCTTTCGTCATGAAAGCCCTAACTGAGACCCGGCCGCGACCGGACCCGGGCGGGCGCAGGTTCCGCATCAGCCTGACCGTGACGATCCTGTCGGCATTCGCGCTGGTGTTCGTGACCGTCATGGGGCTGACCGGCCTGGCGACCTATCGCGAGGCGATGCGGGCAGCGGTCGCTTCGGCCGATCGGGAGATCGCCGATCTCACCGCGCGCACGGCGGCACGGACGGCCGCGCTGGTGGATCCGCTATACGCTGCGATCGCGATATCCCCCAAGCTGCCGGACGTCGCGCCGGGCACCGGCGCGACGATCACCGCCACCGAGGGATCGTTTCGAGGGTTGCTGGAAGCGCTGCCTCAGGCGCGTGCGGTCTCGGCGGCAAACGCCGACGGCGTCCTGCTTCAGGTCCTGAGCCTCGACGCGATGACAGCCGATCGGCGTCGGGCGATGAAGGTACCGGACGGCGCGCGGCTCGCGGTGCGCGAGGTGGCCGCTTTCGCCGCGGGCGAGCGCGAGGAGACCTGGCGGTTTCTCGATGCTGAGGGGCATGTGCAGGAGCAACGGCCGCTCGGCCCGGCCCCGGATCCCAGGGATGAGATCTGGTTCCGCACGGGGATCAATAATGACGGCATCGCGACGACGGTGCTGCATATGCTTCCGGCCCTCGGCGTGCCGGGCCTGACGATTGTTCGCCGCATGCCGGAGGGCGGCGTGCTTGGCATCGATGTCGGGCTGGATTCGCTTGGCGCCTTTCTGGCCGAGCAGCGGATCAGTCCCCGCAGCAGCGCTTTCATCATCGACGACAACGGCATCCTGCTCGCCCATTCCGATCGCGCAACGGCCATGTCGCCGGGGACGGCCGGACAGGCGCCCACCTGGATCACGATCGCGTCCTCGCCCGACCCCATCATGCAAGAGGTCTGGATCAACTATGCAACCGGCCGGCTGGCGCCAGGCCGCGGCGTCGGACTCGATGTCGGGGGGGAGGCGTATCTGGCGCGGGTGGCGCCGCTCGACCACATCGGATCGCCGCGCGCCCTGGTGGCCGTGGTGGCGCCGGCGGCGGACTTCACCGGCCCGATCCACCGGGCGCGGGACCGGATGGTGCTGCTGTTCCTGGCCGCCGGGGCCGCGGGGCTGGGCCTGATCGCGCTTGTCGCCAGCCGGATCACCCGGCCTCTGGCGGAGCTGACCCGGGAAGCCGACGCGATCCGCCGCTTCGACCTCGACGGGCCGATGACCGTGTCGTCGCACATCACCGAGGTCGCGCGCCTGGTCGTGACGATGCAGGCGATGAAGGCGGCCCTGCACACCTTCAGCGTGTACGTGCCGAAGGACCTCGTCCGGCAGCTTATGGACGGCGACGGCACCGCCCGTTTGGGCGGCGAGCGCCGGGTCCTGACCGTCATGTTCACCGACATCGTCGGCTTCACCACCATCGCCGACGGCATGGACGCCGAAACGCTGATGCGCCTCACCTCCGAGTATTTCGAAGAGATGACACGTGAGCTGATGAACTCCGGCGGCACGATCGACAAATACATCGGCGACGCCGTCATGGCCCTGTGGAACGCGCCCGGGCTGGATGCGGACCACGCCGCCCGAGGCTGCCTCGCCGCGCTGCGCTGCCGCGACCTGTCGCACAGGCTCGCGGGCGAATTCGAGCAGCGCGGCCGGCCGGCGCTGCTGACCCGGTTCGGCGTCAACACCGGCGAGGCAGTCATCGGCAACGTCGGCTCGACCGACCGGATGTCCTACACCGCCATCGGCGCGACGGTGAACATGGCGTCCCGGCTGGAGGGCCTGAACAAACAATACGACACGCAGATCCTGGTCACCGCGGCAACCCGCGACGCGGCCGGGACCGATTTCGTGTTCCGGCACGTCGATCGCGTGCTGCCGAAGGGTCGGCAAACCGCGACCGACATCCACGAATTGCTCGGCCTGCGCTCCGCTGCCGCGGCCGGAGACCGCCGCATGCTGCTCTCGCAGGCGGACATCGAGCGGGCGTCCCGCTGGGACAGCATCGTGGCGGCCTATCTGGACCGCCGCTTCGTGGAGGCGAGGCTGCTGCTGCCGGCGAACGCCAAACCGGACGATCGTCTTGCCGCGCTTTACCGGCAGCGCCTGGACGCGTTCATCGCCGAACCGCCCGGCAGCGGTTGGGACGGCGTCGCCGCCTATCAGGAAAAGTAGGAGAATGGGCATGGCGGACGAACAGCCGGGCGTAGGGCCCAAGCGGATCAAGCTTGCGCTGCAAGGCGGCGGCTCGCACGGCGCGTTCACCTGGGGGGTGCTCGACCGCCTGCTGGAACACGGCGGCTTCGAGGTCGAGGCGATCGTCGGCGCCAGCGCCGGGGCGATGAATGCCGCGGTCCTGGCCTACGGGTTGGCCGCCGCCGGTCCGGAGCGCGGACGGGAACGGCTGTCGGCGTTCTGGCACCGGATTTCCGAGGCGGGACGGGGCGGGTACCTGCAGCCATCGCCGATGGACAAGCTGTTCAGCCCCGGCAACATGACCTTTTCGCCGCTGTGGCATTGGCACGACCTGATGTCGAAGGTCCTCTCACCCTATGAACTGAACCCGGCCAACGTGAATCCCTTGAAGGACCTTCTGCTGGAAGCGATCGATTTCCATCGGTTGCGCGCCCTGCCCGGCGGCCCGAAACTGTTTGTCTGTGCCACGAACGTGCTGAACGGGCGGCTGCGCGTGTTCCGGCGGGAGGAAATGAGCGTGGAGTCGCTGCTCGCCTCGGCGGCGCTGCCGTTCCTGTTCCAGGCGGTCGAGGTGGATGGCGAGTACTACTGGGACGGCGGCTACAGCGGCAACCCGCCGATATTCCCGTTGATCTACATGGGCGGCGGCCCGGATATCGTGATCGTGCAACTCAACCCGATCAGGATTTCCGAGGTGCCGAAGACGGCGCGGGCGATCATCGATCATGCCGCGACGCTGTCGTTCAATTCGAGCCTGATGCGGGAGATGCGGGCGATCAAGTTCGTTTCCGACCTGATCGACCGGGGGGAACTCGACAGCGCCAAACATATGCGGGTGTTCATTCACACCATCGATGCCGAGCAGGAACTGGCCGGGTTCGATGTGTCGTCGAAATTCAACTCGGATCTCGGTTTCCTGCAGCACCTGTTCGCGCTCGGCCGCAGCAAGGCGGACGGGTTCATAGCCCGCCACTTCGGCGATATCGGGGTGCGGTCGTCCACCGACATCGTTGAGAAGTTTCTTTAGAGCGGTTTCAGGCTGACCGACAATGTGGCCGCGACCCCATTGACTGGTCATGGTCTGGCTCGTCCCGCCCACCCGTACCAGCACCCTACCGCGATAGGTTGCGCGGACAAGCCGGGCCATCACGGTTTGGCGGCATCCCGGGTGTGACACGCCCGCTCGACATCATGGTCTGCGCAAACGGCGCAAGCGCGCCCATTCCCGGCATCCGATAGGATCACGCGAGAAATGGTCCGGTTTTCCTTCACGCATCCGAAATTTTAACCGAACGGACACGAGATCGTCACACATCGGCTTCGCCCCGATGCTATGTCTGTTGCAGCGCAGCAATTCTCCTGCGGCTACGGTTTGCCGCCTGGTCGTTTGCCTCGGCACAACGGCGAGGACGCTTCCGGGGGCCATTCCGTCGCGTGATTCCAACGTCCGGGCGATTCCGCCATTGGCGGCAGCGAGCCGGCGAACGGACAGACCATGTCGTTTCGACAAGCGGGGACAGAACCATGTCGCAATCCTTGACCGAAGTATCGAAGGCCATGTCGGCGCTGTCCAGCGCCTGGATGCCCGGCAAGGCCGATCGCTATGGCATTGCGGGCAAGACGGAGGTGCTGAAGGGGAAGGTTGCGAAGACGTCCTCCCTCTGGCAGTCGCTGGCGCGGCTCGGGTCGGAGCATGTCGCGGCGATCACCGATACTTACGGCAACGCCGCGCGGCAGAACCTGGCAACGTGGCAGAAGATCTGGTCGCAGGTCCGGCCGCCGCAGGCTTTGGGTCAGGATTACTACGCCTATTCGGTTGACGCCGCCCAGCGCACCATCCTCTTCACCGATATCATGCGGCAGGCCGGCAATCAGTTCGTCGAGCAGCAGACGAACGGCAATTCCCCCGTTCTGGTCTATGAATACACCACGATCATGGACGGCCGGCAGCAGCAGCCTCCGGTCAACTATGCCCTGCTGCACATCCATCCGCCGGCCGGTGTCGAGGTCGATCCGAACAAGCGCCCGTACATGATTATCGACCCGCGCGCCGGCCACGGCCCCGGCATCGGCGGCTTCAAGAACGACAGCCAGGTCGGCGTTGCGCTGGCGCACGGCCACGCGGTCTATTTCGTGGTGTTCTTCCAGCAGCCCGAGCCTGGACAGACGATGGCGGATGTCTGCGCCCTGGAAGGCCGTTTCTTCCGCGAGGTGGCGCAGCGCCATCCGAACGCGCCGCGGCCGGTGACCGTCGGCAACTGCCAGGGCGGCTGGGCGGCCATGCTGCTGGCGGCGTCGAACCCGCATGTGACCGGGCCGATCGTGGTGAACGGCGCGCCGCTCAGCTACTGGTCCGGCGTGCGCGGCAAGAATCCGATGCGCTACATGGGCGGGCTGACCGGCGGCGCGGTTCATGCGCTGATCGCCTCCGACCTCGGCAATGGCCGTTTTGACGGCGCCCATCTGGTGATGAACTTCGAAAAGGGGAACCCCGGCAATACCTGGTGGAGCAAATACTACAACGTCTTCGCCAACGTTGACACAGAGGCGGAGCGCTTCATCGGCTTCGAACGCTGGTGGTCGGGCTTTTACCTCATGAACGAGGCGGAAATCCGCTGGATCGTCGAGAACCTGTTCGTCGGAAACAAGCTCGAACAAGGCACCGCGGTGCTTGGCGGCCGCGGCCCGGTGGACCTGCGCAGCATCAAGGCGCCGATCATCGTGTTCGCCAGCTATGGCGATGATATCACGCCGCCGCAGCAGGCGCTGAACTGGATCACTCACCTGTATGCCGACGAGCGCGAGATCGAAGCGCGCGGCCAACGCATCATCTATATGATCCACAAGGACATCGGCCATCTCGGCATCTTCGTGTCCGCCAAGGTCGCGCTGAAGGAGCATGACCGGATCGTCGGCACGCTCGAAGCCATCGAAGCCCTGGCGCCCGGCCTCTATGAAATGAAGATCGAGCGGCAAATCGGCGAAGGCATCGATGCCGAGTATGTCGTCGGCTTCGCGGAACGGACCCTGGCGGATCTGCGGGCGATCGACGACGGCGACGACGAAACGCCGTTCGCGGTCGTCGATCGCATCTCCCGGTTCGGTGTCGATGCCTATGAGCTGACCGCCCGTCCGTTGGTCCGGGCGATGGCAACACCCGCCCTGGCGGAAACGCTGGTGCAGACCCATCCGCTGCGCGCCCGGCGCTACGCGGTTTCCGACCTCAACCCGGCCGTCAAGGCCGTGGGGGCCTACGCCCCGGCGGTGCGCGAGGCGCGCGCTCCGGTGGCGCCGGGCAATCCGTTCTTCGAATCCGAGAAACTGTTCGCCGCGATGGTCGAGCAGAGCATGAACTTCTGGCGCGACGTCAGGACGATGACGGATGAGCTGACGTTCTTCTCGATCTACGCCAACCCGTTCCTGGCGCGTCTGGTCGAAGCCCGCGCCCTGATCCCCAACGCCAGGGTTGGCGAAAGCCTGCGCGAATTGCCGCAGGTGCAGGCGGCGCTGTTGAACCTGACCCGCGGCGGCTACGCCGAGGGCGTCATCCGCATGCTGATCCTGATGGCGAAGGCCCGCGGCTCGGTGCGGCAGTCGCGGCTGGAACGGTCGAACGCGATCCTCCACTCCGAGGAGCCGTTCAAGAGCATGGGCGACAGCGCCCGCAGCCACGTCATCAACGAGCAGAACCTGATCGTCGAATATGAGCCGGACCAGGCGATTGCGACGCTGCCGCAGCTGCTGGCCACGGCCGAGGAGCGGACCCGGGCGATTGCCCTGGTCGAAAAGATTGCCGGCGACGTCGCTGAGATGAACGAGCCGACGATCCACAGGCTGGGGCAACTCCGCGAGGTGCTTTCGCTGCCGCCGCTCGGGACGCCGAACGGCGCGGTGCCGAAGCTGGCCGCCCCGGTTGCTGAAGCGCCGGAGACGGATCTGCCCGCGGCGAAACCGTCGCGCGCGGTGTCCGAGAAGAAGGCAGCTTCGACACCGGCCGAGTAAAGCCCGCGCACGGCAAACGCGACGTCCAAAATGACCTGTTCTCGGGGCAGTGGTCTCAACCCGTCACGGCCCTCCCCCCGGACAAGCCGGGGGAGGGCCGTGACATGAAAGCGGCGACCCCCGGGTCGATCATGTGCGGGCGCCGGCCAACGACGGATTTCACCCGGCCCATTCCTTGACTGGAGCGAAACCATGGCGCGCATCGGCCATACTTACGAAGACCTCGCCGTCGGCGACACCGCCTCCATCAGCCGCACCGTGACGCCGGACGACCTGATCGTGTTCGCGCATGTCAGCGGCAACCTCAATCCGCTGCATCTGCCCGCAACCCGTGCGGGCGACACCGCGTCCGGCCAGAACCCGGCGCCGTCGATGTGGCTGGCATCGCTGTTTTCCGCCGTGCTGGGCAACCTGCTGCCGGGACCGGGCACGCTGTATGAAACGCAGAACCTGCGTTTCCGCGCCCGGGCGCATGTCGGCGACGTGCTGACGATCACCGTCCGGGTCGCGGAAAAGCGTCCGCCGGACATTATCGTGCTGCGCACCGAGGTGCTGCGCGGAACCGAGGTGCTGCTTGACGGCACCGCGGAAGTCCAGCCACCGGCGACCCATATCGTGCTGGAGGACGGCGTCCTGCCGGAGCTGATCCTGCAACGCCACCGGCATGTCGGCCGCCTGCTGGCCGCCTGCGCATCGCTGCCGCCTTTGGCGACGGCTGTCGTCGTGCCGGAGGAGGAAAACGCGCTCCGCGGCGCGCTGGCGGGCGCGCGGGACAACCTGATCCGTCCGATACTGCTGGGCAATGCGGCGAAGATCGCCGCGGTGGCGAAGGCATGCGGCCTCAGCCTGGACGGCATCGCGATCGAGGACATGCCGAGCCATGATGCGGCCGCCGCGCGGGCGGTCGAGATGGTGCACCAGGGCAGCGCCGCCGCGATCATGAAGGGGCACCTGCACACCGACGAGCTGCTGCGCCATGTGGTGAAGTCGCAGGGCGGGCTGCGGACGACGCGGCGGATCAGCCATGTCTTCGTCATGGACGCGCCGTCGCTGCCCGACCTGCTGCTGGTCACCGATGCCGCCATCAACATCGCGCCGGCGCTGGAGGACAAGATCGACATCACGCAGAACGCGATCGACCTCGCTCAGGCGCTGGGCATCGCGCAGCCGCGCGTCGGCATCCTCGCCGCGGTCGAGACGGTGAACCCGAAGATGCAATCGACGATCGACGCGGCCTCCTTGTCGAAGATGGCCGAGCGCGGGCAGATCCGCGGCGGCATCGTCGACGGGCCGCTGGCGATGGACAACGCGATCAGCCTGTCGGCCGCCAGGACCAAGGGTCTGACCTCGCTGGTTGCCGGACGGGCCGATGTGCTGGTGGTGCCGAACCTGGAAGCCGGCAACATCCTGGCGAAGGAGCTGACCTACGCGGCGCAGGCCGAGGGCGCGGGGATCGTGCTGGGCGCCAAGGTGCCGGTGCTGCTGACCAGCCGGGCCGACGACGAAGGGTCGCGGCTGTTCTCCTGCGCGGTCGCCGTGCTGTATTCTCATTGGCAGACGTCCGGCCACAGCGCCGTGATGCCGGAGCCGCTGAAGGAGGCCGCGCAGTGACCCGCCATGTCATCACGCTGAACGCCGGTTCGTCCTCGATCAAGTTCGCCCTGTACGAGCTGAATGGCGACGGGCCTCAGGCGCTTGCAACCGGTCTGGCGGAGATGCTGAGCGAGGAGCGCCGCGTCAAAGTCCGCGACGCCGCCGGCACCGTCACGCATGAAGAGCAATGGCAGACCGGTTCCGGTCTCCCGTTCCATACCAACGCGCTGCAACGCATTCTGGCCTGGCGCCGCACGGCGTTTCCTAACGCCAACGTGGTGGCGGCCGGCCATCGGGTGGTGCATGGCGGCATTTATTACGACGCGCCCGTGCTGGTGACGGACGAGGTTCTGGCCAGGCTGCAGACGCTGGTTCCCCTGGCGCCGCTGCATCAGCCGCACAACATCGCCGGCATTCTGGCGGCGCGGGAGGCATGGCCGCACGTGCAGCAGGTGGCGTGCTTCGACACCGCCTTCCACCGCTCGCACCCCTTCGTCAACGATGTGTTCGCGCTGCCGCGCAGCTACTACGACGAGGGCGTGCGCCGTTACGGCTTCCACGGCCTGTCCTATGAGTTCGTCACCGGCCGGCTGCGGGAGATTTCGCCGCTGCACGCCTCGGGGCGCGTGGTGGTGGCGCATCTGGGCAACGGCGCCTCGATGTGCGCGATCCGCGACGGGCTGTCCGTGGCCAGCTCGATGGGTTTCACCGCGCTCGACGGGTTGCCGATGGGCACGCGCTGCGGCCAGCTCGATCCCGGCGTGGTGCTTTACATGATGGCGCAGAAGCACATGGATGCGAACGCCATCCGCGACCTGCTTTACACCCAGTCAGGCCTGAAGGGACTGTCCGGCGTCTCGCACGACATGCGCGAGCTGCAGGCGTCCGACAAGCCGGAAGCGGCGCAGGCGATCGAATACTTCATCTTCCGCATCCGCCGCGAACTGGGCGGCCTCGCGGCCGTGCTGGAAGGGCTGGATGCGATCGTGTTCTGCGGCGGCATCGGCGAGCACGCCTGGCACATCCGCGAGCGCGTCCTTGAGGGCATGGAATGGATTGGCGTCGAACTGGACCGCTTTGCCAACAAGGCCGGTGCGGCGGTGATTTCCTCGGAGCGGTCGCGCACGCGGGTGTTCGTGATCCCGACCGACGAGGAAGCCATGATCGCCCGGCACACGATATCGGTTCTTGACCGCAACGCGGCCTGATCGAGAGATTGGAGAGAGACCATGGACGAACTGACCAGGCCGATCGATCCGCTGCCCAAGGTGTGGGATCCGGACAGCCGTGTGGGAGACATGCTGCGCGGGCGCCGCGGCCTTGTGGTGGGAATCGCCAACGAGAACAGCATCGCGTTCGGCTGCGCGGCGAAGCTGCGGGCGTTCGGCGCGGAACTCGCGGTGACCTACCTGAACGAGAAGTCCGAACCGTATGTGCGGCCGCTGGCCGAAGAGCTGAAGGCCAGCCTCGTGCTGCCGCTCGACGTCGAACGGCCGGGACAGCTTCAGGCGGTGTTCGACCGCATCCGCCAGACCTGGGGACGGTTGGACTTCGTGATCCACTCGATCGCTTTTGCGCCGCGCGCGGACTTGCACGGGCGGGTGACGGATTGCTCGGAGGCGGGATTTCTTCAGGCGATGCGGGTGTCCTGCTATTCCTTCATTGAAATGAGCCGGTTGGCGGAACCGCTGATGACCGAAGGCGGGACGCTGCTGACGATGAGCTATTACGGCGCCGACAAGGTGGTGAACAACTACAACATGATGGGTCCGGTGAAGGCCGCGCTTGAAGCCAGCACGCGGTATCTGGCGGCTGAACTGGGCGAGAAAGGCATCCGGGTGTTTGCCGTCTCCCCCGGTCCGTTGAAGACCCGGGCCGCGAGCGGCATTGCGCAGTTCGACGAACTGGTCGAAGCCGCGGTCGCGCGCGCGCCGGCGCATCGACTGGTGGACATCGCGGAGGTTGGCCGGGTCGTCGCGTTCCTGGTGGGTGGAGCGGCGTCGGGGATGACGGGCGACACGATCTACGTCGATGCCGGGTTGCACATCGTCGCTTAAACCGGAACTGCCTGCCTCCGCCGTATCACCGCCGAGCCCGCCGCCTGGCATCGCCCTGCGGTTGGGCGGCCTGCCCAAGGTGCTTCACCTCCTCGTATCGTTCGATGAACAGCGCATAGGCGCGATCGGGCCCGACAGGCTGGATTGTGTCGGGCAATGGCGGCGGCAGGTGTCCCCATTCCATCCAGGCTGGCGGCAGCAGGTCGCGCAACTCGGTCGCCATGCAGACCAGGTCCGCATGCTTGACCGCCGCCAGATCGCCGCGGAAACCGAAACGGCGCTCCAGGGCCCGTTTGATCGGCTCAAGCCGCGCCTTCAGGTGGTCGCGGCCGATGAGAACCTTCACGACCGAGACGATATCGCCGGTAATCGCCTCATCCGAATCGTGCAGCAGCCCGGAGAGCGCCAGTTGCCCGGGCACCAGCCGCGAAACCATGATGCTGTGCTCGGCCACTGAGTAAAAGGTCCGCGTGGCGCCCGCCCAACGCGGCTGATAGGCGAGCGCCCGCGCAATGTCCTCGATCGGCATGCCCGATGCGTCGGGAGCTTGCAGGTCCAGCGTGAACCCGGACGCCATCAGCATCGCTGTCCGGCCATCGGGCTTCACCAGCAGGTCCGGTTGAGCCGTCATGGCAGGATGGCATCCGTCATGTGCATTAACATCGTCCGATGATGACGCGCGCCGTCACGGCAGAGCAAGCGCGGAGTTTCGCTTGTCCCGAAGATGGCGGGGACCGGACGGCGCCGCGCCGCATCGCGGGGGCTGCGGGATTCCGCGCTTATGTTCTTGATATGTTCAATCGCCCGGGCTAGCGTAGACGGATGTTCAATGATGGTCCCGAGCCGATAGACGATGCCGAGCTGGAGGCGGTGTTGATCGCCGCCCTGCGTTCCTCCGGCGGCCAACTGACGCGGCCCACGGAATGCTGGATGGCCACGGTCGCGGCGCGGCATCTGGTGGACCAGATCGCGCTGGCCGGCCTTACGGTCGTCCGCTCCGCCCATCGGCGGTTGACCTGACGGCGGGGGCGCCGGGCGGAACGATGTTTCGCTCCCGCGGCAAGAAAGACCGGTGGATCGTAAGGACTTTTTAACCATGTGGCCGGTATGACGGATTTGGGCTAGATTCCGGAGTCTGTGAGAAGGATCGGTACGATGGCAGGCAGCGTCAACAAAGTCATTCTGGTGGGGAACCTGGGAAAGGACCCGGAGGTCCGCTCCACCCAGGATGGCAGCAAGATCGTCAACCTCACCTTGGCGACCAGCGAGACGTGGAACGACCGCGCCTCCGGCGAGCGGAAGGAAAAGACGGAGTGGCACCGCATCGTCATCTTCAACGACCGCGTCGCCGACGTCGCGGAGCGGTTTCTGAAGAAGGGTGCGAAAATCTACGTCGAGGGGTCCTTGCAGACGCGCAAGTGGACCGACCAGCAGGGGCAGGAACGCTATACCACCGAGGTGGTCATCGGCCGGTTCAACGGCCAGTTGACGATGCTGGACACGCGGTCGGGCGGCGGTGAAGGGGGTGCATACGGCGGCGGTCCCGACGCGGGCGCCACGCCCGGCGGCACCGGCTACGCTCCGCGCGAGAAGGCGGCAGGCGGCCCGGCCCGGCCGAGTGGCGGGGCGGCCCGGAGCGGCGGCGCGGGCGGTCCGTCCTGGGATGCGCCGAAGGGCGGCGATTTGGACGATGAGATCCCGTTCTAGGGCTGCCGGGGCAGATCCGGGGAAGTTTGCGGCCGCCTGGCACCGCCAACGCCGGGCCGTTTCAGCCGGCGGTCGCGGACGGCGGTTCCTCCGCCGGGCGGCAACCATGCTGACCGTCCTCGAAGCCGGGTCATGGATCCCGACGACGGGTAACGCCCGCATGCAATTGCCGACGCGACGTTTGACAGGCGACACCCCGCAGCAAACCCTTGCAAACAAACCCGCGCAGTGGTCAGAGAGCGCCCGCACTAACCAGGATCGCGACCCCCATGACCGACACAGCCCAACTCGGCCTTCCCGAAGCAGCCCGCCATTTCGGCGTTCCTTTGCGGGTTCTCCGCCGCGCCATCCGCGCGGGCAAGATCCCAGCCCCGGCGAAGCTGACCGCTACATCCACGCTTCCACCCGAGTGGCTCGCCAGCGCCAAGGCGGCGGTCGAAGCGTCGCCCAACGCCCTCAGCCGCCAGCCCCGGCAAAGGGTCCCCGCATTCGCGCGCTACGAGGGCACATCTGCCTGGCATAAGCATCGCGTGCGTGTGCGCGCCTTTGCCCGGTTCCGCGCCGCTGAAGCCCGGGCCTGACGCGGCGCCGGAAGGCACCAGGCCGATAAACCGCCAACCGCCCCAAGAGCGCCGGATGCCCGGAAGCTCTTGGCGCCGTTCGCGATCCGGACGCCGGGCGAGGCCGAGCTCAGCGCTTGCGGACGAACTCGGTGCGCAGGACAAGGCCCTTGATCGTGTCGTGCCGGCAGTCGATCTCCTCCGCGTTATCCGTCAGCCGGATCGAGCGGATGATCGTCCCCTGCTTCAGGGTCTGGTTCGCCCCCTTCACCTTCAGGTCCTTGATCAGGGTCACCGAGTCCCCGTCCGCCAGCACATTCCCGGCCGCATCGCGGACCTCGGCGCGTTCGGCGGCTTCGGGCGCGGCAACCTCCGCGGCGGGACGCCATTCTCCGGTCGTCTCGTCGAACACATAGTCTTCATCGTCGCCAGCCATATCCGCCCCTGTCACACCAACGCGAACCTTTTCCCGGCTGGACCGCCGATGGGCAAGAGGTAAACGTTTGGGACACGCAGCCAATCATTCAACCATCCGGCCGCCCGGATTTTCTGACGAGCACCGGATGCAGAGCCGGATCACCGAAGTCGACCCGCCTCGCAGGCTGTCCTTTACCTGGAACAACAGCGGGAACGTGACGTTCGAGCCTGAGCAGAAAGACAATAATGTGCTGCTGACGGTGACCCATCGCCGCCTGACGGACGCGGCTGGCAAGACCAACCTTCGCCCGCCTCGGCTGAAAACCAAATACCAGCGTCCTGGCGATACTATCGTCCAATAGCCCGGGCTTCCCGTTACTGCCTATTGTCCGGTCCTTGAGGAGCCGATGCGGCTCCGTGCGCCGGGAGGCAAATCCATGGAACGCAACGCTCGCTCCGTTTTTTCGATAGTGCTGGTCCTGATGCTCCCGGCGGCCGCGGTTTCGGCCCGGACCGCCGCCGACGTGCTCGGAGCACCCGGCGTGGTCCCTCTGACGGCACCGCAGCCTCCGGCACGGATCATCGTCGACCCGCCCCTCCCCGGGCCGCTCGCCGAGGGCATGGTCTTCATTCAATACCGCGCTGAAAACCTTAGGATCGTGCCGGTGTTCGGGCCCAAGGCGCTCGATGTGTCGCCGCGCATCGGACACATCCATGTCGTGGTCGATGGCGCGCCCTGGCACTGGGCCGATGCCAGCGGAGACCCGCTGATCATCGTCGGCCTGCCTCCCGGCCCGCATCAGGTCGAGGTCATCCTCGCCAACGCCAACCATCAGCCGCTGGATCGCGCGACCCTCGCCTTCACGGTCCCGCAGACTGCCACGCACTGAAGGCCGGTTCGGCTGAATAACGAAAGGAGAACAACCGATGCGCGCCGTCGCTTCGCTCGCCCTGCTGGCCGGACTCTGCACCGCCGCGCCCGCCTTTCCGCAACAGGCGCCCGCCGCCGAGGTCGCGCACCACGTGGTCCGGGTGGATGGGGTGCGCTTCCACTACGTCACGGCCGGGTCGGGCGAGCCGATCGTTTTGCTCCCGGGGTGGCCGGAGAGTTGGATCGCCTGGCGCAAGGTCGTCCCCCTGCTGGTCAAGGCCGGGCGTCAGGTCACCGTGCTCGATCCGCGCGGCTTCGGCGACAGCGACAAGCCGGAGGGCGGCTACGGCCTCGACACCGCCGCCAGCGACCTGCACGGCTTCCTGGCGGCCACCGGGATCGGCCGCCCGGGCGGCGTCGACATTGCGGGGCACGATGTCGGGACCTGGATCGCCCTCGCGCATGCCGAACTTTATCCTGGCGACGTCAAGCGGCTGGTGCTGACCGAATCCGCCCTGCCCGGCATCTCGCCGCTGCCGCCCCCGGGCATCCCGAGCGCCGCCGCGAACCTGAAAAGCTGGCAATTCGCCTTCAACCGGCTCGACGACCTGCCCGAGATCCTGGTGCAGGGCCATGAGCGCGCTTATCTCGCCTGGATCTTCGCGACCAAGACCACCCGCAACTATGCGATCGAGCCGGCCGCGCTCGACGAGTATGTCCGCGTGTTCTCCGCCCCCGGCGCCGCCCGCGCCAGCTTCGCGTGGTACCGCACCGCGTTCAGCCCGGACGAGCTTGCCCGGGCCAAGGCGCGCGCGGCCCACCGGCTGGAGATGCCTGTGCTGGCGCTCGGCGGCAGCGACGGTGTCGGCGATGCGCTGCACCAGACGATCGCACCCCTCGGCGACCATGTTTCGGGCGGCCCGGTCGGCGAGGGCTGCGGCCATTTCCTGCCGGAGGAATGCCCCGGCGAACTCACCACGGCGATGCTGGATTTCTGGGCCGAGGCGCGTTGACGGCCTCAGCGCAGCACGGCGGCGAACAGAAGCAGCGCCGCCGCACCGGCGACGACGCGGACGAGCAGCACGACGCGGGCCGGGTCGATCGTCCGCCTCAGGTAAAAGCCCAGCCCCGTCCCCGCGAGCACGGCGCCGATGGGCCACGCCCATGCGGCGGCGCCGAGGGTGCCGGCGGCGGGCGGGCCGACGCAGGCCAGCGCGGCGCCGTACCCGATAATCGATATCGGCTGCATCGTCCGCCTGATATCCGCCCCCGATCTGCCCGCCCGCGCCAGCGCCACCGGCGTGATCGGCCCCGGGGTCGCGGTCCAGACCGTCAACGCCCCGGTCATCAGCCCCGCCAGGCCGATCCCCGCGCGCACCGATGCGGTTGAGGGAAGCCGGCCGGGGACGGGCGGGCGCGGCAAGGCGACGGCGACCAGGACGCAGGCCGTCATCGCCTTGAGCACGCCGTCCGGAAGCCCCGGAACCACCGAGGCGGCGGCGCACCCTGCAAGCGTCGCACCCGAGGCCAGCGCCGCATCGCCCCATCGCACGCCCGCACCGCCGCACGCCGTCGCCACCACAGACACCAGCAGATTGAGGCACAACAACAGCGGCACACCGGCGGCGGCACCGAACCACAGCAGCAGGAAGGGTCCGCAGATGACACTGAGTCCCGCTCCGATGGCGACCTGAACGGCGGCCCCGGCGAGAACCAGCGCCATGCCTCCGATCCAGGCGACAGACACGACTTGCACGGCGGAGTCGGCGAACATTGCCTCCCTGGCTACACCAGTGAAGGACGGCGCGATATTGCCAGGATACGGGGTCAATGACGCTGCATCCGGAGCAGGCGGCCTATGTCGCGCCCAATGGCCGGCACGCTTTCCAAAACGCGGGGGATTTTCCCATTGGCGGGCTGCTGGTCACCACGGTTCGCATGGCGTGGTTTTTCGCCGCTATTGGCGGCTCGGCCGCCGGCAGCGAGCCTCGAGCGCCGAGTTCCGCCGAACTGGCAGCATTCCCTCGGCATGTGGCCGAGTTCGGCCAGTGGGTCGCGTCACCGGAGGAGAACGCCGCGATCGGGCTTTAAGGATAGGTGTTCGAAGCGACCGCGGGGCGCTCCGGCCGTTCTGGTGGATCGTTTCCATGAACCGACCGTTTCGAGGCTGAGGGTCGCTACTGCCGCTCAACAGCCTGCCCGTCGCTCCCATCTCCTGGTTGCGGGTCTGCGCCAGCACGCGATCGGCGAACTCCACCACATTGCGCTGCGAGCGGTCGCCGAACGTGACGATGCGGGCGCGATCGGAGATGTCGATCTGCGACTTGATCCGGACGATCGCTCCCGGGTCCGCGGAGACTGGTGCCACTTCGTTCATCAAGGGCCCTCGGCCGACTGGCGTTGCAAATCCTCGCTGGGACGGCGCGACCCGCGCCGCCTGCCGCGTGGCCCGGACAACCGCACTATTGATCCAGACGAGTTACGAGGTCATTGATCTGTATCAAGCGCGTCT
Organism: uncultured Rhodopila sp.; assembly: GCA_903851415.1. GTDB lineage: Bacteria > Pseudomonadota > Alphaproteobacteria > Acetobacterales > Acetobacteraceae > Rhodopila. Next base: position 1,777 of record CAINOE010000189.1, on the reverse strand, counting down.
GGATTGTTCAGCGATATGCCCGGTTTCTGATCGTTACTCGGGTTATGTTGCAGCACGCTGAGAGATCAGGAAAGCAGACGTACCGGGACGGCCGCGCTCGTACGGCCCCGGCATTCGCCCACCGGCGCAGAACCGCAACGCGCTTGCCCGCCGCAACCGAACCCGTCATAACCCCGCGCCTGATGAGCATCGCAGACGACATCCGCCAGTCCCTCGTCCCGCCGCATCCGGCCGGCCGCCCCTTCATCGTCTGCGGCCTGGTCGCCATCGGTTTCGGGCTGGTCCTGGGCGCGTTCCTCGTCTGGCTCGGCCTGATCTTCACCCTGTTCTGCCTCTATTTTTTCCGCGACCCCGAACGTTTCCCTCCGCGCCGCCCGGGCCTGTTCCTGGCCCCCGCCGACGGCCGGGTCGTGTCCGTCACGCTGGCGCCGCCGCCCGCCGAACTCGGCCTCGGCGGCGCGCCGCGCTGGAAGGTTTCGATTTTTCTCTCCGTGCTGAACGTCCACGTCAACCGCGTGCCGGTTGATGGCGTCGTCACCCGCGTCGCCTACCACAGCGGCGCCTTCGTCAGCGCCGCGCAGGACAAGGCGAGCGAACTGAATGAGCGCAACGCCCTGGCCATCCGCCTCGACAACGGGCAGGAGATCGCGGTGGTGCAGATCGCCGGCCTGATCGCCCGCCGCATCCTGTGCTTCGTCAAGGAAGGCGACCGCGTCACCGCCGGGGACCGCTTCGGTCTGATCCGCTTCGGCAGCCGCACCGACCTCTATCTGCCCGAGGGCCTGGCGCCAATGGTCATCGAGGGCCAAACTATGATCGGCGGCGAAACCGTCATCGCCGAACCCGCATCGTGAGCGATCGGCCCAACATCTCGCCGATACGGCGTCTGCGCCGCTACCGCCCGCGCAAGCGGGAGCGCCCGCGCTACAAGGGTCCGTCCTTCAACCGCATGATCCCCAACCTGATGACGATGATCGGGTTGTGCTGCGGCCTGACTGCCATGCGCTTCGGGCTGGAGGGCCGGTTCGGCGCGGCCGGCGTGGCGATCGTCGTCGCCGGGGTGATCGACGGGCTGGACGGGCGCCTCGCCCGCCTGCTGAAGGCGACGTCGCGCTTCGGGGCGGAGTTCGACAGCCTTTCGGACTTCCTGTGCTTCGGCGTGGCGCCCCCCTTTGTGCTGTATCTGTGGTCGCTGCACCGCGGTGGCGCCTATGGCTACGCGCCCGGGGTGGTGTTCTCGGTCTGCATGGCGCTGCGGCTCGCGCGGTTCAACGCGTCGCTGGATGGGGCGCCGCGGCCGGCCTACGCCCACAGCTTCTTCACCGGCGTGCCCGCCCCGGCAGGTGCGGGCCTGGCGCTGTTCCCGCTGTTCCTGGGCCTGGAGGCGGAAAGCCAGGGCTGGGAATGGCTAAACGCCGCCGCCCGCAATCCGCTTTTGTGCGCGGTCGTGCTGATCGGCACCGCCTGGCTGCTGGTCTCGACGCTGCCGGTATGGAGCTTCAAGAACTTCAAGGTCCCGTCCGACTACGTGCTGCCGCTGCTGCTTGGCACCTGCGCCTATGCCGCGGTGATGATCGCCGATCCCTGGGGGGCGCTGGCAGCGGCGAGCTTTATCTACCTGGCGATGCTGCCGTTAAGCGTGCGCAGCTTCCGGCGCCTGCGCCGGGAAGCCGAGGCGCCACGGGACGACCTGCGGGAGAGCGCCTAGCGGGCGCATCCACGCCACGATCACTCTCACCGCATCGTGTATCGACCCTGGTTCTTCCGCCGGTAGCAT
>CAINOE010000188.1 GCA_903851415.1 uncultured Rhodopila sp. | reverse complement strand
TGTCGATGACTGCCTGAATCCGTAGATAAATGCTGACGCGTCGCCTGACGGCCGATCCGCGCGACAGCGTTCCGGATTGTCCCGGTAGTCCATAGGAGGGACCCGCCCCCGGAGCGGAGCGCCCTTGGCGCGCAGCGGAGCGAAGGGGGCGGGAGGAGCCTGTGGACCCACCGGGGCAATCCGGGGGCGGGTCCGGCCTCGGGATTTGAAGTTGGTGCGGTAGAACCTGTCGAGATCGACAGGCAGGCACGGCGCCGATCCATCACCGGCAAGTTTTGCTTCGGCGCCGTGCCCTCACCGTGCAGAGGCACGATTGCAGGGGCATCATCGCAGCCGCCGCGGCGCGCGTCCACCGCATCGGCCGGAGCCTGATGAGAGCGGCTGTTGCGGCCACGCCGATGAGCCGCAAGCCCGGCTTTACCTGTGCGCGCACCCGGGTTGCCGGGACCAGGTGCTCATCTGTAGCGACTGCGACCGGGGCCATATCTACTGCGCCGATTGTGCGCCGGGGGCGCGTCGCCGATCGCTGCACAGAGCGGGCCGGCGCTACCAGGCGAGCGGTCGCGGCCGGATCAAACATGCGGAGCGATCGCGCCGCTATCGGGCCCGGAAAAACCGGGCACACGAAAATAAAGTGACGCATCACGGTTCACCCGCGGATCGAACGGATGCTGTGCTGACCGCGGATCCGGTGGTGGCCGGTGAGCAATCGTTGCCCTTGGACAGCCGACAGCCTCCGCGCAGGCCGGATTGGTGCTGCATGCGCTGTGGTCGTCGTTGTTCGGTCTATGTGCGGCAAGGGTTTCTGCCACGCCGGGTCGGTCGGAACAGACGAGGAGGACCCGATCATGACCATTCCGGCTGACCTCGAGGCGCAGATCCTGCGCTATTACCATGTCGAAAAATGGCGCACCGGAACGATCGCCCGGCAGTTGCACGTGCATCCCGAAACCGTCGGCCGGGTGCTGGCGCAGGCCGGTCTGCCGCGCATCGGGGCGCCGCGGCCTCCATCGAAGACCGACCCCTATCTGCCGTTCATCCGCGAGATGCTGGCCAGGTTCCCGACGCTGACCGCCAGCCGGCTGCACGCAATGGCCTGGGAACGCGGCTATCGCGGCAGCAAAAGCCGCTTCCGTGCGGTCATCGCCTGCCATCGGCCGCGTCCGCCGGCGGAGGCTTATCTGCGCCTGCGCACGCTGCCCGGGGAACAGGCGCAATGCGACTGGGGTCACTTCGGTCACATGACGATCGGCCGGGCGCGGCGTCCGTTGATGGCCTTCGTCATGGTGCTCAGCTTCTCGCGGCACATCTTTCTGCGCTTCTTCCTCGACGCCCGCATGGAGAACTTCCTGCGCGGCCATCTCGGCGCCTTCGCCGCATGGGGCGGGAGTCCGAGGGTCATTTTGTACGACAATCTGCGCAGCGCCGTGCTGGAACGGCAGCGCGATGCGATCCGCTTCAACCCGGCCCTGCTCGACTTCGCCAAGCATTACCGCTACGAACCGCGCCCCGTCGCCGTCGCCCGCGGCAACGAGAAAGGCCGCGTGGAAAGAGCCATACGGTTCGTCCGGGACGCGTTCTTCGCCGCTCGCACCTTCGCCGATCTGGAGGATCTTAACGCTCAGGCCGACGCCTGGTGCCGCGGTCTCGCCGCCGATCGGCGTTGCCCGGAAGACCAGAGCCGCAGCGTCGGCGAGGTCTTCGCCGAGGAAGCACCATTACTGCTAAAGCAGCCCGACAATCCCTATCCCGTCCTCGAGCAGGTGGCCGTCAAGGCCGGCAAGACGCCCTATGTGCGGTTCGACCAAAACGATTACTCGGTGCCGCATACGCATGTGCGGCGCACCCTGATCGTGCTGGCCGATACCGATCGGCTGCGCATCGTCGAGGCCGGGGAGATCATCGCCAGTCATCCGCGCAGCTACGACAAGGGCCAGCAGATCGAGGAGCCGGCCCATGTCGCGGCTCTGGTCGCGTGGAAACGCCAGGCACATCGCCACCGCGCGACCGATCGCCTGGCTCTGGCCGCACCGGCCAGCCGTACCTTGCTCGTCCGCGCCGCCGAGCACGGCCATAACCTCGGCACCATCACCGCGGCCTTGGTCCGGCTGTTGGAGCGCTACGGCGCGAGCCAGCTCGACGCCGCCATCATCGAGGCGCTCGACCGCAATGTGCCGCATCCCAACGCGGTGCGTCTGGCGCTCGAACGCCGGCGCGAGGATCGCCGGCAGGCCCCGCCCGTCGCCCTGACCCTGCCGGCGCATGTCCGCGCGCGCGACAAGGCCGTGCAGCCGCATTCCCTCGATACCTACGACCAGCTGAAGAAGGTGGGTCATGACGAACCCTGACGCCTTGCAAGCCCGCGCCAAAACTCTGCGTCTGCACGGTCTGCTGGCGCATTGGCCGGAAGCCGTCGCCGCCGGCTGGGCTGCGTCGCTCATTGAGTGGGAGGAGGACGAACGCGCCCGCCGCAGTCTCGAGCGCCGCCTTCAGGGCGCCCATATCGGGCGCTTCAAACCGTTGTGCGACTTCGACTGGGGCTGGCCCACCGCCATCGACCGGGCGACCTTCGAGGCGTTGATGACGCTCGACTTCCTGAAGGACGCGACCAATGCCGTGCTGGTCGGACCGAACGGCGTCGGCAAATCCACCTTGGCCCGCAATCTC
>CAINOE010000187.1 GCA_903851415.1 uncultured Rhodopila sp. | reverse complement strand
TCAGCACTGGCAAACCCAGATTGATGTTCGGCGTCCAGTCGCGGTCATCGTTACGGCGGCGCGATTTGTCGGTGCGGATTTCAGCCACCGCATCCTCCAGCATCTGCTGATACAGTTCGATGCCGACTTCGCGGATATGGCCGGATTGTTCATCGCCCAGCAGGCTGCCGGCGCCGCGAATGTCCAGGTCGTGCGAGGCGAGCGTGAAGCCGGCACCCAGCGCGTCCAGCGTCTGCATCACCGTCAGCCGCTTCTCCGCCGCGACGGACAAACGATGGTTCGGCGGCCAGGTCAGATAAGCGTAGCCGCGCTGCTTTCCCCGGCCGACCCGGCCGCGAAGCTGGTACAACTGCCCCAGCCCGAACATGTCGGCGCGGTGGATCACCAGCGTGTTCACCGCCGGCATGTCGAGGCCGCTTTCGACGATATTGGTGGACAGCAGGATGTCGTATTTGCCGTCGCCGAACTCGGTCATCACCCGTTCCAGCTCCGTCGGCGCCAGCCGCCCGTGCGCCTGCACCGTCCGCGCCTCCGGCACGATCTCCCGCAACCGGTCCGACATACGCTGGAGGTCCTCGATGCGAGGCACCACGCAGAACACCTGGCCGCCGCGGAACCGCTCGCGCTGCAAAGCCTCCCGGATCACCACGGAATCGAAGGGCATGATGAAGGTGCGCACCGCCAGGCGATCCACGGGGGGCGTGGCGATGACCGACATCTCCCGCACGCCGGTCAACGCCAACTGCAGCGTGCGCGGTATCGGCGTCGCCGTCAGCGTCAGCACATGCACATCCGCCTTCATCGCCTTCAGGCGCTCCTTATGCGCAACGCCGAAATGCTGCTCCTCATCAACGATCAGCAACCCAAGATCGGAGAATTCTACGGATTTCGCCAGTAAAGCATGCGTGCCGACAACGATATTGATATCGCCGCTGGCAATGCCCTTGCGGACCTCCGTCGCCTCCTTCGCCGTCACCATGCGCGACAATTGCGCCACCTTTATCGGCAGACCGGCAAAACGCGCGGAAAACACACGGTAATGCTGCCGCGCCAGCAAGGTCGTCGGCACCACCACCGCCACCTGCGACCCCGCCATCGCCGCGACGAAGGCGGCGCGCAACGCGACCTCGGTCTTGCCGAAGCCGACATCGCCGCAGATCAGGCGGTCCATCGGCTTGCCGGCCGCCAGATCCTCCAGCACGTCAGCAATGGCGCGCGCCTGATCTTCCGTCTCGACGAACTGGAAGCGGGCGCAAAATTCGTCCCAGGCGCCTTCCGGGGGAGCCATGGTCTCCGCATCGCGAATCTTTCGCGCCGCGGCGATGCGGATCAGCTCGCCCGCCATGTCGCGGATGCGCTGCTTCATCTTGGCCTTGCGGGTCTGCCACCCCGCCCCGCCGAGCTTGTCCAGCGCCACGCCCTGATGCTCGCTGCCGTAGCGCGACAGCATCTCGATGTTCTCGACCGGCAGGAACAGCTTCTCGTCCCCGTCGTAGATCAGCCGCAGGCAGTCATGCGGCGCGCCGGTGACGCTGAGAGTCGCCAACCCGTCGTAGCGGCCGATGCCGTATTCCTGGTGCACCACGAGGTCGCCCTCGGCGATTTCGGTCGCCTCGGCGATGAACTGGTCCGCCCGCTTGCGGCGGCGCGGCGGGCGGGAGATGCGCTCGCCCAGCAAATCCTGCTCGCCCACCACCGCCATGCGTTCGGCGACGAAGCCGCGTTCGAGGCCCAGCACCACCAGCGAAACCGACCCGGCCGGCTTGCGCCGAACAGATGCAAAATCAGGCTCTTGTGCAGCGTCCTTAAAGCCGTGTTCGCGCAGCAGGTTGGTCAGCCGCTCGCGCGAGCCGCGAGTCCAGGCGGCAACGACAATGCGCCGCCCCTCCGCATTCCAGCGCTCCGCCTGGCTGCGCAACTGATCGAACACCGTGACACCCGGGCCGCCGCCCGATTGCGCGAAAATCGGCCCCGGCCGCCCGCCGCCATCGATGCCCGAGGCGCCGTCCGGCATGCCGAACGGGGTGAACGAAAGCACCGGGCCGAAGGACAGCATCTCGTCCCATTCGCCACGGTCCAGATACAGCATCGACGGGGGCAGCGGCCGATACGGCACCTCGCCATCCCGCGGCGGCGCCTTTCGCGCCTGAGCGTGATCGGCGATCATCTCCATCCGCGCTTCCAGCACCTCGTCGCACTGGTGGTCGAGGCTGACCGCCGCGTCCGGCAGATAGTCGAGAAGGTTTTCCATGGTCGGATGGAACAGCGGCACCCAGTGCTCCATCCCCGGATGCCGCCGCCCGTCGGAGATCGACAGATAGATCGGGTCGGAGGCCGCCTCCTGCCCGAACAGGTCGCGCCAGCCGGTGCGGAAGCGGGCGATGGACTCCTTGCCGAGCGGCACCTCGGACACCGGCCGCAGCGATAGGCTGTTACGCTTGCCGGCGCTGCGCTGCGACGACGGGTCGAAGGCGCGGATGGATTCGATGGTGTCGCCGAACAGGTCGAGGCGGACCGGTTCGGCTTCCCCGGCGGCAAAAATGTCGATGATGCCGCCGCGCATGGCGTATTCGCCCGGCTCCATCACGGTCCCGGCCCGGCCGTAGCCATTAGCCTCCAGGAACGCAGCCAGCTTCTCCGGCTTCACCGTGCCATTGACCGCCAGGGTCATGCTGGCGCCGGCGAAGGCGGCACGCGGCGGGACGCGCTGCACCAGCGCGTTGACCGTGGTCAGCACGATGCGCGGGCCCCCGGGTTTTTCCATCAGCCGCGCCAGGGTGGCGATCCGCTCGGAGACGATCTCAGCGTTGGGCGAGACGCGGTCGTAGGGCAAACAGTCCCAGGCGGGGAAGCGCAGGATATCGGCTTCCGGCATGGCAAAGGCCAGCGCCTCGGCGAGGCGGGCCATGCGGGAGTCGTCGCGGGCGACGTGCAGGACGCAGCCGCCGTGCTCGCGGCGGCGCCTGGCCAGCAGGAAGGCGTCCCAGCCCTCCGGCGCGCCCCAGACCTTGATCGGCTCGGTCATCGCTTCAGGTAATCTCGCATGCGGCGGAGCATCGCTGTCTCCTGCTCAGGCGGAATCGGTACCCGGCCGGTCAGCCAATCGGCCAGCACGGTGTCGGGTATCTCCATCAGGGTTTCCAACGCGCCCAGCTCATCCTCTGTCAAGGAAGAAAGGTGCGCGGAGACGAAACCGCCGATCATCAGGTCGTTTTCGGCCGTTCCGCGGTGGGTTGCGCGGAATAAAAGCCTGCGGCGCCGGAAGGCGACCGTGTTGTCTGGTTCACTCATCGATGCGCTGTCATATAGCGAGGAGTCTGTTACCTGTCAGCCCTGTGAACCCCGACTCGCTTGCTCCGCTTTTCGCCCCCCTGACGAGTCTGCGCGGCATTGGCCCTGCCGTCGCGGCCCTGATCGCGCGCGCCGCCGGCGGGGACCGGGTGATCGACCTGCTGTTCCACCTGCCGGAATCCTACCTCGATCGCACCGCGCGGCCGACGATCCGCGCCGCCAATCCCGGGACGGTGGCGACCCTGGCGGTGGAGGTGGTGCGGCACGAACGCCCGGCCACGTCCCGCCAGCCGTGGCGGATCATCGTCAGGGACGATACCGGCGTTGCGGAACTGGTATTCTTCAGGTTCACGCGGGAAACGCAAACTCCGCCAGGGACGAAGCTGCTGGTGTCCGGCAAGCTCGACATGTTCAACAACCGGCTGACGATGCCGCATCCGGATCATCTGGTGCCGATCGAGCAGGCGGAGCGGATTCCGGCGATCGAGCCGGTCTGGCCGCTGACGGCGGGGCTGTGGCCGCGCCAGGTCGCCTCCGGCCTCGCCGCGGCGCTGGAGCTGGTGCCGGAGTTCCCCGAATGGCACGACCCGGCGCTGCTGAAGCGGGAGAAATGGCCGCCGTTCAACGAGGCCCTGCGCACCGTCCAGTGCCCGACAGCGGGAGAACCCGATCGGCGGATGCGGGCGCGGCTGGCGTATGACGAGTTGCTCGCCGGCCAGGTGGCGACGGCGCTGATCCGCGGCCGGGTGCGCGCCCGCGCCGGGCAGCCGCTTATCGGCGACTCCAGTCTGCGGGACGTGGCGCTGAAGCGGTTCGGCTTCCCGCCGACGGCCTCGCAGGAAAAGGCGCTGCGGGAGATCGACGCCGATCTGGCCTCGCCGCGGCGGATGCTGCGGCTGCTTCAGGGGGATGTCGGGTCGGGCAAGACGTTGGTGGCCCTTCTGGCGATGCTGCGGGCGGTGGAGGCCGGCAAGCAGGCGGCGTTGATGGCGCCGACGGAGGTGCTGGCGAAGCAGCATCATCGGACTCTGTCGGCGCTGTGCCCGGTGCCGGTGGCGCTGCTGACCGGCTCGGTCAAGGGCAAGGAGCGCGCGCGGCTGCTGCGCGGGATCAAGGACGGCACGATCCAGATGGTCTGCGGCACGCATGCTCTGTTCCAGGATGCGGTCGAATACCGCGAGCTGGCGGTGGCGGTGATCGATGAGCAGCACCGGTTCGGGGTGACCCAGCGGCTGACCCTCGGCGCCAAGGGCGAGCGGACCGATGTGCTGATCATGACCGCGACGCCGATACCGCGGACATTGCTGCTGACCCAGTGGGGGGAGATGGATGTCAGCCGCCTGACCGAGAAACCCGCCGGGCGGCTGCCGATTCGGACGACGCTGCACTCGCTGGGCACGATGCCGACGGTGCTGGAGGGGATCGCGCGGAAGCTGGATGAGGGCGCTCAGGTCTACTGGGTGTGCCCGCTGGTGGCGGAGAGCGAGGCACTGGATGTCGCCGCCGCGACCGAACGATTTGTCGATCTGAAGCTACGCTTCGGCGACCGGGTCGGGCTGGCGCACGGGCAGCAGACGGCGGAGTTGCGGGATGCGGCGCTGGCCGCGTTTGCCCGCGGCGAGATCCGGCTGCTGGTGGCGACGACGGTGGTGGAGGTGGGCGTGGACGTGCCGGAAGCCTCGATCATGGTGATCGAGCACGCGGAACGCTTCGGGCTGGCGCAGTTACATCAACTGCGCGGGCGCGTCGGGCGCGGTGCGGATGCCAGCTTCTGCCTGCTGCTGCACGAGGACTGGGTGAACGAGACGGCGCGGCGGCGGCTGACTCTGCTGCGCGATACGGACGACGGGTTCATGATCGCGGATGAGGATTTTCGCCTGCGCGGCGGCGGTGACGCGCTCGGGACGCGGCAGGCCGGGCTGCCGGGTTACAAGCTGGCCGATGCGGTGGAGCATGAGCCGCTGCTGCACATGGCGAACCGCGATGCCGCGGTGCTGCTGTCGCGCGACCCGAAGCTGGAGATGGAGCGCGGGCAGGCGATCCGGGTCCTGCTGCGGCTGTTCGAACGGACACCGGCGATGCGGACCCTGGCGGCGGGGTAGAGGTGGCGGCGTAGAGTCGGAGGGCGCGCATGCCGCCCTCCCTCGTCATGGCCCGGCCTGTCCGGGCCACCTATCGCGGCGCGCGCTTGCGTGGGCAGCTCTGACGAGACGAGGCATGTAGCAGTTCGGAATGAAGGAGGAACGCCTCGGAGCAGTGGATCGGGATTAGCCGGCAATCTGCTCGTACAGGTCGTCCCACAGCGGGTTCTGCTGTTCGATCAGATTGAGTTTCCATCGCCTTGGCCAATGCTTGAGCCTGGTTTCCCGATGGATAGCCGCCAGAATCTCGTCATGGTTCTCCATATACACCAAACGTGTCAGTTTATACCGGGCTGTGAAGTCCGATGCGATCCCCTCCCGGTGTTCCCATGTCCGGCGCGAAATGTCGCTGGTGACTCCGACATAGAGCACGCCGAACGGCCGGTTCGTCATCATGTAAACCCAACCACCCATGAGTCCGATGGTAGGCCAGCGGGGTTAACAGGCTGTAAACGCGACCGTTCAAAAGATGTGCGGCGATAGGTGGCCCGGACAAGCCGGGCCATGACGATGTGTGGCCGGGCCATGACGATGTGTGGCCGGGCCATGACGCGTGAGGACACCCAGATGACACGCTCGTGAGGAATCAACATATTCCGCCCCTAGTCACGACTCGAACGCATCACGCATCCTCTGTATATGCATATCGTGCCCATCGCTCCTGACATCGACCCCACGCTCGCCATCCGTGAAGCCGACATCAGGCGGATTTTTCCGCCGAATACGTTGTCGGCCGGCCGATCGTACGAGCAGCGCGGGCGCGTGCAAGACCTCGAGATCGCCGAACGCGGCGCGATCATTACCGCGACCACGCAGGGAACACGGCCCGACCCCTACAGACAAACGCTGAAAATCAGCCCGTCCCCCCACAACGGCCTGCGCATATCCGGGGCCTGCAATTGTCCGGTCGGGCGCGGCTGCAAGCACCTGGCCGCGGTGCTGATCTCCGCCCAGCGCCGTGAAATGATGGTCCCCCACCATCAGGAATCGCTCTTTCAACCGGCTCCGCGGGCCGCGAAAACCGAGCTGCCGCCGCAAATCCAGACCTGGCTGGCGGATTTCGATCGTGAAGACGAAGAACCGACCGAGGACTACCCCGCCTCGATCCGCACCCGCGTGTTCTACGTATTGAACGCAGAAACGAGCGCCCCCGGCGTGCCAAGACTGCTGATCGACACCATGACGGTCGCTCTGCGCCGGGATGACAGCGTCGGCACTGTAAAGCGGTACGCCCCTCACCAGATCAATACTCCCGCCAAATATCTGCGCCCGTCCGACATGGTGATCCTGGCGCGACTCGCCCGCCGCACCGGCTACAACGGTCCGCCAGCAGACGACGATCCGGTCGATACCGTGCGCCGCATCCTGGCGACCGGCCGCGCCCGCTGGTCCTCGGCCGAGGGACCCGCGCTCGCCGAAGGGCCGGAGCGGCAGGGACAGATCACCTGGATCACCCGCCCGGACGCCTCGCAGCAGGCCACATTGGCGCTGGATGAGGGCCTGGTTGGGGTGCGCATTCCCGCGCCCTGGTACATTGATCCCGCCACCGGAGCGATGGGGCCGATCGGCCTCGACCTGGCGCCGCGGGTCGTCGCCCGGCTGCTGAACGCGCCGCCCATCCCGCCCGAAGCCGCCGCCGAGGTGAGGGAGCAACTCTCCCGCCGGACGCCAACGGCCAAGGTGCCAATCCCGGCGGAGATGAAGTCGGCGGAGACGGTGCAGCAAGCGATGCACCCGCATCTGCGGCTGATCAGCGGAACCCTGCCGAGCGACCCCAGCTACGGCCGCGGCTCCGCCAAGGCGCTCGGCCGCGGGCTGTATTCCGTCCCGCTGCTGCGGCTGACCTTCCAGTACGGCCCCATCGGACTGCCACGCACCTTGAAGCCGCTGCCCAGGATCACGGTGATGGACGGCGCGCTGTATGAGGTGATCCGCGACCGCGCCGCCGAATCCCGCGCGCTGGCGGAGCTGGCCAGCCTGGGCTTCGCCTCCGTGCATGATCTTGTCCCGGTCTACTACCAGCACGCCCACACCGACGACTTCGCGTTGCGCGAAACCGGCGCCCATCTGAGCTGGATGCAGGTCGTCACGCAGGAAATCCCTCGCCTGCGCCGCGCCGGGTGGACGGTCGAGGTCGATGCCGACTTCCCCGTCCAGGTGTTGACGGCCGACACGGAGATTCAGGCTGAACTGGTCGAAGGCTCCGGCATTGACTGGCTGGAACTGCATCTCGGCGTGACGGTGGATGGCGAGCAGGTCGATCTGGTGCCCGCGCTGATCAGGCTGATCGCCCGTCCGGAAGCCGCCGCCATGGCCGAGGGGGACGACGACAAGCCGTTCGTCCTGCCGCTTCTGGATGGCCGGGTGCTGTCGCTGCCGATGTCGCGCATCCGTCCGACCTTGCAGGCGCTGCTCGAACTCTGGGCCGGCGGCGGCATCGACGCCGACTCCGGCAAGATCGGCTTTTCCCGCCTGGACGCCGCCGATTTGGCGGGGCTGGAGGAGCGCACGGGTCTGGTGTGGCGCGGCGGCGAGTCGCTGCGCGAACTCGGGCGGCTGCTGCGCCAGGCCGGGGGCATTCCGAAGGCGGAGATCCCGGCGTCGTTCAAGGCGACGCTGCGGCCGTATCAGGGCCAGGGAGTCGATTGGCTGCAGTTCCTGTGCGCCGCCGGGCTGGGCGGGGTGCTGGCCGACGACATGGGGCTGGGCAAGACGGTGCAGACCCTTGCGCACCTGATGATCGAGAAAGCCGCCGGGCGGCTGGATCGTCCGTCGCTGATCGTCTGCCCGACCAGTCTGATCCCGAACTGGCTGGCGGAGGCGGCCCGTTTTGCCCCCAAACTGTCGGTGCTGCCGCTGCATGGCCCGGCGCGCAAGGCCGGCTTCGGGAAAATCGCGGAGCATGACCTTGTGCTCTCGACCTATCCGTTACTGACCCGCGATCATGAAGTGCTGGCCGGGCAGGACTGGCACATCGTGATCCTGGATGAGGCGCAGTCGATCAAGAACCCGAATGCCGAAACCACGCGCCAGGCGCTGCGGCTGAAGGCGCGGCAGCGGTTGTGCCTGTCAGGGACGCCGTTGCAGAACCATCTGGGGGAGCTGTGGTCGCTGTTCGACTTCCTGGCGCCGGGATTCCTCGGCGGCCAGAAGTCGTTCAAGACCCGCTTCCGGACGCCGATTGAAAAAGCCGGGGATGTCGAAAGGCAGGAGACGCTGAACCGCCGCATCCGCCCGTTCATGCTGCGCCGGACCAAGGAGGAAGTCGTTACCGAACTGCCGCCAAAGACGGAAATCGTCGAGCCGGTGGAGATGGAGGCGAACCAGCGCGCGATCTATGAGGCGATCCGGCTGTCGATGCACGCGAAGGTGCAGGCGGCGATCGCTCAGAAGGGTTTGGCGCGGTCGGGGATCATCATCCTGGATGCGCTGCTGAAGATGCGGCAGGCGTGCTGCGATCCGCGGCTGCTGAAGCTGAAAACCGTTGCCCGGACGAAAGCCGGTTCGGCCAAGCTCGATCGTCTCATGGAAATGCTGGCGATCATGTTCGCGGAAGGACGGCGGGTGCTGCTGTTCTCGCAGTTCACCGAGATGCTGGCGCTGATCGAGAAGCGGCTGCTGGAGGACGGCGTGGATTATGTGACCTTGACCGGCGATACCAAGGATCGCGCCACGCCGGTGAAGCAGTTCCAGGGCGGCGAGGTGCCGCTGTTCCTGATCAGTTTGAAGGCGGGCGGGGTGGGGCTGAACCTGACCGCGGCGGATACGGTGATCCATTACGATCCCTGGTGGAACCCGGCGGTCGAGGACCAGGCGACGGATCGGGCGCACCGGATCGGGCAGACGAAGAAGGTGTTCGTGCACCGGCTGGTGACGCTGGGCACGATCGAGGAAAAGATGGAAGTGCTGAAGGACAGGAAGCGCGCGATCGTTGCCAGCGTGCTGGACGCCGAGCACGGCGGGGCGCTGAAGCTGAGCGAGGCGGATATCGAGGAGCTGTTTGGTCCGGCGAAGTAATCAGCCGCTTCGCCGCGCTGGCGCCCCGTTCGTCATGGCCCGGCTTGTCCGGGCCACCTATAGCCGCACCTGCCGCGACAGGTGGCCCGGACAAGCCGGGCCATGACGGGTACGGGGGAAGGTCCGTCCGCCCCGCTTGCCTGACCGCCCGCCGGCAGCGATGGTTCGCGCAGTAAAGTGTAAAGGAACAGGCCATGCCCCTCACCCCCGAAACTTTCGGCCGGATGCTGGACCAGACCGGCCTTTCCCTGACGGACGCGCAGAAATCCGTCCTTTTCGATGCCCACCCGATGTTCCAGGCCCTGCTCGCCCGCGCCACCGCGCCGTTGCCGCGCGAAGCCGAACCCGCCGTCATCTTCCTCCCGGACCTCCGCTGATGGACCCGTTCCTGACCATCGCCGAAGCCTCCGCGCTGATCGCCGCGCGCAAGCTCTCGCCGATCGAGCTGACGCGGATCTGCCTGGACCGCATCGCCGCGCACGATGCCTCCCTGCACAGCTTCCTGCTGGTGACGGAGGAACGCGCCCTCGCCGATGCCGGCGCCGCCGAGGCCCGCATGCTGTCGGGTGCGCTGAAGGGCCCGCTCGACGGCATCCCCATCGGCCACAAGGACATCTACAACACCGCCGGCATTCGCACGACCGCGCAGTCCCGCCTGCTGGAGCACAACGTGCCCGCCGAGGACGCCGTCGTGGTGCGGCAATGGGCCGAAGCCGGCGCGGTGCTGATGGGCAAGCTGGCGACGCATGAGTTCGCCATTGGTGGCCCGTCCTTCGACCTGCCCTGGCCGCCGGCGCGCAATCCCTGGAACCCCGAGCATTTCACCGCCGGGTCGTCCTCCGGCACGGGGGCGGCCGTGGCGGCGGGGCTGGTGCTCGGCGGCACCGGCTCGGACACCGGCGGCTCGATCCGCGGCCCGGCGGCGTTGTGCGGGATCGCCGGGATCAAGCCGACCTATGGGCTGAGCAGCCGTCGCGGGGTGCTGCCGCTGGCGTTTACGCTGGATCATACCGGCCCGATGGCCTGGACGGTGCGGGACTGCGCGCTGCTGCTGCAAGCGATGGCCGGCTACGACGAGGCCGACCCGGCCAGCGCCAACCGGCCGGTGCCGGATTACAGCGATGAGCTTGACAAGGGCGTGAAGGGCTTGCGCATCGGCGTGATCAGGCATTTCCATGAGACCGACAACCCGGTCAGCCCCGCCACTCTTCAGGGCATCGAGCACGCGCTCGATTTTTTTCGTCGCGAAGGTGCGGAAATCCGCGACGTCACGCTGTCGCCGCTGGCGGACTACAACGCGCCCGGCTGGATCATCCTTCTGACAGAGGCTTACGCCGTCCACGAACCCTGGCTGAAGCAGCGCTTCAACGACTACGGCGAACTGATGCGCGACCGCCTCGCCTGGGGCGCGCTGGTGCGCGGATCGGAGTATGTGCAGGCGCTCCGCCGCCGCCGCGCCTTGTGCGCCGAAATGCGCGATGCGATGGCGGACCTGGACATCCTGATCACGGCGTCGGCCGCGGGGGAGGCGCCGAAGATCCACGACGTGCCGAAATGGGCAATGCTGGAAAAGCCGGGGTTCACCATGCCGTTCAACGTGACGGGCCAGCCTGCGCTCAGCCTGTGCTCCGGCTTTGGCGCGGGCGGTCTGCCCGTAAGCCTGCAAGTCATTGGCAAGCCGTTCCAGGAAGCGACGGTCTTGCGCGCCGGCCATGCTTATGAGACTGCTGCGCACTGGAGAGCGAAACGCCCTGACCTTGTCAGTTGACGCAGGGGGAGCGCGGATGAACGAGATCAGCTTCGAGGCCCGCGTGAAGGCCACCGGCTTGCGGCCAAAGGCGGACGATCTTTCGGATCTGGAGATCCTGGTCAAGGATCTTGATCGCGCCGCGGCGCATTTGCGCGGGCCGCGCAGCTATGCGCAGGAGCCGCTTTACGCGTTCAGGTTGCAGCCCGCGGCAGCTTGCGATGGTCAGAGCAATGCGGAATCCCGGATGAACAGGGACAAAGGCGGATAGACAATTTAGTGTTGCACACGATCTCACTCCTCGTCGTGGCCCGGCTTGTCCGGGCCACCTATGCCAGCAGATGCCGGGACCGGTCGCCCGGACAGCCGGGCCGTGACGGGAACGGCTTAGCGCGACGTCACCTTGTCCTCGAACCGCGCCGGGATCGCCTGGGACGCCCCCGGCCCGTCCGGGGTGACCATCACCCGCCCGGGGCCGGTGACCCGGGCGAACAGGTACAGGTGCGAGGCGAGGTTCTGCACCCGCACCACCTCTCCGGCGCCGCCGGTATCGACCGCCAGGACCTGTCCGGCGATCGACAGGCTGCCGGCGCTGAGTTCCGCTTGTATCACCGTCCCTTTGCGCACCAGCGCCGGGCGCGTCAGGTCCGACAGCAGCAGCTTCTGTCCCGGGCCGATGGGCCGGACAAGTTGCATGCCGACGATCTGGTCCATCGACCGGGCGACATCGCGGTCGGATGATGACAACGCCACCCGCCCCATCCGCAGGTCCTCGGCGCGGACGATCGCCTCCTGCTTCAGCCGCCCGACGCTGATCGGCGCCTCGATCATCGCCTCGGCCCGGCCGCCGATACGCATTGCCATCTGTTTCATGCCGTCCGCGGTGACGGTCAGCGATGCGGCGAAGCGCCCATTGGTGCGATCGAATTCAAGTTGCGACACCAGCAGCCCGGGCGGCGCGCCGGACGGCACCATGGGCGGGACGAAATCCGGCAGGTCGATGTCGTAATCCGACCGGTCTCCGGTCGCGGCAAGTGCATCCCGCACGGCCCCGGCGACTGCGTCGAGCGCAAGCGGCTGGCCCGGCCATTCCAGGATCGCCCGGTCGCCGCTGGAGATCGACCGCCAGGCAACGTCGTATTGCCGCGCGATGGCGTTCAGTTGCGGCGCCTCCACAATAATCCTCTCCCCCGGCCCCGGTCCCGGACCCAGCAGCCGATCGGCGTTGCGCCCGGAGTCGTCGAAGAGGTCGCGGAGGTAGACGTATTGGCTGTGCAGCGTTGTCGCGGTCCGCAGCGACGCCGCCTGCGCCGTCGCAGCCGTCAGCATCAGGATCAGGGCAGCCAGGAACCGCATCGCGTCACCGCAGGTTGGTCAGGGTGGACAGCATTTCGTCGCTGGAGGTGATCACCTTGCTGTTCATTTCGTAGGCGCGCTGTGCGGTGATCAGATTGGTGATCTCGGTCACCACGTTGACGTTGGACGTCTCGATGAAGCCCTGCATGACGGTGCCGAAGCCGGCCGCGCCGGGATTGCCGGTCACCGGGGCGCCGGAGGCCGCCGTCTGCATCAGCAGGTTGCCGCCGGTGGCGTCGAGGCCGGCCTCGTTCGGGAACACCGCGAGCTGAAGCTGGCCGATGGTTTGCGGCGCGGTCTGGCCGGACAGCGTCACCTGCACCTGACCGGAGGTATTGATCATGACGCCGGTTGCGGCGGTGGGGATCTGCAGGCCCGGCTGCACGGTATATCCGTCCGCGGTCACGATCGTGCCGTCCGCCGCCAGCGCGAAGGTGCCGTCCCGGGTGTAGGCGGTTTCGCCGTCCGGCATGGTGACCTGGAAATACCCGTTGCCCTGGATCGCCATGTCCAGCGTGTTGGATGTCTGCTGGAGGTTGCCTTGCTCGTTGATGCTGTAGATCGCCGCGGTTTTCACACCGAGGCCGACCTGGGCGCCGGAGGGGACGACGGTGCCGCTGTCGGAGCTGTTGGAGCCGACGCGGCGCAGGTTCTGGTAGATCAGGTCCTGGAACTCGGCCCGCCGCCGCTTGAATCCGGTGGTCGTCATGTTCGCCATGTTGTTGGAAATGACTTCCACGTTGGTCTGCTGGGCCTGCATCCCGGTGCCGGCGATGTCGAGCGCGCGCATGCATCAATCTCCTGATCTGAAATGGCTTACGATCATGGCTTACGACCCTTGGGGCAGCAGCTTGTCGATCGTGCTCTGCTGGCGGTCGCTTTCCGCCTGGACCAGTTGGGTCACGAACTGGAACTGGCGCACGTCGTTCATCATCCGCGTCACCTCCAGCACCGGCTGGACGTTGGAGTCCTCGATGGCGCCCTGGACGATGCCGGGCGAGGCGACCGGGGCGGTGGTTGCGTCCGATATGAAACGGGTTGCCCCCTCGGCGCGCAGCTTCATCGGATCCGACGGTTGCACGACGCCGATCCTGCCGATGGGGCCGTTTTCCGAGGAGATCGAACCGTCGCCGGCGATGCTGATCCGCGTGTCCGCCGGCGCGATCTGTATCGGCCTGCCCGTGGCATCGAGCACTGCGTTGCCGCTGCTGTCCGCGAGGGTGCCACCGGGCATCAGGCCGAACCGGCCGTCCCGGGTCAGCCGGGGTCCGGCCGGTGTGCTCACGGTAAAGTAGCCCTGGTTGGTCAAGGCGAGGTCGAAGGTGTTGGCAGTGTGGGTGATGGTGCCGGGCTGGCTCTCCCGCCAGGTGGCGCGGTCCTGGGTGTAGGTGACGGTGCCGGAGCCTGGCACTTTGGCGGCGGAGGGTTGCGGGTCGATCCAGTCGGTGAACTGCACGCGCTCGGTGCGGTAACCGGGCGTGTTGGCGTTGGCGAGATTGTTCGCCGTGATGTCCATGGCGCGCTGCTGCGCGATCAGGCGCGATGCGGCGAGTGACGTTGTGATGTCCATACGCCGGTGTTGGCAAGTCCCGTGCCAGAGGCTGGCGGCGGAAATCCGCGGGGTACTGCCGGGCTTGCGGTCAGGATGATCCGGCAGATTTTTCCGCCCGGCAAAATTGGCAGGACCTGCCTTGTCCTGATGGCAACGGGGCATATCCGGCCGTGACGGGGAGGATACGGCTGTCGGGCGCAAAACGCCGCCACCCCATCCAGTTCAGCCAACCCGTCCAGTTCAGCCAACCCGTCCCTGGCCGAATCCGCCCGCCCATGGCATGGTTGCCAGGAAGCAACACCCACGCAGCCGGAGCCACCGATGATCACCAAACGTCAACTGCTCGCAGGCGCCGCGCTTGCGGCCTCCGCCGGCATGCCGGCTCGACCCGCGGTCAGCCGCCCCGGCTTTTTCGCGGCCAGGGACATCGCGGAGGCGGGCTTCATCTATGGGTTGCCGATCGTCATGAATTACGGAGTGATGTACGACTTTGCTGTCGACAAGACCTCCGGCCAGTACAAGGCGCCCTTCAACGTCCTCAGCAATGAGGCCAGCGTCTTCACCTACAAGGACACGGCGGTGGTCACGCCCAACAGCGACACGCCGTATTCATTCGTGCTTATGGATCTGCGCGCCGAACCGCAGGTGATCTCGGTCCCGGCGATCGAGCGGCAGCGCTACTACTCGGTGCAGCTCTGCGATTCCAACACCTACAATTTCGGCTATATAGGCACCCGCGCCACCGGCACCAATGCGGGAGACTACCTGGTGATCGGCCCCGGCTGGAACGGTCCGGTGCCCTCCGGCGTCGGGAAAGTGTTCCGCTCCAGCACGCAGTTCGCCGCGGCGATCTTCCGCACCCAGCTTTTCGACCCCGGCGACATCGACAACGTCCGGAAGGTGCAGGCCGGCTACCGGTCGCAGGCGCTGTCGGCCTATCTGAAGCAGCCCGCGCCGCCGCCCGCGCCGGAGATCGCGTTTCCGAAGATCACCAAGGATCTGGCGAAGCGGAACTTCTTCGAATACCTCGATTTCGCCTTGCAGTTCGCGCCCGCCGCGCCGAACGAAACCGAGATCCGCGCGCAACTTGCCAGTATCGGCGTCGGCCCGGGCAAGACGTTCAACTTCAGCGACCTGCCGCTGAAGCAGAAGCTGGAAATCGGGCTCGGCATGCGGCAGGGCCGGAACAAGGTGCTCGCCGCGGTGGACAAGGCCGGCACCGCCGTCAATGGCTGGAACATCAGCGGCCTGTTCGGCGACAGCGCGCACTATAACGGCGACTGGCTGATGCGGGCCGCCGCGGCGCAGGGCGGCATCTACGGCAACAGCCCGGATGAGGCGATGTATCCGTTCACGCGCCGCGACAGCACCGGCCGGACGTTGGATGGCAAGAACGCCTACACCATCACCTTCCCGGCGGACGGCCTGCCTCCGGTGAACGCATTCTGGTCGGTCACGATGTACGACGGCAGGACGCAATTGCTGGTCAAGAACCCGATCGACCGGTATCTGATCAACTCGCCGATGCTGCCGGCCATGAAGAAGAACGCCGACGGCTCGCTGACGCTGTATGTCCGGCACAGCTCCCCTGGCCCGGACCGCGAGGCGAACTGGCTGCCCGCGCCGGCGGGGCCAATCTATCTGGTGCTGCGGCTGTATTGGCCGAAGGAAACGCCGCCGTCCATTCTGCCGCCCGGCAAAGGCTCGTGGCAGCCGCCGGGCGTAGTCCTGGCCTCGCACTGAACCCTGCGCGCTAGCGCGCGATGGTCTGCGCGACGTCGATCAGGGGCTGGACCGGCACCTGGATCAGCCCGCGGCTCGGACGATCGAGATCCATCACCAGGACGATCAGCACGCCGACGGTGACGGCCATGATCAGGGAGGGATAGTACCGCCGGGTTCCGGTGACGCCGGCGTTATAGCCGGCGAATCCCATGGCGACCAGGGCCACGCTGGCCAGCGTGAACACCACCGCGGCCGGAATATGGTAACGCAGCGCCGTCAGCCTGCGTTCCTGGACGTTGTTCATCTCGTTCAGCGACGCGACGAAGCGATACGCCGGCAGCGACTTGGGGTCCGCCGCGGTGACGGCGACCGCCTGCTGCCAAAGCCTGGCCTGGAGATCGAGCGACCGGGCGAGGTCCCGCTGAAACTTCGGCGGATCGAACGGGATGCCGAAGCCGGCCCGCACCACGGTGTACTCGCGCAGCAGATCCAGCACCGGTTGCTGCGACTCAGCCGGCAGCATCAGCGCGAAACTCGCGGTGCTGCCGATGGCGTTGGCTTCGTCCAGCACCATGGTTCTGCGCGCCTCGTAGCGGGACAGCGCAATCGAGAAACCGAACGCCAGCAGCAGCGCCAGCAGCCCGAGCGTCGCCCCGGTGAGCGTGCCGAGATCGGCGTGGCCGGGATCCCGCAGGCGCGTTCGCCAGCCGATGAGATGGCCAAGCTCCGCGGCGATGGCCATCAGCACGATGACCACGGGATAGAGGACCCGCATGTCGAGCTCGTACAGTGTTTCGAGGATCACGCTGGTTGCCTCCCGGACTCTGAACCGCAACGATACTGCGCCGTTTCGGCTTGTCGCGGTAGAGGGGAGCTGTGGCGCCAGCCTTTGCAGGCAGGCCGCCGGGGCATTAGCGTCCTGCCAGACCAGGGAGACCGCATTGGATCAGATCGCCCGCCCGCTGGACCCGGCCAAGTTCCGCGACCCGCTCGTCACCGCCAAGGGTGAAACCCGCGCCACCGTCGCCCTGCGCGCGCTGGAGACGCTGTGGTTCAACACCGGCACCTTGTGCAACCTGACCTGCCGCAACTGCTACATCGAATCGTCGCCCCGCAACGACCGCCTGGCCTGGCTGAGCGTGGCCGAGGTCGAAGCCTACCTGGACGAAATCGCCCGCGACGGCCTGCCCACCAGGCTCATCGGCTTTACCGGCGGCGAGCCGTTCATGAATCCCGACATTATCGCGATGCTGGAGGCGGTGCTGTCGCGCGGCCTGGACGCCCTGGTGCTGACCAACGCGATGAAGCCGCTGCGCAAGCGGCGCGCGGAGATGCTGGCGCTGCGGGAGCGCTACGGCGCGCGGCTGACCATCCGCGTCTCCATCGACCACCACGACCCCGCGGTGCATGAGCAGGAGCGCGGGCGGCGAAGCTGGGCGCCGGCGCTGGACGGGCTGATCTGGCTGGCGCGCAACGGCTTCACTGTCGATGTCGCCGGGCGGCGCTTCACCGGCGAATCCGAGGCCGCCCTGCGCGACGGCTTCGCCCGCCTGGTCGGCCGGCATGACGTGCTGATCGATGCCAACGACCCGGTCCGCCTGATGTTGTTCCCGGAGATGGAACCGGAACGCGACGTGCCGGAGATCACCACGGCCTGCTGGGGCATCCTGAACAAGTCGCCGGACGATGTGATGTGCGCCGGCGCGCGGATGGTGGTGAAGCGGCGCGATGCCGCCGCGCCCGTCGTGCTGGCGTGCACGCTGCTGGCTTACGATCCGCGCTTTGAGATGGGCGCCACCCTGGCCGAGGCGTCCCGGCCGGTGGCGCTGAACCACCCGTTCTGCGCCTCGTTCTGCGTGCTTGGCGGCGCCTCCTGCAGCCGCTGAGAGCGCCTGCCGGAGGCGGCCGGCGGGTGCCCCGGGCGAACGGCATTGACGGACGGGCCGCGTAACGGCATCTGTCGGCGGATGACAATAGCCGCCATCCTTGTCGCCGCGGGCAGCGGGTCCCGCTTCGGTGCCGACATGCCGAAGCAGTTCCTGACGCTGGCCGGGAAGCCCGTCATCCGCCACGCGGCGGAGGCGCTGGCGCTTCACGCGGCGCTGCTGCAACCGGTTGGCGAGGCCGAACCTGTCAGCCGGGCGCTGGACGGTGTCGCGGGCCTGCTGCCGGCCGTGCCCGGCGGCGCCACCCGCCAGGACAGTGTCCGCGCCGGCCTGGAGGCGCTGGAGCCATTCCAGCCCGACATCGTCCTGGTGCACGACGCCGCAAGGCCGTTCATTCCTCAGGGCACCGTCCCGGCACTGCTCGCCGCGCTGCGGGACTCGCCGGGCGCGATCCCGGCCGCTCCGGTGGCCGACACGTTGAAGCGGGCGGTGCGGGGCATGATCACCGAGACGGTGCCGCGGGCGGAGCTGTTCCGGGCGCAGACGCCGCAGGCATTCCGCTTCCGGGTGCTGCTCGACGCCCACCGGTCGGGACTGGTCGGGGCGACCGACGACGCCTCCCTGCTGGAAGCCGCCGGGCTGGGCGTGGCGATCGTCGCCGGCTCGGACGACAACATCAAGCTGACCTACCCGGACGATCTGGTCCGGCTGGAGCGCATCATGGCGGTTCCCCTGGTTCCCCGTATCGGCACGGGGTTCGACGTGCACGCGTTCGAAGCCGGACGTCCGCTGGTGCTGTGCGGGG
>CAINOE010000186.1 GCA_903851415.1 uncultured Rhodopila sp. | reverse complement strand
TGTAACGCATTACAGGAATACATCCAGACAACGCCCCTCCGGTCTCTTCCCCAGACGATCGAACAAAATCAAGCCCGCCCGATCGGCGCTGAGGCAAAACACGGTCTCATCCCCCGCTCGCGCAGTGAATGACAAGGACGCCGCCAACGTATCCCTTCCTAGCCTATTCGATTTTCAAAGAGCAAAAGCGAAACAAAACCCATCGCCCACTTCTTGTGGGCCACAGGCCTGTTTGCTTTCCGGAGAACCGCCCCGGCATCGAGCCAGAGACGATAGTCGAAGAGACGAACCAAAGCAAGAGAAACCGTCCGTCTCGGTGAACGGGGATTTAGGCCCCCGGGCCGCTCACGTCAAGCGCCTTTTTAACCTTTATGACGATTCATCGATTCCGCCACTCCAGGAACCACGCCACGAACCGCGGAATCCCCAGGGAAAGCGGGGTTTTCGGGGCGAATCCGGTCAGTCCCGCAATCGCGTCGATCGAGGCGAACGTCGCCTCCACGTCCACCGCCGGCCGCGGCGCGGAGCGGATTTCGGCCTTCCGGCCCAGCGCATCCTCCAGCAGGCGCACCATCTCGCGCACCTCCTCAACCTGGTGATTGCCGATATTCAGCAGCCGGGGGACGTTCACATCCTCCGGAGGCCGATCGAGGCTGCCCAGGATGCCGGTGACGATGTCGTCGATATAGGTGAAGTCGCGCCGCAGCCGCCCCCCGTCGTACAGGGTTATCGGCTGCCCCTCCATGATGGCCTTGGCGAAGCTGAAATACGCCATGTCCGGCCGGCCCCACGGCCCGTAGACGGTGAAAAACCGCAGCCCGGTCAGCGGAAGTCCGAACAGATGGGCATAGGCGTGGCTCATGAGTTCGTCCGCCCGCTTGGTCGCCGCATACAGCGACACCGGCGTGTCCACCCTGTCGGCCTCCCGGAACGGCATCTCCGTGTTCAGCCCGTAGACCGAGGACGTGCTGGCATAGACCATATGCCGCAGCCCGCCCAGCCGCCGCGCCGCCTCCAGGATCACCAGGTGGCCCATCACGTTGGACTGAACATAGGAATACGGGTCCACCAGCGAATGCCGGACCCCCGCCTGCGCCGCCAGATGCACGATCCCGGCCAGATCGGCGTTGGCCGCCGCCACCCGCTCGACCGCCTCCCGGTCCGACACGTCGGCGTGATGGAACGTGAAACCCGGACGATCGCGCAGCCGCGCCAGCCGCGCCTGCTTCAAGCGCACATCATAATAGTCGTTCAGGCTGTCGATCCCGACGACCGAGTCGCCCCGCGCCAGCAACGCCTCAGCGGTATGGAAACCGATGAACCCGGCGGCGCCGGTGACCAGAACCTTCACTGATACGGCCGTTCGACGATGCGGTCCTCGAGCAATTCCAGCACCGCGTGGCCGAGCGCGATGTGGCATTCCTGGATGCGCGCCGTCTCGGTATCTGGCACCAGCAGCGCGAGGTCGCACAGCGCCCGCGCCGGCTCGCCGGAACCGCCGAGCAATCCGACGGTGACGATCCCCATCTCCCGCGCCGCCTCCAGCGCCCTCACCACATTGGCCGATCGGCCGGAGGTGGTGATGCCAAACAGGACGTCGCCGCGGCGGCCGATGCCGCGCAATGGACGCTCGAACACCCGGTCATAGCCGTAATCGTTGCCGCAGGCGGTCAGCATCGCCGGATCGAGGGTCAGCGCCAGGGCCGCGATCGACTGACGCTCATGGGTCCCGCGCAACCGGATCAGCATTTCCGTCGCCAGATGCTGGCTGTCGGCAGCGGAGCCGCCATTGCCGCAGAACAGCAGCTTTCCGCCGCCCCGCAAGCTGGTCTCGCAGGCGTCGACCACACTGATGACCGTATCAGCGAGTTCAACCGCGATCCGGCGCTTCAAATCGGCCGATTTCGTCATCATCGCGGCGAAGCGGGCTGTTTCGCGGGACTGCATGCGAACTCCGTGGACTGACTATGGCAGTGATCTACACGCGAATTGGTGTTTGCAGAAACGCGAAATGAGGATTTTCGGTTACGATTGAATGCCGTCCCGGCCGGGCGGCCGCACGGCCGGGATGGCGGAGGCGGGGACCCTATTGCGCGATCCAGCCGCCGTCGATCGACAGCGGGACGCCGGTGATCGTGCTCGCGGCGTCGGAGCACAGGAACAAAGCGAGGCCGCCAACCTGCTCCGGCGTGGTGAACTTCACCATCGGCTGCTTCTCGGAAACCAGCTCGTGCGTCACCTGCTCCAGCGTCTTGCCGTCGCGCTCCATGCGGGCGTGCAACTGCTTTTCCACCAGCGGGGTCAGCACCCAGCCGGGGCAGATCGCGGTGACGGTGATGCCGGAATTCGCCAGTTCGATCGCCGCCACCTTGGTCAGCCCGAGCACCCCGTGCTTGGCCGCGACATAGGCCGCCTTTTGCGGGCTCGCGACGAGGCCGTGCGCTGACGCGACATTGATGATCCGTCCCCAGCCCTTCGCCTTCATCCCCGGAACCGCCGCCTTGATGCCGTGGAACACGCCGGAGAGGTTGATGGCGATGATCTGGTCCCAGCGGTCGTCCGGGAAATCCTCGACATTCGCAGTGAACTGGATGCCGGCGTTGTTGACCAGGATATCAACCGCCCCGTGCGCCTTCGCGGCCTCCGCGACCATCGCGGCGATTTCGGCGGGCTTGCTGATGTCGGCTCCGCTATAGGAGACCTTGACGCCGTGCGATGCCGCAAGCTCCGAGCGCAGCGCCTCGATCTGGTCCGCGTCGCCGAAGCCGTTGAGCACGATGTCCGCCCCGGCGGCAGCGAGGGCGCGGGCAATGCCGAGGCCGATGCCGCTGGTCGATCCGGTGACGAGGGCCAGTTTTCCGTTCAGGCTCATTGTTCGATCCTTTCCACCCAAGACTGCCGGCGCGTTGTGCCGCACTCATCATGAAGCAGCAATGGGGGCGTCATGGCGTCCGGTAATGGCAGCCTCGCGCGGCAATGTGTTTCCACCGGGGTGGACCGGCCCGCGAACGGACCGGCCCGAGCGCCCCTACCGCTTCCTGATGATAACCTTGACTTTTATGGTCACGATCACTACCAATAACGGCAGGAGGCAAAGATGATGGGACATCTTGTACCTCCGGATGTTAAGCCGGCGGGCCCATCCCGCCGGCTTTTTCATTTAGACGGCAAAAGATGAACAAAGGGTTTACGGCTGGCGCTTCAGGCTGCGCACCAGCCCATAGACGCTGATCGCCCCCCAGAAACACTCCAGCACGACCGACGGCAGGTTCCACGCGTCGGTCAGCGACACCAGGACCAGCGTCGCCCCCAGCAGATTGACCGCCGGGAAGCGCCAGTTGGCCGGGTCCATCCAGCCCTGGAGCGTGGCGAAGTAGCCAGCGACAAAACAGCCGGCACCCAGGATGCCGGCGGCGGTATACGGATCGAATTGCATCCCCGGCACCCTAGCGGAGCTCCGGCCCGCGCCGCCAGCCGCCCCCCGGGTGACTTCCATCACGCGGACGGCTACGAGTCGGGTCCTGTCATGCCCATGGCTGACATCTCGAAACCCTCTCGGGGAGCAGAAAGTCGATGACGATCAAGGTCGGTGACGCTATTCCGTCCATGAAGCTGATGGTTGCGACCGCGGACGGTCCGAAGGAGATCTCGACGGACGAGATCTTCAAGGGAAAGAAGGTGGTGCTGTTCGCGGTGCCGGGCGCGTTCACCCCGACATGCAGCGCCAAGCACCTGCCCGGTTTCGTGCAGTATGCCGATGAGCTGAGGGCCAAGGGCGTGGACACGATCGCCTGCATCGCGGTCAACGACGTCTTCGTCATGGGCGCCTGGGGCAAGGACCAGGGCACCGGCGACAAGGTCCTGTTGCTCGCCGATGGCGCTGCCGCGTTCACCAAGGCCATTGGTCTGGAACTCGACCTCAATGCGCGCGGCCTGGGCTGGCGGAGCCAGCGCTACGCCCTGATCGCCGAGGACGGCAAGGTGACCCATCTGGCGGTCGAAGCGCCGGGAGGCTTCGAAGTCAGCAAGGCCGAGGCGATTTTGGCCGCGCTTTAGGTCCGGCCGGCCGCCCCCATCGTCATGGCCCTCCCCCGGCTTGTCCGGGGGATCTCCGGGCCATCTCTGAAGGCGCCGCCGGGGCCGCGGCGGTCGTCCCGTACGGCCATCAATAACCCTTCACAAAGAACCCTGCGGTCACACAGGCGCTCAACACGATGACGAACCCGCGCAACACCGCTGGAGGCAAGTGGCGGGCGAAGCGGGCGGCATAGTAACCGCCGGCAATGCTGGAGGCCATCATCGCCAGCCCCTCCCGCCACCACACCGCGCCGGCCGCCGCGAAGCACAGCACTGCCATGCCATTGGCGGCGCTGGTCAGCAGAGTCCGCGCCGGCGCCATCGTCTTCAGGTCGATCGAGTCGAGCAACGTCCAGGCTGCCATCATCATCAGCCCGACCGCGCCGCCGAAATAGCCGCCATAGACGCCGAGGATGAACTGGATCGCCAGCAGTGCGCCGCGGCCAATGCGCACATGCCGGCGCAGCCATGCGCCGAAATTCCGGCCACCGGCGAAGGTCAGCGTCGCCAGCAGCAGCAGCCAGGGGATGACCTTGTCGAAAGCCGCCCCGGGCGTCACCAGCAGCAGCACCGCCCCCGCCAACCCACCCGCAACGCTGATCGGCACCAATAACCGCAGGCCGACCCCGGCAATGCCGCCGAGATCCCCGCGATAGGCCCAGGTGCTCGCCAGGGTGCCGGGGAACAGCGCCACCGTGCTGGTCGCATTCGCCGCGACCGGCGGCAGGCCAGCCAGCACGAGCGCCGGAAACGTCACGAACGAACCGCCGCCCGCCACCGCGTTCATTGACCCGCCGAGCAGCCCGGCCGCGATGAGATACAGCCAATGCAGATCCGTCATTCAGCCGGAACATTGCGTTCAAGTTCGGCAAGCCACGCGGCGGCGTTGCCGTCCGACGGCGCGCGCCAGTCGCCGCGCGGCGACAACGAGCCGCCCGCCGAAACTTTCGGCCCGTTCGGCATGGCGCTGCGCTTGAACTGGCTGAAGGCGAAAAAGCGGGTCAGGAAGACCTCCATCCAGTGGCGGATCGTTTTGAGATCGTAGCCGACGCGGCGATCGTCGCCGAAATGCGGCGGCCAGGCGCCTTTGTCCGGATCCTGCCACGCATGCAGCGCCAGGAAGGCGATTTTCGACGGCACGAAGCCGTAACGGAGGATGTGGAACAGAGTGAAATCCTGCAGCGCGTAGGGGCCGATCGTGGCTTCGGTGCTTTGCGGGATTTCGCCGTCGGCGACAGGGACGAGTTCGGGAGAAATTTCAGTTGCAAGAATCGCGTCCAGCGTCTCCAGCACATCGTCAGCGAAATGCTTCGTCCCGATGATCCAGCGGATCAAATGCTGGATCAGGGTTTTCGGCACGCCGGCATTGACGTTGTAATGCGCCATCTGGTCGCCGACGCCGTAGGTGCACCAGCCGAGCGCGAGTTCGGACAGGTCGCCGGTGCCGATGACGATGCCGCCCAGGTGGTTGGCCAACCGGAACAGGTAGTCCGTGCGCAACCCGGCCTGCACGTTCTCGAACGTAATATCATACAGCTTCTGTCCGACCGCGTAAGGATGCCCCAGATCGGCCAGCATCTGTTTCGCCGCAGGTCTGATATCGAGTTCCGAAGCAGTCGCGCCGAGCGATTTCATCAGCCGCCAGGCGTTGCTCTTGGTGTAGTCCGATGTCGCGAAGCCCGGCATCGTATAGGCCAGGATGCCGTCGCGCGGCAGCCCGAGCAGATCGAACGCCTGCGCGCAGACCAGCAGCGCCTGGGTGGAGTCCAGACCGCCGGAAATGCCGATCACCACTTTTTTCAGGCCCGTCGCGCGCAATCGCTGCGCCAGGCCGGAGACCTGAATGTTATAAGCCTCGTAACAATCCTGCTCCAGCCTGGAGACATCGGCCGGCACGAACGGGAAGCGCTCGACCCGGCGGCGGAAGCCGGCATCGCCCTCGGGGGCGTTCACGGCAAAGCCGACGCGGCGGAAGGCGCGGGCGTGGCGGCGGCGGTTGGTGTCGAACGATCCCATCTGCAAGCGTTCCTGCGCCAGCATGTCGAGGTCGATATCGGCGATGGCGGCCTGGTCTTCCACCGGAAACCGTTCGGTCTCGGCCAAAGTGGTGCCGTTCTCGAACACCGACGCCTGGCCGTCCCAGGCCAGGTCGGTCGTCGATTCCCCCGCCCCGGCCGCGGCGTAGAGATACGCAGCGAGGCAGCGGGCGGACTGCGACCGGCACAGCAGGCGGCGGGTCTCGGCCTTGCCGATGGTGATGTTGCTAGCCGACAGATTCGCCAGGACGACGGCCCCTGCGACGGCGGCCTCGCCGCTCGGCGGGTTGGGCACCCAGACGTCCTCGCAGATTTCGGCGTGGACGATCAGGCCCGGGATGTCGGACGCCGCGAACAGCAGATCGGGGCCGAACGGGACGGTATGGCCGCCGATGGAGATGCACCCGCCATCGGTGCCGCCGCCGCTGACGAAGTGGCGGGGCTCGTAGAACTCGCGGTAGTTCGGCAGGTGGATTTTCGGCACGGCGCCGAGAACGGCGCCGCGGTGGATGGCGACGGCGCAGTTATACAGCGCGCCCAGATGGCGCAGCGGCGCGCCGACAAGCAGCAGCGGCATCAGTTCGGCTGATCCGGCGGCGATGACGCCGATTGCGGTTTCCACCGCATTCAGCAGCGTGGCCTGCTGCAACAGGTCGCTGATGGCGTATCCCGACAGCCCGAGTTCCGGGAATACCGCCACCGCGACGGCCTGACGATCGCATTCCCGCGCCATGCGCAGGATCGTCTCCGCGTTCGTGGCCGGATCGGCCAGCGCGGTGCGGGTTGTGCAGGCGGCGACACGGGCGAAGCCGTGGCGGTAGAGGGAGCGGAAACTCATGGCGGCTCCGGGTGGTGCTGCCGGTAATATGGCGCGGGTTGGGGGATCACGCTACCGGCGGAGGCTCAGACCATTGCGTGCCGGGAAAACCCCGAAATTCCGCGGCGTTCGGGTGATCTTCGACGCGAGGAGAATGGCAATGAGCGACGGTCCGGGCAGCCGCGTCCTCTGGTTCAGAACGAAAATCGACGCCGAGCGTGCAGCCATCCGACGACGCGGAGGATCTCCGGCAGCTTTATGGCGCTTGAGCCTTGCGTCGTCGTGTTGGATGCCTGCGTTCTTTACCCGTTTCATCTGAAAAATATCGTTGTTCAGGTCGCGGTAGATCGTCTGATCGACGCGCGCTGGATGGATGTGATTCACGATGAATGGATTCGGAGCCTTGCGGCCAACGTGTCCGCCATTCCAATCGGCCGCTTCCATGTGACGCGGCGCCTGATGGAAGCGGCGCTGCCGCAAGCGGCGGTTGCCGGGTAGCCGGATTCCGCCTTCCGCTCAGGGGCCGGATGAGGGCAGCGCGGGCGGCTTTCGTACGGCTTCCTCCAAGGCATCGATATCATCGACAACGACATCCCGGATGCGCCGAGTATTGGTCCGGAAGTATTCATGCACGATTCTGTCGCGTGTTCCTGCGATGGCCCGCCAGGGAACATCCGGATGCGCCGCCTTGAACTCAGGGCTGATTTTCTTGGCGGCTTCTCCCATGACGGCAATGGAATAGAGCACGGATCGCACGATGGCCGGTTTGGCGGTGAACGCCGAGAAGTCCATGCCGGCGGTATCGGCGCGGATGTCGGCAATGCCGGCGATGATGTCCGCTACCCATTCCTTGTCCCCTCGCGCCATCAGAAGGTGGACACCCGGTCATGCTCGAAGGCTGAACGTACGTGGGGGCGCAGGCTGCCGACCTCGCCCGGGTCGACCCGGCGGCGCAATGCGTCTTCCAGAAAGAGGCGGGTTTCCTCCATGCGGATAAGGGAGAAGGAGCGGCCGGGCTCGATCTCCACGGCAAGGTCTATGTCGCTGTCGGGGCGGTCGTCGCCGCGGGCAAGGGAGCCGAACACGGCCAGGTGACGCACGCCGAGGCGGCGGAGTCCGGGTTCCTCCGCCTTCAACCGCTGTCGGCCAGCGTCATGAGTGATCGTGGGCATGGGGATCGGTCCGAGGGGCTGCATTATGCTGTAAGGTTAGGCGTGCTTGTCTAACATGGCAGGACCATGGGCAAGCCGTGAAGTGCTTTCCAGCATCCGGTGACTGGCAGGCGGCATGGCGCGCCGTCAGCCGGATCGCGGCACCGCGTGCAGGGCGCAGTGCACGGCATCCGGATCGCCGGCGATGGCGCGGAGGTAGGCTCGGGCGGCGTGGTCCGATTCCTTGGCGCCCTGTTCCCAGTCTCGCAGCGTACCGAGCGAGAGCTGGAACCGCGCGGCGAATTCCTCCTGAGTCAGGCCGAGCGCGCGGCGGATGACTTTCAGGCGCGGCGTCTGCTGCATCCCCGCCAGCCGCTCCGGCGTCAGTGCCCGGGCATCGGAATCCGCGAGCGCGGCGGCGTGGATTTGGTCGTCGGTCAGCGCGTCGGCGCCGGTCCAGTCATGTTTGGTTTTCATCGCAATGTTTCGGTCGCCCGAGCGGTTGGGCGCCCCTGTCGCAGAGACGAGCCGCAACTTTAGGCCTTGCGAACCGCGGGGCTAGCTGCCGGCGATTATGGCCAGCAGCTTCTCTCTCAGCGGCCATAGGCGCGCGCCGATCCACCATAGCGCGCCCGCGACAAGGGCGGTCATCCCCAACAGGAGCTTTCCGGTCACGGCCGCATTTCTGACGGTGCTGTCGAGGGCGCCGATCTTGTCGGTTAACTTTTCGATCGCCTTGGTGTGGGCTTCGCCCTGATGCATCAGCTTGCCGATTTCCACGAGAATGAACCTCGCATCCATGGCGGGGTATAGCTCGCGAACCGGCGCACCGGAAGTGCCGTTGGGCGGTGGCGCGCTGTCATCTCTTGGTGAATGGCTGGTTTCTGTCATCGGTCTGTCCGGCTTTGAGTATCGGACAAACTGGTTGATGAAAGGTTAATTCCGGCGCTGTTGTGCACGGCCTGATTGCGACTCTCTGTGCACAGCGTCCGGTTCGCTTGTTATGCCGCGGGAGGAAGTATCGGGCGCCCTACCTTCGGTCCCTGCGTCTCCGGGCATAGCTTGATCAGGTCCTCCAACTCCGGCGACGCAAACGGAACTTCGGCTGGCATTGGAGGTCGGACGGTCATACCCGGTTCGGGACGTCATCCGTCTCGAAGAATACATCGGCGATGATTGGAATGCCGGCATTGTAGGTGATCCAATACCGGCCGCGCTTCAGCCCCGAAAGCCCCACCAATGCCAGCGCCGGATACGGCCGAGGCGCAGGCAGCCCTCGCTCCGGTGGGTTCATGATAATCAGTTTGACTTCGGCCAGAGCGTCGCCGAGGTTTCGCGGGGCTTGCGGGCGCTGCTTCTCGACATAAAACCATTCAAGTGCCCTGACCTGAGCGTCGGCTTCCGGGAAAAGCGCTATCAGCAATCGGTGCTGATCCTGTTCCATCCGCCGTTACGCCCTGCTCGGCTTCGAGCCGCTCAGCCGATGCCCGCAGCCGATCGAGGATCGGCAGCAGGGGGACACTCTGGCCAGCGGCGATCTGGGCCTTGCTGCGGGCGAGGCTTGCTTCCCATCCGGCCGGCGGCGGAGCGGCTTTTGGTCTGTCTGACATGGTGGGACTATGGGCGAATCGTGCGGTGCTTTCCAGCATCGCGGGAGTGAAAGGTTGGATGCGCCACCGTCAGCCTGATTGCGGTGCCGCGTGCAGGGCGCGATGCACGGCATCCGGGTTGCTGGCGATGGCGCGGAGATAGGGTCGGGCGGCGTGGTTCGGTTCCTTGGCGCCCTGTTCCCAGTCTCGCAGCGTGCCGAGCGGGATCTGGAACCGGGATCCGGATGATTTTCGGGTGCGGCATCTGTTCCATGCCGGGTGGCCTTTCCAGGGCCGCACGGGTTGGCAGGACAGCTCACTGCATCAAACTTTCAGTTATTGCACTTAGGGGCGCTTGGTGCTACTCCAGTCCCGAAGGAGGCGCGGAATGACAACCCGGGTGCTTGAGTTCGTTGAATTGTCCGAGGCGGATCGGAAAAACACCGAACGACCTGGAAGGCTTGGAAAGGGCGACCGCGTCGAGGTGCGAATTACGCGCCGGGCCGGCGCTAATCAAACCCTGTTCCTGCCGCCGGAAGCCGCGGCGTTGCTGGACGTGCTGCTCGACCATCTGCTGCAAGGCGACCGGGTCGCGATTTTGACTGACGACCAGGAACTCAGCCCCAACGATGCCGCGAGCATCTTGGGTATCTCGCGCCCGCTCGTGGTGCATCGGATGGACGTGGGCGATCTGCCGTTTCGCTATGTCGGCACGCATCGCCGCGCGAAACTGAAGGATGTGCTTGGGCTCAGAACGAAAATCGACGCCGAGCGTGCAGCCATGCAGGCGCTCGCCGACGACGCGGAGGATCTCCGGCAGCGCTATGGCGCTTGAGCCTTGCGTCGTTGTGTTGGATGCCTGCGTTCTCTACCCGTTTCATCTTAGGAATATCGTCATGCAGGTCGCGGTAGATCGCCTGATCGACGCGCGCTGGACGGATGAGATTCACGACGAATGGATTCGGAGCCTTGCGGCCAGCGTGTCGGCCATTCCGATCGAGCACTTGCAGATGACGCGGCGCCTGATGGAAGCGGCGCTGCCGCAAGCGGCGGTTGCCGGATATGAGAAGCACATTCCGTCCGTGAAACTGCCGGATCCAAATGATCGTCATGTCGTCGCTGCTGGAATCGCTGGCGGCGCTTCTGTCATCCTGACCTGGAATCTCAAGGATTTTCCTGCTGCTGAGCTACGGAAGCACGGTCTCCGCCGTCAAACGCCGGACGCCTTTCTTGCCGATCTCCATGACAGGGCGCCGGAGATGACGCTGGCCTCGCTTGCGAATGCGCGGCGAAACCTCAGCAGGACGCGCGTGTCGGCCGCTGACTTCGTGGAAATATTCAGGGGCCAAAAACTTATCCGACTGGCGGCAAGAGTGACCGAACACATCGGCGATCTCTGAGCATCTGCGGCAAGCTGCTGTGCGCGCATCAAGGGCCTTCAGCCGGATTGCGGCACCGCGTGCAGGGCGCGATGCACGGCATCCGGATCGTCGGCGTCCACGGACTTGGCGGACGATGGATAAGAATTCTGACTTAGGCTAAACTTCTTAGGTTCTTACGTTGATTTATTCCGTTCACGGGCATGGCAGTATAAGTCGAACACACGCATAATGGTGCAATCAACGTTCTGCTCGGTCAGTCTTTTCTGCGCATCAGTCAAGCCACTGTCGTTTGCTTTGCAGTACGCTATAACCTTCTTGAAGCCTCGCTCGCTAAATGTTCGTGGCAGACCAAGGTTGCGCAATCCCTTTCGCAGGATGCTGTCATATGCTGGGACACATCCCAACGTTCCCAGTAGGATTTTGGTGACTAGAGCATCCGTTGGATTAATGTGCAACGGACGGTAGTATCCTTTTAGCTTGGCAGCTAAGGTAAAAATTAGCCCTACACTTTTTTCAGAGAAATCCGCTAGGCCCATCGCTCTCAGAGGATCAAATTGAGGCTCGAGGATAAGCTCAACGGCCGGGCGATGAATCAAATAGTCAAAATCTCGAATAGCGGCTGACCCCCGGTACATTCCCCAACTTGCAAGAAAAAATCCCAGATGTAGGCTAGCTACATCATGGTCGGTCGTCTTGGTATGAAAAAATTTGCTACAATGGTCTAGGGATCTATGAGATCCGCGTTCTCGCTCCAAATCGCTTTTTATGGATGTTAAAAAGTATTTGACGATTGTATCAGAAATTTCCGTCTGCCCGTCGACCATTCCGTCCCGATTCCCATAAGCAGAAGATTTACGAGATGCGAAAGCCCACGTGCCCTAAACCACCGTCGAACCGCGGCCGCTTTTTCCTCGGTGATTCTCGCAGTCTGCTGAGCGCTGTGCGCCCAGCAGATAACAACGCAGATTTTCCCACTTTAACCCCGCTGGTGAGGATTTTGCAAAAGTTCCACGACAGATCATAGCATTGTGCCATAGAAAACGTGAATATCATTGTTTTTCAATTGCTTAAGCCGTGCGACGCGATTGCGGCAGTGGGTTCCTCAATCGCCGGGGTTCCTCAATCCGAAGAACATTTCAGCATCTTTTAACCCATTGATTTATATGACGCTGCGAGCGTCGGACACAAGGCGCGCCGCGAGTGAGGAACCGATTGAGGAACCGATTGCGGCAGGCCCAGTCACCCGATTGCGGCAGGTCGCCGGAAACTACGGTGGCCACAAAAAATTCGGCCACGCCAACCGCCGCTTAGGTTTACTTTCCGCCCAAACCAAGAGCATCTTAAGACCATCGTAGGACCGCGATACGTGGCCCATCCCGCCGCCATCGCGCCTCGCCTGGACGCGGCGGATGATGCCGGCGGCGTATGCAGTGCGTGGATTGCTATCAATCGACGATCCTGCCCAGATTAACCCAGGTCGCCCCGTTCTCGATCCCGGCCAGGGTGCCGATGGCCAGCAGGCTGCCGGTGTTGGTCAGCGTGACCGTGCCGTCATCGACCGCGTAGACCGTTGCCGCCGCCGCGACGTTGGTGAAGGTGGCGATGGGCACCACGATGGCGAACGTGCCGCGTTCCGGCACCACGAGGTCCGTGCTGGCGGCCGATCCGGACCGGTTGTCCACCCGCTTGTTGGCGACGCCGAGGAAGCCCAGCGCGCCCGCGGTCTGCACCCGGACGATATTGCCGGCCACGTTCAGCGCCACCAGACTGCCGCGGTAGACGATTTCGCCGGCCGGCACGGCATAGCCGAACTCGGCGCGCGGGTTGTTCTCGCCGCGCCGGTCGAGCAGGATATCACCAGCGAGTGCCACCTATGCGGCCCTCACATCGGGTGCGGGCGCGATGCTCGTATCAAGCGGCTCGGCCGCCTCATCAGCGCCGGCAGCGTGATCGGGATCAACCGCCGCCGTGTCCCCACCTGCCGGCGCGGTGTCATCAACGCCGGCAGCTTCATCGGACTGGACGGGCGCCGGGGCCTCATAGGCGCGGATGAAGGCAATCAGCCCTTCCACAACGTCCGGCGAATACGACGGCTCACCGGACAGAAGATTGCCGGCGTGCGGTCCAGCGAGACGCGGCCAGACGGAAACCAGCTCCGGCGCCGGCTCCTGATTCACAACGTTGCGCGGCAGAGCACCGGGCACATGCCAACGGACAGCAAGGTTGCCGCCGATCGTGTTGTGGAACCAGTTGGGCAGCACGCCCGTCCTTTCCGCGATCAGGACCGCGAGGGAATGCAGCGGCGGCACTTGCTGCCGGACGAACTCGATGGCGGCCCGCTTGTAGGCTTCAACCTCAGCCTCAGCCAACGCGTTCAACAACGCCATCTCGGCCGCGTCATAGACTTTCTTGGCGCGGATGGACCGGTTTGTCAGCTCCCCGATATGCAGCCGAACGGCAGCCAGATCGTCCGTGAGCTGCTGGCGTTGCGAGGCGATGATCCGCGCCTTTTGGGCACGTGCCTCGATATCCTTCTTGTCGGCTTGCGGCACGTCGGCGCCGGCAATCAGCAGGGCTACACGTTCCGCGTCGGGCCTGATGCGGGCCGCCGCAACGTCTGCCGCCTGGCTATCGAGTTCGGCGATTTGGTTGCCGAGACGGGAGGTAGCAGCCTCCGCCTGTTCGATTGCGGAACGCAGATCGATCAGACACTTTTGAGCCTCATCAACGGGCGCCAGAAGCAACCGCAGATCAAGGATTACATCGGAACGAAGGTTCACTTTTTCCTCACTGACTTGTAGCCATCGGTTAATGGAAAGAAAGGCGGTCGTATTTAAGCCGTTACTGTCGCCAGCGCATGTTTTGGCCTGGTATTGGGGTGGAAAAATACCGAACTGCCCAGTCCGCTGGATCGTCTCCAAATCGCTTGCATAGCGCCATGGATTCAGGCGGAACGGCCGAAACAAGCGGACTGTCGCCGCCGGCCCGTTTCCAGTCGGCATATTGCCTGAAGTCAACCTTTGCCCGGCGGCATACGTCTTGTTCCGTGCGCGTTAGACCGAAGCTGTCGCCGCCCGCCCTTTGGGCCGCAAAATCCATAGGGTTGATATTCATCCTTCGGCAGATTTCCTGCTCTTGCGGGGACAGACCAAAGGTATTTTCGCCATTGGCAGCGGCGTTCCGCTGCCCGGCGAACGCGGCCGGATCGATGCCCATGCGCTGGCACACGGTGAGATCCGTCTGAGACAGGCCCTGGCTCACGTTTGCCACCATTGCCTGCGTTGCCTGACGGCTCTTCGCCGCAACCAGGTCTTGCACATTGAGGCCCATGGCTGCGAACACCAGACGGTCGGTTTCCGTTGGCTGATAGGTGCCAAGGGCCGCCTGTCTGGCGTGAAGGCTGGTCAACTCCATAATGTTGGGAACGTTCGTCAACGAGGCACGTAAAATCCGAATAACGTTGCCTTTGTCGTCATGTGCAAATACCGGACTTACCCCGCGGTACGATTTTTCGGCAAACAGGGACCGCCCGGCCGGAGTCCATTCAACACGGCCCCAGACGCCATCAGGGCGGCGCTGCATCTCAACAATCCAACCGATAGCCGGGCTTGGTTGGCCATGCGGCGCGGCAAGGTCCGTCGAGTGATTCACATCGACGCAAAGCTTTCCTTCCATCATCGACACAGCCATGATGGCGGCCGGGTTGGGCACGTTGTATGGACCGCGACCATCGGCGCCCTTGAAGGTCCCCACCGGCAGAAGATGAATCCAATCCGGCGCGTTCCCAGCGCGGATGGTGCTTGTCTGCAAGCTGGTCAGCATGGGGCGGCTGTTCCTGTTACGAAAGCAGTTGATCCGGCAACGACTGATATCGACATCACGGCCTCCTCGTGGTGTTGCCCGGGTTGGGGCCATGGACCGTTACCCAAGGTGACATTTGCGGAACCGTAACCTGCGTTCCCGGCGCGGCGTTGATGTGGATAACGGTATCCGGGCGCGATGCGGCCGCCCCGGGGAAAATGGCGCCGGTGCCGGGTGACGACTGGTTATTCGCGCCGCCGTCGAAGCCCCCTGTCGCCGGGGCATTATCGGCCAGCCATTTGAAGTCCTTTACGATTTCATCCAGCGCGGCAGCCATGGCGTCCAAGCCGGCCTGCAAGGTGCCACCGAGCGGCTTGTCCAACGCGGCGAACGCACCGGCCGCCGCGTCTTTCAGCGCGTTCCAGGAGGTCCCGAGGCCGTCCAACGCCGACTGGATGCCCTGGCTGTTCGTGATCGCGTTCGACATCGCCTGCCAGCCGTTGACGACGAAGTTTCGCGTGGCGTCCAGCGCGCTTATGCAGAACCGGCCGATCGCGTCGCCGACCGCCTGGACATAGGGGCGCAGCGCGTCCCAGTCGTAGATCGCGACGGCGACGGCCGAGATACCCAGCGCCACCAGGCCGAGCGGTGTCAGCAGCGCCGCCGCCGCGGCGGCGATCAGCTCGAAGCCGGCGACAACCATCGGACCAACGAAGCCGATAGCTCCCAGCGCGGCCGTCAGGGCAAGCATGCCGCCGGCCGCCGCCAGGACGCCATCGCTCAGGCCCGGTATCTTCTTGTCCAGCCATTCCAGGCCATGGAGGAATCCAAGCAACCCGGTATTGATCTTGTGCAGCACCGGTTCGAACCCGAAACCCAGGCGATCGACAAGCTGCGTCGTCATCTCGTGAAACAGCCCCATTTGGCTGTTGAGATCGCGCATAGCCTCGTGAAAATCCTTGTCGATCATTCCAGTGGTGGTGTTGTGGCCAAGAAGCTTTAGCTCCTCATATTCCCTCATGTTGTGGAGCATCGCGGAAGCGAAGGTGGCGGCTTCCTTTCGGACGAACAGATGCGCCAGTATGGCGGTATCGCTCTGCGCCCGCATGTTGGGATCGGTGATGTGATGCCGCTTCGC
This sequence comes from uncultured Rhodopila sp., assembly GCA_903851415.1. Lineage (GTDB taxonomy): Bacteria > Pseudomonadota > Alphaproteobacteria > Acetobacterales > Acetobacteraceae > Rhodopila. The sequence goes on along the minus strand of CAINOE010000186.1, from coordinate 3,437 downwards.
CTCACGATCCTGGATTTTCTGCACCTCTGCCAGCGTGGCTTCCAGCGGGCTGACACCATGCTTTGCGGCATCCATTAGAATGGCGGGCAGATCAGCCCCGTATTTGTCGAACGTCTTATCGTCGCGCGTTTGCTGAATGGCAGAGAGGAAGGCTTCCAGATTGGTCGCTGCCATGGCTGGTTGCGCCGGATCAACCACCTTCATCGATATCTGCATCGCCGCGCCGATCTGCTCCAGCGATCCCAGGCCGGTCATGTGGCTGTTTAGCGCCGCTGCTGCGATCCCCGGCATTTCCTTCGCTTGGTCAGCAAAGAGAAAATGCCCATGCTTTCCAAGCAATGCCAGCATCCCGAGCGCCCGTTCCATGTCATCCGCGCCGATTTTCATGGAATAGTTCAAGCCATAGGCGGTTTTTGCTGCGTCCTGGACTTCGGTGTTATAAGCCGTGGCGATTTTCGCGCTTAGGGGTGACAGTTTATTGACCAGAGCGGTGCTCATTCCGGTCAGCGCCATCCAGAAGCCTGCCTCCGCAATCTTGTGGCTGCTCTGTGCGGTATCCAGCGCGGTGCTTGTGTAAAGGCTGCGCTGTTGAGCCATCATTCGGTCCGCGTCGGCGCCGTATTGATGGGCGGTTATCGCGGTGTGCCGGAGCGTGTTGCTCAACTCGGCCGCTGATTCCAGCGGGCCATAGATCGAATACCCCGCCGCCGCCGCGCCCAGCGCACCGACCTTGCCCCCCACTTGGCCGAGACGGCTTTGCGGCCCGAACGCCGCTGATCCCATGCGCTTTAGCGCGGACCACGCGCGATCGGCCGTAGCCTCTACAGTGTGCAGCGATGACGTAAGGCGCTGCACCTCTTGCGTCATGGTCCGCAGCACATCCCCGCCGCGCTCCAACCCGCCAAGCGACAGATGATTACCCTTGTCCCGCAGATCGCCAAGGGCCTTCGCGATATTGCTCAGTCCGCCGGAAAGCTTATCCTCCAAGGTGAGCGTGAAGGCCGCTTTCATGTTGGTGCTCATCGTGCGGCCTTCGCGTTTTCGTTGGCGGCCTGGTCCGACAGGCCGAGGTTTCTGGAACGGCTCCCCGAAGCCGGAAAGGCCCGCAAAATCAGATGGTGGCCACGGTGGCCACGCTGTTTGGGGCCTTGCATGGCCTCGTTACCTCGAAGCGCCGAGTGCGCTGCCGCACAGGAAGAGGATAACCATATTCGCAGCTATCGCGTCGGCGCCGTCCATCTGGTCAACGAGGGCTTTCGCCGCCTTTGGAGATATGCCGATTGCGGCGGCAATACCCCAATCGACGGGACTTTGGGACCGCAAAATTACGGCCTTTTGGGCGGCGGTAATGCGGGCGAAGCTGATCTCCGAAACGGTTGCGCCTTCCGCATCCGTTACCGGATAACGAAGCGGGAGCTTGATTCCGCCCGGTGTCTCTTCGACGCCCTCGGGCAAGCCTCCCTTCAAGCCGCCGAGCAACTCTTGGACCACATCGCCGGCTGCCGTCTCGTCCCGCGCGTCGATCTTCGTTTTGATCAACGCCAACTTCGCCAGACTGATGCCCAGCGACAGCGCCAACGCGTGCTTGGCGGCGTTGGGAGACGCGAGCATCTTGCGAACCGCCGGGCCGTCAAGCCGACGGAGTACCAACTGACCGAAGTGCTCAGTCTGCACCGTGTCGCTGCCTTGGACACGAAATTCCAGTTCAAAGGGATAGTCCAGAAGAAGCGTGACGCTCCCGTCCTGATTGACCGTCGCGCCGGGCGGAAGCTCCATCGAAGCCGCCTCGCCAAGCATCGGAAGATTTACGCTCATGTGGTTTTCCTTGACTGATAGACACGTTTCACCGGCTTCGGAGAAATATCGCCCCGAGTCGCTGTGAACGATGAGTGCAGTTTATTGTATCCGTTGATACGACGATATACTGTATCAATCGAACACCGAAGCGTTCGGGCAATCTCAGCCGGGGGCATGCCCTTATGGTGGTAGAATTTTGTCATCCACTTCGCTGCCAGCGGTATCTTTATTGTGCTGCCTCCGTAGTAGCGGATTAATTGTTGCGCGAGAGGCTTTCCAAACTCTGCGTCGAATTCGTCCCGTTTGGCGTTCTGGCTTGCGCCAACGCCGGACGGAATCCAGAGATTCAAACCGCCAGCGAGTTCGATGACCTTGACCGTATCGTCCAGGCCAAGGCACTCGATCAGCCAGTTGAGTTCCCGCGGCGGGGGCTGCGTCTGATGCGCGGGGCTACCCATGCCGGCGCACTCGATCGGCGTCAGAGCCTGCCGCGGCGCCCTCGATGCCCCGGAAAAGCGGAAGATCAGGATGCACCGCGCGCCGGATCAGAGGCATCCGCACCGATATCAGCGGCGCGGGCGTCGTGACCGGATACGAAGCCGATGCGTCTGGGACATGATCCCGCTGGTTGGTCAGGCCCATGTCTTTCAATAGCCGGGCAACCGTTGCTTCGGAGACCCCAACGGCCTTGGCGATTTGCGGATAAGACAACCCGCGGGCGCGATAAACATGAACGCGCCAAGGCCGAGCCAGCGGCAAAGCGATCGTCTCTGATCCGAACTTGATGGCAAGACGCCGGGCCGCGTCCATGCCGATTGTAGATACGAGACGGCTGCCTTCGCGCGGGGTCTTCGCAACAAACAGCCGGGTTCCGCCAAATTCTTCGATCAGCCGAAACGTCGCGTCTGCGCCCAACTCCGGGAACAGCGTTCCGAAGATATCGTTCGACGCCCCGTTTTTCCGATCAAGACCTTCCACTGAACACCTTTGCCGCGCTGCGCCGTTCGATGTCGCAACTGCCCCATTACCTGCGTGGGTAATCCGCTCTCACCCCCTCATCTGATGGGGGAATATTCCATTAGCGCACGGGAGTTGCGCGGGAGGCGGATGTACAGTATATAAGCGCCGGAACATTCGTTGGCCGCTGCGGCGCCTCCAATGAACAACGGTTTCCGACTCCAAATCTCGTCTAGCAGCGCGGCCGGAATGTGCGGACCAACCGCCCAATTCTAAGAGCACGATAAGAGGCCGTAAGAGCATGCTGGACGCCTTGTGGCTGGAGGCCCGCGCCGTCGCACGCGTCCGTGATCGCCCCCGCTGCTGGTCCGTCACAGTCGCGCCTTTCTAACGAACCGACCAATGGCACTTCGCGACGGCGCCCGATCGATTCCGAATGCCGCGACGCAGCCGGCGCGGAGCTGATCGACGGTTTGCGACCTGCACCGCTGGATCAGCCACGCGGCGATATCGTCGCCGAATTTGAGCCGGCTGCGCTTCGCTGCGCGGGCCGGCGAATTCGCCACCGGAGGCCGGTTCAAATCGCCACCTGAGGCCGATTGAATTCGCCACCTGAGGCCGGCGAATTCGCCACCCCTTGCCGCAGGCACCGAGCCGTTAGGCGAGGCAGAACCGTCGCTGAC
>CAINOE010000185.1 GCA_903851415.1 uncultured Rhodopila sp. | reverse complement strand
GGACGATGCGCTTCTGCGCCAGCGGCACCTCCTCCGGCGGCAGCTCCACGCCGAGGTCGCCGCGCGCCACCATCACCGCGTCGGTCAGGGCGAGGATTTCCTCCAGGTTGTCCAACGCCTGGGGCTTCTCCAGCGTCGCCATCACCCAGGCGCGGCCGGCGATCAGCCGCTTGGCCTCGATCACGTCCTCCGGCCGCTGCACGAAGGACAGGCCGATATAGCTGGCGCCATGCGACACCGCGAACTCCAGGTCCTCACGGTCCTTCTCGGTCAGCGCCGGTATCGGCAGCACCACGTCGGGGACGTTGACGCCCTTGCGGTCCGACAGCGGGCCGCCGACGACGATCTCGGTTTCCAGCGCGTCGGCCCGCTTGTGCAGCACCCGCAGGCGCAGCTTGCCGTCGTCCAGCAGCAGCGAGGAGCCGATGGACGCCGCCTCGATGATCTCCGGATGCGGCAGTTGCACGCGCTGGATGTCGCCGGGCGTGGCGGTCAGGTCCAGCCGGAACTGCGCCCCGGTCTGCAGGTGCACCCGTCCGGCGCTGAATTTTCCGACGCGCAGCTTCGGCCCCTGCACGTCGGCGAGGATGCCGATGGGGCGGTCGAAGCGGTCCTCCAGTTCGCGGATCAGCGCGAAGCGGGCGGCATGGTCCTCGTGGCTGCCGTGCGAGAAATTCAGCCGGAACACGTCGGCGCCGGCCTGGAACAGGCGGGCCATCACGTCCAGGGTCGAACTCGACGGACCCAGCGTGGCAATGATCTTGGTATGTCGGCGACGGCGAATTTTCTGGCGCACAGCCATGGGGGCGGTTTCCTTGGTCGTTCTTGAAGGAGGTGGCGGCGAGGCCGCGGTCAGGCGATGATGATCGCCCTGATATCGTTGACGTTCGTCAATGTCGGCCCGGTGACGATCAGGTCGCCGATGGCGCCGAAGAAGCCGTGGCTGTCATGCGCGGCGAGCGAGGCGCGCGCATCCAGCCCGTTCGCCCGCGCGCGCACCAGCGTGTCGGGGGTCAGCAGCGCGCCGGCGATCTCCTCCATGCCGTCGATGCCGTCGGTATCGCCCGCGGTCGCCCAGATGCCGGGGGCGCCATCCAGCGCGATCGCCAGGCCGAGCAGGAAGGTGGTGTTGCGGCCGCCCTTGCCGGCGGGCTTGCCGGTCATGGTGACGGTCGTCTCGCCGCCCGACAGCAGCACGGCGGGGGCCGCCAGCGGCTTGCCGTGGGCGCGAACCGACCGGGCGATGCCGGCCATGACGGTGCCCATCTGGGCCGCCTCGCCTTCCAGCGCGTCGCCCAGGATCAGCGGGGCGAGGCCGAGTTCCCGGGCTTTCGCCGCCATCGCGTCCAGCGCCATCATCGGTGTGGCAATCATATGAAATTCGCTGTTCGGCAGCGAACCCGGCTTCGGCGTCTCGTCGTCGTCGCGCGTCAGGCGTGCGGCGGCCTCGGGCGACAACGCGATCCCGTAGCGGGCGACCAGGGCCCGCGCCTCGGCGAAGGTGGTGGCATCCGGCACGGTCGGGCCGGAGCCGATGACGGCCGGGTCGTCGCCCGGCACGTCGCTGATCGCCAGGGTCACCACGCGCGCCGGTGCCGCCGCCGCGGCGAGGCGGCCGCCCTTGATGGCGGATAGATGTTTTCGCACCGCGTTCATCTCGGTGATGTTCGCCCCGCAGGCCAGCAGCGCGCGGTTGATCGCCTGCTTGTCCGCCAAGGTCAACCCGGGCACCGGCGCCGCCAGCAAGGCCGAGGCGCCGCCCGACATCAGCGCGATCACCAGGTCGTCCTGGCTCAGTCCGCGCACCCGCTCCAGCAGCCGTTGCGCGCCGCGTTCGCTGCTGGCGTCGGGGACGGGGTGGGAGGCTTCGATCACCTCGATATGCCGCGTCGGGACGGCGTGGCCGTAGCGGGTGACCACCGTTCCTTCCAGCGAGACGTCCGGCCAGGCGTCCTCCAGCGCCGCCGCCATGACAGCGGCCGACTTGCCGCCGCCGACGACGATGCAGCGCCCCGAGCGCGGCTTCGGCGGCAAATGCCGCGCCAGCACGGCGCGCGGGTCCGCCGCCGCGACGGCGGTGTCGAACAATATGCGCAAAGCGGCGCGGGCTGTCGCATCGGTCCAGGCCGGGTGCATCGCCGTTTCCCCTCGTTTTCCCTCCGCGCAGTATGGCGAAACCGGGCATCGCGCGCCATCTTGCGTCGAACGGAAACAGGAGGACGAAAATGGCCGCACCCGAACTCGATCCGGCGACCCGGGTGGAACTGGAAGCCGCCGCGTTCCGCCGCCTGGTAGCGCATCTGCGGGAGCGCACCGACGTGCAGAATATCGACCTGATGAACCTCGCCGGCTTCTGCCGCAACTGCCTCAGCCGCTGGTACCGGGAGGCGGCGGCCGAAAAGGGCATCGAGATCGCAGATCCGGATGCGCGGGAGATCGTCTACGGCATGCCTTACAAGGAGTGGCAGGCGCAGTACCAGACGGAGGCGACAGCCGGGCAGAAGGCTGCATTCGCCAAGGCGAATCCGGGCGTTTGATACCAGCCCGCGCCCATTCCAACGTCATGCCCGGCTTGTCAGCGCCATCCGTGGCCGCTCGTGCCGCCGGAGCGTTTTCGGGCTGTCCGGGATCGTGCCGGCGAGCTTGGTCGTCTCCCTTCCGGTGAGCCTGAAAATTCCGGAGGTGGCCCCGACAGGCCGCGCCATCACGTTTTGCGCTCTCAGCGCGGACGATCGTTTGCGAAATCGCCGCCGGAGCGCCCACGGCAAAAACCGAAACATAACCGCCGAAATCAGGGGTTTCCCGACAGCCCGCCACGCGAAATGGCGATCCGTCCCGCGGCCGCCGTCCCGGCGAACCGGTTGTTGCAGCATCGCCGATCGGCGCTTAGGGTGCGCCCGGGTCGGGCGAACGGGCCGCTCATCGGGGGGGAGTCCTGGCTCCGGGGACTGCGACCACCGCGGCAGCGCCAGCCACTCGCACCGCCCTGCAAAGGAATTTTGCCGCGAATCCTGGCAGTTCACATAAGAAAGGGTGCAAGTGATGAGTGCCTCAACAGCCGATGGCCTGATCGGTTCCAAATCCGAACCGCCTCCCGTGCGCCGGCGCCGCGGCTTCACGGGATTTCTTCTCGTCGAGTTGCCGTATATCCTCATTCTGCTCGCCGCGCTCGGCGGCACGTCCTATCGGGCGTTCTACGGGCAGCCCATCCTGGGCTACTGGAAGCTCCTGCTCGTCGCGTTTGCGGTGTTGTGCATATGGGCCGGGCTGACCCACGCAAAGACGTCTCGCCAGGTCTATGCGCTGATCTGGACGCAGGTTTTGCACTGGGCGGCCTTCTACGCGGCGGTGCTTATCCTGGCCACGTCGTCGGTGCGCGCCGAACTCGATGACGATGCCATCTCGACGCTGATCCTGACCCTGCTGGCGCTGGCCCTGTTTCTGGCCGGCGTGCATGCCCGCGCGTGGCGACTTGGCGTGGTCGGGATCGTACTGGGCGCCACCGTTCCGGCGGTGACCTGGATCCAGACGTCGTCGACCTTTATCGCCTTTTCCGCCGCGACATTCGTGGTCGTGGTGCTGGCGTTCTTCGTGTTCCGGCCGCGCGTGCCGGTCCGCAAGGCGGCTTAACGGAGCCGGTCCGCGGCGGCCCGTTCTCGCCGCGGATCCCGGCTATCTTGTTGTCGCATTGGGGCGAATCCAAGGGCTTCAACGCCGCCGCGGCCGAATGGCCCCGATGGCCCGGCGCGGCGGGTTGGTCCACCTCAGCGCTGGTCAGAGCGTTCTTCCGGATCGCTCATCGGCCGCCTCACCTCTCGTCCAGCATCGCCAGCGCCGCATCGGAGCCGGCCAAAATCTCCACCAGGCGAATCCGGTCCGTCCGGCCCGGGCCAACCTCCGCCGGCAATGCCTTCACCGCGTCCGCCGCCTGCCGCAGCATGAGGTCATAGGCGCCGCCCCCGCCGGCGGCACGCGCTTCGGTCTCCAACGCGCGCAGATCGCGGCCCGCCGCTTCCAGGACACGCATGTCGGGGCTGCCACCCGCCAACGGCGCCAGCACCTCGTCGCGCAGCCCGGCGGCGAAGCGGGTCCGGCAGCCGGCATCCAGGGCCTGACGCACCGCCTTCAGATGCGCACGCCGGTTCGGCTTGACGGAGCCGTCCTCCAACTGCCGCAGCAGAACGGCGACCCGCCGCACCGTGCCGCCGGCTTCCTCCAGGCTGGCCGCGGCAATCTGCGCCGCGGCGCCCTCCTTGCGCGCGAGCTGCTCCAACAGCTTTTCAACCGTCTCGTCCGCCGCGGCTTTCAGCGCGTCGCCCCGCGCATCCGGTTGCGACGCCATCAGCAGCGCGGCGGCTTCCGGCAGACGCGTCAGCAGCAGCTTAACCATCATCGCCAGGGCGGACTGGTCCGTCTCGGCGATCCCGCGCAGGATCGCATGCAGCGCGTCCGCCCGCGGCGGCAGCAGCCCCTGCACCGTCTCTGCGCACAACCGGTCGAAGCCGGCCATCTGCGCCAGCAACGCTCCGGTGCGGCGCGCAAGGGAGGCGAAAATGGCCTCGCCGAGCCCGGTCTCGTTCCAGCTTGCCGGCGGGGCGGCCGACATCAGCACCCTGCCGGCGTCCGGCCACAGCAGGCGGCCCTGCGTGGCGATCAGATCGGTGTCTGCTGTCGTCCGGCCATAGATCGCCGCTTCGATGGCGCGTGCTTCGGCCGGCATCGCGTCGCGCACGCAGCCGGCCAGCGGCGCTAGGGCGGTGCGCGGTATCGCGTGCCGATCGGCTCGCCACCGGCCGGCGGGGACGATCAGCGGATCGAGCGGATGGAACATCAGCCTGACGAAGCGCAGCGGCCGCGGCGGGCGCAGCACCGCCAGGCGCCGCCGCAGCGGCACAATAAACTCGTCGGCGGAACCGCGCGCCGACAGCGCATCCACGGTCGCGACGATCCGCATCACACGGGCATTGTCCGCCTCGGCCACGTCGCGCGAGACCGCGCGGATATCCCGGCTGCGCAGAGTGGCTGGTTCGGCGGTCATTCAGGTGCTCATGGCGCGCAGCATCTCATTGCGTTCGATGAGGACGAATGCCGCACTGCCGCTGCGCCAGCCGTCCTCCCGGCTGGTCACCCGGCAGGGTTGACGCAGCGTCTCGGGCGGCGGCGGCCGATCGGCCCAGTTGGCCGCCTCGCCGGGCAGCACGGGAATGATCTGGGCCATCTCCAGCAACGCCCGCCGCCGCGCCGCGCCGGTTTGCGCCGCGAGCCACAGCAGGCAGACCCACTCCCATCCATCCAGCACCCAGTCGGCGCGGCCCGCCGTTGTCACGACGGCACGGGAGTCCGTGAACCAGCGTTTCAGCAGGCCGATGGCATCGGCCGTCGCGGCGCGTGTCGCTTGCAGGATTGTCCGGCCGTAGCCGTTGGCGGTCTGCATGGCCCCGGCAATGGCGCGGCCGATACCGCCGATGTCGTTCTCCGCATCGGCCCCCAGCCAGTCCGACAGCGACTGCCGGGCCTCATCCAGCCGAGCAAGCAGGCGCGCGATGCGCGCGTCCGTATCGTCCGCGCCGATACCCACCGGGGCCAGCACATTCCCCATTGCCGCCAGCGCATCCGCCAGTGCCGCGGGCGACTGGCCCATCAGCGGCGCGAGCTTGTGCAGGATCGCGCTGCCCAGGCGTTCGACCTCCTGCGCGTGCCCGGCCGGTGAGATCGCTTCCAGCCCGGCCGGGTGGACCTGCCCGATCAGGCCGAGCATCAGCAGGAAATGCGCGTTGAGGCGATGCGCCGCGTCTCGCGCGATGCTGCGCTGCGCCGCGGCGGCGGCATCCCGCCCGGCATGGCCGTCGAGCGCGACATCCAATGCGGCGTCGCGCATCCCGGCGGGGTCGAGCCTCGCCAGGCTGCTGACGCGCCGGAACAGCACGGTGTCATGCACGCTCGGGTTGCCGAGGGTGCGGACGCCGCCCCAGTCGAGGATGTAGACGCCGCGTCCGCCGGAGGGGTTGGGGACGACCAGTTCGATCCCGCTCTTGGATTCGCGGATGCGCGTGCCGATGAGCATCGGCGTCGTGAAAGGGGCCGCGACCCCGCGGCTGCGGAAAGTCGCGGGGTGGTGGGATTCGACCAGGAAGGGCGCGCTGCCGGACACGCGGGCAGAATGCGCCGGAATGATGAATCAAAAGTTACCGCGCCCCGGATTTCGGCAACAATAGCGATCCCGGGCGGTCAGGGCGGCCTCAATGGCGCATCAGCACGGGAATGCCGGCTGCCGCCAGAACGTCCCGGGTCGTGCCGCCGAGGATGAATTCCTTCAGGCCGCCGCGGGTGAAGGCGCCCATCACCAGCAAATCCGCGCCAGCCGCATGCGCGCGGGCGAGCAGCGCCTCGCCGGTTGATTGGCCCTCGGCCCGGAACCGCACCACATCCGCCGCGATCCCGGCGCGTTGCAGCGTGGCAGGCAAATCGTTTGGCGCCGCCGCGCCATCGCTCGTCCCGATCAGCACGGTGACGTGCTCGGCGCATAGCAGCAACGGAATCGCCGCCTCGACCGCCGGGTGGGCGGCGCCGCCCGGCTTCCAGGCGATCGCCACGTTTCGGCCGAGCGAAACCGGAACGGCGGGCGGCGTCAGCAGGGTCGTCTGCCGGGCATCGAACAGGGCCGCATGAACCGCCCGATTCGCCTCCGCATGCTGCCGCTCCGGCCCGATGCCGATGACAACCAGATCGGCTTTCGCGGCTTCCTCCGCGACGACCCTGGACGTGTCGCCGGCGATCTCGCGCCATTCCCGGATGCCGCCGTCCCACCGCCAGGCGTCGAAGATGCCGCGCAGCCGAGCCGATTGGCGGGTGGCTTCGCCGTCGATTTCCTGCCGGCGCTCCGCGGTCACGACGTCCTCCGTCGGCAGGAAGCCTTCCCGGGCTTGATGGCGCACATGCAGGGCCTCGATCCGCGCGTCTCCCAACCGCCCGGCCACCAGCGCCGCGGCGGCAAGCACCGCGGGCGCGGTTTCCCGGTGGTCGAGGATGGCGAGGATGGAGCGCGACAGCTCGGACGCCTCCGGCTGCGACAGGCCGATGCGGCCGGCGGCGAAATGTCCGGCGGTGACGGCGAGCAGGCACAGGGTGACGGACAGCAGCACATTCCCCATCGCCGGCAGCCAACTGCCGTCGCGGGCCAGCGACAGGGTCTGCAGGCTGAACGAGGAGAACGTTGTGAACCCGCCGCAAATGCCGACCATGATGAAGATCCTGAGGTTGGGTTGGGCGGGGAGGGGGCCGTCCGGCGCGGTCAGGGCGCCGAAGAAGCCGATGACGAAGCTGCCAACGATGTTGATGACAATGGTGCCCCAGGGGAAGCTGTCTCCCCACATCCGGCTGGCCAGCAGGCCGAACGCGTAGCGCCCGACACCGCCGAGCGCGCTGCCGAGAGCGACGCAAAGATACGCGATCATGCGGCCCGGCTTTCCCGCGCCGACGTCGCAACGTAGTGTGTGCAGCCCGCGTCCATGCCCGTTCCCTCGTTTCTCGCCTCAGGACGCGCGAGAACAGACGGCGGCGGTGTCGTCGCAGGACGGAGTCCTACCGCGTTTGCTTTCGCACGGCAGGAGTCATCAGCCCTCGCGGGCGGTTGACGGGGGACTCCATCCCCGGTGCCTGCCATAGATAATCGGGGGAGGCACGCGGGGGCAAGCGGTTACGGAGTGTTCGCTAGTCGGCCTTGGCGCCGGAAGCAGCCGATGCGCTGCGGGCGCCGGCCGGTGCGGGCGTCTGTGCGGTCGTTGCCCGATGGTTAGCGGCGGCGAGCGCGGCAGCCCGCTGGTTCGCCGCCCAGACCGAGCCGTAGACCGGCGCCTGAGCGCCCGCCGTTCCTTGTGCGAACGCCGCACCGGCGCTGATTGACAGGGCGGCCGTAGCGGCAAGGATCATTGTTTTCATACGAATTCTCCTTAAGCCGGGCAAAATGACCGGCAGCGTCGGTCGATACGTGGGTCCCTACACGGAAATTGACTATCTGTATTTTTCGCATTGGAATTATGCGCCAAACGGTGAAAGCGCATCGGCGATGCACTGACGGCCGGCGGCGGCTTCGGCAGCCGGACCCTCAGGCTGGCGCGCCGCCGGAAAGTTGCCGAAAAAATCGCCGATCCCGCGTGGCTGCAACTTGATCAAAACAAACTTCCTGCCGTTGCCCGGACGTATTGCTATGGTTCAGTACAGTTCTGCGAAACAGTGGAGCTCGCCTGCCGGAAGCATCCGAATGACGGGCGGCTGTCCGAACTGCGCGGCGGCGCGTGCAATACCGACACTCTATGTCCCTATCCCGGCACGGCGGAACCTGGCGAGACGCTGAACCATGCGGTGTTCAGCGCGGTGCTTAAACCGGGATCGTCCGGCGCTGCGGGCATTTCACCACCTGATCCCGGACGAGCGGATAATTCTGCTGTGGACGGCGTTCCGCACTATTCTTTTTGAAGCGGCATCAAAACTATTACGATAACGGAAGCCGATCAGGCTCCGGCGGGGTTGCCGTAACGGGCAGCTCCGCTTTGGCTGTGTGCGGTCATCTGGCGGCGGGCGGCCAGCGCGGCCAGCAGCAGCCCGCCGGTGCACAGCGTCGCAAGAGGCAGCCCGAGGCCGGCGGCCTTGCCGGAGGCCAACGCGTCTCCCGCCGGAGTGCCGGCAGAGCGCTCGGCCAGGATCACAGCCCAGTAAGCCATGACAGATGCCGGGGCGAGGCGATTGCGCAGGCTGATCGCCGCGACCAGCAGAATGCAGAGCAGGCCGCCGGCGGCGTAAAGCCCCACGGTGTGCGAAGCCAGATCGCCGGCGACGGTGCCGAACACGCCGGCAATGAACATCGCGATCCAGTAACGGACGTCGACCGCCGGGGTGCCGCGAAGCCCGGCGCCGGCCAGGGTGAACCATCCGGCGACAAGCGTTGCCAGAGCCAGCACGACCGACACGGCGACGTAACCGAAGCCAAAATCGTGCGTCAGCAGGTCGCCGACATTCGTCGCCGCGGCGCGCAACGCCACGATGGCAATCCAGTAGCCGCCCTCGGATCGCCGCGCCATCCTGCGGTCACCCCGGATGGCGAGGCCGCTGATAACGGCAAGCGAGGCAAAGCTGGCCGCGCGGCCGAGCGACACAAAATCGACCCAGAAATCGCCGAGGTTTGTGCCGAACGCGCTTGCTGCAAACATGGCAAACCAGAACGCCGGGGTGGCGTCCAGGCCGCCGTCCGGCCGGTGAGGGTGCTGGTGAGGACGTGTCTTCATGCCGGCGGGGTTTGTTACGCTGTTCTGCACCGGACAAGCACGGAACCGGGATGGTTTTGTGATGTTTCGGTTTCGGGCATCGGCGGCGCTGGAGCGTGTTCAAAGGCTGACTGGAAAGGCGATGGACCCTGCCATACCGGCTTATCCGGGCCAGCCATCGCGGCGGGGTGCTGGTACAGGTAGGCCAGACAAGACCTCATGTCCGTAGCCCGCCTGAGTTGGTGACCCGCCTCATCTTGTGTCGATGATCGAGGGTCGCACCGGATCGGCCGGTGTGGAGCCTCAGGCACAGGAGACGGGTCATGGAGCAGCCTACACGATTCATCGG
>CAINOE010000184.1 GCA_903851415.1 uncultured Rhodopila sp. | reverse complement strand
CGGGGCAAAACCCCGGGCACGCAGGTGCAGCAGTCGTCGGCACCTTGTGACCGCATCGCGGATTTCCGCCATTTTTGCGTGAGAGCTAACCGCACAGTTTCGCTCAGCGATTGAAAATGCCCGGGGTTTTGCCCCTATTACGAAGATAGCAAGATGATTTGCAGTGTTGCTGGCAGAATGTTTTGAATGCACGATACTTTGCATGATTGCTGACAGGTGAAGGTATGGCAAAACGAATAAGCATCGCTGGCGCGATCAAGCTGGCCGCGCATGGAGGACAGCCGCCGCCAGCCACAGACGCGCCACAGCCGGACAACCGCGCACCGGCAGCGGTCAGGCCCTATCGGGCTGCGACGCGAGAAGGCAAAAAGATGATAGCCGCGCCCGTTGACCCTGCCGCGCACAGGCAACTGAAAATGCTGTCAGCCGAAACAGGTCAGAAGGCCGAGGAGCTAATTCGCGAAGCGTTGCGTGACCTGTTCAGCAAATACGGGAGGCCGCCGATCGCATAATCGCCCTGGCGGAACCGGCCTACCGTTGGCAGGATTGGGCGGAATAGATGGTGGAGCTACGCATGCTGGCAGACGTCATCATCGAGGCTGCGGGCGGTGCGGAGGACAAAGCCAGCTTCGGTGCCATCACCGCACTGGGTGCCGCAATACGCCGGGCAGGGCGCTTTGACTTGGCGCCCGGCGTTGTCGCGAGCGCGCGGACCGTGAAAAACAGCCCTGTCCGCTCGCAACTGCTCGCCCTCCCGCTTTGCCGACTGCCCTTCGCGGCGACGTGGTTCGAATGGCCGGCGACGGACGAGCTGTACCGCAGCGATGAAGGTTCGTCACCGGAGCGTCCTACGCCCGTTCGCGTTGGCGCACTGGTCGAGACGGACGAAACGCGGCAGCGCGGCACGATGACGCTCGCATGGGCGCATCGCCATCAAGGCGTGGGCATGTGCTTGTTGTCGATTACCTTCGATTGGAGCGCGGAACCGGGTGAAATATCCGACCTGGAGCGCGACTTTCTCGGCGCGCAGGGACGGCGGATCGAGGATCGGTGTAACGATGGCGATCGGCGCCATCCGGCGTTTCGTACGGCACGAGACGAGGATATAATTGCGCACCGTATGCGGACCGGAGTGATTTGGTGCCCCTTCATGGAGGATCTTGGACGGGCGTTTGAGACGGCCCTCGGCGCTCGGCCGGGACCGGGCACGCCTCCATGGGAGGCGGCGGTAGCCGATATTACCGGCGAGCCTGGAACGGTTCGGGCTGTGATCATGCTGCTGAACAGCCGCAACGCCACCATATCGGAGTATGTGCCGGCGCCGGAGCGGCTGAACGTACAGCGTGTCAAGCGCCGAAAGGCGCCGCTTCTCGACCGGACCACCGTGCGTATCCGCCTTTCCCGTTCCGAGGTGGCACGCGCAGCCTCACCGGGGAAGCGCGAGGCAAACCGCCAGCATCTCGTGCGCGGACATTTCAAGCTGCGGCGGTCGGGCATCTACTGGTGGTCGGATCACGAGCGCGGCGATCCGGCTCTTGGCGTCTTAGCGGGACAGGACTACCGCATTGATCCGTGATAGCGGAATCCGCCATCATCCGGTCAAGGCGAGCAAGGCCGCGCCGCTAGCCCATGCTAGCAATCTGAGTTATAAACAACATTTTTTGTAATGTTGTAAGGTTGCTAGCAAAGCAGCAGGTCATGAGCAGGCTCGAAGGCCAAGGCCGCCGGAACTGGGGTCACGGCAAGAACTGTGCGTAGCTGTACGACAGCGTAGGACATTGCAGTAACGCAAGGTTTCGTGGGTCACGCGGCGGCCCTAAGCAATCGGGGTGAATGCCCAGAGCGGATTGTTCCCGATGTGCCAGTGTTCGCAGGTGTCGCACCGATAGGTATCGAGCGAGGCTCCTCGGGTCACTCTGGCTCTTAGGCGGTCACAAGCGTTTTCCGCCCATCCTGGCGTCGGGTACATCACCTTTCCCGGGAAGGCAGTGCAGCACCGTTTGAGATCGGCTGCGTTGCTCCCCGGCGGGATGGTGCGGTGGGTCAGCTCGCTGGCTAATCTCTTTTGGTGGCCTGGCAGGAAGCGCGGCGCCCATTTGTGCTTGTGCTTGGGTTTTGCCATCTGATCTCGGGTGTCCTCCACGAATCGAATCGGCCGCGGAGCCTAAGCCCGCCGCGCGAGCCCCGCAAATCCCTGAAATCCGGACATACAGCCTGGGCTTGAGGTGCGCCGACGACGTGCTGGATGTGACCTCACAGATCGGCTGCGGCCCCCCGCAACATTGCGTGCAATACGCTAGCGTAAGTTTTCGCGCGGATGGGCCTTCCGACCCAAGCAGACAAACCGCGAACGGCCGGTGTGTCGGAAAACCCATGCACCAGGGTTTCCGCACACTTTCCCATTCCAACAGGGTTTGACGTACGGAAAATCGGCCCCTTTCCGGACCCTTCAGGGCAACGATCTGTGCGTGTCGGGAATCATCTGATTTCCGTTATCGCGGCTGAAGGGAATCGTCGAGGGGAACCGCCGGACCGTTCGGGCTATGTCCCACTTTCCCAGTAGACATCCGCGATAAAATAGTGACACCTTACGATACGTCACAATCAATCAACGGTCCAATTTACGAAACACGAGACGTGGCTGCAACTGCCGACATCAATCGGGTGAACAGGGGGAGAGGCGCATGGCGCAGTTGGTCTTCGTTCACGGGGTCGCTACACGCGACACACCTGAGTATCGGGCGGCAATCGCCAACCGCGACACGCTCTTCCGTGAGTTGCTGTTCACCGACCGCGACGTCGAGATTCATTCGCCGATGTGGGGGCAGTTCGTCCCGGCGATCAATCAGAAGGTCTTCGATACAGACCAAGGCGCCACGACCTACTCCGTCAATCTCGGTGATACGATCGGTCTCGGCGCCGGCCTGGCCGGCGGAGCGATCGATCCCACAGACGGAGCGGCGGGTGATGTCACGATCGGTGCCATCGGCAAGCAGGACCCCGTCGCAGCTCTCGACGCGATCTGTTCGGAGATCGCCGACAGAGCTGAGCGCGGAAAGCGGGAACTTCTGCCGAAGGAGATTTTCGCATTCCAGAAGGCCGCAGAACTGATCGACAACGGCAAGGCAGGTCAGATTTTCTCAGGCGGCGCCAGCTCCTCATCGATCGCTGATATGCTGACGGCGGATGCGCCCGCTGAATTCGGGATCGGGAGCACGATCCTAGACGCCGTCAACAAGGTGACGGACTATGTGCGCAATGCCGTATCGACGCTGGGCTTTGGCGCTATTCGCGGCAAGCTTACGCCGGCGGTCGGCCTCTTCCTGGGCGACGTCTTCGTCTATCTCCAGGACGGCGAAATCCGGCAGAAAATCCGAGCCGAGGTGCGGAGCATGCTCATCCAGGCCCACGCTGCAGCCAAAGCTGGCAAAGGCCCGCTCGTCATCGTGGGACACAGCATGGGCGGCGTCATTCTCGTCGACATGCTGGCTAATCCGGGCGCTGCGCAGCTTCCCGATGACCTCCTTGTGGACGCGCTTCTGACGGTCGGCTCGCAGCCGGGTTTCTTCGCGACACTCGATCTGCTCGCGCACAACCCGCCGGACGGGTCGGCACGGCGCAAGCCGGACTGCGTGAGGAACTGGTTCAACGTGTTCGATCCGATTGATCCTTTGGCCTTCCGCACGGACATGATCTTCAAGGATGCTGAGGACTTCGCGTTTAACTCGGTGGCCGGCATCACCGAAGCGCACTCAAAATACTTCCAACGTCCGCAGTTCTACGCGCGCTCCCGCAAAAGGCTGCGTGAACTCAAGGTACTCTGAGGACGCTATGACGTTGCTTGTGGAGCGCGAGGTTGATGGCGCCAAGACCCATGCCTTCGTTCTCGGGGTCGGCAGTTACCCATCGGCGAAAGCAGGTCTCGGCGTTCTGGCGAGCCTTCAGAAGGTTCCGGACCTGCCGAGCGCGGCGGATAGCGCGAAGCTTGTAAGCGACTGGCTGATCGAGAACCAGGACAGGCTCGCCGCGCCGCTTGCGACCCTCGAGGTGCTCATCTCGGATCCGGCCGAACCCAACAACCGCCATCCCTGGCAGCGCGGACCGATGGACGGCGCGACGGCGGCAAATGTCAGTACGAAGGGCTTCGATTGGTTCAAACGCGCCACTGAAAAACAGGGCGATGTCGCATTGTTCTTCTGCTGCGGGCATGGAGCCTCGCACGATCAAGACCCCGTCCTGTTTCTCGAAGACCTTAATGGCGACCCGCTGAATCCGTGGACGCACATCAATCTGGCGTCGCTGGCGCGGGCCTTCGGCAAATCAAAGACAGTCTCTGCGGTATTCCTCTTCTCAGACGCCTGCGGCGAATTCATTCCGGAGTTCGAACTCGTCAGGGAGCCGCAGAACTGCCCATTCTATCCGCCGCTGACCCCTTTCGGGCAAACTAGGAACCAGGTCTCGCTCCTCTGTGCCGCTGCCGAAGGCGTTCTCGCCTATGACGGGCCGCAAGCGCCCGGCGGGCAGGTCAAGTTCGGCCGATTCACGCAAACAATCCTTGAGTCCCTAAAAGGAGCGTCCGCGCGCTGGGTGCGGGGCAAATGGGGCGTCTGCGGTCGGGACATTCTCGGTGACCTGAAAAATCTGCGTTGCATCTTCTTCGCTCACTGGGGCAACAAGCAGCCTTTCGAGCCTTTTGAAGCCTTCACCCAGACTGATCGCCTCCCGGTTGTGTTCCCGGACGCGTTCGAATTGCCGATCGTCGTAATGACGGACCCGCCGGAGCGCATGTCTCAATATGGATTCGTCATCAGCCAGAAGAACGACCCGGCTCTCCCGTGGATGAAGAATAGGCTTGCCGGTCAAGCAAGCGCCTGGTCGACCACTGTTCCCCCGAGCCGCGACGCATTCTATGCGATCGCGATCAAGGGGGCCGACCACTATCCGCTGCTGTTTCAGCCAAAGGAGCCCTTGTTCGATCAGTGGGTATCAGTGCCATGAAGACCAGCCTGCATTTCGAAGCGCCCAGCGATCTTTCGGTCGGAACGGTCCGGATTACCGGTGAAGGCAAGACCGTCGCTGATTGGGTTGCGACCCCCGACAACAGGACCTTCCGGCAGGACGATCTCAAGCCCGGCATTTATTCCGCTGAAATCGGCCCGGCCGGCGTGCCGCCGCAATCCGTCGTCTTCAAGGTCCAAGAGGGACAGGCCAATACCGTGATGTTGCCGTCGTTCTCCGCCCTTTCTGCGTCGGGCAGCAATACCAGCTTTTTCGATCATGCCAGCCTGCGCACGACCTCGGAACCCCCCGCAACGATTGCCGAGGAGCTATTCGCCAAGGCTGAATCCAAGTTCCCCCACGGCAATGAGCTTTTGTCGATACTGCCGGTCGACGGCGCGGAGAAGCCCGAGAAGCGGATCAAGCTTTCCGCGGAGAGCAGACGAATCTCGATCGGCCTGTCCGAGGAACAGCGCGGCCGCGAGGCCTTCGACAGCTTCCGTGGTCAAACGCGCATGGAGGTGTTCCCCGGCAGGATCGAAATCGAGCTTCCGGCCGATCCCGTCCGGAATCCATGGGTCGGCCACCGAGTGCGTCTGTCGGTAGCGGTCGAGCGTAAACGCGTCGAACGATGTCTCCTACCACTCTATGCCGGCGGAACGCGGATCACCGCGACCGTGCCACCGCTCTTTCCGGACGACATTGAGTTCAGCATCTTGCCGATCGGTGCGAGACTGCGTGCACTCGTCCGTGCCTTGGATTCCGGGACGTCGGCGGAGGCCGCTGCTGTGCGGGACGACCTTCTCGGCAAGAGCGACCCCATGGCGTTGTTCGAAGGTCCCGCCGATCCATGGGCCGCCATCCTCACGGGCTTACTGGCGATCCGCTTTTCGGACGTCTTTACACCTGTCACAACGGAGTGGGTCGAACTTCTCGTCAAGCGCGCCGGATGGTCCTACGACGCGCACATTGTCCATGCGAGCCATCTGCTCTCTGAGGCGGACGACGCGACGCCGGACCTCCAGGAGCGGGCCGTCGTAGAAGCCATTGGGGCGCTCGCGACCGCACAGGTCGCAGGATCACCCTACTACCGTTACACGAACCAGCTCCTCAGCGGTATGGTATCCGGCATTGACGCCTATCTCGAAGGAATGAGCCATCACATTGCTCCGGCAATAGTCGGTCGATTCGGTCGCGCAAAGGCCAGATGGCGTCGCGAGATACCGCTCCAGAGAGGAGCCGGGCCGACCTTCACATGGCTGGCTCGGGATCAAGTTGCGCTCAAGGAGCGCCGCATTCTGACGCCGAACAAGAAATCATCCGGCAGGCTGCGGGCGCGAGACTGCACGATCCTGTTCGAAGGTCGTGTGAGCGATGGTCAGATCGCAATCCTCTCCGAAGCAAAGGCGGCGGCGCCTGCGGCTGAAGAGATGCTGAACCCAGACGGCGAGGTCAAGGTGCCCTTCGAAGGGCTCGGGCCGGGCTTCCCATCCATTCCCGCATTCGCGCATCCTCCTGGACCGCCGGACGACCCCAACAAAGGGCGCTTCGGCGGAGAGGCGGCGCGCGGGGGGTATCGCCTCAGCGCAACCTTCGAACGCGGAAAAGATCGCAACCGGGTCATCGTTCAGTTCACTGTCGAAGCAGATCCTTCAGTCAAAATCAGCCTGGGCGATTTCGCTTGGTTCATCCTGCACCCCACGTTCTCACCGCCGATGCTGAAGGTTGCTTTTAGAGGAAATCGCGCACGGCTGCAGATACAGGCCTGGGGCGGGTTCACCACGGGCGTCTGGCTCCCGAAGAGCAATGTCGAACTTGAGTGCGATCTCGCAACTAGCCACGACGCGCCCGCGATCATGCTAAAGCGCTGACACGAAACCTCAAAGTGAAGCGACACGGTGCCAAGATTCAGGTTACCCGAAGCTGTCCTGGAGGCTTTCGTGGCGGTCGTCGCCCGGCAGCTCGCCAAGGGCGACAAAATCCGCCTGAGCGGCCTCGGCATCCTGCGGGTGCGCGACCGGGCGGCGCGCACCGCGCGCAATCCGGCGACCGGCGAAGCCGTCGCGGTCGCGGCGAGCCGGAAGATCGCGTTCCGGCCGGCCAAGGAATTGAAGGAGGCGGTGTAGGGCGATCCTGCCGCTGGCCAGCCGGCTGTTCCCAGGCGACGACGTGCAGCCGCGCCGGCCGCCGGCGCTGCATGCCGGCCGCACCCCGCAGCGGCGGCTCAGGCGGCTGATCCGCAGCGCGGACCGACGATCGCCGGCCCCGACCAACTTACCATAGACGGACATTATGCGGTCAGACAGACAGTCAGGCGACTTAACAGAATAGGCAATCATGCGGTATTTGTAAGTGACAAACATTACACACGGTGTAGATTACCAATAGAAATGGCGTCGGTGCCGGTTCGACCAAGTCGCCTATCGACCAGGGGCGGTAGCCGAACCAACAGAGGTATTAGCGTCAAATGCGGGTTGGCCACTCGACGCCTCGGCGGGCTTGTCGGTCGGCAAAAACCACCGCTGCGCGATCATCGTCGGCACCACCGCGCTCAGGATCACTGCCGTCACCAAGATCGTATACTGCTGCTGGTCGATGATCCCGTTGGTCAGCCCGTACAGCGCCGAGATACTGCCGAATGTCAGCCCGGTGGACATCAGCAGCGTCGTATACATCCCGTCCCGCGGCTTGAACTTGAACAGCCGCGTCACCGGCAGGATGCCGGCGAACTTGGTCACGATCTTGATCGCCAGAAAGAACAGGATCAGCGCTCCTCCGGCGACGACCGATTTCGCATCCACCAGCGACCCCGCCTTGAGGAAATAAAACGGCGTCAGGATCGAAAACGCGACGATCCGCAGCCGGTGCGGCAGCTCCCGGTCCTTGGCGAATGTCGGCGCCAGGGCGATGCCCACCAGATAGGCTGGCAGCACCGCCTCGCTGCCGGCGACGCTGGCCAAGCCGCCGAGGAACAGCAGCACCAGCGCCACGAACTTGGTCTGCGGCTCGCTCACCCGCTCACCAAGTGCTGCGAAGATCTGCGGCGCAAAACGGGGGATCAGGAACAGCGCCACCGCCGTGACGCCGACGAACGTCGCCAGCCACACATTGTAGTTCGCGAACAGCAGCCCGAGCGCCAGCACCGTGCCGAGATCCGTCACGAAGCACGCCGCGAGGATGATTTTCCCCAAATCCGTCCGGTTGAACCCGGTCTCCACCATCACCGCGTAGACAACCGCGACCGAGGTCGTGGACAGCGATATTCCGGCGATCTCCGCCTGCGGCCACGGCCAGCCGGCGGCATACCGGGCCAGGAACAAAACGCCCAGAAACGGCGCGAAGAAGCTGACCACGCCAATGCTCATGCTGGACCAGAAGTGCTTGCGGATCACCGTCGGATCGATTTCGGCTCCGGCCAGGAAGGTCAGCAGGATGGCGCCGAACCCGGCCAGGAAATTCACCCAAGGCGCTATCGGCAGGCCGACCAGGTTGCCGGCGACGGCGCCGACGACGATCTCGACCAGCGCCACGGAGACCGAGACCCAGATCGACAAAACGGAGGCGACCAGCGCAAGGCCGATCCACAGGGATGATGCCAACCAGACCGAGGCCATGATGCTCTCCTTACCGTTCCGCGGCGGGGATCAACTTGGATACGAAGGAGACAGCCATCCCCACCGCATTGTTTCAGCGGTAGGGGTCATCAGCCCGGACGGGCAGTTTTGGGGAACCCCATCCCCTGGTACATCGAGAGACTAAGGCGATCATCCATTCCGTTCAAGACATCTTGCCGGGGGGTGTTGCCAGGGTCCCCTGGGGTTCTTCAATGCCGCATCAGCACCGGCACGTCGGCATGCTCGAACATATAGCGGGTCACGCCGCCGAAGATCATCTCGCGCAGCGGTGTGTGGGCGTAGGCGCCCATCACCAGCATATCGGCGCCGAGTTCGTGCAGCGTCCCCAGCAGCAACTTGCCGAACGGGTCCTGCCCGATCGGCAAGATGTGCAGCCTGGCGGCGATCCCGTGATCCTGGAGCACCACCGGAATACCGGGAGCTGTCGCGCCTTTGCGAACGCCCGCCAGCAGGTGAACCTGCTCGGCCGATCCCAATACGCGCAGCGCCGGGATCAGCGCTTTTGCCGTACGGCTGTCGTCCCGCCAGGCAATCGCGACGTTGCGTCCGAACGGCGTTGATTTGCCCTTGGGCACGACCAGCACCGGCCGTTCGGTGTGAAACAACGCCGCCTGGAACTCATGCCGCGTCGGGGCATCATCGTCCGGAGCCGGCTGGGCGATGACGATGTAGTCGGCCCGGCGCCCACGCTCCTCGACGACGACGCTCGCGGAACCCTCGACTTCGGCCCATTGCACCGTGATGCCGGCCTCACGCGCACCATTTGCCCAGGCATCGAAGGCGAACTTGAGCGAGGCGATCCGCCGGCGGTCGCGCTTCAGCACTCCCTCGACATCCCCGACTTCCGCCATCAAGGCTTCAGCGGCGAGGGGGTTGCCCGGCGGCGGCGTGTCGACCGCAAGCACAATGACACCGGCCCGAGCGAGACCCGCCAGGCACCGTGCGGCGTCCAGCACCGAGTGTGCCGTCTCGCGGCGTCCAAGCACGGCAAGAATGACGTCTGCCATGACCATCTCCTAATGACGCATAAGCACCGGGAGATCGGCGTGCGCGAGCATCCAGCGCGTTACCCCTCCCAGGATCAGTTGACGCCACGGGCTGTGCGCATACGCGCCCATCACAAGCATGTCGGCGCCGATGGCACGCGCCCTGGCCAGCAAGGTCGGTCCGAACGGCCCATCGCCGATTGGAATGGTCTCCAGGTGTGCCGTCACGCCGTGTTCCAGCAGAATGGCAGGGATGTGCGGCTTTCGGGAGTCGGGCCGCACGCCGGCGAGCAGGTGGATGTCGATCCCGGGTGTCGTGTAACGCAGGACCGATAAAACGGCTCGCGTGGCGTGCGGATCGTCGCGCCATGCGATCGCGACGCGCTGCCCGAATGGCGGCGCCGGGATGGGAGGGATGATGACGACGGGTCGATCGGTGTCGAACAGGGCGGCGGGAAGCGCCTGCCATGCGGTGCCGTATTGATGCTGTCCCGGTCGCTCCAGAACAATCAGGTCGGCTCGTCTGCCCCATTCGAGCACAAGGTCTCGCGCACCAGCCTCGATGTCCAACCATTCCGCGCGGCCGTCCGTCGCGATCCATGAGTCGAAGATCGCCCTCAAGGCGGCGCTCCTGGCTGTTTCTCCGGCCCGCAGGCGGGCCGCCTTGTCGCGGGTCAGGACCTCCTCGGTCGAAAGGATGGTCGAGGCGGGCGGAACCCGCGCCACCAGGACGTTGATCCGGGCTCCCCCGGCAAGTTCCGCGAGACGCCGGGCGGCGGTCAGCAAGCCGGTGGCCGCCTCGGGATGGTCGAGCATAGCAAGGATGACGCCTGGCATAGCCATTGCCCTCCTGCCGTTGGTTTCGCATGCAGGATCGGCAGAGACACTGCACGCACACATGAATTCCAACATCGGCGGCAGATCAGGCTGTTGGGTCGCTCCTGAGGGCCGCCGGGTAAGCGATAGCCTCAAACTATACCTATAGCACAGGTGTCTCGTTACAGCCAGCGCCCAAAATCCTCGGTCGGGTCCAAACCGTGCCGATCATGCCAACACCTTCACTGCGAGGTGGCGGCGGCTTGGCCCGGGCGAGCAGATCCAAGGACGCGATTTGTTCGGCGACCTCGGCAATTGGACTGTCCGACGGACACGGCTGCCCTGGAGCCGTGCTATCTTCAATTGTCAAATCCGAAGTGAAACCCCGCCGCATCGCACGGCGGGATTTCGTTCTCAGTGGCTGGTCTGATCAGACCGAATAGTACATCTCGAACTCTACCGGATGCGGGGTGTGTTCGAAGCGATAGACCTCGGCCCATTTCAGTTCGATATAGCCTTCGATCTGACCGGTGCTGAACACGCCGCCTGCCAACAGAAACTCGTGGTCCCCGGCCAGCGCGCCCAGGGCCTCCCGCAGGCTGCCGCACACCGTCGGAATGCCGGCCAGTTCCTCGGGAGGCAGGTCGTAGAGATCCTTGTCCATCGGGTCGCCGGGATGGATCTTGTTCTTGATCCCGTCCAGTGCAGCCATGGTCAGAGCGGCAAACGCCAGATACGGGTTGGCCGTCGGGTCTGGAAAGCGTACCTCGATACGCTTCGCTTTCGGGTTGGTCGCGTGCGGAATGCGACAGGAAGCGGAGCGGTTGCGGGCTGAATAGGCCAGCAGCACGGGCGCCTCGAACCCGGGGATCAGGCGCTTGTAGCTGTTCGTCGAAGGATTGGTGAACGCGTTGATCGCCTTGGCGTGTTTGATGATGCCGCCAATGGCATACAGGCATGTCTCCGACAGATCCGCGTATCCGGTTCCGCCGAACACCGGCTTGCCCGCCTTCCAGATCGAGAAATGGGTGTGCATCCCCGAACCGTTATCGCCATAGATCGGCTTCGGCATGAACGTTGCCGTCTTGCCGTTGGCCTGCGCAACGTTGTGCACGACGTACTTGAATATTTGCATCTGGTCGGCCATTGCTGTGAGCGAACCGAACTTGATGCCGAGTTCGTGCTGCGACTGGGCCACTTCGTGGTGGTGCTTTTCAATTGTCAGGCCCATTTTGCCCATGGTCGAGAGCATTTCGGCGCGCAGGTCGCTGTCGCCATCAACCGGCGGGACCGGGAAGTAGCCGCCCTTGACGGCCGGGCGATGGCCCATATTGCCTTCGGGATAGTCCTTCAGAGAGGCTCCGGGACCTTCAACGCTGTCGACCTGATAAGTGGCAAAATTGCCGCCGGTTCCGTACCTCACACTGTCAAAGATGAAGAACTCGGCCTCCGGGCCGATGAACACGGTGTCGCCGACACCGCTCGACTTCACATAGGCCTCGGCCAGCTTCGCGGTTGCGCGCGGGTCACGCGCGTAGAACTGTCCGGTCTCAGGTTCCACGATGTCGCAGAACAGAATCAGGCTGGGCCTGGCGGCGAACGGGTCCATCACCGCCGAGGTCGCATCCGGCATCAGGATCATGTCGCTCTCGTTGATCGCCTTCCAGCCGGCGATGGAGGATCCGTCGAACATGATCCCGTCACGGAATGCCTCTTCTCCCATGGTGGAGACGTGCATTGCCTGATGCTGCCACTTGCCGCGAGGATCGGTGAATCTCAGATCCACATACTCAATGGAATTGTCACTGATCAGCTTCAGCACTTTGCTCACGTCGCTGCTTGAGCTTTCTACGGCCGCCATTTTTGCAATCCTTTTGTCATTGAGGGATTTGGGAGCTGCCGGCACCTCCAAGTGCGAGGCGCTGCCAGCGTGAGTCCCGCACGGTGCGAAACCCTGTTCATTGGCCCGCGGATCCGTTTTGCCTGAGCCAAAAGCGGATGCGGACTTGAGTTACGGCTCCTGTGCCACCCTTGGCCCGCCGGAGCGGCGCCGTTATGAGACAATGAGCGCGTGTCATAACCGCATCAGAAGGAAACTCGGCAGTAAGCCAGGAACTGGCCGGAGATTTCGCCCGGGTGCGCCACATTCCCGCGGCGCGATGTCTGTTCTGGCGATCCACATGCCAACTCCGTCGCTCACCACCTACGGAGCACAAGAGCGGGCAAAAATCGCCTTACGGCGGGTTCTGTCGGAATTCGGACAGAGTCCAACCGCGGATGCTCTCGCGCGGTAGGAGTCATCAGCCCTTGCGGGCGGTTATGGGGAACCCCATCCCCAGTAGCGGCTCGACTGTAGGCGCCGTTGATCGTTCCAGCAACAGGTGGCGATACCGATACCTTCGATAGCTGCAATGTTCCACCGGCACCGCTTCTCCAACTCGGAGGTTTCGTGGGGCGGGTCTCGAATTGACGACGTGCCCTGGTTGGAAAGCCGTGGTAATGTCGCAGTCGGCCAATACGGCACCGCCAGGCTCAACTGATAATTGGTGCCAATGAATATTAGAGTTTTACCGGGGAGAGAAACCATGACAGCACGCATTTCCGGCGTAAGTGCCATCGAAATCCTGGACTCGCGCGGCAACCCGACAGTCCGGGTCTTCGTCACGCTGGCGGACGGCATTAGGGTGTCCGCCTCGGTCCCGTCGGGCGCCTCGACCGGCGCCAATGAGGCGGTCGAACTGCGCGACGGCGACAAGGCGCGTTACGGCGGCAAGGGGGTGCTGAAGGCGGTCGCCAACGTCAACAATGTGATCGCCCCGAAGCTCATCGGCCTTGACCCTGCCCGGCAGGCCGAGATCGATGGGCTGCTGATTGCGCTCGACGGCACGCCCAACAAGGCGAAACTCGGCGCCAACGCGATCCTCGGCGTGTCCATGGCCGTCGCGCGCGCCGCGGCACAGGCGGCCGGGTTGCCGTTGTATGCCTATCTCGGCGGCCCCGGCGCAACCCGGCTGCCGGTGCCGATGATGAACGTGCTCAACGGCGGCAAGCATGCCGACAACAGCGTGGACTTCCAGGAATTCATGCTGATGCCGATCGGCGCGCCGAGTTTCGCCGAGGCGCTGCGCTATGGGTCCGAGACGTTTCATGCATTGGCGAAGATCCTGCACAAGAAGGGCTACGCCACGTCCGTCGGCGACGAAGGCGGTTTCGCACCGAACCTGCGCAGCAACGAGGAAGCCTGCGAACTGATTGTCGAGGCGATCCAGGCCGCCGGCTACAAGCCGGGCAAGGACGTCGCCATCGCGCTCGACCCGGCCGCCAGCTCCTTCTTCACGGATGGTGGCTATGACCTGGCCAAGTCGGGCCAGGGCCGCAAGACCAGTGACGAGATGACTGAGCTTTTCACCCGTTGGCTCGACACCTACCCGATCGTCTCGCTGGAAGACGGCCTCGACGAGAATGACTGGGCTGGTTTCACGCGCCAGACGGCGAAGCTGGGCGGCCGGGTGCAGATCGTCGGCGATGACATTTTCGTTACCAACCCCGCCTTCGTGCGCCGCGGCATCGCCGAAAAGGCCGCCAACGCCGTGCTGATCAAGCTCAACCAGATCGGCACCGTTACGGAGACTATCCAGGCCATCGCGGTCACCCGGGATGCCGGCTGGCGTTACGTGATTTCGCATCGCTCGGGAGAAACTGAGGACAGCTTCATGGCGGACTTCGCCGTCGCGATGGGTGGCGGCCAGATCAAGACCGGTTCGGCGTCGCGCAGCGAGCGCATCGCGAAATACAACCGGCTGCTCGAAATCGAAGCCGAACTCGGGTCGGCGGCCGAGTTTGTCAGCGCCCTGGCTGCGCGCGGATAGACCTCGAAGATCGGAACGGGCATGGATCTGCGCGCATACGAACGCGTCAAGTTCGAACTGGCGGAGATCCTGAACACGCTTCCGCGGGACGCCGCTCAGTTCCAGCGCCGGCTGGACCTGTTCGCGCGCCTCGCGGAAGACCGCTTCAACCTCGTCGTTGTCGGCCGCTTCAGCCGCGGCAAAAGTTCGCTGATGAACGCCATCCTCGGCATGGATCGGCTGCCGACGGGCGTGGTGCCGCTGACCTCCGTGATCACCACCGTGACCTATGGCAGCGAGGAACGGGTGACGCTGCATTTTCGCGGCAGCGGCCTGATCGAGGACATCCGGCTCGACCAGCTTGCCGACTGCGTCACCGAGCGCGGCAATCCCGGCAACGCCCGCCGCATCGAGCTGGCGGAGGTGCAGGTACCGGCGCCGATCCTTCGGCACGGCTTTCATTTTGTTGATACGCCGGGCCTGGGGTCCTCGATCCCCGAGAACACGAGGGCGACCGAAGCCTTCATGCCGGAGGCGGATGCGCTGATCCTGGTCACCAGCTTCGACAGTCCGCTGTCGGAGGAGGAGATCGCGGTGCTGCGCTCCGCCCGGCGCCTGAACCGGCGGGTGTTTATCGCGATCAACAAGCAGGACGCGGTGACCGCGGCTGAACGGGCGGAGGTGCTGGCACACGTCACCGGACAAGTACGCAGCGTGTTCGGCGACGCCCGGCAGGAGGTCTTCCCGCTCTCCGCCCGCAACGCCCTGGCGGCGAAGCTGGCGGCCAACCGGGCCGGGCTCGCTACCAGCGGCGTATCCGCGCTGGAACAGGCCCTGATCGGCTTTCTGGTCAGCGGCAGGCGGCAGGAGTTCCTGCTGGCGATGTGCGCCCGCGTTGGCGAGATGGTGGCGCCGGACGCTGGCGCTGTTGCGCGCCTGGATGCACTGCGCGCCTCGATCGGTGCGCGCGTCGTCCCGGCGGTGCAGACCGAGCCGGAACTCGCATCCGATATCCCGCCCTGCGAGGTCTGCGTGCGGATCGAGATTGCCGTTGCCGACTTCATGATGGGCTATCAGGCCCGGCTTGGCCGCGATCCGGCAACCCGGACGGACCTGGCCGCACGCCGGGGCCTGTGCGGCACGCATGACTGGCAGTTTGAGAAAGTCGCCGCACCGCGCGAGGTCTGCGCCGCCTTTGCCCCGGTACTGGAATCGCAGGCGGCGCGCCTGCGCGCCGCGGCGGCGGGCAGAGCCGAACTTCTGTGCGAGGCGGTGGAGCACATGCTGCCGGATGCGCTGCATTGTCCGGTCTGCGAAGTCGCCGCGACCGCAAGAGCGAAGGCCACCGCGCTGGTGGCGTCCACCCTGGCCGTGGCCGGACCGATAACACCGCGGCGGTTTCCGGCGATCTGCCTGCCGCATCTCCCGGCGGTTCTGTCCGTTTTGCTGGATGGTCCGGCGCGGGATGCGTTTTTGTCGCGGCAGGCGGATATTCTCGAGCGGTTCGCCGATGACATGCGCCGGTTCGCGTTGAAGCAGGATGCCGCCAGGGGCTGGGCCTTCAACAAGGAGGAACTCGGTGCGGCGCATCGCGGATCGCGAGCGCTGGTTGGCGCGCCGGCGGCGTTCATCCCGCCGGGCGGCCGGCTTGATAGCACCGGGGCGGATGCGTGAATGTCGGCCGATGATCTTCCACAGCATCCTGTTTCGAAGCGCTGAGGATCGAGCGCCGGACGTGTCGCCCGTGGCACCGGACTATTTTGCCGACCTCAATCTCGATCAGATCGTCGACGCGATCACGACCGGCAAAGAGGGCTATGACCTCAAGCCATTTTTCCATGCGCCGCTGCGCGACATCGACGCCATAGCCTACCGGCACGAAGTCATGCAGGCGCTCGAAGACAGCCGCCTGCTCGGGATTATCAAGACCTTTGCCAACAGCATGCAGGCGATGCGCCGGCATTTGGTCCAGTCCGACAAACTGCGATACCGGGAACAGAAGGAGCTCTGGTTCCTGGATGCGGTCGAGATTTACTGCGATGCCGTAAATCGCCTGACCCGGGATCTGTCGGGGGAGATCTTCTCATCCCGCGGCCTGGCCGCCTTCCGGGATTATGCAGCCGGCTATGCGGTGTCCGAGCACTTCACCTCGTTGACCGGACAAACCAAGGATCTGCTGGCCGATGTGGCGTCGATCGAGTACTGCGTGCTGGTCGACAGCCCTCACCTCCGGGTCCATAAATTCGCAGGCGAACCGGACTATACCGCCGATGTCGAAGCGACATTCGAAAGGTTCAAGCAGCGCGAGGTCGAAGGCCACACCTTCAAATTCAGTGAATCGCCCGATATGAACCACATCGAAGCCAAGGTCCTCGAGCTTGTCGGTTTGCTGTATCCCGGGACTTTCATCGCGCTGACAAATTTCTACGCGGCGAACAAAGAATACCGGGACCCCGGGATCATGGCGTTCGACCGCGAGATCCAGTTCTACGTTGCCTATCTGGAGCATATCGCCGCTTTCAAACACGCCGGCTTGCTGTTTTGCTATCCGCGTGTCACCGGGACCAGCAAGGAAATCTATAGCTTTCAGGGCTTCGATCTCGCGCTCGCGCGCAAGTTGCTCGGCGAAAGAGCCGTCCCTGTTTGCAATGATTTCCATATCAAGGATCGGGAACGAATCATCGTCGTTTCCGGGCCGAACCAGGGCGGCAAGACGACATTCGCCCGTACATTCGGGCAGTTGCATTATCTTGCCAGCCTCGGTTGCCCGGTCCCGGGCAAGGAGGCGCAACTGTTCCTGTTCGACGCGCTGTTCACGCATTTCGAAAAGGAGGAAAGCATCGATACGCTTCGCGGTAAGCTGCAGGACGACCTGGTCAGAGTTCACCGTATCCTGGAGCGTGCCACGCCGGACAGCATTGTCATCATGAATGAGATTTTCACCTCCACCACGCTGCAGGACGCCATTCTGCTCAGTAAGCAGATTGCAACGCAGATCATGGACCTGGACCTGTTGTGCGTCTGGGTGACATTCCTCGACGAACTGGCGTCCTTGAGCGCGCAGACCGTCAGCATGGTCAGTGCCGTCGACCCCGGCCGGGCGGCGGAACGAACCTACAAAGTCGTCAGGCGGCCCGCGGACGGCCTTTCCTACGCGATGTCGATCGCGGAGAAGCATCGCCTGACCTACGGCATGATCAAGGAGCGCGTGGGCCGGTGAAAGCGCATCTGCTTTACCGGGATCGGGACGCCGACATCGAACGGCCCTTGCCGTGGAACGAGGCTGCGCTGGTTCAGGATTTATCGCTGAACACCCTGTTCACCGCGATGGCCCGCGGCGACCCGTTCGTCTTCGATGTCTCCAGGAAGGTCGTCCTGCAAGGCTTTGGCCACGGCCGCGAGGCAATTCTCTACCGCCAGGATGTGCTGCGAGATTGCCTGGCGCATCCAACTGTGGTCCGCCGGCTCTACACCGTCGCCGTCGGAGCGATGGAGGCGCAGAAGAAGCACCATCTCGGGTTCCTCGCGCGGTCTCCGGATTCCGTCCTGCGCTACTCGGTCGAGCTGATGGAGACGTTCTCCGGCATGCTGAGGGCGCTGAGGCAAATCACCGATACATTCGCCAGCGCGTTCGGCTCGGATGGCTGGACCACATTCTTCGCCATGCTGAAACGCGAATTGAGCGACGAGTACCTCGCCTCCGTCCAGCGTCACCTGAAGCAATTGAAATTCCGCCGCGGCGTGCTGTTCAGCGCCGCGTTGGGCAAGGGCGCCAAGGGGGACCGTTACATCATCCGCCAGCCGCCCGAGCGGCGGCAAAACTGGCTGACGCGGCTGCTCACGCAGCAACCGCCGAGCTTCGGCTATACGCTGCATCCCCGCGACGACGCCGGTGCCAGAGCGCTGTCGGAACTGCGTGACCAGGGGATCAGCCGCGTGGCCGACGCGGTGGGTCAATCGGCGGAGCACATGCGGAGCTTCTTCATCATGCTACGGACGGAGCTGGCTTTCTACGTCGGTTGCGTGAACCTGCACGACGAGCTTACCCGGAAGGGATACCCGGCCGGTTTCCCGTCACCGGCGCCCGCGGATCAGCGCCGGTTGTCGTTCCGAGGTCTGTACGATATCTGCCTCGCGCTCAGCATCGGCCACCCCGTGGTCGGCAATGACGCGAACGCCGACGGGAAGGAACTGCTGATCGTCACGGGCGCCAACCAGGGCGGCAAATCGACCTTCCTGCGCAGCGCCGGCCTGGCGCAACTGATGACGCAATGCGGCATGTTCGTGGCGGCCGATTCGTTCTGTTCCAGTGTCTGCGACGGAATTTTCACGCACTACAAGCGTGAGGAGGATACCGGCATGAAAAGCGGCAAGCTTGACGAGGAACTCAGCCGCATGAGCGACATCATCGATCATATCACGCCGCATCCAATGATACTGTTCAATGAGTCATTCTCGGCGACAAACGAGCGCGAGGGTTCGGAGATCGCGCGGCAGATTCTGTCCGCATTGCTGGACGCGCGGGCCAGGATCATTTGCGTGACCCATCTGTACGAGCTCGCGCGCGGCTTGCATGAGAGAAACATGGACAACGCCCTGTTTCTACGCGCCGAAAGGCAGGAAGGCGGCGCCCGTACCTTCAGGCTGCTTGAGGGCGAACCTTTGCGAACAAGTTTCGGAGAGGATCTTTACGACAGCATTTTTCGCTCCGTGCACGCTCCGCCGGTTGATGGCACGGTTGCTGCTCATGGCCCGGATTGATCGTCGCCGCTCAAGCCGTCCCGCGTTTCGAACGCCGCCGCCTTCTCGAGGAACCAGGACAGGGCATGCTCCCGGGAACCCGCCAGATGCGATGCCCAGAGCTGGTCCCGGATCGGCGCCCGGCGATTGTCCCACCAATGCTCCGCCGTGACGATGACGTGCCAATAGGCGCCCCCGCCGCCATGCTCCAGATGGCAGACGTCGACAATGATCCGGTGATCCGGGCACATCAGGCTGTGCCGGTGCCGGCGGCAGACAACATCGCCGATTTTCCAGATCATGGCGTCGGGATCCGGCTGGCTTGCCGTCCGGATTCGTTGCCAGGCGTGCAGAAACTTCCGATCACCGATCCGGTGCATGGGGAACCTTGTCGTCCGGCGCCATGATGGCCTTCAGCGCGGTTTGGATCTCATCCAGCCGTCTCAGCGCGCCGAGCCTGCCCTCGATCTCCGGCCCCAGCCGATCGGCGACCTCCCGGCGCCGGTCGAGCGCGGCCTGCATCGCACCTTTCGTGGCGGCCAACGCCATCGCCATGCGATCGTCCAGGTCCGCGGCAAACCGTCTGAAGGCATCGTCAACATTGCGGAGCATCGCCCAACGCAGTTTCTCCACGTTCCGCGTCACCAGCACCTCGGCTTCGGCCATCAGCCGGCCAGCGAGGCGCGCGCGGCGAACCGCGTCGGGCAACAACCTATCCAACGATCCGGATTTGAATGGGACAACCGTCTCCGTCCGGCCGCTCGCGATCCAACCGGGCTGGTGGCGCTCCTCGAACGCCTCGCCGGCTGCCGGCGCACGATAGGGAATGTCCAGAAGCTCCGCTGCCGTCCGCCTCACCAGGCCGATCAGCTCGTCGGCCCGTTCCTGGTGGGCGCTCAGAGCCTCGGCGATACAGGCCCTCATCTGATCGGCCAGCCGCCCGAGACTGGCGTCGAAGAAGCGTTGCGCCAGCCCGGCCAAAGCGGAACGGACCTGTTCTGCGTCGCCTCCGGCGACAAGGACCCGGTCCAATTCGGTGCGCATCGCCGCGATGGCATCCGCGCGGAGGCGCTGAACGATCCCCTCCAGGCGTTCAACGGTTCTTACCCGGTCTCCCGCCAGCAAATCGTGCGTCGCCTTGCAGCTGGCATCGAATTGCGTCTCCGCCCGGCCGAACACGTCCAGGCGCTGTTCGAGATCCGCGGCCGGCAGACGCAGCGATCGGAGCACAAGCTCCATCTCAAGAACGATGTCGCCGATCAGATCAACCGCTTTCCGAGCGACGGCCTGCCGCAGCAAGCCGCGCTTTTCCCGGGTGAGGATGGTCCCCAGGTGAAGCTCCAGCTCCACCAGTCCGCTGCGGTCGAACGCCAGGGTATCAGCGTCCGCCTGCGCGCGGACGGCGGCACGGGCGGAAACACAGAAGATCGGGGCGGACAGACCGGCCTGCTCCGCCAGCACGCCGCGCAGGAAGTCCTCGGCGACAGGCCGATCGGCCGGCTCGATCGCGTCGATCTTGTTCAGCACGACGATGATGCGGGCGACATGCTGTTTGATCCGCAACAGGTAGGCGATCTCGACTTCCGTTATCGGCGGGTCGGCGGACACGACAAACAGACAGGCATCGCAGTCGGGAAGCACCGCGTCCGCGGTCGCCGTGTTGTGGTGGAACGTCGAGCCGACGCCCGGAGTATCGATCAGCACGACGCCGCCGCGTAGCAGTGCGGCCGGAACATCCACCTCGACGCGGCTTATCGCCAGGCGATTGCCGGGATTTCCGGTTTCGGTGACCAGCGCCTCAAGCTGTACCCGCAGATCGTCCAGTCCGGTGACCGGAAGCGCGCGCGCCTCGCCCGAGCCGCCGGTCACGCGCAGTTCCGGCGCCGGTCCAGCCGCGATGAATGTCGGGATCGCGGTTACCGGCACGACCCCGGTTGGCAACAGCGGCATGCCGAGGAGTGCGTTGAGCAGCGTGCTCTTGCCGCGCTTGAACTGGCCGAGCACGGCCACCTGAAATCGATCCGCTGACAGCCGCTGTCCCAGGATGCCTATCTGACGCAGCGATCGTGCCTGGTTGGCGGACGGCGCGGGCACCGCCGCCGGTATCGCCGCAAGCAATGCGGTCAGATCGGCGGCGGAAGATCCACCGGCCGCCGGCGCACCGGCCGGTGCGAATGCCCCACCACTGCCTGACGTCGAAATCGGTTGCCTCCCCGGGCACGGGATCGTTGCGGCTCAATGATGCATCAACACCGGAAGATCGGCCGCCGCAAGAACTTCACGCGTTGCACCCCCCAAGAGGAACTCCCTCAGCCGGCTGTGCGTATAGGCTCCCATCACCAGCAGATCGGCGCCAACCTCATGTGCCCGAGCGATCAGCGCCTCGCCAACCGACACATCTTGGGCCCGGAATCGCACCACATCCGCGGCGATCCCAGCCCGTCGCAGCTTGTCGAGCAGCTCGACGGGCGCCGTTTCGCCGTCACCCGTCTCGATTAAGACGCTGACTCGCTCGGCATGCAGCAGCATCGGGAGCGCCGCCTCGATCGCCCGGTTGGTCGCGTCGCTCGGCTTCCAGGCGATCGCGACGACACGTCCGAGCGACACCGGAACGGCCGGGGGCACCAGCAAGATCGTGAGTCGAGACACGAACAGCGCCACGTGGATAGCCTGCTGCGCATCTGCCTGATGGCGTCCGGATCCGTGACCGATGACAATGAGACCGGCCTTCGTGGCTTCGCCGGCGATGACCTTGGCGGTCTCGCCCGTGACCTCCCGCCATTCCCGGAGGCCTCCCTCCGCACGCCATGTCTCGAAGGTGCTGCGCAGATGCGTTGACAACCGGGCGGCCTCACCGTCGATCTCCTGCCGGCGCTCCTCGGTCATGAGCTCCTCGGTCGGCATGAAGCCTTCCATGGCGTCATAACGCACGTGCAGCGCCTCGATCCGCGTGTCTCCCAATTTGCCGGCGACCAGCGCTGCGGCGGCGAGGACCGGGCGTGCGGTTTCCGCGCGGTCAAGAATGGCAATGATCGAGTGAGACATGGCGGACGCCTCCGACTGCAACAGGCCGATCCAGCCGGCGGCCAGGTGCCCGAGGGTCACGGCCAGAAGGCACAGGGTCACCGATAGCACCACATTGCCCATCGCCGGGAGCCAACTGCCGTCGCGCGCCAGGGACAGGGTTTGCAGACTGAACGACGAGAACGTCGTGAAACCGCCGCAGATGCCGACCATGACGAAGATGCGGAGGTTCGGGTCGGCCGGCAGAGGTCCCTCCGGTGCCGTCAGTGCGCCGAAGAAGCCGATGATGAAGCTGCCGACGATGTTGATGACGATGGTGCCCCAGGGAAAGCTTTCTCCCCAGAGACGGGCGGCCAGCAAGCCAAATCCGTATCGCCCGACTCCGCCGAGCGCGCTGCCGACGGCTACGCAGAGATAGGCGATCACGCGCCCCGGCCCCCGCGCCGCGCTTGCAGGGCCGACAAAGTTACCAGCCGGAAGAGCGCGCCGCGTCGGGCCATGGCGGCGGTCAGGTCAACCCATGCCCGTGCGCCCAGGTGTCGAGAGGCAGGAGCATGGCCGCCAACGTTGGATCAGGATGTCTTTGCATATCCTTCACAAACAAACCGTCTGCCACGACAACGGCCCGTGCTCCCATGGCTAACGCGAAGGCCAGATACAGCGTGTCGTAGGTCGAGTGGTTTGTGGCCAGGCCGATGTCCAGGGCGACGTCGTGCAGTTCAAGTTCGCCCGTGGGTGTCGGTTCAACGACGGCTCGAAGCAGGGCCAGTCCCTCTCTCGCCTCGTCCGGCGAGAAAATACGCTTGCGCACCTGGAGCCACAGGACGTTGCATACCTCGTTCAGCCAAAAGTCCGGCACGAGAAGCGTCTCGTCGCCCTCGGCCAGCGCCTGCGCGAGATGACTGTCCGGCTCTTGTAGAACCCATTTCAGGGCGACACTGGCATCGACGACCAGTGCCAACCTTAGCTGTCCATCGCCCGAGACGCGTCGCCGGCCTCACCCATCCGCGATTCTCGGAGGAGTTCGGCGGCACTGGCCGACCCGCGGTCCGCGGTACGACGTCGGAACTCCGCCAGGCGTGCAGCTGCCGCCGCTCGCGGGGATGACCGCGCAGCCTCGGCCAACGCCGAGCGCAAGATCTCCCGGTGCTCTGCTTCGGCTGACCGCCCATGCTCGGCGGCGCGAATGCGGAGCGCGCGGACGACGTCGTCGTCAAGATTTCGAACAGTAAGAGTAGCCACCAGGATTCCCCGCTGCGCATGCTGTCAATGCTGTCATATAGCTGGCATCGGATGTGCCGGGAAGTCTCTCATCGTGATCGGGAGCTACAGCCGAATTTGGAGAAACCTGCCCACTCAAGCGGCCATCTACTACAGCCCGAGTTTGCCCGCCGGGCTGGCCTGGCTGAGCTTGGCCCGTCGGACGTAGGTACGCATGGTCGTCAAGCTCCGGTGCCGGGTGTGCCCCATGATCTCCTCGTCCGGCACTCCGTTGCGGTAGGCGGTCGTCACGAACCCCGCGCGCAGCCCGTGCGGGCTGACCGGCTCGGCCAGCGTGCCCTTCAAACCGGCCGCGGCGGCGCGCTTGAGCAGGATCTGGCGCACCCCGTCCGCACTCAGCCGGGCGCTCTCGACCGCGCCGCCGCGGTTGACTTTGCGGAAAAGCGGGCCG
>CAINOE010000183.1 GCA_903851415.1 uncultured Rhodopila sp. | reverse complement strand
TCTACCCGAAGGGCATCCAGGTCACCAAAGAGGAGATGGCAACCCTCAATATCACGGGCGACGCATTCCATCCGGAATGGAACTACACCGTCTCACCGAGGGTGCCGCCTTGAAGCGATAGTTTTTGGGCGTCGCCTAAGCCTAACACGGCGGTTTGGCAGTGACGAATGGGCGCTTGATTCCTGAAACGCCACATCATTTGGCGAAAAGTTCGATGCCCATACACAGCGCTGACAATCCACTAAAACCAGCCGCCCACCGGTTCATCCGGGCCGAGTATTTTACGGTCCTATAGAATGGATCGTGCTCGGGCACTGAATCCCAATAACTGGTCATTGGAGGCAGTTTTCCATAAGCTGAAAGGAACCAGAATATCGCTGCTACAAACGCTGACAGCGCTGCTCCAATGTCTAACCAGTGATGCACAGAGACACCCATTTGCTTGCATGGTTGGGCAACGCCCTGGCAGCCTGACCCCGGTGCTGATGTACGACTCGACGGGCGCCAAACGTCGGTCCCCGCATGTGGTCCGCCTCAGCCTTCGCAGCCGTCAGGCCAGCGGCCAGAACGGTAGTGAGGAGATTTTTCCGCATCATATGGCGACTTTAAGCCGTACACGTCGATTCTGCAATGACACAGTTAGCCCACGAACCGACGGCCGCCATCGGCTTAGCGTACGGTTTCGAACAAATCGTCTGGTGATCCCGTTCGCGCCGCCATGGCGGCGCGACGAAATAGATGTGGCGCGCAGCCCGATTTGGTGTTACCAAAGCCACTGATAAGTAACACCACGGAGGCATCTCGCATGGCCACGGTCAAAACCGCGCAGCCGCCCGGACCGCGGCGGAACCCCGCAACCAAACGCTCACCCGGCCGCGAAAGCGGCACGGTGGCGCTGCAGATCGCCGAGGGCTTGGGCCTTCTGGATGGCCCGAAAACCAAGCATTTCAACGCAAAGGTCCCACCAAAACTGTTCCAGGCAGCGGCGAAGCGCGTCGGCACCACCTCGCCGGCGGCCGTGATCAC
The DNA here is from genome assembly GCA_903851415.1 of uncultured Rhodopila sp. Lineage (GTDB taxonomy): Bacteria > Pseudomonadota > Alphaproteobacteria > Acetobacterales > Acetobacteraceae > Rhodopila. Next base: position 41,436 of record CAINOE010000183.1, on the reverse strand, counting down.
CGCCGCCCTCGCGTCGCTTGCCACCGAGGACGAACTGGGTCCGTGGCTGGCCCGCAATTGGGGCACGCTCGCCGACACCCCGCCCGAACTGCTCGATCAGATCGACCTCTGACCCGGCCCGACGATGACTAAGGTCCCGCGACCACGAACCGCGTTGCCGAAACTGGGAGCCGGCGTGCCTGAGGGTCCGGTATTGCTGGATACCAACGTCTTCATCAACGCTTTGGCCGGCCGAGGGCCACCCGTGCTGCGCCGGTTGCTTGAAGCGCTGCCGCGGCTATTCGTGGCCGCGCCGACAAGAGCCGAGCTGGCCTGGGTCCGCGGGCGGCTGGACCCCGACCATCCCGGCACGGCCCGGGTCCTCGCCACCTATAAGGCCCTGCTGTCGCGCATGGACCCCGCCAAGGTGCTGGTTCCGGCCGACGCAGATTGGCTTGAGGCCGGTGCATTGGCCGGGCGGGCAGCCCGTGCGGTTGCCGGCGGCGGCGGCAAGATCGCGACCGCCTTTGATCGGGTCGAGCTGATCAGCGATGCGCTGACAGCCGTGCTGGCGCGCAAGGCCGGCCTCGCCGTTGTCACGGAAGACACCGATTTCGAGGTGATGGCGCAGCTCGTCCCGGGACTCCACGTGCTTTTCTATGATCGGCTGGGGCAGAATTAGCGTCCCCGCGCGGGACCCGGCTTCCCGGTCGCTGCGCGCCTGCCCCCCTACTCCGCCGCCACCGCTAGCGCAGCCGGGCGGGACAGCGCTTCCAGCAACTGCGCCCGCTGCGCCTGCGCCTTCGCGCGGTTGGCGTCCTTGACCGGGCCGAAGCCGCGGATCTGATCGGGCAGCTCCGCCAGCGCCACCGCGGTATCGACATTCGCCACCGTCAGCGCCTCCATGACCACCCGCAGATCGCCGATGTATTGTCTGACAAGCGCCCTCTCGTGGCGCCGCTCGGCCTGGAAGCCGAACGGGTCCGCGACCGTGCCGCGCAGCAGCTTGCCGTGCCGCAGCACGCGGAACAGCGGCAGCGCCGCCCAGCCGGGGATGGCGATCTTGCGCCGCCGCCCGGTCACCGGATCGGCGCGGCCGACCAGCGGAGGCGACATGTGGAAGGCCGGTTTCTCCCCGTATGTCGCCGAAGCATGCAGCCGGGCGACCTCGTATTCGTCCTTGTAGGCCATCACCCGGAACAGCCCCTCGGCCGCGGCGCGCGACAGCCGCCCGGGGGCGCCGAGCACGGCCGACTCCCGCTCCACCACCGCCTCCACCAGCCGGCGGTAGCGCTTCGCATAGCGCTTCGACTGATACGCCGTCAGCAGGCCCGAGCGGTGGTCGATCAGGGTGGCGAGGTCCATCGGCGGGCCCTCGACCACACCGGCCAGGATCTGCTCCATCAGCGCCGGCTGCTCCGCCAGGATGCGGCCCCACAGGAAGGCACGTTTGTTGAGCGCAACGGAGGCGCCGTTCAGTTCGATCGCGCGCAGGATGGCCGCCTCGCCTACCGGCACCAGGCCGCGCTGCCAGGCCAGCCCGAGCAGCAGCGTGTTCATCGCCTGGGCGTTGCCGAACAGCCGCTCCGCCAGCCGCACGCCGTGCAGCCACAGGGAGCGCCGCGCGTCGGTCACCTTCTCGATCGTCCGCCGGTGCAGCGCGGCATCGATCGACAGGGTGGCGTTGCGCTTGAACTCCGCGGTGGCGGCCAGGTCCAGGTTGCCGATGACCACGGCGGTGCGGGCGTTGCGCTCCAGCACCCCGGCCTGGCAGCCGACAGCCAGATCCGCCGCCAGCATCAGGTCCGCCGTGCCGAGGGGGATCCGAACCACATCCAGATCGTCTTCCTCGGCGGCGATCTGCACATGCGCGACGACCGCGCCGTTCTTCTGCGCCAACCCGGTGAAGTCGAGGGTCTTGACCGCCCTGCCCTCCAGATGCGCCGCCATCGCCAGGATCGCGCCCGACGTCACGATGCCGCCACCGCCGATGCCGGCGAACAGGCTGCGCCACACGCCGAGCGACGGCAGCACCGGCACCGGCAACCCGGCGGACAGTTCCGCTTCCCGCGCCTGCCATTGCCTGTCGGCATCCGGCGCCGTCGGCGGGCCGGCCTGGGAGACGAAGCTTGGGCAGAAGCCCTTCAGGCAGGACAGATCGACGTTGCAGCTTGTCGGGTTGATCCGCCGCTTGCGGCCGAGTTCGGTCTCGACCGGCTCGATCGCGATGCAGTTGGACTGGACGGAACAGTCGCCGCAGTTCTCGCACACAGCCTCGTTGATCACGACATGCCGGGGGGCGTGGGCCATCGTGCCGCGCTTGCGGCGGCGGCGCTTTTCCGTGGCGCAGACCTGGTCGTAGATCAGCACCGACGGGCCTTCGTAGTCGCGCAACGAGGCCTGCACCGCTGCCATCTCCGTCCGCACATGCCGCGTGACGCCGGGCGGCAGCGCCGACGCGGGGGGCAGCCGATCGGCTTCGTCGGCCACGATGGCGATGCGTTTGACGCCCTCGGCGGCGAGCTGGGCGGCGATCCCCGGCACCGTCGGCGTGCCCTCGGCCGGCTGGCCGCCGGTCATGGCGACGGCGTCGTTGAACAGCAGCTTGTAGGTCATGCGGGTCTTCGCCGCGACGGCCTGGCGGATGGCGAGGCTGCCGGAGTGCTGGTAGGTCCCGTCGCCGATATTGGCGAACATGTGCTTCATCTCGACGAAGCTGGACAGCCCGACGAAGGGCGCGCCCTCGCCGCCCATGTGGGTGAAAGTGCGGGTCTGCGGTCCGTCGTCCATCGCCATGAAGTGGCAGCCAATGCCGGCGCTGGCGAAGCTGCCATCGGGCAGTTTTGTCGATGTCGCATGCGGGCAGCCGGCGCAGAAGGCGGGGGCGCGGCGCAGCAGGCCATCGGGGCGGGAGACGGCCTCCGGCGCGGGCGGCGCGGGCAGGTTCAGGCCGGCATGGCCGAGGATTTTCGCGAGGCCTCCGGCGACGCTCTCCGGCGACAATTCCATCAGCGGCGACAGCAGCGGCGCGCCGCGCGGGTCCGTCTTGCCGCTGGCCTCGGGGCGTTCATCCGCCGGCAGGTTGTAGAGCGCGTCGCGGATCTGGCTTTCGACGAAACTGCGCTTTTCCTCGATCACGATCAGCGCGCGCTTGCCGCGGGCGAAGGCGCGCAACCCTTCCGTCTCCAGCGGCCAGGTCATGCCGATCTTGTAGATGGCGAGTTCGGGGTGGGCGGAGAGGTTGAGGCGGCGGAGGGCGTGCAGCGTGTCCTCATGCGCCTTGCCGACGGTAATCACGCCGATGCTGGCCTGCGGCGAGCCGCTGGTGACGCGGTCGATGCGGTTGGCGCGGGCCCAGGCCAGCACGGCGGGCATCCGTTCCTCGATCATCCGACGTTCGAGTTCCGCTCGATCTGCCGGGAACTTCAGCAGGTGGTCGAAGTTCAGGCCGTGCGGCGGGTGGGCTATGTCCGGGGTGACGAAGTGGCGGCTTGAGGCGACGGTGGCGGTGGAGGCCTGCTCCATTGTCTCCGCGGTGGTCTTCATGGCGACCCAGACGCCGGAGAAGCGCGACATGGCGTAGCCGGCCAGCCCGAGATCAATGACATCCTGGACGGAGGCCGGATTCAGCACCGGGATAAAGCAGTTCTGGAAGACGTATTCGGTCTGGTGCGGATAGGTGGAGGAATGCGCGCCGTGGTCGTCTCCGGCAATCGCCAGCACGCCGCCGTTTTTATGCGTCCCCGCCATGTTGGCGCAGTGGAACGCGTCGCCGGTGCGGTCCACGCCCGGACCCTTGCCGTACCACATGCCGTAGACGCCGTCGTACTTGGCGCCCGGGAAGGCGTCGAGTTCCTGCGTGCCGTAGATCATCGCGGCGGCGAGGTCCTCGTTGATGCCCGGCTCGAAGCGGATGTCGTGCGCCGCCATCAGCTTCTTTTGCGTCCAGAGTTCCTTGTCGAGCATGCCGAGCGGGGAGCCCCGGTAGCCCGACACCAGAGCGGCGGTGTTCAGCCCGGCGGTGCGGTCGAGGCGGTGCTGCTCGAGCAGCAGCCGCAGCAGCGCCTGGATGCCGGTGAGCAGCACCGGCTGGTCCAAATCGGCGAAACGCGACTCCAGGGTAATGCCGGCGTGTCCGAGACCGATATCCATGGGCGTTTGTCCCTTCAAGGGCTGTTTCCCTCAGTTACCGGATAGTAGGTATGGCACGGCGGGAAAGCTTGCCATAGTCGCGTGACCGCGTGGTCTTTTTTGGCAGAAAGCGTCAAAATGCCGAGTCTCACCCCACAGGTGCTTGATGGACCTTGATCGGCTGGACCTGGCGATTCTGGATTGCCTGCAGGCCAATGGCCGGGCGACGGCGCAGGATTTGTCCGACGCGGCGCATCTGTCGCCGTCCCCGTCGCACCGGCGGCAGAAGCTGCTGGAGGAGGCCGGCGTCATCCAGCGCTACGTCGCCCTGCTGGACCAGGACAAGGTCGGCTTGCCGGTGAACGTGTTCGTGACGGTGAAGCTGGCGAACCATGCGAACGAGACGCTGCGGGTGTTCGAGCGGGCGGTGGAGGCGTGCCCGGAGGTGATGGAGATGTACGAGATGACGGGTGCGACCGACTACCTGCTGCGGGTGGTGGCGGCGGATGTGGCGTCATACGAGGCGTTCCTGCGCGGGCGCCTGACGCATATCCCCGGGGTGCAGTCGTTTGAATCGGCACTGGCGCTGAAGCGGGTGGTGTATCGGACGAATTTGCCGTTGCGGCAGGGTGGGGTGGTGAGGTCGGGTCGGGGGTGAGCGGGAACCGATCGCTCTCAGTCAATCCAAATGCTTGGCAAGTAATGCGTCAAGTATTTCCCGTCGAATTCGAAAATTCGTGGCTTTCAGGCGCGCAACCGCATGGCCGACATCGACGAGGCCCTGCCGTCCCGCCAGATCGAGCAGGCCGAGCGTGCCAACGGCCGCAAGCCCTCGCCCGCGCGCAGCGATGGTGCCGGCTCGATCATCGATCAGAATGAGATCGGTCTGATGCAGCTCCGCCAACGCGATCACGGCACGCTCCCCCGCACCAAGCGACGGCAGCGGCAGCTGTTCGACTGGCCCGGCCGGCATGGCGTCGACCCAGGATGGCCGGCTTGCGATCCACTCCCGGACCAGAGCGGGCGCACACGGATGCCGAAGTTTGGCTTGCACCGTGTCAGGTATGATCACCCGGCCGAACAATCGATGGGGCAGGTCCGCCTCGCCGATGAGCACCAGATAATGCAGAGGTCCAGTATCCGCGACGACGACCCGCACGCTGCCTCAGAAGCCGAGCCGATCGAGGTCCTGCCGCTCGCGCTCCAGGTCGTCCAGGGTGTAGGGATCGAAAACGCCATGCGCTGCCAGGAAGGCATCCAATTCATAGATCGTCTCATAGCCGAGCAATTGGCGAAGTTCCGGCTTGGTCAGGCGGCCGGCGCGATATTCCTCGGACGCGAGCGCTTCCAGCGCGCGCCGCGACAGATCGGCGCCATCGGCTTCGAGCCGCCTCGCCAAGTCGTCGGGGATGCTGACGGTCAGGTTCATGCTGGTGAAGATATCATGGGCCGCTCCATCTGTCATTTTCGTTGTTACCCATGGGCGTTGCCGCAGGATGCCACGTATTCGTCATTCCGGCGGGGGGGGTTACGATGACCTGGAGTTACTGATTTATGGCGCCAATCATTCTCTCCGCAAGCCGCTATCCACCCCGAATTCTTGCCCGGACCGCGATAGCCAAACCAAGATTGGAGTCATAGGACGCCGCGTTCGTCGCATGGCCGCCGTCGCGCATGACATCTCTGGCCGTTTCGATCTGGTCCAACGCCCGCGCCGCCAAAGCCTCATCGTTCAGTCGATCGGCAAGCTGAATCAGCGCGACGCCCTGATTGCCAAAGGTCAACGCCCAGTCGAGCGGGGCACATTCGCGGGTGCGTTCCTCGAGAGCCGCGGAATACGCCGTTAACGCCTCTTCAAGCCGCCCTGTCCCGGATTCGCGAGCGCCGAGCATCATTAGTACATTGCCGAGGTTAGTCTGCGTCGTCGCCCACGAAAGCGGCACACTTTCGCGTATACCCTTCACCAGTGCCAAGCGATATGCTGACGCCGCCGCTTCCAGATTCGCCGTCCCGGTTTCGTCGGCACCTAGCACTGCAAGTGCATTGCCGAGATTGCTCTGCGTGGCCGCCCAGGCGCGAATGTCTCGGTCGGGACTGCGCTCCTCCAGCGCCAATCGGAATGCTAAAATCGCCTCATTTATTTGCCGCGTGCTGCCATTGCGTCTTCCTAACACTTGCAGCGTGTTACCGAGATTGTTCTGCGTCATGGCCCAAGCGAGTGGGGCATGCTCGCGGTTACTCTCGGCCAACGCAGCGCGATAAGCTGATACTGCCTCCTCCAGCCGCGATGTTCCGATTTCACGTTCGCCAAGCGTCGAAAGAGCATTGCCCAGATCGTTTTGTGTCATCGCCCAGGCTAGCGGCACGCGGTCGCGAGTCCGTTCCGTCAACGCGGCACGATAAGCTATCACCGCCGCTTCCAGCCGCGCCGACCCTGTTTCGCGGCCTCCGAGCGTCGAAAGCGCAGTTCCAAGGCTATTCTGAATAGCTGCCCACTTAAGAGGTGCGAGATTGCGTGTACGTTCCTCAAGCGCCAAACCAAAAACGGCGATTGCCACTCCCAAAGCTGCGTTGATTCCGTGGTCTCGGCCCCGCTCATAAAAGCCTATTGCCCGCTTGTTGAACCAATCGCCCCGCGCGCTCGGGCTTGTGAAGTCGTTGATATCGGCGATCATTCGCAATTTCGCCACCACCGCCGGCGGGTCGAAGGCGAGTTCGTCATAGCGGATGGCTTCCTCCAGCAGCCTGATCCGGTGGCGCTTGCGTTCCGCCTGACGCTCCGCCTCCGCCCGGTTCTCCCGCTCAAGCTCGTCCATGAACGCGGCGGAGGCTTCCCGCAGGCGGCCGGCCCGGAAGCGCCGTTCCGCTTCCCGCCGGGCGGCCTCGAACGCCTCGCCCTCGTTGGTCCGCCGCCCGAGTTCCTGCCGCGCGGCGTCAATCCAGTTGTCCAGCCAGGGGATCAGGTCGTCCGCAGCGATGCCCTCGCCGCCGAGCCGCTCCACGATCGCGCGGACGGCGGCTTCCGGGATGCCCTGGGCGGCGGCACGCTGGAACACGCCGCCGGTGCGGGCCAGGGCCAGAAGCTCCAGCAGCATCCCGGTGTGCTCGCCCTGAACCGCCTCGATCCGCTCCAGCACGGCGGTGTTGGCTGCCGCGATGGCCTTGACCAGAGACAGTTGCTCGGCCTGCCAGACCCGCTCGAACCCGGCGTCGTCCTTCAACCGGAAGGCGGCATCGCGAACGAACAGGTCGAACCAGGAGTCGGGAAAGTCGCTGCCGTCGAACGCCCGGACGAACGCTGCCGGCAAATCCCGCGTCCCGGTGCGCAGCCCGATCTCCGCCAGCACCGCCCGTTCCGCCGCCGCGCGCACATCAGCAAGGCTTTCACGAATCGCCGCGTTATCCCCACCGGCGCGCCGGGCGGCGAGACTCGCGTCCAGCATATCCGGCAGGCCGAGCAGCACGGCATCGCGCACCACCCGCTCGTCCGCCGCGAGGCCGCCAGCCTGGAAGCCCGGACGCTCCGCACTGCCCGTCTCGTCATCGAGGAAGCGCTCCAGCGCGAGGCTGAACGCCTCCGCCGCCTGCCGCTGTTCGGGATCGCCCTGGCCGAACCATGGCGTATCCAGGCGCTCCCGCACCGTCCCGAGCGCCTTGAGCTGCGCCAGACGCAGCGCGCAGGCGACATGATGGTTTTCGTCGATGCCCGAGCGGCCGTCGAGCCAGCGTTCCGCCACCGGCCGATACAGCACCCGGCACAGATCGGTTGCGAAATTGCCCGCCACACCGCCCAGCGTCGCCGCGGCTGCAACCGCCTCAGGGCTGACGCCGCTCACCCCCGCGGTCACGCCGGCGGCGGCAGCGGTGGCGAGGCAAAGACCGAGGCAGGACAGGATCGTGCGGGCCATGTGTCTTCGGACAGGGATGCGGTTCTGTATCGCATCATTCTGCCGCTGCGCATAGATGATCTGAAACCCTGGACAAGGGTGGATCATGCCAACGCCAGCGAAATGGACTCTCCGGCCGTGGCACGTTCGTCATACGGCCGAAGGCCGGCGTCCGCGTCTTGGCTCCGGGCACCGCAAGGCGTGGATGGTGCGCCTTCGCGCACCATCACGATGGGACGACAGTCGGCCCTTAGCCGGTTAATTCAGCGCCGATGGGGCCGTCGCTCAAACGGCCGCGGTCCACGGATCGATCACAATCAGGCCCGCGGCCGTGAATGCGCTCGTGTCGCGGGACGCGACCGCGAACCCATGCGCCGCCGCGATCGCCGCGATATAGCCATCCGGCGTGGGGAACCCCTTTCCGGCGGCCCGCGCCCGGACGGCCAGATCGGCATAGCGGCGGGCCGCCCGGGTATCGAACGGCAGGATCCGATCCGCGAACAGGTCCAGCACCGTGTCGAGCGCCGCCGTCAGCTTGTCCTTGCGACGCCCCCCGGGCAGTGCGCCGACTCCGAATCTTAGTTCCGCGATCGTGACGCTGGACAAAAACAGCGTCTCCGCCGCCTGTTCGTCGAGCCATGTGCGCACCGCGGGAGCGGAGTCCGGCCGCATCGCGTCGGACACGACATTGGTGTCGAGCAGGATCATTCGAAACGCAGCGGTTCGGCCGGGGTGGTGTCGCCCGCCTGTTCCAGGGCCTCGACATCGGCATTGGTAAGGCCGATCGTCCGGCTTATCTCGGCCAGCGCCGAGCCGAGACGCACCCGACCCTCGGGCCGCACGGCGGCTTCCAGTATGGCACGCATTTCTGCTTCAGTGCTGCGATTGTGCTGCGCCGCACGCACCTTCAAGGCGCGATGCGTCTCATAGGAGAGACCGCGAATGGTGACGGCCGGCATGATGGCATGGCCCCAAAGACGACAGCGTTGATAGCAAAATAACGGATTGCTATCACACTTCAAGGGCCCGGGCGTCGCTTCGCGTCGCCCGCGCCCTAAGATGCCCTGAAGCAATGAGGCCGGACGGGGCTACAAACCGCGCCAACTAAACAACACGGTATACCTGCCCGCTGCCGATTTCCCGGTAAAAGTCCACGGTCCTGCCATCCCAATGATAATCCAGATGCCGCCCCTGTGTCGGAAGCGAAGCGCAATCCGGATAGAACAAGCCCGCGCACTCACCACCCGGCGCCCGCACGCTCGGATACACGATGCCGTCCGACCCAACACTGTGCAGGCGCGAACCCAAAGCCTGACTTTCCGTATAATCATCCGGCGCCAGCACCGCACCACACCCGTCAACGCCGCGAATGTCGTGCAACTGCGCATCGACATCCAGAACGATCTCCCGAAACCGCGACGTCCATCCCGGCCGCTCCGCCGTCGCCGCCATGAACCGGGCGTGATGGTGCATGGTTTCGAACAGCGCGACCTCGAAGGTTCCCCCGACATACAACACCCCGAACCGCCCATCGCTGAACCGGCTCGGGCGATCCGTGCTGACATGGGTGAACGGCGCCATCAGATACGACGCACCCGGCCCCCCGACGCGTCTCCCGGGAGGCACCAGATCGAGGTTCCCGATCGTCTCCATCAGCCGCGGGTTGGTTTTCCGTTCCGCGGAAATCAGCAACGCCCAATCCGCCGGATCGGCGATATCCTCGAAGAGATCGATCGGGGGATAGAGGCTCCGGATAATCCTGACCGCACGCCGCCACGCAACATTGACCAGCGGAATCGACTCAACGCCGATCACCAACCGCCCCGTTCGGAGTCCAAATATCGCCGAACCCGCATCAGATCCGTCAACTCCCCCCCGAGCATCACGTCCAACGCCGATCGGCCGCCGAACGCCTGGTTGGGGGCTTTGATCCAGCCATAGGCCCGCTCCGGCTCCCGGAAAATCAGGCGCAGAGCCGAGTGGATGCCCATCAGGTTCGACAGCCGGGCCTTCTGGTCACGGCCGATGCGCCCGATGGTGCCAGCCTTCCAGCGGGCAAGGGTCCTTGACGGCAGGTCGAGCAGGATAGCGGCCTCGGCGTCGGAGACCCGCCACAGGCGGAACAGGTTTACGCAGGCCCGGAACATCGCCCCGCCCTCCGCGTCGGTGATCGGCGCCGGGACAAAGTCCTGCACAATCGTTTGCACCGGGATCAACTCGGGCATCGGGCTATTCTTTCGACTGCCATTCGGCACAATTAAGCGGCCAAGCGCCATTCGGCAAGCCCGATCAACCCGCGTACCTCCGCAGCAAAACAGCCGGAATGCGCCGGCCGGGCCGCTCGATCCAGCGGTAGGTCAGCTCCGACATCGGGAACAGGATCGCCGCCAGCATCGCCAGATGGCTCCAGTGGCCGCCGGGAACCGGGACCCGTTGGATCAGGTTCATCAGCGGCGGATGCAGCAGGTAGATCGAGAACGACACGCGACCCAGCCAGACCGTCCCGCGTGAGCCCAGCAGCCGGGCGACCCGCCCCTGCTCCGGCGCCAAGGCCAGGATCAGCGCCGCCGCCGACAGGACGACGACGGCCGGGCTGACCAGCGCGACCCCGGCAACCAGGGCACCGGCAGCCGGCAGCGAGGCGGGCGCGGCCAACGAAGGCCGCAACCGCGGCGACAGAAACCCCAGCGCCATCCCCAGGTGAAAGCCTGCGAGGCCGCGCAGCACCGCCCCCCGCCCCGCCGTCGCGCCCCCGTAGCGCTGCACCACATACAACTCGGCCGCGGCCAGGCCGAGAGCGGCGACGCCGGCGGACCATCCGCGGGACCGGGCGAACAGCGGCGCCACGAACGGAAACAACGCGTAGCACAGCATCTCGATCCCCAGCGACCATGTCGGAGGGTTCCACGGCGTCAGGCCGGGCAGGAACGGGTGCAGCAGCAGCGCCTCTACGCCGAACGACTCCCAGTCGTGGGGGAAACCGCTGCGATGCAGCAGCACGGCAGTGAAGGTCAAAGAGCCGAACGTTGCCAGCACCGCCAGATGCAGCGGGTAGATGCGGCAGATACGGCGCAGCCAGAACAGCTTCGCCCGGTTCAGCCGCAGCCCGCCATAGACGCAGGCCAGGATGAACCCGCTCAGGACAAAGAAGATGTCCACCGCCGCCTGGCCCAGCCAGCACAGCGCCGCGATGCCCGCGGGCGCGCCCGGGAACCAGAACAGTTGCACGTGACACAAGACGACCCAGACCGCTGCGACTCCGCGCAGCGCGGTCAAAGGCAGGTTTTCGCGCTGGCCGGACAGGGACATCGCCGCCTTCTGGCGGCTGCCGGCGGGCGCCGCAAGGTCCCGGCGCCCGTCGGGGGGCTTCGCTGCTTCAGGCCGGGAGGCGAGGCGTCCGTGCCGCTTTACGGCACGGAAAGCGGAACCGCGGCTGGCCGATGCGCTGAACAGGCAGCAGGTTTCGGAACCGCAGCCATGCACGGACGGACCCGCCGGGCGGCGCCGCGATCCCCCGGACCGCCGCCTCGGCCGATCACCTCCCGGCACAGATAGTTTTGCAATATGAGGGGGTTATGCGACGGTTCGAACCCTGTATTCGACGTTACGGACACGGCCGGCACAAACCCACCCCGTCCATCCGCCCGGACCGCCGGCGCAGATAACCTGTTGTGCGCTACCATCCCGCGCTCGTATCCTCCCCCCCGGTCCAAGGAAACGTCCTGCCACTCGCCCAACCGGACCAGCCTCGCAGCATTATCCCGAGGCATTCAGCCCCGCCCTCCGGGGACGGACACAGGCCGGCCTCGCACCCGGCCCACCCGCGAGACAACACGCGTTTCCCCACCTGCTGCCCTGCAGCCGCGCAAGAAAGGACCACGATCATGACCAACCGAGAAACGTCCCGCGAAGCCCGCGACTTCCGGCTCGCCTGCGACGAACAAGCCTTCTCCGCCGCGGACGGCGCCATCGGCGCATGGTTCGCACAAGCAATGAAGCCGCTCACCGAAGCGGTCAGCCATTTCGTGTCGCTGACGCTGCGCGAAACCGAATTCCAGTTGCGCGATCCGCACGCCAAGCTGTGAGTTTCACAAGCCGGTGAGGCCGGCGGCGTGACGGCCGGCGATATGGCCGAAGGTCATGGCCGGCCCGAGATTGATCCCTCCGGCCGGGTAATGGCCGCCCATGACGCTCGCCATGTCGGTGCCCGCGGCGTTCAGGCCCGGTATCGGCGCCCCCGCCGCGTCCAGCACCCGGGCATTGGCATCCGTCTTCAGCCCCGCGAAGGTGCCGAAGCTGCCGGGGATCACTTTCACCGCGAAGAACGGCCCGTGCTTGAGCGGCGCGACGCACGGGTTGGGCGTCACCGCCGGGTCGCCGCTTTGCCGGTTGTATGGCGTGCCGCCGCGGCCGAACGCAGGGTCCTCGCCGTTGCGGGCGTGCACGTTGTACTCCGCCACCGTCCGCTCCAGCCCGGCCGGATCGATCCCGCAGGCCAGCGCCAGTTCGCCGATGGTTCGGCCGGTCTTCAAATAGCCTGAACGGATAAACGGGCCCGGGGGCAGCGGCACCGGCCGGGCGATCCCCAGCCCGTAGCGGCGCTGGAACGCGCGGGTGCAGACAAGCCAGGACGCCACCTCCTGCCCCGCCGGCACCGCGCGCAGCATCGCCGCGACATAGTCGTGATAGCCGTTGCCCTCGTTGCAGAAGCGCTGGCCGTTGGCCAGCACGCCGATGATGCCCGGCTTGTTCCGTTCGATGATATGCGGGAACCTTCCCACCGTTCCGTCGGGGAACGGCACCAGCGACACCGGGCACCACGCCGCCGGAGCCGCCAGACTTTCGTCCATCGACCCGCCCGCGGATTCGCCCAGCCGGATACCGTCCCCCGTCGCCGACGGCACCGCCAGCGTCCGGTGGTCGCCGGCCGCGGGGAACATCGCCGCGCGGCGCGCCTCGTCATGCGGGAAACCGCCGGCTGCGAGCACCACCCCGCGCGCCGCCCGCACTTCGATCTCCCCCTGCGGCGTGGCCAGCACGGCGCCGAGGACGGCACCGCCCTCCCGCAGCAGGCGCACCGCCGGGGCCGAAACCCGCAAATCCACGCCCAGATCGGCCGCGGAGCGCAGCAAACGCGCCACCAGCGCAAGGCCGTTGCGCAACTGCATGCCGCGCCGGTGCAGCGCGAGGTCGCGCAGATGCCGCCCGAAACGGCCCGCGACATGCGCGAACGCCGCCGGTGAGCGCGTCACGTTCATGAACGCCGTCAAATCGGCGCCCGCCTGGATGGTCATGCCCATGAAGGTCGTCTCGCGCAGCGGACGCCGCAGCCGGTGCACCAGCTCCCCCAGTTCGCGGGCATCATACGGCGCGGCGATCACCGAGCGCCCGCCCGTGCCCGCTCCCGCGGCATTGCCGTAGGTGTCGGCGATCCTGTTGCCGTCCTCGAACTGCAAGGCGGTGTGCGCCTCGTAGAACGCGACCATGCGCGGCGCGGCTTCAAGGAACGCGTCCACCCTGGCGGCGTCAAAGTTGTTGCCGAGAACCTCGCGCAGATAGGCGCGCGGCGCGGCCTCGTTTTCGATGATCCCGGCGCGGCGGGCGAGCGGGTTCAGCGGCGCCCAGATCCAGCCGCCGGACCAGGCGGTGGTGCCGCCGAACACCGCCTCCTTCTCCGCGACGATCACTTTCAGCCCGTGCCAGGCGGCGGTGACCGCGGCCGACAGCCCGCCCGCCCCGGAGCCGACGACCAGCAGGTCGCAATCGAGCCGCACCGTCTTTTCCTCCTTCTCCCTCCCGCTCGTCATGGCCCGGCGTGTCCGGGCCACCCATGGCCGCACGTGCCGCGACAGGTGGCCCGGACACGCCGGGCCATGACGTATGTGCAATGATCCGGCGCTAGTTCCCCGCCCCCTGCGCCAGCCGGAACGCCGCCATCGGGTACACCCCCAGCACGCGCACCTCGGTCGAAAAGAACGACAGTTCCTCCAGCGCCCGGCGCAGGCCCGGCTGCTCGGGATGGCCTTCGACGTCGCACAGGAACTGCGTGGCGGTGAACTCGCCGCCCAGCATGTAGCTCTCCAGCTTGGTCATGTTGATGCCGTTGGTGGCGAACCCGCCCAACGCCTTGTACAGCGCCGCCGGCACGTTGCGGACGCGGAAGACGAAGGTCGTCATCAGGTTGGGAGTCTTCTCGTCCACCTTCACCGGCCAGGGCGACACGACATAGAACCGGGTGGTGTTGTGCGCCGCGTCCTCGACATTGGCGCGCAGGATGTCCAGCCCGTAGATCTCCGCCGCCAGCGACGAGGCGATCGCCGCGTCCTCCTTGCGCCCCCATTGGGCGACGAGCTGCGCCGCTCCGGCGGTGTCCCCCTCCACCACCGCGACCAGCCCGAGTTCGGCCAGAATCTGCCGCACCTGCCCCAGCGCCACCGAGTGCGAATGCGCCCGCCGGATGTCGCCGATGGTGGCGCCCTTGACGCCCAGCAGGCAGTGCTCCACCCGCTGGAACTTCTCGCCGATGATGAACAGCCCGGACTCCGGCAGCAAAGCGTGGATGTCGGAGACCCGCCCGGCCAGGCTGTTCTCGCAGGGCAGCATGCCCAAAGTGGCCTGCCCCGCCCGCACCGCCTCGATGGCGGCGGCGAAGGTCAGGCACGGCAACGTGGTCATCCCCGGGAAGGCCGCCCGGCAGGCAAGGTCGGAATAGGCGCCGGGGACGCCCTGGAAGGCGATCACGCCGGTCATGCGCGGGCCAATGGGGCGCAGGCCAATGGGGCGCAGGCCAATGGGGCGCAGGCCAATACCGCGCGGGCGCGTTCGAGGTCCTCGGGCGTGTCCACGCCGAACGGTCCGTGCTGCATCCGCACGCAGGCGATCCGCATCCCATCCTCCAGTGCACGCAACTGTTCAAGGCTCTCGCGCCGTTCCAGCGGGCTTGGCGGCAGCGAGACATAGCGGTCGAGCACCGCCCGGCGATAGGCGTAGATGCCGACATGGTGCCAGCGCGGCCCCGGCCCCCAGGGGATTGCCTGGCGGGAGAAATACAGCGCCGGGGCGATGGTGCGGCCGCCCTCGAAGGCGCAGGCCGCCTTGACGAAGGACGCGGTCGCGGCCTCCGCGTCATCGCGTATCGGCACCACCAGGGTGCCGATATCCACCTTCGGATCGTCCAGCGGCGTGATCACCAGGCGCAGGCCGGCGGGGTCGAGGGTCGGGAAATCGCCTTGCAGGTTGACCACCACGTCGTGCCGACCGTCCGGGTCCAGCTCCGCCAGCGCGGCATGCACGCGGTCGGAGCCGGAGGGCAGCGCCGGGTCGGTCAGCACAGCCCGTCCGCCCGCCGCCCGCACCACGTCCGCGATCGCGGCCTCGGCACAGGCGACGGCGACCGGGCCGATATCGGCCTGCCGCCCGCGCTCGATCATATGGACGATCATGGGCTTGCCGTTGATATCGGCGAGCGGCTTGCCGGGCAGGCGTGTGGAAGCCATGCGGGCGGGGATGACGACAATCGGGTTCACGGCGAGGGGCGGTCCGGCTGTGCAGAGGGCGGGTTGAAGCGGCGATTTCGTTTCCCTATGCTGCGGCAACTTACGGACGCGCCCGGCCGCATGCAACGCCGGGCCTTCTCCAGCCGGGATTTTCGCCGCATGGACAGCCTCGACCGCTACGTGGCGGCCGCCATCGCCGCCGCCGATGCGGCCGGAGAGGTGGTGCGGCCGCTGTTCCGCTCCGCCATCCCGGCGGACCTGAAGGCGGACCAGTCGCCGGTGACGGTGGCGGACCGCGGCGCGGAACAGGCGATGCGGGCGGTGCTGGGGCGGCTGTGCCCGGAGTGCGGCATCCTCGGGGAAGAGTTCGGCCTGGAGCGGCCGGAGGCGCGGCTGCGCTGGGTGCTCGACCCGATCGACGGGACACGCGCGTTCATCACCGGGCGGCCGACTTTCGGCACGCTGGTGGCGCTGCTGGACGGCGACACCCCGCTTGTCGGGGTCATCGACCAGCCCGTCACCCGCGAGCGCTGGATTGGCGCAGCCGATCGGCGGACGTTGTTTGCGGGACCGTTGGGAGGGGCGGTCGGAACGCGCGCCTGCGCCGATATGGCGCATGCCGAACTGTCCTGCACCAGCCCGGAGATGCTGGGCGGCGACGCCCCGCGCTGGCGCCAGGCCGCCGCCCGGGTGCGGCGGGTGTACTGGGGCGGCGACTGCTACGCCTACGGGCTGCTGGCGCTCGGGCATATCGACGTGATCGTCGAGTGCGACCTCAAGCCCTGGGACTGGGCGGCGCTGCTGCCGGTGGTGCACGGCGCCGGCGGCCGGATGACGGACTGGGAGGGCAACCCGCCGCGCACCGGCGGCGACGGCCGGATCATCGCCGTCGGCGATCCGTCGCTGCTGGCGGATGTGGTTGCGGCGCTGGCCTGATGGCGGCTTTGCTCCATGCCGTCTCCGCCTGTGCTGCGGGAGACGGCGGCGAAGCATTCGAAACGCAAAAGAACACGCATCAACACAAATGGAATTATTTCTAATACATTCCGGCTTAGCGTTTTCGGGCTGACTGGAAAGGCGGCGGATCCTGCCATACCTTCATGGTCACGAGTCCAATCAGCCCGCAAACTCTGGCCGAGGGAACTGCCACCCTATTTGCGTTCATCCGTGTTCATTCGTGTTTCCATTACTTGCTTTGCTTGAGGCGGAGGCGGTTGATCGACCTTTCCCCGGATGCCTGGAACCACCAACGCCGCATCATGATAGATGGCGGAATTATTAAAATATTGTTTTCGGTATGACACTGCATTATGTGTCTACAGGCACCCCTCTACTTCACGGTTCTGTTGTTTGACACTTTTCCCGGCCGCATCAGACTTGCCTCCATAAGCAGTCCTAAAGCCTGCGGGGGATCAAGGTCATGCGCCATCGTATCTTCGTCGTCATTGCCGCGGCAGCAGCCGGGGCCGCTTGCCTGCCGGCATCCGCGTTGGCCCGCGGCGGGTCGGGCGGCCATGGCGGAACCGCCTCGCACGGCGCGGCGGTTGTTCGCGGCGCGCGCGGCGGCGTATTTTACGCGCACGGCGCCATTGCCGCGACACGCGGCGGCACCGCCGCCGGTCTCTACCGCACGAGGGTCACCGCCCGCGTGCTGACGCCGATACGGCCGGAGGTGATCAATGTGGCCGCCGCGCTCGGGACGGGAGGGATCAACCCGCCGTTCACCGGGACGCCGATCGTGCCGCCGTTCGGCGCGGGCGCGGCGTACACCGGGTTACCGGTCGTCGTCACGCCCTTCGCGGGCACACCGGTGTTCGGTTATGGGATCAACAATGGGGTTGCCGCCGAGTCGCCTCGCGCTTTCAGCACACCTTTCACGCTGCCCGTCGCCGCCTTCGGGGTGCCTGCCCCCGGCGTGGCGGAGGCAGGCCCGGCGGACCCGAATGCGCTGCACGGCACCTGCCATCCCGTGCCGTACGGCTACCACTGCGACTGGTCGTCATAGCTCAGAACGTCACCCGCACCCCGCCGAAGCCGCCAACCGGCGCGGCCGGGCTGTAGGCGCGCGGATTGGCCGCGTTCGGCGCCTGCGAGAGAAACACCGACGATGTCGGCGAGAACGTGCCGTAGGTATAGTATTTCGCGTCAGTCACGTTCTCCACCGACGCGAACAGCGTAATGTGCGGCGTGATCTGATAGCTGGTGCTCAGGTTCAGCGTGACGAATCCCGGCAACTGAGGCGTCAGGTTGGCCGCATCGCCGAACAGGTATTGCCCGCTCTGCGCCAGCAGGACTCCGGCGACGGTCCAGGCATCGGTAACCTTGTAAGTCACGCCAAGCTTGCCTTGATTGACCGGGACCCCGGGCAGCCGGTTCCCCGGGGTGACGGTGATGTTGCCGTTCGCGTCGGCGGCCGGGTTGCTGCCGGCGGCCTCGATGAAGCCGCTCTGGTACGTCGCGTCCGTATAAGTATAGGTCAGGTACGCCGACAGGCGCGGCGTCTTGTACTCGATGCCGGCATCCAGCCCCTGGCGCCGGGTCTGCCCGACATTCTGGAAGAACGCCCGGTTCAAGGTCACGCTGTTGACGAAGATGATGTCGTCGTCGAGATTGCTGCGATACAGCCCGAGATTGTAGTTCAGGTGCGCGTCTTCGCCGACACCGACGGTGCCGCGCACGCCTGCTTCCAGCGTGTGCGACACCACCTGTTTGAGGTTGGGGTCGCCCGTGAAGAAATTCGCCAGGCTGCAGGAATCCGCCGGCCCCGCGCAGGACAGTTCGGCCGGCGTCGGCGCGCGGTTGGCGTCGGCGTAGCCGGCATAGGCCGTCAGCCACGGCGTCGCCTTGAAGGTCACGCCGGCCGCGGGATTGAAGTGCTGGTAGTAATGATTCCCGGTCAGGCCGCCGCCGTTCCGGTCGTTCAGGTTGATCTCGGCCGCATTGAACCGACCCGAAACGGTCAGCGCCAGCCGATCGGCTGCATTGAAGGTGTCGGCGATGAAGGCGCCGTAATAGGCGTCGCTGACCCCCACCCGCACCGGCGTGTTGGTGCCGGGTTCGTCGATGACGACGCCAGGGCCGGCGAAATTGCGCGCGCCGTCGATGCCGCCGATGGTGGAAACGCCGGTGAACCCGGTCTGCGCGCCGTCGAAGCTGAAGCCGCCCACCAGGTGGTTGTTGAAGCCGAACACGGCCTGCGTGTCGGTCGCCTGGACCGAGGCGCCATAGCCGTTGGTGTTGGTGGTCTGGTCATCCAATTGCGAGTAGGCGAACTGGCTCGGCCCGCGGAAGGCCGGGATCACGGCCCCGCCGAATGTCGTGCTGTAGCCGGCGTCATTGCAGAGCAAACCGGACCCGTCGGTGCACGGCGTGTCGTTCGATGCATTGCCGTTGCTGACCCGTTGGAGGAAGTTGTTGTAGTACGTGACACCCTGCAGCGAGACCGTGTCGCTGAGTTGCACATTGCCCGACAGGCTGACCTGGACGAACCGGTTGTCGATCTCGTTCGGACCGGTGAACTGCGCCGCCGCATCGGCCGCCAGCAGTTCCACCGGTGACGTCCCCGGCCCGTTCAGCACCGAATTGCCGAAGGTGACGTCGAAATGAACCTCGGCGGTGTCGCTGCGCCAGCCCACGTCGCCGTAGAAGTTCTCGATGCCGGAAGACTGGAAATCGCGCCAGCCGTCCTGGCGCAGCCCGCTGGCGGCGACATAGACGGCGGTGTTGCCGCTCTGCTTGCCGTATTGGAAATCGCCGCCGAAGGTGCCGAACGAGCCGCCGGAGAAGCTGATCTCGCCCCCATGATAGGTGAAACCGTTCTTGAGCTGCACGTTCAGCGCGCCGCCGAGCGCGTTCAGGCCGAAGACCGGGTTGGAGCCTTCGAGGTTCATCTCCTCGATCGCCACATCCGGCAGCAGGTCGAAATTCACCGTGTCGCCGAAGGCGGAGTTGAAGCGGACGCCGTTGACATAGACGGCCAGCCCCTGCGGCGTGCCCTGCAGCGCGGAGGCCTGGAAGCCGTGATAGACCAATGTGGGCTGATACGGGTTGCCGGAGGCGGACTCGAGGCTGACTCCGCCAACCTGTTCGTTCAGCGCGCGCACGGCGTCGGGCATCGGGGTGGTGCCGCCGCGCGTGAGGTCGTTGCCCTTCAGCACATTGGTTTGCGCCGGCACGGTGTCGCGGTCGATGCCGGACCCCAGCAGCGGCGAGGGGGCGATGATGTCGATTTGCGGCAGGTTGACGGCGGGCGCCTGTGCGTGCGCGGCGGAACACGCAAGCGTGAGGACTGCGGCCGAACCGGCCAGTCCGCGCGCGGTATGACCGGCGTCGCGCGCTCTGCGTGGTGGCATCGATCGATTCCCCTCTGGTTTCGTTTCCGGACGGGGATAGGTGCCGCATGAACGGCGGTCCGTCCATGGCAGGCATTCCCGGAATCGCCGGGAAAAATTCCCGATTACGGGATGGGGCCAGCTACCAGCCGCGACGACCCGGGAAAGCCGCCGCCGCCCCGCGTGCATGCTCCCGGCGGGATGCGATGGCACCTCGGCGATCCCTGCGCGTTCAATGTGACACCAGCAACAGGAGACTTCGCATGGCGAGCCTGGACGACACCACCGACACCTCCGGCCGTCTGATCGCGGCCAAGCAGGTGCAGGGCGCAACCGTCTTCAATACGCAGATGGCAAAGCTCGGCGCGATCGAAGATGTCATGATCGACAAGGGCACCGGCCGGATCGCCTATGCGGTCCTGGCGCATGGCGGCTTCCTGGGCATCGGCGACCGCTATTATCCGCTGCCGTGGGAGAAACTCAGCTACGACACCGAAATGGGCGGCTACGTCGTGGATATCGGCCAGGACGTGCTGCAGGGGGCTCCATCCTACAGCGACGAGGCAACCGCATCCTGGCAGGACGACGCCTGGCGGCGGGGCATTTATTCTTATTACGGTGTGCATCCGTTCTGGGACCTGGCACCGTAATCTGGCACCGTAATCTTGCCGGCCGCTGCCGGGCGTGCTGGACTCGCCCCGGCGCGGCGTGGCAGCCGGGAGGAAAGCATGAAAATCGACCGGGTCGAAACCCTGCAGGCGGATGCCGGCTGGCGGATGTTTTCGTTCCTGAAGGTCACCACCAGCGACGGCATCACCGGCTGGTCCGAATACAACGAAAGCTTCGGCAGCACCGGCCTGTCCGGCGTCATCAATGGCCTTGCGCCCGTGCTCATCGGCCGCGATCCGCGGCGGTTCGAGCAGGTTACGCAGCATCTGCACGTGCTGACGCGGCAGTCGCGCGGCGGGCTGAACCAGCAGGCGATCGCGGCGATCGAGAACGCGCTGCTGGACGTCGCCGGCAAGGCCTACGGCGTGCCGGTGGCGGCGCTGTTCGGCGGGCCGATCAGGGAACGGATTCCGGTGTATTGGTCGCATTTCGGGACTTACCGGGTGCGCAACGGCGCGCTGATGGGCACGCCGCCGCTGGCGACGTATGACGACCTCGCGCGCCATGCCCGGGAGGTGCGGGACCGCGGCTTCCGCGCGCTGAAGACCAATATCCTGCCGCTGGCGGACGGGCGGCTGACCTATTACGTGCCCGGGTTCGGGCGGACGCCCGGCTGGCCGGAGTTGAACTGGGACAACCGGCTGATCCGCGGCGTGACCGAGCAGCTAGCGGTCATCCGCGAGGCGGTGGGGCCGGATATGGGGCTCCACCTCGACGTGAACTTCAACTTCAAGACCGAGGGCTACAAGCGCATCGCCGCCGCCGTGGCCGGGGCCCATCTGACCTGGCTGGAGATCGACACGCATGACGCGGCGGCGCTGGCGGAGATCAGGCGCGGCGCCCCCTGCCCCATCGCCTCCTGCGAAACGTTGCACGGGCGGCGGGAGTTCAAGCCGTTCCTGGACCAATACGCCACCGACGTGGCGATCGTGGACGTGATCTGGAACGGGCTGCTGGAATCGGTGAAGATCGCGGCGCTGGCGGATGTGCAGGAGATCAACGTCGCACCGCATAATTTCTACGGCCATCTGTGCAGCGCGATCAGCGCGACTTTCAGCGCGGTGGTGCCGAATTTCCGGGTGATGGAAGTCGACATGGACAGCGCGCCGTGGCGCGACGAATTCTATACCGTTGTCCCGGCGATCGAGAACGGCGAATTCATCCTGCCGGGCGGGCCGGGCTGGGGCATCGACATCAACGAAAAGGCCGTGCGGGCGCGTCCGCCGAAGCACTGACGGGGAGAAAGACGTGGCAAAGTTCAAGATCGCGACGCCGGCCGGGGCCAGTTTCTCCACCGCGGGCGGCGGTTACGACTACGAGATGGAGCCGCTGGAAGGCATCGACGCGGCCATCGTCGAAGGGCCGCCGGACGAGGGCGGGTTCATCCGGTTCGCCGCCGATGCCGACGCGGTCTACGCCAAGGGGATGAAATTCAGCCGCAGGGTGGTCGAGGCGCTGCCGGAGACCTGCCGCGCCATTGTGCTGGGCAGCGTCGGCGTGGACAGCATCGATATCGCCGCAGCCACGGCCCGCGGCCTGCCGGTGACGAACTGTCCGGATACGTTCATCGAGGAAGTGGCGGATCACGCGATGATGCTGCTGCTGGCGGGGTTTCGCCGGACCATCGAGCAGGACCGCATGGTGCGCGAAGGCCGTTGGCGCGAGGGTCGGCCGGCGTTGCTGCAAATTCCCC
Source organism: uncultured Rhodopila sp. (assembly GCA_903851415.1). GTDB lineage: Bacteria > Pseudomonadota > Alphaproteobacteria > Acetobacterales > Acetobacteraceae > Rhodopila. The sequence continues at coordinate 19,250 of CAINOE010000183.1, read as the reverse complement.
GGCTGATGGGGCTGACCCTGGGGCTGATCGCGTTCGGACATGTGGCGCGGGCGGTGGCGAAGCGGGCGAAGCCGTTCGGGCTGCGAGTGATCGCGTATGATCCTTTCATCGAAGAACTGGTGATGGTGGAGCACGGCGTGCTGCCGGCGACGCTTGAAGAAGTATTGTCGCAGTCGGATTTCGTTTCGATGCACGCCCCAGCGACGCCGGAGGCGGAGGGGATGCTGGGGGACAAACATTTCCGCCTGATGAAGAAGAGTGCGATTTTCATCAATACCGGCCGCGGGCCGACGGTGCAGGAACCGGCGCTGATCAGGGCGCTGCAGGAAGGGTGGATCGCGCATGCCGCGCTGGACGTGCTGGAGATCGAGCCGCCGGGCGACAACAACCCTTTGCTCGGGATGACGAACGTGACGCTGAGCGCGCACACGGCATCCGCCTCGGCGCGGTTCGATCCGGCGCGGAAACGGCATGTCGGGCGGGAGCTGGCGCTGGTGCTGAGCGGGAAGTGGCCGATGAGCTGCGTGAACCCGTCTGTGCTGCAGGGGTCGAAGCTGCGGCGGTGGCAGCCGGTTTCGATGGAGCGCGGGCCGAATAGCTGAGGGGTTCGAGCGGCCCGGCCCGGGTCAGGGCCTGAGCGGACCCGGGTGTTCAGTGGCTGCCGCATGGCGGGGGAATATCTCCGCTGTCCTGGCGTCGAGCTCGCGTTGCGTTGTCTGTGGCGCACGTTCGACCGACCCGGCCGGGTCCTGGCCACTTGTTTCGCCTTGACAGGCTCTCCCGATCGCCTTAGTCAACCCCTAGCTAAGGAGATGCCGCATGAAACAGGTGAACGTCCATGAGGCCAAGACGTCGCTGTCGCAGCTTCTACTCGACGTTGAGCAGGGCGAGGAGGTCGTCATTGCGCGGCAGGGCGTCCCGGTTGCGCGGCTGGTCCTGATCAACCCTCCGGCTGCCCGCAAGGCGGGTTCGTGGCGATCGCTTCCGGGATGGGAAGGGTTCGCTTATGATCCGCAGGTGCTTGCGCCGATGACCGACCAGGAGATGCAGGACGAGGGTTGGATATAATGTATCTCGCCGACGCCTGTGCCCTGTTGGCCTATTTCGGCGCCGCATCAACGGGCATGAGCGCGGCCGGCGAGGCGGCCATGCAATCGGACGTGGCGGTGGCTTCTGTCACGGTGTGGGAACTGACCCGGAAAGCCGCCATCGGCAAGCTGCCGCCGCTGCCGACGGAACAGGGCAGTTTCAGCCGGTATCTGCGCACACTCGGTTTTCAGTCCAGCCCGTTGGTGTGGGAGGATGCCGAAGCTGCGAACCGGCTGCCGATGCATCATAGAGACCCAATGGACAGGATGTTGATCGCAACAGCCATCCGGACCGGAGTGCCGATCATTACCAGCGATCTGATATTCCCGGCCTACGGCGTGCGGACGGTTTGGTAATGATTGAACCGGCGATCGCGTCAGGGACCACCGCATAACGCCCCACCGGTCCCGGCAGGTCCGCATCCCCGCCGGGTTCGGGCCGCTGTAAGGCAGGCTCAATTGCCTTCGAACACCGGACGCTGCTTGTCCACGAACGCCCGGTAGGCCCGGCCGTAGTCCCGCGTCTGCATGCAGATCGCCTGGGCCTGAGCCTCCGCCTCGATCGCTTCGTCCACCGGCATGCTCCATTCCTGGTGGATGCACTTCTTGGTCATGGCATGCGCGAATGTCGGCCCCGCGGCCAGCGACGCGGCCAGCTTCTGCGCCTCCTCCAGCACCGCCGCCGGCTCGCACAGGCGATTGTAGAAGCCGAACCGCTCGGCTTCGGCGCCGTCCATCGCCCGGCCGGTATACAGCAAATCGGCTGCCCGGCCGGCGCCGATGATGCGCGGCAGGATGTTGCAGGCGCCCATGTCGGCCCCGGCCAGCCCGACGCGGGTGAACAGGAACGCGACCTTGCTGGCGGGCGTGCCCAACCGCAAATCCGAGGCCATCGCAATAATCGCCCCCGCCCCTGCGCAAATCCCGTCAATCGCCGCGACGATCGGCTGCGGACAGGCGCGCATCGCCTTCACCAGGTCGCCGGTCATGCGGCAGAAATCAAGCAACCCCTGCATGTCGCCGGCTTCCTGCAGGCGGACCAGCGGGCCGATGATCTCATGCACGTCGCCGCCCGAGCAGAAATTGCCGCCGGCGCCGGTCACCACCACCGTCTTGACCGCATCGACATAGGTCAGGCGACGGAAGGTGTCGCGCAGCTCGGCGTAGGATTCGAAGGTCAGCGGGTTTTTCCGCTCCGGCCGGTTCAGCGTGATGGTCGCCACCTTGCCGTTCAGCGACCACAGGAAATGCTTCGGCTCGAAGCTGGCGGGGTCGATGCGGTCGTGGGTCAGTGCCATGGTCTGTTGCTCCCTTGTTGCCGAAGGGAGGCAGGATGGCCGCCTCCCCCATATGCCGGTTGATTCCGGTCCGGCCTCCGCATACACTGAATGAACGTTCATTCACAAGCGCATCCTGCCGGACCCCGCAATGCACATCCGCAGGCAAGCAAGGCGCAACGGGAGGGGAAGCACCGCATGGCCGACAGCTCGTTCCTGGACTGGCCGTTCCTGGAGGACCGCCACCGCGACTTCGCGCGGCGCCTGGAGGCCTGGGCGGCGGCGCATATCGATCCGCGCCCGCACCATGCCGGCGAGGATGTGGATGCCGCCTGCCGCGCTTTGGCGCTGCAACTGGGGGAGGCCGGCTGGCTGGACGCCTCGGTGCCGGCGGGTGGCGCGGCGGCGCTGGATGTGCGCACGCTGTGCCTCGCGCGCGAGATCCTGGCGCGGCATTCCGGGCTGGCCGATTTCGTCTTTGCCATGCAGGGCCTGGGCAGCGGGCCGATCACGCTGTTCGGCGGTGGGGAGATGCGGGAGAGGATTTTGCCGGAGGTGCGCGCCGGGCGCCGCCTCGCCGCGTTCGCGCTGTCCGAGCCGGAGGCCGGGTCGGATGTCGCGGCGCTGGCGACCTCGGCGGTGCGGGTGCCGGGCGGCTGGCGGCTGGACGGGGAAAAAACCTGGATCAGCAATGGCGGCATTGCCGGGCAGTATGTCGTGTTTGCGCGGACCGGCGAGGCGCCCGGCGCGCGCGGTCTGTCGGCGTTCGTGGTGGAGGCGGATACGCCGGGACTGAGCGTGCCGCACCGCATCAGCGTGATCGCGCCGCACCCTCTGGCGACGCTGCGCTTCAACAACTGCGTGGTGCCGGAGGCGAACCTGCTCGGCGCGCCGGGGGATGGCTTCAAGGTGGCGATGGCGACCCTGGACGTGTTCCGCACCACCGTCGGGGCGGCGGCTTTGGGCTTCGCGCGGCGGGCGTTGGACGAGGCGGCCGGGCGGGCGCGCAGCCGGAAGATGTTCGGGCGGACGCTGGCGGATATGGAGACGACGCAGGCGAAAATCGCCGACATGGCGCTGGCGATCGATACCAGCGCGCTGCTGGTCTACCGCGCTGCGTGGAAGCGGGACGTCTCGGGTGGCGGGCGGATCACCCGGGAGGCGGCGATGGCGAAGCTGCACGCGACGGAATCGGCGCAGCGCGTGATCGACGATGCGGTGCAGATATTCGGCGGCCTCGGGGTGACGGCCGGGGTGAAGGTGGAGGAGCTGTATCGGGAAATCCGGGCGCTGCGGATCTATGAGGGGGCGTCGGAGGTGCAGAAGCTGATCATTGCGCGGCAGGTGCTGGGGTGAGCGCCGCCGTTGGATGTGCGGGGGCACCCCAGCCGCGGATTGGCGGGGGCTCAGTCGCCGCGCGGACCGATGGTCGACCAGAACATCCCCCAATTATTGGAAAAGGGCCAGACGGTGCCCCCGAACCGATAGGGCTCGTAGACACGGAACGCACCCTTGTCCGTGCTCAGCGGCGCGGGCGACTCAGGATTCGAGCAAGCCGTGGTCGCCGGATCGAACCCGGTGCAGGAGAACGCGAACGAGGCCAAAACGGTCTCATTCTGCAAATTCGTTACCAGCGACGCCGTTTCCGGCGTGTATTTGCTGGCGTCAGCCGGCGTGGTGACGATATCGGACACCGCCCCGACCAGTTGCGCATCGAAGGACGGGTTCTGCGTCAGGCTGGCCGGATAGGCGCGGCCGCCGGTGTAGGAGCCGAACCCCACGCTTTGCTTCGAGGGATCGAAGTAGATGTAAATCTGGTGCGGCGCGAAAGTGGCGCCGATCGTTCGGTCGCCTGAAGTAATGATGGCGCGCGCGATACCATCCTCGTTGATGTAGGCATTCGGGCCGCCGCCGCTGAGTGGAGCGACTTTGGACGGACGGGAGCGAAAGGACAGATGGATTTTCGCGTTGGTGAACGTTTCGCCGCCAAGCGCAACATCAGAGATCAGGAACAGGTTGTAAGTGATGTCCTCGGGCGAGCCGTCTTCGGTGCGGCCGAGCAGGCTGAACGGCGGACCCTCGTTTGGCGTTTTGGTGTCGGCGAAGAAGAAGCCGGCGCCGGGAACGTAGCCGCCGTTGCCGGCCGGTGTCGGCTCGTTTTGATAGGGCTGGTAGAGATACAGGTCCCCCTTGTCGGTTGAAAGCGGCGCGCCCGGGGCAGGGCAAAGCGTGTTGCTGTAAATCGGCGCGGGGAACGTCGCGCACACCCAGCCATGGCCATTCATTCCGGTGTCGTGGGCCAGGTCCGTCGGCAGGGCGGCCTCCGCGGGGCTTCCGGACGCCTCCACCGTGCCGAACAGGCTGACGCCGAGCGGGTATGCAGGTTGCACCGAATGATCCGGCGCGTACGAGCCGAAGCCGGTGCCGGTATTGTCGTGGTCGTAAGAGACGAAGATTTGGCCCGGGGCGAACCTGGCGTGCTCGGACCTGTCGCCGGTCAGGATGGTAATCCGCGCGGTTCCGGTGGGGTTGAACGAGACGTTGGTCCCCAGAATGGAGGTTGCCTGGACGTCCGCGGTGTCGCTTTCGAAGGTCAGAAACACCCGCGCATTATGGAACTTCCAGGCGCCAAGCTGACCATCCGTGACGGTGAAGCCGGTGTAGGTGATCGGGGCCGCGAACGCGGTGCCGGACAGCAGCGTCGCGGCGGTTGCCGCCAGGAGTGCCCGGCCGGTTGGTTTGATCCACCGGGCGGCCTGTCGGGGAGAAAGCTGTTTCATGCGAAATCCTCGGGATTTGGTTATTTGTTGCCTTTCCGACAAGGTCCGGAGCGAAGCCGTAATGACCTGGCTGCGCGAACCCTGCGGCGGGCACAGGCATTGTTGGCGTGGATGGACGAGTTTAGGCTGTGAACTGGCTAACAAACAACTATGGAAATAGTTCTGTCCACACCGGAGGCGACGGCGGCACAAAATAGATTGCGTGACCAATTGCCCCGCCTTCGCCTGAGCGATGGGCGGACATTGGCCGCGACCAACCAGTCGAATCACCAGGGGCCATCGTAGAGCGACCCCCGCAACGGCTGACACATCCCGCCGATTGCGCGGCGAACCGGCCGGGATCGGCGGGCTTGCCAAATGCCAAACCAAATCCCAAATCCGCCGGCAACCACACAGGACCCCCGCCATGATCGAACTCCGCCCCTTCGACTCGCTCGGCGCCTTCCGCAACGAATGGCTCAACGCGCACCACCATTTCAGCTTCGGCGGCTACCATGACCCGAACCGCATGGGCCTCGGCCGGCTGCGCGTCTGGAACGACGACGAGGTCGCCCCCGGCACCGGCTTCGACCCCCACCCGCACCGCGACATGGAGATCGTCACCTATATCCGCGAGGGCGCCATCACCCACCGCGACAACCTCGGCAACGAGGGCCGCACGGAAGCCGGCGACGTCCAGGTCATGCACGCCGGCACCGGCATCACCCACGCCGAATACAACCTGGAGAAAACCCCCACCCGCCTGTTCCAGATCTGGATCCTGCCGGACCGCCGGAACGTCGAACCCGGCTGGGGCACCCGGGCCTTCCCGCGCGACGGCCACGGCCTGTCCGTGCTCGCCAGCGGCCGCCCGGCGGATGCGGACTCCGGCGCGCTGAAGCTGAACGCCGACGCCGCCGTTCTGGCCGGCACCCTGGCCGAGGGGCAAACGACGGAATTCACCCTCGACCCCGGCCGCGCCGCCTACCTCGTTCCGGTGAACGGCGCGGTGACGGTCAACGGCCTGGAAGCGCAGGCGCGCGACGGCGTGGCGATTTCCGACGAGCGCACCGTGACGGTGACCGCCACCAAGGCGACCGAACTGGTGGTCGTCGAGGTCGCGGCCTAGGCGACGCCCAAGAATTACCGCTTCAGCCGGGCGCCGTTCTCTCGCCGTCATGGCCCGGCTTGTCCGGGCCACCTATCGCCGCACCTGCCGCTATAGGTGGCCCGGACAAGCCGGGCCATGACGGATAAAACTCGGCCGTCCGACTCGCTTATTCTTGGGCGTCGCCTTAGCAAGAACCCGCCCTGGCCTGGACCGGCGCTGACATCGACTCTCCGACGCAGCATCCCCGTCATGCCGACGATGGTCGGCATCCACGCCTTTTGCTCGCACAAACAAAGGCGTGGATGGCGGGCCTGCGCCCGCCATGACGATGGAGGCGGCAGTGCCCATCCGTGTAACAGCTTTCCTGCACCGACAACCACCCGCACGCCGCCGCGGACCACGCATCGAGCGGAAACACCGTCCGGGCTGTTCCGGCCGATCGGCCGGGAGCGCAGACCGCATTGATCTACGTCATTGTTGGCGATGATCTTCGTGCGACAAACCCGTATCGTCAGATTCGTGTTGATTGAATGCGTGGTTCAGACGCTTCCGGACGAGGCACAGCCGTTCGCCCGAGATTCCGGCTGATCGCGGTCATCCTCGTGACCGCGATTGTTCCTGTTGCGTTCTGGGGTGGCCTGGCCTTCGAAGACCGCGCCGCCGCCCTGGAGACGGCGATTGCCGAACAGCGCCACGTCGTCGAGGCCGTTGGCGAACATACCCTCAAGCTGTTGGATACGCAGGCGTTGCTGCTTGACCTGATCGATCAGGTTGCGGGCGAACGCGACTGCCAGGCACTGCGTTCGGACGATCGGCTTCGGGCGTTCATCAGCCTCGCCACCCGCAAATCCCCGGGCACGGTATCGCTCCTGATCCTGAACGCCGACGGGCACGAATGCATCGGAAGCATGGCGAGCGGTCCGTTACAGATAGACGACCATGATCACAGTTTCCGGGACTATTTCAGCGGAGCGCGGACCGCCGGCCCCGGCCAGTATTATGTGGACCGCGCGATACTCGGCACAATATCCGGCCTTCCCATCTTCAACGTCTCGAAGCCGCGCATGCACAATGGGACGTTCAACGGTGTCCTGTTGGCATCCGTGAATCTGAACGACGTGGTCGATTACTGGGACAGGACACTCGACCTCGCCCGGGAACAGCGGGTCAGCGTGCTCCGGCGGGACGGCGCAACCATCGCCCGGTCCTGGCCACCGCTGGTACCCGCCCCCGATGCGGCGATCGAGCGGCGGGTCGCGGCGCTCCTGACGACGCCGCAAGGCACCGACGTCGGCCCGTCAGTGGTCGACGGCAGGCCGCGCCTCGCCGCCTGGCGCACCCTGCCGAACTGGAGTGTCGTCGTCGCGAGCAGTGTCAATGAGGACGCCGTGATGGCGCCATGGCGCACGTCCGCGCTGATCAACGGCGCCGTGGCGTTGGCGATGTCCGGGCTGCTTGGCGCGTTGGCATGGTCGGTGCTCCGGGAGCGGCATAGCCTCGAGCGGGCCGTCCGGGAGCGAACCGGGAAACTCCAACAGACCACCGCCCTGCTGCGCTCGATCGGAAACAGCTCGCCCGACGCGATCTATGCGAAGGACCGGGAAGGCCGGTTCCTGTTCGCCAACCCCGCTGTCCTCGCTGTCATCGGCAAGCCCGCGGAGGAGGTCATCGGCCGCACCGACGCCGAGTGGCACGACAATCCGGCCCAGGCTGCCGCGGTGATGGCGAACGATCGGCGCATCATCGAGAGCGGCCAGGGCGAGGTGCTGGAGGAAACCTGGACCGCGGCGGATCAGCGCCGGCGCGTCTTTCGATCCGCCAAGGCGCCCTTGCGGACCGAGGACGGCTCGGTCCTCGGTGTGGTCGCCGTGTCGAGCGACATCACTCCGCTCAAGGATGTCGAGGCGGAGCTGCGCATCCTGACCGAGGAGCTGGAAGCGCGGGTGCGGATGGAAGTCGCCGCGCGGGAGGACGCGCAGGCGCGTGCCGCCCATGCCCAGCGCATGCAGGCGCTCGGACAACTGGCGGGCGGCATTGCGCACGACTTCAACAATATCCTCCAGGCCGTGCAGAGTGGCGCCGGGCTGATCGAACGGCGCGCCGATCATCCGGCCAGCGTGATGCGGTTCGCCCGGGCGGTGGCCGAGGCGGCGGAGCGGGGCGCCGCCGTCACCCGCCGGCTGCTGTCGTTCGCCCGGCGCGGTGACCTCCGGCCGGAGCGGATCGACCCGGCCGGGCTGCTCGACGGCTTGCGCGACGTCCTGGCGCAGACGCTCGGCAGCCCGATCGCCGTGCGAATCGAAGCCGCCCCCGGCCTGCCCGCCGTGCTGGCCGATCGGCGTCAGCTTGAAACGGTGCTGGTGAACCTGGCGACGAATGCGCGCGACGCCATGGAAGGCGGCGGCACGCTCACGCTGGCAGTTGCAGCGGAGGAGATCGCCGCGGGGCGGGTTCAGTCTGCGGGCCCGAAACCGGGCCGGTATATCCGGCTGGCCGTCACCGACACCGGGATCGGCATGGATCAGCCCACAGTGGATCGTGCGCTGGAGCCGTTCTTTACCACCAAGGCGCAGGACAAGGGCACCGGTCTCGGGCTGCCGATGGCCAAGGGCTTCGCCGAGCAGAGCGGCGGCGCCCTGACGATCGAAAGCACGCCCGGCCAGGGCACCACCGTCACTCTGTGGCTGCCGGTGGCCGACGTGCGAAGCGAGGCGTTGCAGGCGCAGCCCCGGCCGCGGCCTGCCGCCGGCCTGACGCGCCGGCTGCTCGTGGTCGACGATGAGCACGTGGTGCGCGAGACGCTGGTTGCCTCGCTTGAGGAAGCCGGCTTCGCTGTCCTGGCCGCCGGGAACGGGATTGAGGCGCTGGCGCTGCTGGAGGCCGGAGAACCCGTGGATGCGCTGGTCACCGACCTCTCCATGCCGGGAATGGGCGGACTGGCGCTGATTGGCGAGGCCCATGCCCGGCGCCCCGGCCTGCCCGCGGTGCTGCTGACCGGCTACGCCGGAGAGGCCGCCCAGCTCGCGGTCAGCGGCGGGCTACCCTCGGGCTTTGCGCTGCTGCGCAAGCCGATCGGCGTCGTCCGGCTGGTGGATCAGATTGAAACGATGCTCGCCGCCAAAGCCCGGGCGGCGGAATAACAGCAACCGGCGATGCCGTTGACTTTCGGCCGCCGCAGCCCCGTCATGCCGGGATAATCGGGGGAGGACGAATGCCGCAACTCGCCGACGCCCTTCGCCCCTGGCACGATTTCTACACCCTGTTCGGCTCCGCCTCGGCCACCCTCATCGGCCTTCTCTTCGTCGCCGCCTCCGTCGGCACCGGCGTGTTCTCAGCCGATCGGCGGGCGGCGCAGCGGGTGTTCCTGACGGCGAGCGTGGTGGATTTCAGCCTGATCCTGGCAACCTGCCTGATCATCCTGGCGCCGCTGCCGGGCTGGGCCGCGCCCGGCGGGATGATCATGGCCTGCGGCCTGTGCGGCCTGGGCTACTCGTTCATGGTCTGCCGCGACACGCTGCACGACGGGTTGCTCCACAAGCTCGATCTGGAGGACCGCACCTGGTACATCGCCCTGCCCATCGGCGGCTATCTCTGCCTGGCGGTCTCGGGCGGGGCGCTGGCCATGCAAATCCCCCGGGCATGCACCGCGCTGGCCGTCTCGACGGGGCTGCTGCTGGCGGCCGGCATCCGCAACGCCTGGGACATCACGCTATGGAGCATGTCGCGCCGCCGCCAGCCTCCAGTTCCGCCAGAAAAGCCGCCGCACGCGCCCTGATCGCGGCGCGGCGCTCCTCCGGCATGCGCGCCCAGTTGCGCAGCGGCATCGACATCCGCACGTTCGAGGCGAACCGCTCCGCATGCCGCGCGATAAAATCCCAGTACAGGAAATTGAACGGGCACGCCTTCGCCCCGACAGCGTCCTTCACGTCATAGGCGCAGCCGCGGCAGTAATCGCTCATGCGGTTGATATACGCCCCCGACGCCGCATACGGCTTCGACCCGAGCACCCCGCCATCGGCGAACAGCGCCATCCCGCGCGTGTTCGGCATCTCCACCCACTGATAGGCATCGGCGTAGACGGACAAATACCACTCATCCACCGCATCCGGATGCAGCCCCGCCAGCAGAGCGAAATTGCCGGTCACCATCAGCCGCTGGATATGGTGCGCATAGGCATCCCCCCTTGTCTGCTGAACCACCTGACGGATGCAGGCCATCTCCGTCCGGCCGCTCCAGTAGAACTCCGGCAGCGCCAGGGTCGCGTCCAGGGCGTTCAGCGCGCCATACTCGGGCATCCGCAGCCAATAGATCCCGCGCACGTACTCGCGCCAGCCGATGATCTGCCGGATGAAGCCCTCCGCGGCGTTCAGCGCCACGTGCCCGGACCGCCACGCCGCCTCCACCGCTCGGCACACCGCCAGCGGATCGAGCAGCCCGAGATTCAGCGCCGGCGAGATCACCGCATGGAACAGCACCGGCTGGCCGCTGTGCATCGCATCCTGCCAGTCGCCGAACCCCGGCAGCCGGCGCGCGATGAAATCCTCCAGCCCCGCCCGGGCGTCCTTTGCGGTGACCGGAAACCGGAACCCGTCGAGCTCGCCGAATCCGTTGGTGAAGCGCCGCCGCACCAGTTCGACCACCTCCCGGGTCGCGTCGTCCGGCGCGAAGCCCATCGCCTCCGGGACCGCCACCGATTGCGGCAGCCGCTTGCGGTTTTCATGGTCGAAATTCCACCGGCCGCCCTCCGGCTCGCCATCCGGAGTCATGAGCAGACCGGTGCGCCGCCGCATGTCGCGGTAGAAGAATTCCATCCGCAAACCCTGGCGGCGGGCCGCCCAGCGGCGGAAATCCGCGATCGAGCTGACAAACCGCGTGTCGGTCCGGATCTCCACCCCCTCCGCCCAGCCGCGCATGTCCTGCAGCACGCGGTATTCGCCCGGCTCGGTCGTCACCACCCGGCGCGGCCGCAACGCCGCCATGGCGCGCTGCACCTCGCCGCGCAGGCTGCCGGTGTTGGCCGGATCGTCCAAGGTCACATAGCGCACCCGCACCCCGCGCGCCGCCAGCGCCCGGGCGAAATGCCGCATCGCCGACAGCACCAGGACGATCTTCTTCAGGTGGTACGGGACGTAGGTGCATTCCTCCGTCACCTCCGCCATCAGCACCACGTCGTGGCGCGGATCGAGGCCCTCCAGCGCCGCGATTTCCGGCGACACCTGGTCGCCCAGAACCACGCGCAGAGCGCCGATGGGCTTGTCTCTGGTCATCGAGCCAACAGATGGAGCCCGCGGCCGATGCGCAAACCCCGGGCTGAAAGCAGGTTTTGGCGACCCGGGGGACGACAAGCCGCGCGCGGCATGCCATGATGGGCGGATCATGCGCCAGCTTCTGCTCCTGCGGCACGCGAAGTCCTCCTGGGATGATGCCGCCCTGCCCGACAAGGACCGTCCGCTCAACGCGCGCGGGCGCCGCTGCGCCGCGGCGATGCGCAAGGCGATGCACGATCTCGGCCTGGCACCCGACGTCGTGCTGGTCTCCAGCTCCCGCCGGACGATGGAAACGCTGGAGGCGCTGGAACCCTGGGACGACACCCCGCTGATCGAGCCGATGGAAAGCCTGTACCTGGCCAACCCGATGCAGTTGCTCGCCACTCTGCACGGCGTGCGCGAAACCGTCCGCAGCGTGCTGCTGATTGGCCACAACCCCGGCCTGCACGACCTCGCTTTGTCGCTGGCCGAACCGAGCGGCGGCACCGCGGCCGAGCGCGCATTGGCGGAAGGATTCCCGACCGGGGCGCTGGCGGAATTTGTCGTCGCCGGGTCGTGGTGGGACCTGCGCGAAGGCGGCGCGAAGCTGGTGCGGTTCCTGACGCCTCGCATGCTGGAGGCCGCCGGCTAGCCCGCATGGAACTGGAACTCGCGGCGGATGCGGATGCCGCGGCGCTGATCGTCCGGCTGAAACCCCTGGTGGCCAGCCGCGACGGACGTCCCCGCAGCCATGCGATCAAGATCGTCTGGCACGACAGCCCGGAGCACGCGCTGCTGGCCGACGGCCTCACCCTGGCCGAGCAGGGCGGTGCGCGGCGCCTGGAACGGGTGAACCCCGGCGTGGAGACCTGGCTGCCCGCCCAGCCGCCGCCGGTGCTGTCGGACGCGCCCGACCCGGCGGAACTGCCGTCTCCGCTGGCTCCGCTGGCGGCGTTCGAAGGGCGGCGCAGCGTCAGCGTGCATCATCTTGCCGAATCGGCCGTGACGCTGACCATCGACAGGGGAACCTTGCGCGCGGTGACGGCGGAGCGCCTGGCGGCGCGCATCGGCCTCAGCGGCGAGGAGCAGGCGGTGCGCGCCGCGGCCACGCTGATCGCCGGCGCGGTGCCCGCCGCGGTCCCGGGGTTCTCCCTCGCCGCCGAGGCGATCGCCATGGCGACCGGGGCGGCGCCGCAGCCGCGGCATCTCGGCGCGCCAGTGCTGCCGGAGGCGGCGCGGACGGTGCCCGAGGCGCTGGCGCATATCCTCGGCCATCTGACCGACGTGGTGCTGGCGCACGCGCCCCGGGTCCTTGCGCCGCGCGGCGGCGGCGAGGACGGCGGCGTCCATAACGCCATCCACCAGATGCGGGTGGCGGTGCGCCGCGCCCGCTCGGCCGTGTCGATCTTCCGGCCTGCCCTCGCCGCGGGCGCGCTGGACGCCGTCAATGACGGCCTGAAGACGCTGGGCGGCCGGCTCGGCCCGGCGCGCGACTGGGATGTGTTCGCCGACGAGACGGTTCCGGAAATCCAGGAGGCGATCCCCGGCGATGAGCGCCTGGTTCGGCTGGCCGCCGCGGCGTCCCGGCAGCGGACCATGCACCGCAAGCAGCTTGCGGCGTATCTCGCCAGTCCGGCGTTCCGCCAGCTCGGCATCGACCTCGCCTGGTTCACTGCGGCTCAGGGCTGGCGCGCGGCTCCGCCGGCGGAGGCGGCGCCGGCCGCCGATGCTGCTTCCGAGCCGTTGGCCGAGCCTTTGGCCGATCCTTCGGCCGATCCTTCGGCCGAGCCTTTGGCCGAGGTTTCGGGCGAGCCGCGGACCGAACCGATGAGCCTCGAGCAGTTCGCCGACACGGTGCTGCAGCAGCGCTGGAAGAAGCTGGTGTCCACCGGCAAGCGGATCGAGGAACTCGACATACCGGCGCTGCACGGCGTGCGGCTGCGCGCCAAGCGCGTGCGCTATGCGGCGGAGATGTTCGCCACCCTGCACGACGGCAAAGCGGCGAAACGTTTCATTGAGCGCCTGAGCGACCTGCAGGAGCGCCTCGGCGTGCTGAACGACGGCGCGGTGGCGAGCCATCTGCTGCTGGAGTTGGGCGGCCCCGGCGGACGGCATGGCTACGCTTGCGGTTTGATCACCGGTTTCATGGCGGCGCGCGCAAGAAGGATTCGTCCCCGGATCGTAAAAACCTTCCAACGATTCAGGCGGCAGCACGCTTATTGGACTTGACTTCCTGCGTCCGGCTTTGGCATCCCACCGTCGATTCGGCTTCCGGACCGCACGCCGGCAGCCTGGCAAGCGGGGTATGAGCCGTGTCGTTGAACCATAAGCGGCGGATTTTCCGTCCCGGAGCGGTGCCCCTGCGCATGCCGCGGCTGCCCGCACCGGGGGTGTTGCTTGCCGCCGCGGGCGGAACCGCGACCTTGCTCGCCGCCGCCTGGTTGTTCGTTCGGTCATCCGACGCGCCCGCCCATGCTCCGCCGAGCCGGCATGTCACCGCGCTGGCCAGCGCCCTGGCGGTGCTGGACGGCGACACGCTGCGTGTCGGCGACCAGGTGGTGCGGCTGGACGGGATCGCCGCGCCGCCGCGCGGCTCGGCGTGCCGCAGCGGGACCCAGGAGGTGGACTGCGGCGCGGCGTCCGCGAATGCCCTGGCCTCGCTGGTGCGCGGCAAGGCGGTGGATTGCGGCATCACGGGTCATGACGGCCACGGCCGCCCCGTCGGCGACTGCCAGGCCGGCGGCGTGGCGCTGAGCGAGGCGCTGGTGCGGGACGGCTGGGCGCGGGCGCAGACCGCTTCGCTGCAGCAGACCGAAGACGCAGCCCGAACCGCGGGGCGTGGCATCTGGGGCACGTCAGACCGCTTGTAGAACGGTTCGCCATGGCGCGAAGCCGCCGATGGTTCATCGCCATGTCCGCGCCCGCTGTCCGCCTGCGTCGAAACGGCCCAATGGTTCCCTCGTGCACCCGGGGCTGCTAACCATCGGGGCAAACGAACGGGAGGACAGCCATGAACCTGCATCGCCTGCTGCAGAAGCGCGCCGCCGCCGGCCGCCCGGTCCGTGCCGGCCTGATCGGCGCCGGCAAGTTCGGCTCGATGTTCCTGTCGCAGGTGCCGACAACCCCCGGGCTTGATGTTGTTACGATAGCCGATCTTTCGCCGGGTCGCGCACGGGAGGCGTGCCGAAGGGTGGGGTGGACCGAGGACCGCATCGCCGCCACCCGCTTCACCGATGATTCCGCCGGCATGATCGCCTCCCCGGACGTCGAGGTCGTTGTCGAAGCCACCGGCCACGCCCCCGCCGGAATCGGCCACGCGCGGCGGGCCATCCATGAGGGCAAGCACATCGTCATGGTCAACGTCGAAGCGGACGTGCTCGCCGGCCCGCTGCTGGCACGCGATGCCGAGGCCGCCGGCGTGGTCTACAGCCTGGCCTACGGCGACCAGCCGGCGCTGATCTGCGAACTGGTGGACTGGGCGCGGGCGTGCGGCTTCGCCGTCATCGCCGCCGGCAAGGGCACCAAATACCGGCCGGAGTATCATGCCTCGACACCGGAAACGGTCTGGGGGCATTACGGCCTGACCCCGGAGCAGGCAAAAACCGGCGGCATGAACCCGCAGATGTTCAACTCGTTCCTGGACGGCACGAAATCAGCCATCGAAATGGCCGCCGTCGCCAACGCCTCCGGCCTGACGCCCGCGCCCGATGGACTGGTCTTTCCCCCGGTCGGGACGCATGAGCTGGCCGAAAAGCTGCGTCCCGGAAATGCTGGCAGCCTGCATCATGCCGGGCAGGTGGAGGTGATCTCCTCGGTCCACCGCGACGGCAGCCCGGTGCGAAACGACCTGCGCTGGGGCGTGTTCGTGGTGTTTGAGGCGCCGAACGAATATGCACAGCGCTGCTTTCAGGAATACGGCGTCGTCACCGATTCAACCGGCCGCGTCTCAGCCCTGTTCCGTCCCTTTCATCTCATCGGCCTTGAGCTGAACGTTTCGATCCTGTCGGCCGCGTTGCGCGGGGAGCCGACCGGCGCGGCGACGGGGTTCCGGGGCGATGTGGTATCGACAGCCAAACGGGATCTGCGCGCCGGAGAGGTGCTGGACGGCGAAGGCGGCGCCTGCGTCTGGGGCAGGCTGATGCCCGCCGCCGGCAGTCTCCGCCTCGGCGGCCTGCCCATTGGCCTCGCCAACCGCGTGACGCTGGTGCGCGACGTGCCGCTCGGCCGGCCCGTCACATGGAGCGATGTCCGGATTGACGCGGCCGATGAGGCATACCGTTACAGGCGCGCGATGGAGGCCGCGTTCCCGGCGGCGTAGCGGCTTCGGCGATGGAAGAACGAAAGGGCGGGGAGATCGCTCTCCCCGTCCTTTCGCAAGGTCCCGTCTTAGTGCGGGATGAACTGCGGCCATTCAAACGCCTGAGCGAGATCGATGACGAACTGCACGCCAATCAGCCACGCATTGCTCGGCTGCTTGGAGCCGATCGGCGCGTTGGCATTGGTCGGGGCGATGACGTATTGCGTGTAGGGTTTCACGGTGATGCCCGGGATGACGCTGAACCCGTAGTTCAACTCGAACATCGTCTGGGTTTTCTGGTTCGGATGAATATCCGAGTTGTTGGTGTACAACGAGGCGATGAAGCCGATAGTGTCGCGGGGCCGCGTGTAGAACGGCGCCTGATCATAAACCCCGAGATAGTATTGGCCCCATTGCGGCGAGTTTCCGTTGTAGATGAGCGCCCCGCCGAAGATGCTCAGGATCTGAGGCGAGTTTGGCGCCGGCCGCCAGACAGCCTGCTGGAATTGCGCCCAGAATGCCCCGCGTCCTCCGGCGGTGCCGTCGGCCTTGGTGTAGCTGGAAGAATCGTAATAGAATCCAACGTCATACTTCGCCGGATATGTGACGGTTCTTGCGCTGGTCTGATAGCCGATTTCGACCGGGTAAAACGCGCCCGGGGAGTTGACGGCCCAGTTCCAGCCGGCATTGGTGAAGTCGCCGTTCTGCTCGGCATGTTGATAGATACCGGCCCGGACATAGACCTCCGGCGTGACCTGGAAGTTGACCCGGCCGCCATTGGTTGCGGACGGATAGGGAGTACTGCCGTTGTTGAAGTACCAGGATGACGGCTGCGCGCAGATCACGCCGACGAACGAGCAGGATATATCGGAGAAGGCGAAGTCGAAGGTCGGATTGACCCGCCCGGCGGTGATATCCAGCCGGTCGTTGTCGAAGCCTTGTTCCCAGTAGAACCAGCTCAAACGGAATTTGGCCGGGCCCTGATCGCCCTGCAGCAGACCCGCGGGGCTGCCGGCGATCGCGCCGACGGGGATGCCGTTGCGGTCGGAGAAACCGATGTGGATCGACGCACCGGGGATGCCCAGGATTGTTTGCAGATCGAACACCGCGTTCGCAGCGGCATTGCCGATCGGCATCCAGCCGGTCTCCTTGCCGCCGTTGACGTTGCCGGTGACGTCCTCCACGTAGCTCAAATCCAGATATACACCGTTATTCTTCAGCGTCTGTCCGAAATTGATGACCGGGTCGAAGGGCGAGGCCGATGGCGTGCTCTGCGCAAAGACCGGAGTGGCAATAGCGGAGAGAAGGCAAGCCGCCGCCGCTGCTCCCGGCAAAGCGCCGTAACGCACCTTTTTCATTGGTTCCTCCAGTACAGCCCGTTACCGGCTGTTGATCATTTAGTTTGTTATTCGAGTTTTCCCTTGAGGCGCGGACGGCGATCCTAGCCTGGCGGCAGTGCGCCGGTGTTCTGCCTCTGGCGGACGATCGCCCGGACCAGATCGGAGGCAAACTGCTCGCTTGCCGCCTCGGCGAAGTCCAGGGCGCGGGCCGGATTTCCGGGAGGTGACAGGTCCATGACCGTCGGACTGAGCGGCGACGAGAACGCCACCAGCATCTTGCCGGTTTGCGAGTCGAGGAATTTGCCGGCCACTGTCATTGTTCCGGCTGTCGTGCCTCCCGCTTCGGGCATCCCGACGGCGAGCGCGGAGACCGCGCGCGGGCCGCTGGTGACGTAGGCGGGGCGGGGCGGGGTGACGTTGACCAGAATGAGCTCGACCGTGAAAACGCCCGGACCCGGGGCGTCGACGACCCTGAAGCGGCGGCCGATCGCCGTGCGAACGTCCTTCGTCAGCATGGCCGCGATCTGATCCACCTGACTCGGGCTCAAATCGGCAAAGTAGGAGCCTCTGCCCCGGTACACCGTGGCCGGCGGAATCAAATAGGCTGATGCGGCATGTTCAGCCGCCCCGAGATCCGGCGATCGCCAGATCACCGACCCGGTCGGCGCCGCTCCGGCAAGGTCCGGGGCCTGCGCCAACGGGACACCGGCGTCCAGCGCCCGCGTGCCCGGCGGCGTGCAGGCGGCAAGCAGCAGCCCGGCGGCCGCGGCGAGACCGATGCCGTTGATGCATGCGAGCCGCTTTGAAGCTGAGCCGCCACCCGGATTGTCTGAGGTCGCAACGAGCCCGCTCGCGACGACTTTGATGCCTTCGTTCTGCATTCCACTCCCCCCCCGGTTCGTTGCCGCGTCGTGCCGTTCGATCTCGATGTCTTGCGCGCCGCGCTTTCTTACACTTACCTCACTTCAGTGACACAAAACTGTCAATCGCGTGCACCGGCGGAAACCGGCGCGTCACCGGCCACTGTTGCGAAAGGGCCACGCCGGGCCGCCGGTTGTTTGTCAAATACTTCGCGTAACTGTTGACGCGGCCGGTCCATTTGTTGCACATCGATGAATGGTTTTTAGCGATATGGCCGGATTTACTCGCCAAAGTGTTTCATCCCGTTTCCAGTTCGCCGTAAAATCGCCCATCATCTCGGGATTTTCCTCGCGAACTCGTCATCCGATCAACACAAGGCGATTCCCGGCGCGGAGGCCTCGTATCGGTAAGATAACGTGGCGAATCGGACACAGCCCGGCCGCGCGGCGAAGCGGCCAATCGGCCCGAAAACCCCTGATCCGGTCGGCCGGGCGCGGGCCGGGCCGCTGCCCGATTACGCAACGCTCAACAAGATTGAATTGAGTGACGCGCCACCCCCATCGTCATCGCCCGGCTTGTCCGGGCCACCTGTCGCCGTACCTGCTGCCGGACACGCCGGGCCCTGACGGTTTTGGCAATACTGCGGCGTAAAGCGATAGTTTTCGGGCGTCGTCTTATACCGGTCCGCGATGACGTTGACTCTCCGGCGCGGCCTCCCCGTCATGCCGACGGAAGTCGGCATCCACGCCTTCCGCTTGTCCAAACAATGGCGTGGATGGCGGGCCTGCGCCCGGCCAACGGTAGAGGCGGCCCCGCCCAAGGGTCAAACTCGATGCCGGTTGGAATTACGCCGGACCGGGGCGCCGCTCGCCGCGCGCCGCCATCTCGCGGGCCAGGGCCAACCCCTGCCGCGCCGCCTGCATGTCCGGATCAAGCGCCAGGGCGGCCTGGAAATGCGCCGCCGCCGCGACGTCGTCCTTAAGCAGCAGCGCAACGCCACCCAGCCGGCTCACCAGTTCCGGGTCGCCGCCGCCCTTCGCCTCCGCCGCGATCATGCGCGGAAGAGCCGCCGCGGCATCGCCCTCCAGCGCATGCCCGGCTGCGACGATCACGTCACCCCAGCCGCCGATGGGCACGATGCGCAGCAGCATCTCGCCGATGCGCCGGCAACCCGCGCCGTCGTTGCGCATCAGCCGGCACAGCGCCAGCCGCTGCAGTCCCGCGGCGCTGTCCGGCGGCAGGATCGCCCGCGCCGCCAGCAGCGCCGCCTC
>CAINOE010000182.1 GCA_903851415.1 uncultured Rhodopila sp. | reverse complement strand
TGGCCCGGACAAGCCGGGCCATGACGCGGGGGGAGCGGACGCGCGGGCCACGCGCCCCGCCTCGCGTCCCGCCAGAAACATATCCAGCCGTGTCAGCCACCGCGCCGGCACCGCCGGGGCGTTGTCGCGCCGCACGGGACACGACAGCACCACCCTCGGCGCCGAGCAGCACGCGGCCAGGAAGTCATGCGCCGCCTGGCCGACAGCCTCCTCCGGCGCCGGCAACCCGACGCGGGTCCGCATCGGACGCGACAGCCAGGGGCCCGGTTCGGCCACCGGCGGCCAGACGGTTTCGGCCAAACCCCCGAGCACCACCAGATCGACCGATTGCAGCCGCGCCTCCAGCAGGCCCCAAATGAAAACCCGCGGATGCTCGAACCCGCCGCGCCCGCGCAAGGCCCGGCGGCTGCGCACCACCTCGTCCGCCAGCACCGCATCCAAAAGGCCGGGCAGCACGCCCCGCTGCAGATCGGGCATGATCGACACCGCCGCACGCAGCTCGGACAGCCGGGTCGCCAGCGCCTCGCCTTCCTCCGCCGCCCAAAGCCGGGCCGGCCCCGGAGTATCGGCCGTCGCCGCCAGCCGCTCGGCCGCCTCGATCACAGCGGCCAGCGCCTCCGCCGGGGCAATCTCCATCGCCGAATCGAACCGCAGCGCCGGCTCCAGGCAGGCTTCCACCCGCGACAGGAACGCCGCCGTCACAGAGGCCGCGCCGGCCTCCCTGTCAACCGCGATGCGCAGCCCGGCGATGCCCTGCATCGGCTTCGGTCCGCGCAGGCACAGCGTCTCCAGCGTCCTTGCGGCCTCGCGGCAGGCGACCGGGGAAAGCCCGGCCGCCGCGAGCGGATGCTTCAGCAGCGCCAGCAGCGCCACCGGCGCGAGTTCCTCGGCCGCCGCGCGTACCAGCAGGCGCAGGAACACGGCAGGCGGCGTGTCGGCCAAAGGCTCGCCCGCGCTGTCGTCGGCGACGATGCCGAAGCGCAGCAGCGCCGCCGCCACGCGTCCGGCGAGGTCGCGGTCCGGCGTCACCAGCGCGGCCCGGGCGCCCGGCGTCTCCAGCGCCTCCCGCAGCACCAGCGCGATGGCCTGAGCCTCCTGCTGCTGATCCGCCGCGTTCAGCCGGGAAAGCCCCTCCAGCGAAACCGGCGCGCGGTCCATCCAGTCGTGCAGTGCGGCAGCCGGCAGCAGCACCCGGGACAGCAGCGCAAACCGCGACGCCGGCACAGCCCCGGGCGTGCCGCATTCCCACAGCCGCACATCGCCGCGCGTCGCGTCCAGGTCCGCCAGCAGGCGGGCCAGCCCGGCCTGAGCGTGGGACGGTTCCAGCGCCGCCCAAGCCGCCTCGGACATGCCGGTATCCAACTGCGGCATCACCACCTGGCCCAGCGGCAGATGCGCCACGACGCGCAGCAGCCGGGCAACCGCCGGGACGCCCGCGGTTGTTCCCGCGATCAGCACCGGATAATCCGGCGGATCGTCCTCCCAGGCCAACGCCTGGGCCTCCAGCAACGCCACCTGCCGTGCCGCCGGGTTCATCACGCCGTTCTCCGCCAGCCAGGCCGGCCAGAACTCCGTCACGATATGCAGGAACTTCAGCGTTTTCGCCCAATGCTCGGCGAAGTCCGGTTCGGCCGCATCCGGCAGCCGGCGCGCCAGGTCGATGCCGGCCCGCTCCGCCTCATCCATCAGCGACGCCAGTTCGCGGGCGAGCAGCCAGGCGCGGTCCGCCGTGCGCGGCGCACCGCCGTCGCCTTGCATCGCCAGAATCAGGGTGGACAGCGCCGCCAGACGCTGCATCGGCTCGACCGACGGCGGCAGATCGAGCGCGCCGGTCAGCGCCAGCGGCGCCTCATCCAGCGCGCCCAGCGCGGTGATGCGCGGCAGCAGCGTGGGCCGCCCGTCCCGCACCCTTAGAAACGCCTCCGCCAATGCCCTGGCCGATCGGCGGGTGGGAAGGAGGATGAGGCCGCGGCTGACGAGCAGGGGGTCCTCCCCGCGCGCAAGCCACCCACGCGCCAGCGCGTCGAGGAACGGGACGTTCGGGGGGACCGTAAAGAGGTTCAGCGCCACGGCCAGCGCGCATCCCCGGTGACGCTTGCCTCCAAAATCTGCTCGGCCTCCGCCAGATCGGCCGGGGTGGAGAGGTGAAACCAGATGCCGTCATGCACGACTCCGCGCACGCGATCTGCCGCAAGGGCCGCGTCCCAGGCCCGGTTCATGCTGAACGCGCCGTCCGGCATCCCGGCCAGCAGCCGCGGGTGGACAAGCTGGACGCCGGCAAAGATATAGGGAACCACCTCGCGTTCGCGCCGCCGCCTCGGCTTGCCCCATTTGTCGAGCGCGAAATCGCCGTAGCCGACATCGGCGTGCACGTGCGCGGTGCGTTGCAGCAGCAGCACGGCATCCACCGTGTCGTCGAACGCCCCGGCGAGGCGGTGCAACGCCAAGGTCGGGCCGTTCAGCCAGAACGCATCGCCGTTGACGACGAAAAACGGGTCCGCGCCTAGCAGCGGAAGCGCCGCCCGCACCGCGCCGCCGGTGTCCAGCAGATCCTTCTCGCGCAGCAGGACCGTTCGCGGCGGCGGCGGGCGGCTGGCCAGGTGCGACGCGACCGAGTCGGCGTGCCAGTGGGCGTTGACCGCGACGCTCTCGACTCCGGCGGCGACCAGGCGGTCCATCGCGTGATCCAGCAGCGTTCGGCCGCCCAGCTTCACCAGCGGCTTGGCGGTGGTGTCAGTCAGCGGCCGCATGCGGGTGCCGAAACCGGCGGCGAGGACCATTGCGGTATGCGGGGCGAAAATCATTGTTCGAGTCCCGGGGGGTTGCCGCGCATCGCGGCCGGTATCCAGCGGTCTAAGGCGCGGGCGAGCGTTTCGGCCGCCGGTTGGCCAAGCGCGTCCTCCAGCCGCCGCCACGTCCGCGGCCCGTAGGCGAGGTATTGCGGCCGGGCGTCGCGCCGGGCAAGCCTTACCCATTGGCAGGCGACGCGCAGATGGCGTTGCGCGGCACAGGCGGCGAAGGCGGCGCGGAAGGCGTGCGGGTCCAGTTCGGGCCGGGCGGCCAGATAGCGGTCCAGGGCGCGCTGTTGAGACGCTCGCGGAATGTCGCGGCGTGCGTCCTGGAGCAGGGAAACCAGATCGTAGGCCGGATGGCCGAGCGCGGCGCCCTGGAAGTCGATGATCCCGACGCGCTGCGCGCCGGAGCGGCGCGGCAGCCAGAGCAGGTTCCCGGCGAACCAGTCGCGGTGAACCAGACTTTCGGGCGCGGCCGCGACGGGTTCCAGCATCTGCGCCAACGCTCCGGCGACGTCATCGCGGGCCGGTTGCGGTGCGGGAGCGCCGAAGCGCGCCGGCCACCACCAGTCGAACAGCGTGCCCAACGCGGTTGCAGCCATCGCGGCCGCGTCCCAGGCGGCCAGCCCGGCGGGCGGCGCGGCGCGTTGCAGGACGATTAGTGCATCCACCGCGGCGTCCAGCAGCGGGTCCGGATCGTGGCCCCGGTCCAGCAGAACGGAAAAAAGATCGTCGCCGAGGTCTTCTTCCAGGACAAGGCCGTTGGTCTCGTCGCTGTCGATGATCGCGGGAACGGACAGGCCAAGGCCGCTGAGATGGGCGGCGACGCGAAGGAAAGGCCGGACATCCTCGGGCGGCGGTGCGTCCATCAGGATGGCGGGACGGGGAGCGCGGATGCGCAGGTAGCGGCGGAAGCTGGCGTCCTGCGCGACGGGTTCGGCACCGGCGGGTTCACAGCCGTTGCGGGCCAGGAAAAGGGCGATGCGGTCGTCGCGGGTCATGCCGCCGCGTCCCCCCGCTCGTCATGGGCCGGCTGGTCATTCTCGTCATGGCCCGGCCCCCTATCGTCATGGCCCGGCCCCCCACCGTCATGGCCCGGCCCCCCACCGTCATGGCCCGGCCCCCCACCGTCATGGCCCGGCCCCCTATCGTCATGGCCCGGCCCCCTATCGTCATGGCCCGGCCCCCTATCGTCATGGCCCGGCTTGTCCGGGCCACCCATAGCCGCACCTGCCGCGACGGGCGGCCCGGACAAGCCGGGCCATGACGATGATACGCCGGGCCATGACGAAAACGAGAATGGCAGCCGCCCGTCCCACCCGGTCAGCGTTGCCTCCCGTGCATCCCCGGCGCCCGGCCGAAACGCGATCGTCAGCGCCGTCTCCGGCCTCAGCTCCCCAAGCCGGTCGGGCCATTCAACCAAAACGATCCCGTCCAGAGCGTCTTCCCAGTCGAGTTCGGCCAGCGCAGCGGATCCGTCGATCCGCCACAGATCGTAGTGATAGACCAGACCGATCTTCGTCTCGTAGGTCTGCACCAGGGTAAACGACGGGCTGGGCACCTCCAGCGCCGGATCTTCAGCCGCGGCGCGCAGGAACGCCCGGGCGAACGCAGTCTTGCCAGCCCCGAGAGGACCCTCCAGCAGGATGCAGTCCCCTGCCCGCGCGATCGCCGCGAGGCCGGCCGCGAGCGCCTCGGTCGCCGGAAGGCCTGGCAGAGCCACAATGCGTTTGGCGGGACCGGACATCGTGCTTATTTGCCTCACCGCGCGAGTCGCGCACAACTGCCTATCACTTCCGGTTTGTCGGTTATCCCGCGCATGCTACAGGATCGCCGCACATATCGACAGCGTGGAAACCGATGATCCAGCAAGCCGCCATCGCCAGCACCGAGCGTTTCTTCTCCGCCCCGCTGGCGGAAACCGACCCGGAACTGGCCGCCGCCATCCGTCACGAGCTCCACCGCCAGCGGGACGGCATCGAGCTGATCGCCTCGGAGAACATCGTCTCCGCCGCCGTGCTCGAGGCGCAGGGATCGGTTTTGACCAACAAATACGCCGAGGGCTATCCCGGCCGCCGCTACTACGGCGGCTGCGTCTACGTCGACGTGGCGGAGACGCTGGCGATCGAACGCGCCAAGCAGTTGTTCGGCTGCGAATTCGCCAATGTGCAGCCGCATTCCGGGGCGCAGGCCAACCAGGCGGTGTTCTTCGCGCTGCTGCAGCCCGGCGACACCATCCTGGGCATGAGCCTGGCGGCCGGCGGACACCTGACCCATGGCGCGGCGCCGAACCAGTCCGGCAAGTGGTTCCATGCGGTGCAGTACGGCGTCCGCAAGGAAGACGGATTGCTGGACTATGAGGAACTCGAACGCCTGGCGCGGGCGGAAAAGCCGAAGCTGATCATCGCCGGCGGCTCCGCCTATCCGCGCTTCATCGATTTTCCCCGGATTCGCAAGGTCGCCGACGAGGTTGGCGCCTATTTCATGGTCGATATGGCGCATTTTGCCGGTCTCGTCGCCGCGGGGCTGTTCCCCAGCCCGTTGCCGCATGCGCATGTCGTCACGACCACCACGCACAAGACCCTGCGCGGCCCGCGCGGCGGCATGGTTCTTACGAACGACCTGGAGATCGGCAAGAAGATCAACTCGGCCGTCTTCCCCGGCCTGCAAGGCGGCCCGCTGATGCATGTGATCGCCGGCAAGGCGGCGGCGTTTGGCGAAGCACTGCGGCCGGACTTCAAGCTCTACCAGAAGGCGGTGCAGGACAATGCGCGTGCCCTGGCGGAGACGCTGAAGGCAAAGGGCGTGGACATCGTCAGCGGCGGCACCGACTGCCACCTGATGCTGGTGGACCTGCGTCCCAAGCGCGTCACCGGCAAGGCGGCGGAAGCCAGCCTGGAACGGGCGCACATCACGGCCAACAAGAATGCCATCCCGTTCGACCCGGAGAAGCCGGCGATCACCTCCGGCATCCGGCTGGGGTCCCCGGCCGGGACGACCCGCGGCTTCGGGGTCGAGGAATTCCGGTATATCGGGCTGCTGATCAACGAGGTCCTGGAGGGGCTGGGTCGGTCCAATGACGGGTCCAACACCGCGGTGGAGGAGGATGTCGGCGCCCGCGTGCAGGCACTGTGCTCGCGGTTCCCGCTGTATCCGGTGCGCTAAGCCGCCATGCGCTGCCCGTTCTGCGGTTTCGACGACACCCAGGTCAAGGACAGCCGCCCGACCGAGGACAACGGCGCCATCCGCCGCCGCCGCTTCTGCGGCAATTGCGGCCAGCGCTTCACCACGATCGAGCGGGTGCAGTTGCGCGAGCTGACAGTGATCAAGTCGGACGGCCGCCGGGTGCCGTTCGACCGCGACAAGCTGGCCCGGTCGATCCGCATCTCGATGCGCAAGCGACCGATCCAGGAGGAGCGGATCGAGCGGATCGTCAATTCGGTGGTGCGGCAGTTGGAGGCGTCCGGCGACAGCGACATCCCCAGCAAGCAAATCGGCGAGCTGGTGATGGACACGCTGAAGGAGCTGGACAAGGTCGCGTATGTCCGGTTCGCCAGCGTTTACCGCAATTTCCGCGAGGCGAAGGATTTTGAGGAGTTTGTCGGCGGTTTGGCGCCGGCGGCGCCTGAGGAGTAGCGGGTGGATCTGACACCGCCCAGCGCGTCGCGGCCGGCCTTTGTGTCATGGCCGGGCCTGGCCCTGCCATCCACGACTTTCGTGCCTGAAACCGAGACAGTCGTGGATGGCCGGGACTGTCCTCATAGCTATCAGGATAAGGCTCAGCCGGAGAGAAGTTTGGCCGAGGCGTCGCTCTTGCATCGTCATGGCCCGGCTTGTCCGGGCCACCTATGCCAGCACCCTGCCGCGCTAGGTGGCCCGGACAAGCCGGGCCATGACGGTGGTGGAAAAGCCGTGCTCCGCCCGACGCCTTATCCTGATAGCTATGGGGACACGCCCGGCCATGACACAATGGGATGACAGCCGATCTCTCCCATATGCAGGCGGCCCTCGCCCTCGCCCGCCGCGGGCTGGGGACAACGTGGCCCAACCCGTCCGTCGGCTGCGTCATCGTCCGTGACGGGCGGGTCGTCGGCCGCGGCAACACCGCCGTCGGCGGGCGGCCGCACGCCGAACCCATCGCCCTGGCCATGGCGGGAGACCAGGCCAAAGGCGCCACCGCCTACGTCTCGTTAGAACCCTGCTGCCACTGGGGCCGCTCCCCGCCCTGCACCGATGCGCTGATCGCCGCCGGCCTTGCCCGGATCGTCATCGCGACCGGCGATCCCGACCCGCGGGTGGACGGCCTGGGGATCGAGAAACTGCGCGCCGCCGGACTCACTGTCGAAACCGGCCTGCTGGAAGCCGAGGCGAAGGAGGTCCTGCTCGGCTTTTCCCATCGGGTCACGCTCGGCCGCCCGATGGTGACGCTGAAGCTCGCCTCCACGCTGGACGGCCGTATTGCGACCAGCGCCGGCGAGAGCCAGTGGATTACCGGCCCGCCCGCCCGCCGCCTCGCCCACGCCCTCCGCGGACGCCACGACGCCGTCATGGTCGGCGTCGGCACCGTCCTGGCCGACAATCCCGACCTGACCTGCCGCATTGCCGGCTTCCGCCAGAGACCGATCGTCCGCATTGTCGCCGACAGCCACCTGCGCACCCCGCTGACTGCCCGCCTCGCCAGCACCACCGCCGGAAACCCGACCTGGTTCCTGGTGCGCGAGGGCGCCGATGCGGCGCGGCGAACAGCGTTCGGCAACCTTGGCGCGACGCTGATCGACGTTCCGGGCGCCTCGGCCGGAGTCGACCTGCCCGCCGCGTTTCAGGCGTTGGGCGCGGCCGGATTGACGCGCGTGCTGGTCGAAGGCGGGGGCCAGCTTGCCGCCGCGCTGCTGCGGGCCGATCTGGTGGACCGCATCGCATGGTTCCATGCCCCGGCGGTCATGGGCGGCGACGGCTGGCCAGCGGTGCAGGCATTCGGTATCGAGACACTTGACCGCATGCCGCGTTTCCGGCGCCATTGCGTAACTTCCATCGAAAACGACATGCTAAGCGAGTATTCGAGGCAATCCCCATGTTTACCGGCATTATAAGCGCGCTCGGCACCGTCCGCGCGATCGAACCCATTGGAGCCGGGAAGGACATGCGGCTTCTTATCGATACCCCGGCGGCTTTCATGGCCGAGCCGCCTGTCGGCCTCGGCGCGTCCATCGCCTGTTCGGGCTGCTGCCTGACCGTCGTCGACCGCGGTGCCGACTGGTTCGCTGTCGATGCATCCGCCGAGACGCTTGCCCATACAAAGCTGGGGACATGGACCGCCGGATCGCGGGTGAATTTGGAACGGTCGCTGCGGCTGGGCGACGAACTTGGCGGCCACCTGGTGTCGGGCCATGTCGATGGCGTCGGACAGGCGGTTTCGGCGACACCGGAAAACGCTTCCACGCGCTGGGTCTTCCGCGTGCCCGCCGCGCTGTCCCGCTTTATCGCGGTCAAGGGCAGCGTCGCGGTCGATGGCGTGTCGTTGACGGTGAACGAAGTCGCGGGCGATACCTTCGGGGTGAATATCATCCCGCATACCGCCTCGGTCACCGGCTTCGGCACCTTGAAGCCGAATGATCCGGTGAATATCGAGATCGATACCCTGGCGCGCTACGTCGCCCGCCTGGCGGAGACCGCCTGATGGAAAACCTGCACGACAAGTTCGTCACCAGCGAATTGTCCCAATACCTTTCCTCCGCCGAGGAGATCATCGAGGAAGCCCGCAACGGCCGGATGTTCATCCTGGTCGACGACGAGGACCGCGAGAACGAGGGCGACCTGGTGGTGCCCGCGCAGTTCGCCACGCCGGACGCCATCAACTTCATGGCCCGGCATGCGCGCGGACTGATCTGCCTGGCGATGACCCGCAAGCGCGTCGAGAAACTCGGCCTGCCGCTGATGAGCCAGCAGAACGGCACCCGCCACCAGACCGCGTTCACCGTTTCGATCGAGGCGCGCGAGGGCGTCACCACGGGAATCTCCGCCGCGGACCGGGCGAAGACGATCGCCGTGGCGATCAACCCGGACAGCACGCGCGACGACATCACCACGCCGGGGCACGTGTTCCCGCTGATGGCACGCGAAGGCGGCACTCTGGTGCGCGCGGGGCATACCGAGGCGTCGGTCGATATCGCCCGCAAGGCCGGGCTGACCCCGGCGGCGGTGATCTGCGAGATCATGAACGACGATGGCACGATGGCGCGGCTGCCGGACCTTGTCACGTTTGCGCAGCACCATAACCTGAAGCTCGGCACGATCGCCGATCTGATCGCCCACCGGCGGCTGACGGAACGGCTGGTGCGGCGGGTGGAGGAAGGCGCGTATCGACATCCCGCCGGCGGCGACTGGCGGGCGGTGGTCTATGCCAACACCGTCGAGTACCAGGAGCATCTGGCGCTGATCAAAGGCGACGTCGGCGGCGTCGAGCCGATCATGGTGCGCATGCATGCGGTGGACCTGCTGGACGACATGACCGGCTCGCCGCACTGGATCGCCGTGCACAACGCGATGCACATGATCGCCAAGGCCGGGCGCGGGATCGTCGTGCTGATCCGCGAGCACCGGCCGACGGCGCTGGCCGAGCGCGTTCGCATGCTCGGTTCGGCCGCCCCCGGGCCGACGCGGGAGTTGCGCGATTACGGCATTGGCGCGCAGATCCTGCTGGACCTCGGGGTCAAGAACATGGTCCTTCTGACCAATCGCCGCCGCACGGTGATCGGCCTCGAAGGCTATGGCCTGAATATTGTCGAGCAGCGGCCGATTCCGAATATTGTTGGAACGGATTACCAGGGATGAGTACGCAGGACGCTGAATTACCCAGCGCGCCGCGTGTCGAAGGGCCGCCGCCGCATCTGCTGATCGTGCGGGCGCCGTATTACCGCGACATCGTGGACGGACTGACCATTGGCGCGCAGCGGATTCTCGCTGAAGCGGAGGCGACGGCGGAGGTTCTGGATGTTGCCGGAGCGTATGAACTGGCTCAGGGAATCCGCATCGCCTTGCGCGGCTCCCGACGGTTCGACGGGTTCGTGGCGCTGGGCTGCATCGTCAAGGGCGAAACCGACCATTACGACTTCATCTGCCGGGCCTCGATGGACGGCATCATGGGCGTCGCGCTGCAGTTCGGCATCTGCCTCGGCACCGGGCTGCTGACCTGCGACACGGTGGCCCAGGCGGAAGCGCGGTCGGGCCAGGACGGCCACAATAAGGGGGCCGAGGCGGCCGCGGCGGCGTTGGTTCAGATCAATATCGCCCGCCGGCTCGGCGCCGCCTGATGGCACGTCCGCCGAAAACCCGGACACGTACCGCGTCGCGGGTCGCTGCGGTGCAGGCGTTGTTCCAGGCCGAGCAGGCCGGCGACAACCCGGAGACGGTGATCGACCAGTTCGTCAAGCACCGGCTTGGCGACCTGGCCGGGCAGGACGGGTTCGAGGACGGCCGCATCCCGGATGCCGAGGTGCCGCTGTTCGCGCGGGTGGTGCGCGAGGCGGTGCGGCGGCAGGATGCGATCGATCCGCTGCTGTCCGACGCGCTGCCGGATGACTGGCCGCTGGCCCGGCTCGATCCGGTGCTGCGGGCGGTGATCCGGGCGGGCGTGGCGGAACTGACAATGACGGACGGGCCGCCGGCGAAGGTGGTGATCAACGAGTACCTGGATAT
Source organism: uncultured Rhodopila sp. (assembly GCA_903851415.1). GTDB lineage: Bacteria > Pseudomonadota > Alphaproteobacteria > Acetobacterales > Acetobacteraceae > Rhodopila. The sequence continues at coordinate 34,904 of CAINOE010000182.1, read as the reverse complement.
CGCGCGCGGGTTCTTTGCAGGTCCGGAACCGGGGCTGGTGAACGCGGTGCTGGACAAGGTTGCCCGGGGGGTGCGGGCGGCGGAGTTTTAGCGCGGCTCAGCTTGACTTGCCGATCGGCTGCCCCGGGTCCGCTCCGGGCTCGGGGCCGTCGCCCGCGGCGTCACCCGGTTCGAGAACCCCGGTCAGGTTCGGTGTGATGCCGTCGCCGAGGAAGCCGCCCTGAGGGTCGAGCTGCACGGGAATGGCGACGGGATCGAAGATCCCGGCCTGCGCCAGGGCCTGTGTCACGTCTTCGCCGTCGCCCGCGAGCAGCGCGCGGACGGAAACGCGGTTTGCCGGCGCCGGGCCGCCGGTTGCGGTGTTCTGTTCGTTCATTTTTTGTTCTTACCTCTGTCCATGGAGAAATTCAAGGTTTTTCGTCGCTCGCGTCCCGGCGGCAGAGGCTGCGGTGGAACCTTCCGGAGATCGAGGTTATATCGCGCGTGCTATGAAATCTCCGTTTGCACCGCCGAAACTATGCCCAATGCCGGCGGCCGGGTCGTCCCGGCCGTGATCGCCATGCGTTACCGGGTGCTGCTGATGCTCGGCCTGTCAGCGGCGGCCGCCGCCGCTTCCGCGGCTTACTACCGGGACACGCTCTTCGGCGGCATCCCTTCATCGCCCGAGACGGCGCTCCCGCCACTGGTGAAAAGCATCGTCAAGATTGAGGACCAGCCCGATTTCAGCGCCTTTCTCGAAGCGATCTCCGGGGTGCAGCGGCAGATCGCCGCCCGGGCGTGGACGCGGCCGGCGGCCGGCGCGGCAGGGCGCAGCGACGCAGCGGGCGGCGACGAGCGGCTGCCGATGGCCTTCGAACTTCTGCGCCAGAACAAGCCCGAGGCGGCGACCCGGCTGTTGCAGGCCGTCGGCGAGGACAGGCTTGCCCGGTCGAAGCAAGAGCGTGCCGACGCCGTCGTTGCCTACCGCGCTTTGGGCGCCATCGCCGCCACGCAGCAACAGGCACTGGACGCTTATGCCAAGGCGATTGCCCTTGATGCCAACGACGTCGAGAGCCTCATCGGGGGAGGTTGGATCGCATTGCAGCAGGGCGTCCCGGGTGAGGCCGAACGGCGTCTCCGCCGCGCTTTGCCACTGCTTGCAGGCGACGCCGAGCCATGGAACCGGTTCAGGATCAATCTTGGTCTCGGCAACATCCGCGAGCAGCGCGGCGAGTTCTCGGATGCGCTCAGGTTCTACCTGGACTCCCTGGCGCTGGCCGAGCGTGAAAGCCGATCGGCTCCGGACGATGCGGAGTGGCAGCGAGCCTTGTCGCTGTCGTATCAGAAAGTGGGCGACATGCAGGGCGCCCTGGGGAATCTGAACGACGCGCTGAAAGCCTACCGCAACGGCCTGGCGATCGCGGAACGCCTGGCAAAATCCGGTCCGGCGAATGCCGCATGGCAGAACACCACGTCGCTCCTGTCCATCAGGATCGGCGATGGTCTGGCTGCTCAACAGGATCTGCCCGGGGCACAGGCCGCATACTCGGACGCCCTGGCCATAGCGGCCCGCCTGGCCGGAGCCGCGCCGGACAATGCCGAATGGCAAACCGAACTGGCCGTTTGCGACGAAAAGACCGGCGACGCAAAACTGGCGGCGGGCGAGGCGGCGGAGGCGTTGACCTTCTACCGCGCCGCTGTCGGGATCAGGCAAAGACTGGCGCAGTCCGCCCCCGCCGGCAGCATGCAGCAACGCGACCTGGCGGCATCGTTGATCAAGGCGGGCGATGCGTTGCTGACCGGGCGCGACCCGTCAGCAGCGCTTTCGTCTTACAACGAAGCCTTTGCCATCGCCGATCGGCTGGTCCAGTCGGACCCGGAAAACAGCCGGTGGCTGCATGACCTGGCGGGTTTGCTCAGCAAGATCGGAGCGGTTCACGCCGCCCGGGGAGATGGCCTGGAGGCGCTCAAATCCCAGCGTGAGGCGCTTGCCATCATCGATCACCTCGCCAAAGCCGAACCGAGCAACGAGGCCTGGCAGCACGATCTCTTTGTTGCCTACGAGACTGTCGGCAACATGCTCTACCTTCAGGGCGACGGGCCGGCGGCCTTGAACGCCTATCGCAGCGGGTTGTCGAGGGCGGACGCGCTGGCGGCGTCCCACCCGGCCGATGCCGGTCGTCAGGCCGATCTCAGGGACGCGTATGAGAATGCCGGCGGCAACCTGGTCGCTCAGGGCGAAGTGCCGGCCGGGCTCGATTTCCTCGACGATGCGCGGCTTATCTCCGAACGCCTGGTGCGGTCGGACCCGGACAACGTGGGATTTCAGCGCGATCTTGCGTTGATCCTGAACACGATCGGCGATGCGCAGTTGGGCCGCGGCGACACGCGAGGCCTGCAATCCTACCGGGACGCCCTGTCAGTGATCGAGCGGCTGGAGCAGTCGGACCCGGGCAATGCCGCCTGGAAGCAGGATGCGATGCTGACCAACTGGCGCCTGGCGGCGGCCGGGGACGACTCGCTGCGGCGGTGGAAGGGCATCATCGCGTCTCTGCACGAAGCCGCATCGCATGCCAGCCTGACGGATCAGCAAGCGAAATGGCTGGCTTCGGCGGAACGGCAGATGGCGCGGTTGACGCCGCGTCAGTGACATCTGCCGGCTGGCGGACTTGCACCCGGCAGGACAGCGGATCATCTCTATGGCCGCCAGCAAAGGGGATAACGCCATGCGTGCCGTGGGCTATCAGGACTCGCTCCCGATCGATGCCGCCAACGCGCTGGTCGATATCCAGCGGCCCAAGCCGGTGGTGGCCGGCAGGGACCTGCTGGTCCAGGTCCAGGCCGTTTCGGTCAACCCGGTCGATACCAAGGTCCGGCGGCGCGCGAAGCCCGAGGCCGGGGACTGGAAAATTCTCGGTTACGACGCCTCCGGCACGGTCATCGCGACCGGCCCGGACGCCACGCTGTTCCAGCCCGGCGACACAGTCTTCTATGCCGGCGACATCACCCGCCAGGGCACCAACGCCGAGCTGCATCTGGTCGATGAGCGGATCGCCGGCCGCAAGCCGAAATCGCTGGACTGGGCGCAGTCCGCCGCCCTGCCGCTGACCGCGATCACGGCGTGGGAGGCGCTGTTCGACCGGCTGGCCGTGCGTCAGCCGGTGCCCGGCGCGGCCGCGGCGATCCTGATCATCGGCGGCGCCGGCGGGGTCGCTTCGGTGGCAATCCAGCTTGCCAGGCAGCTTGCCGGCCTGACGGTGATCGCCACAGCCTCGCGGCCGGAGACGCGGGACTGGGTGCGGCAACTCGGCGCCCACCATGTCATCGACCACAGCCGGCCGTTGGCGGAGCAGGTCGCGGCGCTGGGCATCGGTGCGCCGGGGTTCGTGTTCTCCACCACCAACACCGACCGGCACGTGGCCGGGGTTGTCGAGCTGATTGCGCCGCAAGGACGGTTCGGGCTGATCGATGATCCGGCGGCGCTCGATATCCTGCCGTTCAAGCGCAAGAGCGTTTCGGTGCATTGGGAGTTCATGTTCACCCGCTCGATGTTCCACACCGCCGACATGGACGCCCAGGGCGTTCTGCTGAACGAGGTGGCCCGGCTGGTGGATGAAGGCACCTTGCGGACGACCATCGGCGAGAATTTCGGGCCGATCAACGCGACGAATTTGCAGCGGGCGCATGCGCTGATCGAGAGCGGGCGGGCGCGGGGCAAGATCGTGCTGGAAGGTTTCGCCGCCTGAAGCGGACCGCCTCCGCTGCGGCGCCAACCGGCGTGAAGGTCTCAAGGGCGAACCACCGGCCCGCCGGCTGAATCGATCCACGGATTGGATCAACCGATACTGCGTTTGGCCTGGACGGCTATCGGTCGCGGCAGTAACGGCATTCTGCGAAAGACCAGAACAAGAGGGGGATACGATGAAAATCAAAGGGGTGCGATGGTGGATGGTCGGTCTCGTGACCGCCGGCCTGATCGTCAATTACCTCGCGCGCAACACCTTGTCGGTCGCCGCCCCGGCGATGATGAAGGATCTGCATTTCGGCACCGAGGAATACTCCCACATCGTCGTCGCCTGGCAGCTTTGCTATGCGTTCATGCAGCCGGTCGCCGGGCATGTGCTCGACGTCATCGGCACCAAGATCGGCTTTGCCATCTTCGCCCTGGCCTGGTCGGTCGCTTGCGCCGGTGCCGCGTTCGCGACCGGGTGGCAGAGCCTCGCCGCCCTGCGCGGCGTGCTCGGCCTGACCGAGGCGGCAGGCATCCCGGCCGGCGTGAAGGCCACCACCGAGTGGTTCCCGGCGAAGGAGCGCTCGGTTGCCATCGGCTGGTTCAACATCGGCTCCTCCATCGGCGCGGTGGCCGCGCCGCCGCTGGTCGTCTGGGCGATCCTGCAGGGAAGCTGGCAACTGGCGTTCCTGATCGTCGGCGGGCTGGGCATCGTCTGGAGCGCGGTATGGATGCTGTTCTATAAGCATCCGCGCGACCAGAAGCGGCTGTCCGACGCGGAGCGGGACTACATCGTCTCCGGCCAGGAAGCGCAGTACAGCGACCCGAATGCGCGCAAGATGCGCTGGACCGAGATCCTGGCCAGCCGCAACTTCTGGTCGATCGGGATCCCGCGCATCCTGTCGGAGCCGGCCTGGCAGACGTTCAACGCCTGGATTCCGCTGTACATGATGACCGAGCGGCACATGAACCTGAAGGAGATCGCGCTGTTCGCCTGGCTGCCGTTCCTGGCCGCCGACATCGGCTGCGTGCTCGGCGGCTACCTGAGCCCGATCTACGTCAGGATATTCAACGTATCCTGGCTGACCTCGCGCAAGCTGGTCGTGCTGACCGGCGCCTTGTGCATGATCGGCCCGGCTTTCGTCGGGATTGTCGCAAGCCCGTATGCGGCGATCGCTTTGCTGTGCGTCGGCGGCTTCGCGCATCAGACGTTGTCGGGCGGGCTGTATTCGGTGACGTCGGACGTTTTCGGCAAGAACGAGGTGGCGACGGCGACCGGTCTGGGCGGGATGATGGGTTATTTGGGCGCGGCGGCGTTCACCGCGCTGTTTGGGGTGATGGTCACGCAGGTCGGGTATGGACCGCTGTTCGCGGTGCTGGCGGTGTTCGACCTCGTCGGCGCGGCTGTGGTGTTCATTCTGGCGCGCAAGCCGGATGAGGGCGTGGGTCACGTTCCAACCGGGGCGGGCTTGTCGGGGGCGGGTTCCGTGGCGTGATGCCGGCGGAGGCGCCTGCTTCAAGGCGTGGATGGGCGCAGCCTGTAGTGGGGAGAACGACCAGTGCGGACGATCCTGCGGGCTGATGGCTTCCGGGTCTATTTCTGGAGCCATGAACCTAATGAGCCGCCACATGTGCACCTGGACAAGGGCGGGGCGTCGGCCAAAGTGTATGAGGAGCCGGTTCGGCTGGCCGGCAATGCCGGCTTTGTCGCTCACGATTTGGGTGTTATCCTGCGGCTGGTCCGGCAACACCAACCGCAGCTTCCGGAGGCATGGCCTGAGTTTTTCGGCACGGGCTGAAGGCGCCGATATCCGGGTTCGCGATGTCTCGATCAGCGAGGACGAAGTGTCGGTGGCGCTGATGGACGGGCGCACGATCACCGTACCTCTGGCCTGGTATCCGAGGCTGGAAGCGGCGACCGCGGCACAGCGTGCTCACTGGGAGATGGCGGGTGGCGGCTACGGTTTATTCACTGGCCCGAACCGGATGAGGATTTGAGCACGGAAGGTCTGCTGGCCGGAGCGCGGGCGCCGGCTGGTTCGGCGGGGGGGGGCGATCGCCGGAGTGAACAGGGACGCTGGCTAAGCGAGACAGGTAGGTTCGCGCTTGTTGGTCCGAGCGGCGTGGTCCGCGTCGCGGGGGCTGGTGTCCGTCGTCGCGAGAACGGCTGCGCGAAGGTCGTCGCGAGGCGGCTTTTGCTTGCTCGCAATTCTGGCACGCAGTGGGACGGTTCGGGCAGTCAGCATCGTCTTGATTCTTGCCCGTCGCACCAGATATATTACCGGGAATGGCAAGGAGGCTGGTCATGGGCACTTCGCAGAAGCGGGCCATCCAGAACTATCGCACGCGCCTCGGTGAGCGGGGCTTGGTTCGCTTCGAGGTGCTTGGCCGTGAGGGTGACCGCGAGCTTATCCGCACCCTCGGGCGCCGGCTGGCCGAGGAGGGGCCTGAGGCGGCGCGGCTGCGCGCGGCCGTGACCAGGTCGATCGCCGGGGAGCCGCCCCGGACGGGTGGCATTCTCGCGGCGCTGCGCCGGTCTCCGCTTGTCGGGGCCGAGCTTGATCTGCAGCGGGCGCGCGAAGACGGGCGTCATGTCGAGATCTGATGCGGTTCCTGCTTGATACCAACATTATCAGCAATGTAGCGAAGCCGGTGCCGTCCGGGTCGTTGGTCGACTGGATGTCGCAGCAGGCGGACGAAGACCTGTTCATCGCTTCGCTGACCGTTGCGGGGATACGCCGCGGGGTGCTGGAAAAACCGCTCGGAAAACGGCGGGATCAGCTCGAAGCCTGGTTTGGCGGTTCGGAAGGCCCGCAGGCGCTGTTCGCGGGCCGCGTGCTTCCGTTCGACGAGGCGGCGGGCCTGATCTGGGCGCGGCTTATGGCCGAGGGGAAGGCGAGAGGCCGGCCGCGCAGCGCGCTTGATATGATCATTGCCTCGGTGGCGGAAGCCAACGGGTGCGTCGTGGCGACGGATAATGAGCGGGATTTCGAGGGGATCGAGATCGTCAATCCGCTGCGGGGCCCGGCGTAGAGGAACCAACTGATTCTGATATTGCAAGTGGATCCGCAAGGAGGCGAGAGGGTTCGCCGCCGTATCAGGATCGTTTACCAGCCTGCCGGGGGCATCATCCGTCAAGGAAGCCGTGCTCACGCGCCCAACGTCCCCAGTCGATGGCTTCGGCCTCGATCAGCTCCAATCGCTCGGTCAATGGATGGTTGGCCGTGTAGATCATCAGATTGTCGCAGGCCCAGCGTGCTGAGGGCGCAATCAATCCATCGAGGCCGAGGAATGCGATCGCCGCGCCGATATTCTGGGTCCGCCGGTAATCGCGGACGCCGTATTGGCTCATATCGACACCCAGTTGTTCCAGCGTGACCCGGGCGAGGCGCAGCGTCTGCGATGTCGAAACGCCCAGCCTCGACACCTTGAGGGGCTTGGACGTCGGCAACGGTGTCAGCATGGCCAGATAGGAAACCACTTCGGCGAGCGCGCCGTCCCGCTCTAGGCTGGTGTAGAGGATGGGGACGTCGGAATCATTCGCCCGAGGCGCCCAACGGCCGCCATTGACGGAACTCGCCAGAGGATCGGCGCTGGCGCCGGTTACCCGGTAGGCTTCACCGTCGAAGCGCTCGACGGGGAATGCATTGAGCTGATCGAGGAGGGCTTGATCGTGGATCATACCTCGCTCGGTGGTTAGAAGTGCACCGCGTCGCGGATTTGGGCGACGAGCCGCATGACCTCGTCGATGCGTCCTTCACGGATCAACTCGGCCGGTGAGGCACCGGCGAGCAGCCGTTGCGGCGCGAACATCCATTGCCGCGCTTCGTCCGGTTTGTAGAAATCGGCAAGCTGGTCGACGAGGTATTCCAGCTCCAGCAGGGTCTTTTCAGTGCCGGCGTGGGGATACGCTCGGCCCTGCTTCCAGCGGGAGACCGTCTCGGGGCGGGTGCCGAGCAGGTTGGCGACCTCGATGCTTTTCATCGCGCCTTTCTCGCGGAGCGAGTCCAGCTTGGTGGCGACGGCGTTCATGATGGTGACCTTTGTCCGGGCGTCGGCATGGGTGGTTCCCTTAGGGTTCATCATTAGCACTGCTCTTTGCATTGAGCAATTAGATGATGTTCAAGTTGACATTTTCATCGATGCCTGCCGTGTGCGGCGTTGGCTCGGACGCGGCAGGGGGGTGTATCCATCGGCTTGTTTGGCGCTATCAATCGCGGCTTGGGAAGGCATGGCATGAGTTTTTCGGCACGGGCTGAAGGCGCCGATATCCGGGTTCGCGATGTCTCGATCAGCGAGGACGAGCTGTCGGTCGCGCTGATGGACGGGCGGGCGATCACCGTGCCTCTGGCGTGGTATCCGAGGCTGGAAGCGGCGACGGCGGCACAGCGTGCGCACTGGGAAATGGCGGGGCCGGCTATGGCATTCACTGGCCCGAACTGGAAGAGGACCTGAGGACCGAAGGTCTTCTGGCCGGAGCGCGGGCGCCGGCCGGTTCGGCGGGGTGGCGATCATCGCGGTAAGCATGAAGGCTGGCAGGGCGAGGCGGACGGCGAAGGCCAAGGAGGCTGATTGTGGGCAACTCACAGAAGGGCGGTATCCAAAACTATCGCACGCGCCTCGGCGAGCGGGGCCTTGTCGGCTTCGAAGTGCTTGGCCGCGAGGCGGACCGCGACTTTACTCGCTCCCTCGCGCGCGGCCGTGACCCGGTCGATCGCCGGGGAGCCGTCCCGGACGGGTGCCGTTCTCGCGGCGCTGTAGAGGTCTCCGGTAGTTGGGGCCAATCTCGATCTACGGCGGTCTCGTGATGTCGGACGTGAAGTCGGTCTCTGATGCGGTGTCTGCTGCATACCAACATTGTCAGCAACGTTCCGAGGCCGGTGCCGTCAGAGTCGTTGATCGCCCGGATGTCGCAGCAGGTGGATGGTGGTCTGTTCATCGCCTCGTCAAATCAATTCGCTCGAGATGGTCGCTTGGTCCGACTCAGTGCTGCCGATCTTCGTGACATCATGATCTGTGCCGAACCAAGATGCCACGAGTCAGAATAGCTATAATTTAGGCTTTAGGAACCCAAAGCGCTCCATATCCGTCTTGCATAACATCCAGTCGGACCAGTCTTTTACGAACAAAGTATAAAACAATCTCGGGTGCTTAGTCTGATAGTGCTCTTGCATTTGGACGTTTTGCCGGATAGTTCTTCCGGAAACCAGAAACCCGGTGTCCCGATTTACCTCCCAACCGCACACGTCGCATCTACACACTCGATCGGAGTAGAACCCCATGAAAAGATCAGGTGAACTTATGTCGTCAGCTTCTTCGTACATTGGATCTAAAATCACATCAACCGAATCGAGGCCAATGGCCTCCATCAGATTTTCGTTTTCTACCTCAAGCAGGGTTCTATACTTATTTCCGTAAAGAAGCCACCTCAGTATGGGTGCGTATGTGGAATAGAGTGTCGCCTTTGCGTTGAAATACCTGTCGCCCAAACGGTCTGATTGCTGCTCTGGTATCAAATCATCTAAGCCTTTGTCACACCCGTCTTCGCCACGGATAGGAGACCAAAAAGAGTAGATGACCGACTCGGTTGGCGCTTTGTTCGGCTCTTCCCGGAGGGGCTTTTGATAAGTCCGATTTATAAGCCCTATCCATTTTCTTCGTATGTCCGATGGGATATCTACAAATTCGGCTGCCATACCTTGCGCGAAATGGTAGATAAATGGCGGTCGTAACCTCTCAGATAATCTCATGTAGAAGTCTTGAGAAGACGTAAATATAGACGTCTGTTTCTTAAATAATTCCAACAGACTTTCGCGCTGCCTGTTTAGGCCGTTCAAATGGGAAAGAACCTCAAGATGCCTCAATTCTTCGGGAAGCTCCGACATATAAATGTCGAACTCTGAAATTCTTTCATTTGTATGTTTAATGTCTAGTTCTATTTCATCCTGAATATTTAGTGAGAAGAGGTGTTTGCAGGCTTTGTTTACAACATGAAAAGCCTCATCGTCGTCTGGATATGAGGGCCTTGGATGACAACGAAAGAAATCGAGCAGCTTAGCGAACCGGTAGGATGGAACGTAGGGGGAGATATCTGTGCCTACCAAAGGTGGTTGCTCTGCACTGCTGCGACGTAGTTTGGTCTTCGCTGGTATGTGTCCGCATAAACTTGCAAAAAGGATAGCGGCCATGAGGCGATTGTTCGGTAAAACTTCGTTTGGATGAATTTGATGAACATAGGGAATAAACCATCGGTATGCTAAATCAAACGCAGAACCATTGTAATCTGCAAAGAATTTCGAAAAATTATCATCTTCTTTACTACTTGGATGTACTTGATGTAAATACTCGAATTGGGCTAGATATGCGAGTGCCTCGAGGATTCGGTCCCCACCGATTTTTAGGCCACGACCATCTCTAGATGGCCCATTTTCGTCGTTGATGACTTTCATTCGCGATAGCGCCGTACGCCCGAGGCGGTGTAGGGGAGATCCCACAAAGCTATCACTAATTCCCAACGCCTGTCTCGTTATGGGATCCATTCCCGACATGAGTGGTATAGGAATGGACTCTGCTTTCCCCGCAAAAAAAAGAGCCGGGAAATTGATATAAAATTCATGCGCCGTATTCTGCCGATAAAATCCAAAGGGAGTGAAACCTAGATCCAGATAATGTCTGTACTCGTGCAGTAGAGAAATCCCAAACATTAGCTCCGCCGGAAAAGCGTCGGAGTTAGAATCCGCAAGCACTAGTGCCGCCGCTGGCCCTCGAATAGATGCCTGATCGACAAGTCTAAATAGAGCAGCGCCATGCTTGTGCGCTGCTATGGCACCAGCATTGATATCAAGGGTCAATGCCTCCGGATCAACCTGAACTATTCGGAACATTTTATCTACTCGCCAATGAGTTTTTGGATGTCAGTTTCTCTTCCGAGGACGGCGGATTTCCGGCTTTTCGAATTTAATACGGTGATCTTTTTGTCTGGAGTTGGTCGCAACGCCAAAACCGCCGTCAGAAATTTCACTGCTGCGGTTCCCGCTGTGAACACAACCGTTAGCAATTGGGCCGCCGCCTCGATATCGCCGAACGTAATCGGTGCATTTAGAGGGTTTGCTGTGCTTGCCGCAGGTTGCGGCTCAGAGACGCTCGCGCCCACATTCTTTGCCAAGTTTGCCACCTCGTCTGTCATCTCAGCAGGCACGGTAAGCCGCAACACGATGCCGCTCATAGTCTCGGTTCTCCCACCCAAATACGACGCGTTTCACAGATCAAGCCAACGGCTTGTATCACGACCTGTTGAATATGGCTAGTCTACCGCGCTTGGTCGATTCGGCGACGATCCCGCCCATCTCGGGTCCTCATCATGCCGAAAAACGAAACGGCCGATCGACCCACCCTCAAACATGCTGCCCTGTGCCTCGATGCCCCGCCTGAGCCACGAACGCCCCGCAGCGACCCCAGGCCGAACTGTAGCCAGTGACCGGCCTTGACAAAGACAGCCTTGTTCCAGATATTCCAGTTACAACAACCACATCATCATCGCAGGGACATTCCATGGGTATGAACCTGATGGCCCGATACAGTATCCCCACCGCCGAGCGGCCCGCGACCACCCTGGGGGCGGAGGTGCTGAACGGCCGGACCCCAACCGACCACATTGAGGTCACCGTCACGCACGCCGACGGCACCCGTCAGGCCGCCGTCCTGTCAACGGCGGTGGCGGAGATCATCGGCGACCTTCTGGCAACATTGTCCGGCAGCGACCAGGTGACCGTGCTGGCCGACGACGTCGAGGTGTCGCCGGAAGATGCCGCCGCGATCCTCGGTATCTCTCGCCCGCTGGTGCGGCGCCGGATGGACTCGGGCAGGCTGCCGTTTCGCCGCGTCGGGTCGCACCGGCGCCTCAGGCTGTCGGACGTCCTGGAGATTAAGCGCAACGAAGCACCGGTGCGGCAGGCATTGGGCGAACTGCAAGCGGATACGGACGACCTGATCGCCCATGGCGCCTGAAACCTTCGCTTGTCAGGCATTCGCGCCATCCCCGATGGAGCACCTGTCGTTCAGCCTGGCTGAGCGGCGACGGGATCGCCCGCCGGCTGCTTTCCTTCGCTGCGCTGTTGCGCACGGTATTCCCCAAATATGGATTCTGTCTTTCTCAAATATATGAAAAGTTCATACTGGTCGCCCTGGCTGTCCCGAGACGCGCGCGCCACCTCCTTCACCAACACATAGATAAATGTGAAAGCAAATACCATTGACAGACACGCGGCGCCGATAAGAATTTCTGCCAATAGCAGACCATGCCCGTATTCCATCACTTCATCTCCTCGGCAAACTCTGAGCATCGCTCCTTTCGCTCTTCGTGAGCGAATTTCTTTTGATTCATCCAGTGACCCGCCATCAGCCCATCGGCTGCAATCAGCGACCCGACACCTGTTGCAAGCACCGCCGCGAAGGCCAGAGGGCCGGAGGCTGTCGCCAAAGCTATGACGCCGCTGGTCGCGAGAGCGCCGCCGATGCCGCCGCCGATGAGTTGTGATGTATTGGCGGCATTCCCGGCATTCGCCGCCCGACGTTTCTCACGACGGGCGAGCTCCAAGAACTTTCGCCTGTATGCATACTTAGCCGCTGGCGGCACCCAGACGGCAAACTCGCTCCCGTCCAAATCCAACGTAAGCGGCGTAATTTCGTGCTCGGGCGCCACGGCGGGAAGCGAAGAGGTCGATAGCGGCGGAAGGCCCAGCTCAACCCGAAGTGCCTCCACCTCCCTTCGCCACCGGCCATCGTCCGATTCGCTCATCCCAACGGCTGCTCCAACCAAGGCATCCAGCTTGCCCGGTTAGCACAGAATCGGCTCGGTTCGCCACCGTCATCCATTTTCCCGCCGGAACGCCAGCCGACGAGCCCCCCCTCAAACATGCAACCCCGGCGCCTCATGCCCCGTCCGGGCCACATACTCCGTATACCCGCCCCCATACTGGTGCACCCCCTCCGGCGTCAGCTCCAGCACCCGGTTCGACAGTGCCGCCAGAAACCGACGATCGTGCGAAACGAACAGCATCGTGCCCTCGAAAGCAGACAACGCCCCGATCAGCATCTCCTTCGTCGCGATATCCAGGTGGTTCGTCGGCTCGTCCAGCACCAGAAAGTTCGGCGGATCGTACAACATCAGCGCCATCACCAGCCGCGCCTTCTCGCCCCCCGACAGCACCCGGCAGCGCTTGCCGATCTCATCGCCCGAGAACCCGAACGCCCCCGCCAGCGAGCGCAACGACCCCTGGCCGGCATGCGGAAACGCCCCCTCCAGCGTCTCGAACACCGTGCTCTCGCCATCCAGCAGATCCATCGCGTGCTGCGCGAAATACCCCAGCTTCACGCTACCGCCCAGCACGACCGAGCCGGCATCCGGCTCGGTCGTCCCCGTCACCAGCTTCAGCAACGTCGATTTCCCCGCCCCGTTCACGCCCAGCACGCAGCAGCGCTCCCGCCGCCGCACCAGCAGGTCCAGCCCCTCATAGATCACCCGGCTGCCGTAGCGCTTATGCACCCCCCGCAGCTTCGCCACGTCCTCCCCCGATCGCGGCGCCGGAGCGAAATCGAACGCCACCGAGACCCGCCGCTTGGGCGGCTCGACCCGGTCGATCTTCTCCAGCTTCTTCACCCGGCTTTGCACCTGGGCGGCATGCGAGGCGCGCGCCTTGAATTTTTCGATGAAGTTGATCTCCTTCGCCAGCATCGCCTGCTGCCGCTCGAACTGCGCCTGAAGCTGCTTTTCGTTCAGCGCGCGCTGCTGTTCGTAGAATTCGTAGTCGCCGGAGAACTCCGTCAAACACCCGCCATCGATCTCGATCACCTTGTTGATGACGCGGTTCATGAACTCCCGGTCGTGCGAGGTCATCACCAGCGCGCCGTCGAAGCCGGCCAGGAACGTCTCCAGCCAGATCAGGCTTTCCAGGTCGAGATGGTTGCTCGGCTCGTCCAGCAGCATGACATCGGGGTTCATCAGCAGGATGCGCGCCAGCGCCACGCGCATCTTCCAGCCGCCGGACAGCACCCCGACATCGCCGTCCATCATCTCCTGGCTGAAGCCGAGGCCGTCCAGCACCTCGCGCGCCTTGCCCTCCAGCGCGTAGCCGCCGAGTTCCTCGAACCGCGCCTGCACATCCCCGAACCGCTCGATAATCGCCTCCATCTCATCCGCCCGCTCCGGATCGGCCATCGCGTGCTCCAGCTCAGCCAACTCCGCCGCCACCACGCTGACCGCGCCGGCGCCGTCCATCACCTCGGCGACGGCGCTGCGGCCGGACATCTCGCCGACATCCTGGCTGAAGAAGCCGATGGTGGTGCCGCGATCGACCAGGATCTGGCCGCCGTCCGGTTCCTCCTGGCCGGTGATCATGCGGAACAGCGTGGTCTTGCCCGCGCCGTTGGGGCCGACGAGGCCGATCTTCTCGCCTTTCTGCAACGCGGCGGAGGCCTCGATGAAGACCAGGCGGCTGCCGTTCTGCTTGCTGATGGTGTCCAGGCGGATCATGGGTCCTCGGGTGCTCAGGCGGTTGCGGGGGGCTTATAGCAAGTTGGCGGGGTAGCGCACCGCCGTGCGGGTATTTCGTTTGCGCGGCACGGGAGGGACGCGCGAATGAGCGACAGGAAGACGGCGCTGAAGCTCGGCGCCACCGGCGGTATCGGCGGCGAGACGGCGGCGGGGCTGCTGCGCTCAAACACCGGGTCCGCGGCAATCGCCCAAGCCACGCGGGTCGCCGGCGTGTGTGTTGCCGATGATCGACAACAGTATCGCGGCGGCAAAAGCCGTCGGTGCCCGTGTCGTGCTCCCCGGCACGATCTTCAACTACGGTCCTGGAACGGCGGCTGGAGGCGGGCAGCCGCGCGGGGCACCGGCGCTGATCGTCCGCTTCGGCGATTTCTTCGGTTCGGCCGCGGGCAACGACTGGTTCGGCCAGGCGCTGGTCTCGCCGGGCAAGCGGCTGAACGCGATCGGCAGACGCGCTGTGAACTCTACAAGATGCGCTATTTCCGGAGGACGCCGATCCGGCTCGACAACCGCAAGCTGGTGGCGTTTCTTGGCAAGGAGCCGCCCACGCCGCAGGCGGACGCGGTGCGGACGACGCTGGCGTGCACCTCCGCTTCGTGATCGCCGCCGCTCAGCATGCGAACAAAGGCCTTTGCAGTGGCTTTGATGGGCCCAAAAAACGATTTGTCAGGCTGCCATGTATCATCCCGTGGCCGCGATGAGTCAATTATGGCACGATGTGCTGGATGACAATGTGCCGGCGTTTGCGCCGCTGGATGATGTGCCGCCGCCGCTGCAACTCATGCGGCTCAGATCGGGGCCGCTTTCATCGAGCTGCTCCTGCTGGTGCTGCTGGTAGGCCGCGCGCTGCGCATCGTCTGAAGCACTGTGCGGATTCGGATCGGGGTAATTCTTGTCATTGAACTGGCTGCTGGTGAATCCGGGGCCGCCGCTCATGTCCGGCATGCCGAGATTTCCGTGCGGCAACGACGACATGTCGCAGCCTGCGAGCAGAATCAGAGCGGCGCCAACACCGAGGCGCGGGCTCATTGCGATAGCGTCCCGGCGTGTTCCATCCTGTCCATGTCATCCTGGATAGAGTTGCGGACGGCGTCCACGGGGGTCGAGGACGACGAAGCGGGGAATTGCGGCGGCGAATAGGCCGGGGCGCCAGACGAATAATCGCTGTAGGCGCCCTGGTGGGTCGTTCGGTCCCAGGCATCCCGGTCGGCCGCGTCTTTCCGGGCCTGAATGGCCGCGTTCTGGCGGTCGGTGGCAGCCTGCTGTGCAGCGGCCGCCCGCCGATCGGCAGCCTGCTGAGCCTCTCGCTGAGAGGCGGTGGTCATCATGCAACTGGCAAAAGCATCGGTTGAGGGCGCGAAGCCATAACCGATACATCGGTTCTGGTCGTCGGCACGCTGTGCGGCAGCCATGGCGGCCTGTTGCTCAGGCGTCGGCCCGCACGCGGCGAGCAGGATTATCGTTACTGCCAGGACGCAATTCGCCATCGCAGTCATCGCGCGCTCCTATGCTGCGTTATCTCCGCAAAGCGGCGCAATCCGGCGATTGCGAGGAAATATCCCGGCGGGCACTGACAAAACATGCGCGCGAGGTGCATTAAGCTGGCTCCCGGCAGGCGCTGTCAATGCGATCCGATGCGACTGCGCGCCGGATCGGCTGCTGCTACGTCAAATAAAAGCGAGTGCTAGCGGCGGCGTGTTTAAGTTCGCGCGGCGAGGCGCCTGCTCCATCAGTTCGGCTTTGCTGCTGCTGCCGGTACGGCGCCGTCTTCCGAGCGACGTCCTTGGGCTGGCGCGAGAATTGCCGCCCGCGCCCCATATCCTCGCGCTTCTTCTCCGAGGTGCGGCGATATCTGGCCGCACGAACGCCACCGGCCAGCACGCGGTTCCGGAGGAGCACGAAAGCCTCACGGCACCAGCAAAATCTTCCCGATATGCTCGCTCGATTCCATCAGCCGGTGCGCATCCGCGGCCTCGCGCAACGGGAAGCGCCGATACGTGAAAGTCCGCAATTTCCCCTGTTCCCACAGCGGCCAGACCTTTTCCCGCAACGCCGCAACGATCGCCGCCTTTTGCGCCACACTCCGCGACCGCAACGTCGACCCGGTGACCGTCAGGTGCTTGCGATGGATAACACCGAAATCCGCCTCCACCCTGGTGCCCCGCATCAGCGCCACAAAGCACAGCCGCCCCTCGCGCGCGAGCAACTCCAGTTCCCGCGGAATATAGTCCCCGCCTACCATATCAAGGATCACATCGACCCCGCGCCCGCCGGTGAACGCCTTGCCCTCGGCGACAAAATCCGCCGTCCGGTAATTGATCGCGAGATCGGCCCCGAACGCCCGGCACGCCTCGCACTTGGCGTCGGAGCCGGCCGTCGTCAGCACCGAACTGCCGAACGCCTTGGCGAGCTGGATCGCGGTGAGGCCGATGCCGCTGCTGCCGCCCTGCACCAGGAAGCTCTCGCCCGGCTGAAGTCGCGAGCGCTCGAACACATTGGTCCAGACGGTGCAGAACGTCTCGGGCAGCCCGCCGGCATCGACCAGGCTGACGCCCCCCGGCACCGGCAGGCATTGCACCGCCGGCACCGTGACGTATTCCGCATAACCCCCGCCGGTCATCAGGGCGCACACCGCATCGCCCTCCTGCCATTGCGTCACGCCCTCGCCGCGCCGGACGACAATGCCCGAGCATTCCATGCCCGGAATGTCCGACGCCCCCGGCGGCACCGGATAGCGGCCCTGGCGCTGGAGCGTGTCGGCCCTGTTCACCCCGGCTGCGGCGATGCGGATCAGCACCTCGCCCGGCCCGGGTTCCGGCACCGGACGGGTGGCCGGCACCAGCACCTCCGGTCCGCCGGGCTGGCTGATCTCGATGACGGTCTGCGTGGCGGTCATGGTCAATCCTCTCATACTTTTTCGTCATGGCCCGGCTTGTCCGGGCCGCCCTACAACCACGTGCCGCGACAGGTGGCCCGGACAACAAGCCGGGCCATGACGATTGCGGGAAGCGTCGCCGTCATCTGCCGTTAAACATCACGACGTCCCGATCGCATCAAGCCTCGCCACCACCTCCGCCGGCAACCCCAACCCCACCGCCGCCAAATTCTCCCGCAGATGCCCCACCGACGACGTCCCCGGGATCAGCAGCACGTTCGGCGCCCGGTGCAGCAGCCAGGCCAACGCCACCTGCATCGGGGTCGCGCCAAGCTCCACCGCCACCGCCGACAACGCCGACGACTGCAACGGCGTGAACCCGCCGAGCGGAAAGAACGGCACATACGCAATCCCCGCCGCCGCCAGCGCGTCGATCAGCCCGTCGTCATCCCGGTGGGCGAGGTTGTACTCGTTCTGCACGCACACCACCTCGGCAATCCCCCGAGCCTCCGCCACCTGCGCCGCCGTCGCGTTGCTGACCCCGAGATGCCGGATCAGCCCGCGCCGTTGCAGCTCCGCCAGCGCGGAGAACGGCGCCTCGATCGATCTTTCGGACAGACCGTGCCCCATGACCCGGAAATTGACCACCTCCAGCACGTCCAGCCCGAGGTTCCGCAGGTTGTCATGCACCGCCCGCTCCAGCTCCGCCGGTGCCGACGCCTCGTTCCACGACCCATCCTCGCCCCGCACTGCGCCGATCTTGGTGACGATCACCAGGTCGTGCGGGTAGGGATGCAGCGCCTCGCGGATCAAGTGGTTGGTCACGTGAGGCCCGTAGAAATCGCTGGTGTCGATGTGGTTCACCCCGCTCGCCACCGCCTCCCGCAGCACCGCAATCGCGGCGCCGCGATCCGCGGGCGGCCCGAACACCCCGGGGCCGGCGAGTTGCATCGCCCCATACCCCATGCGGTTCACGCGGCGATCGCCAAGCGTGAACGTCCCAGCGATATCGGTCATGGAGAACCTCCCGGGCTGAACCACCCCGCATATGGACACGTCAGGCCGCCGCGTCACCCCGGGCCGCCGGCATGCGCACCGCCCGGCCGCGCCAGCTCCTGCATCAGGATGCGCCGCACCTCCCGCACCGTCAGCGGGTTGCCCTGCGTCGAGTGGCCGGAGTGCTCGATCACCACCTCCGACTCCACCCCGTCGAGATGGGCGCTCGTGTAGTCCACCACGCCGTCGTCGCGCTGATCCAGCGGACCGTCCTGCAAGGTCGGGATGATCGAGTGGGCATGGATGCCCGGCGCGACCGGGATCGCCCGCACCGCCGCGAAGGCCGGGTTGCCCGGCGACATCCCGGCGATGCTGTTGAACCGCAGGTGATCGGTGCCAACCCTCAACGCATCGCCGGCGTTGGTCAGGACGTCCGCGCTGGCGGAGACAACCGTCAGCGGCAAGGTCACCAGCTTCGCGAACAGGCCGGCGATGGTCAGCGAGGCGTGGTAGCTGCCGCCATGCGGCGTGGCGATGAACACCACCGTCTCGACGAACGGCAGCGGATGCACGAACAGCGAGGCCTTCAGCAGCGCCTTCGTCTCCGGCTTCAGCGTCAGCTCGTCCAACGGCCGGGTGCTGACCGCGTCCCAGATCTTCGTGCCGGAGTCGATCGCGATCAGCTTCGTCAACAGCCCGCCCTGGCTATGCCCGATCACCACCATCCGTCCGAGCGCCGGGTCCGCCGCCACACCCCCCAGCGAATGCACCGCCTGGACCAGCGACCGCCGCAGCACGTTGGCCGAGAGCGGGATCGGGTTGCCGGTGTTGTAGGTGAACATCCAGAACTCGAAATGCTCGCGGATTTCCTTGTCCTCCAGCAGGTCGTTGATCATGTCCGCCCAGCGGAACGGGCTCGAGGCGGTGCCGTGCACCAGCACCACCGGGATGCGCCCCTGCCGGTGCGGCTCCAGCGCGAACAGATGGTCCGTCGTCGCGGGGTCGCCGGAGGTGTTGTTCAGCAGGCCGCTGAGTTCGGTGTCCCAGATGCGGCTCTCGCTGATGAACAAAGCGCGCACGGCGGTCTGGTCGTATTCCAGCGGCACGTCATACGCGCCGATGCGGATGCTGCTCGTGTCGTAGATCGAGTAGACCGCCAGTTGCCCGTTGAGTTCCCCGCCCATCAGTTGCCGCCTCGGGTCATCCATCCGCAGCACCGCCGTGATCGGCACGCGAAGGTGTGCCGGCAGGATCAGGCCCGAGGGCGGACGCGGCGCCGGAGCCAGCCCGGCGGCGAGCGGCGCGCCAAGGCCGTCGCTGCGGTAGTCGTTGCGGAACCCAGTCACCTCCAGGTTCATCGTCGGCACGAAGGACTGCATCCGCCGCCCGCCGGCGGTTTGCAGGCTGGCCTCATCCACGGTCACGTTCAGCCAGCCGAACGGCAATTCATACCGGCCGCTTTGCAGCGTGGCGGTGCCCTCGGCGCCGCTGCCGCTGAGCACCAGGGTCAGTGCGAGGTTGTAAAAATCATTCGCATGCACGAACTGCGGGCTGTACGGACTCGGTCGTTCGGCCTGGCCGGCGGGGAAGAGGACGGCGTAGGCGTAGAGGGCGGCGGCCAGCAGCCGGGTCTTGGATTTGGTGCGGCGGCCCTGTTCGTAGTTCATCTCCGCCAGGGCGTAGAGGTCCCGCCATTGCATGCCGGTGGCGATGGCCTGCGCCCGCAGCGCCTCGATGGCGGCGGCGGGACTGGCGTCGAAGCTGTCGAGCAGGGCGGCGCGGCGCAGCACCGTGCGGGTGGCCTCGCTGAGCTGATCGCTGGACAAAGCGGTGCGGTTGATCTCCTGGTAGGCCGTGCGGAGATCGACGCGGGTCACCTCCACCGGCGCGCCGCAGGCGGTCAGGGTGAGCAGGACGGCGACGAACAGACCGATGCGGCGGAAGATCGCGATGGTTCGGGGGCGCATTGAATGCCGGGTTCGAGGGGCGGGTTTCGGGGGCGCATTGATCGGGCATTGGAGGTTCGGCGTAAAGTGACGTCGCCCCTCCGTGTCATGGCCGGCCTTGTGCCGGCCATCCACGACTTGCGGTATTGCATAAAGTCAGGTCGTGGATGGGACGAACCAAATCCGGCCATGATACAAACGGACCGGCGGGCCTCGCCCTACGACCGGCTGACCACAGGCGTGACGCTCCAGACGTCTTTGAACGGGTTGTAGAGGCCGCGAAGCGGGAACGACGCGTGGATTTCTTCGAAATGCGCCTGATTGCCGGTCGCTACGATCGCGCCTTCGGCTACGGCGATTGCGGCGACCGCCAAGTCCGCGGGAGTCTTCAGCCTTTTCTGCTTTGGGTCCGGTACGACGAAGTTGCGCAGGCGCGGCGCCTCGTGCATTCGGGCCAGGAGCCGCGCGGCGGCAACTCCGAGTGCAAGAACCTGAACGCCACCCGCGGCAAGAAGCCCGTCCAACCAGTGTTCCGTATCCGCGGCATACACCGGGTCCTGGCTCTTCTGCCTTTCAATACCGCATTGAATCTCGGCGATCGTGATCACGGTCGTTGACAGATCGCTGGCCGCATTTGCCTGGAGCCATCGCAGGACCGCGGGATGCTTCTTCTGCTTCCGCAGGTTGCTCAACACGTCGGTGTCGAGGACGAACACGCCGTTCAGTCCTCCGTCTCCCGCGGCCGGAGGAAGTCAGGCGCGTTGGCCCGGACATCGGCAAGGATGGCATCGAACTGCTCTTCGCCTGCGCCGGAGTAGCCCTCATTCAGCAGGAAGGTCTTGAGATTGGCTTTCGTGCTGTCGAAGTATTCGCGCGACACCACGACTACTTCCTTCCCGTCGCGCCGCTGCACGAATTGAGGCTGGCCCGCCACGGCGGCATCGATGATGTCGCTGAATTTGTGCCGGGCATTCGCGGCTTGCCACGTGGCCATGCTGATCCCCCGCCTGACTGCCTTGGGGCATTGAATGCGATGTCAACCGAAGTGTCAACTTAATTGTCACTTGAAGTGGATTGGCTGGCGCTTCGGCCTGCGGAAACCACATCCGCCAGGGGCTTTTTGGATGCGAGAGCGGCGTTTCGGGTTTCCCGAAACGCCGCCATAGAAATCCGCCCGCGGTTTCGCGCGATGTCGCTCCGGCCCGGATGACCCCCGGGTTAAACCGCAGCCAGTTTCTGCCGCGATCAGACCAGATCGAAACGATCGAGGTTCGCCACCTTGGTCCACGCCGCCGCGAAGTCCTTCACAAACTTCTCCTTCGCATCGTCGCTCGCATAGACCTCCGCAACAGCCCGAAGCTGCGAATTCGAACCGAACACCAGATCAACCCGCGTGCCGGTCCACTTCACCTCGTTCGTCGCCCGGTCACGCCCCTCGTAAACGCCCTCGGTCCCGGCAGGCTGCCACTCCGTGCCGATATCGAGCAGGTTGACGAAGAAATCATTCGTCAGCGTCCCGGGGTTCTTCGTGAATACCCCATGCTTCGACCCCCCGGTATTGGCGCCCAGCACGCGCAACCCGCCGACAAGCACCGTCAGCTCAGGCGCCGTCAAAGTCAGCAACTGCGCCCGGTCCACCAGCAGTTCCTCCGGCGAACGGTTATGCCCGCCGCGGAGATAGTTGCGGAACCCATCCGCTTTCGGTTCAAGCACCGCAAACGAGTCCACATCCGTCTGCTCCTGCGACGCGTCCGTCCGCCCCGGGGTGAACGGAACCGTCACGTGGTATCCGGCCTTCTTCGCCGCCGCCTCCACCGCCGCGGCTCCGCCGAGAACGATCAGATCAGCCAGCGAAACCTGCTTCCCGCCGGTGCTGAACTCGCTCCGGATCTGCTCCAGCTTCCCCAGCACCGTCGCAAGCTCAGCCGGCTGGTTGACCTCCCAGTCCTTCTGCGGCGCCAGCCGAATCCGCGCCCCGTTGGCCCCGCCGCGCTTGTCGGAACCGCGGAACGTCGAAGCCGACGCCCACGCCGTCGAGACAAGCTGCGAAACCGACAGCCCGGACGCCAAAACCTTCTCTTTCAGCGCCGCAACATCCTGCTCCGCGATCAAACCACCACTGACATCGGGAACGGGGTCCTGCCAGATCTGCGGCTCCGCCGGAACCAGCTTGCCCAGATACCGCGCCCGAGGCCCCATGTCGCGGTGCGTCAGCTTGAACCACGCCTTGGCAAACGCATCCGCCAGAGCCTGCGGATTTTCATGGAAGCGCCGCGCAATCGGCTCATAGACCGGGTCGAACCGCAGCGACAGATCGGTCGTCAGCATCATCGGCGCATGCCGCTTCGACGGATCATGCGCATCCGGCACCAACCCCGCCGCCGCCGGGTCCTTGGGAGTCCACTGGAACGCCCCGGCCGGGCTCTTGGTCAGCTCCCACTCAAAACGGAACAAATTGTCCAGGTAGTTGTTGTCCCACTGCGCCGGAGCGGTGGTCCAGGCCCCCTCCAGCCCGCTGCTGATCGTATCGACGCCCTTGCCGGAGCCGAACGTGTTCTTCCACCCCAGGCCCTGCTGCTCGATCGGCGCGCCCTCCGGCTCCGGACCGACATATTGCCCCGGGTCGGCTGCGCCATGGCATTTGCCGAACGTGTGCCCGCCGGCGATCAGCGCAACGGTCTCCTCGTCGTCCATCGCCATGCGCGCAAATGTCTCGCGGATGTCCTTCGCCGCCGCGAGCGGATCCGGCTTGCCGTTCGGCCCTTCCGGATTGACGTAGATCAGGCCCATCTGCACCGCGGCAAGCGGATTTTCGAGTTCACGGTCGCCTTGGTAGCGCTCGTCCCCCAGCCAGGTTTTCTCGTGGCCCCAGTCGATGTCCTCCTCCGGCTCCCAGACGTCCTCGCGCCCGCCGCCGAAACCGAACGTCTTGAATCCCATCGATTCCAAAGCGACATTGCCGGTCAGAACCAGCAAATCCGCCCACGAGATTTTCTGCCCGTACTTCTGCTTGATCGGCCACAGCAGCCGCCGCGCCTTGTCGAGGCTGACGTTGTCGGGCCAGCTATTGAGCGGCGCGAACCGCTGCGTGCCGGACCCGGCACCGCCACGCCCGTCGCCGATGCGATACGTGCCCGCGGCGTGCCACGACATGCGAATGAAGAACGGCCCGTAATGCCCGTAATCGGCCGGCCACCACGCCTGCGAGTCCGTCATCAGGGCATGCAGGTCCCTGACCAGGGCATCGAGATCGAGGCTCTTGAATTCTTCGGCATAGTTGAACCCTTTGCCCAACGGGTTGGGCAGCGGAGAGTTCTGGTGCAGAACATGGATATTCAGCGCGTTCGGCCACCAGTCCCGATTCACCCGGGCCAGCACGGTCTGGTGTCCGGAATGTCCGCCCGCGACCGGGCACTTGCTGTCATCTGGCATTATGTTCCCTTCCGTAGCCTGTTCTTACGACGATGGCCGGACGATAGCATTTCGGTATCTATCGGCCTAATCTTGGATAGTCGGAATAAGCCTGTCCCCCGAACGAACGCCGGCGTCAGCCATCGAAGACAAACCTAATAGACGGGACCAGCCGATCGGCGTCAAGCTGACAGGCGTTCATTGTGCGTTGCAGCGGCGGCGTTGATCCTGCCTAAAGGTTCAGGCTGACTGGAAAGGCGACGGACGCTGCTACCTCGTCATGGCCCGGACAGCCGGGCCATGACGATCAAGGTCGCCGCCACGATTCCAGTCAGCCTGAAAACGCTACCGGCTCACGCGCGCCGCCTCCGCCTGAGGATACCGATCGCCCTGCACCGTGATCATCGCGGCGGCGGCATCGATGCTCCGCATATCCTCCGCCGTCAGCGTGATATCGGCCGCGGCGATGTTTTCCTCCAGCCGATGCAGCTTCGTCGTGCCGGGAATTGGAACGATCCAGGGCTGGCGCGCCAGCAGCCAGGCCAGCGCGATCTGCGCCGGCGTGGCACCCTTCCTGCCGCCGATATCCGCCAGCAGATCGACCACGGGACGGTTTGCCTTGCGGGCTTCCGGCGTGAACCGCGGCAGGCTGGCGCGGTTGTCATTGCCGCCGAACGCCGTCGTCTCGTCGATCGTGCCGGTCAGGAAGCCGCGCCCCAGCGGACTGTAGGGCACGAAGCCGATCCCGAGTTCCTCGCAGAGCGGCAGGATGGAGGCTTCGGGGTCGCGATACCAGAGCGAGTATTCGCTCTGGATCGCCGTCACCGGCTGCACCGCATGGGCGCGCCGGATGGTCTCGGCGCCCGCCTCGGACAGGCCGAAATGCCTGACCTTGCCCTGCGCGATCAGCTCCCTGACGGTGCCGGCGACGTCCTCGATCGGCACGGCGGGGTCGACGCGGTGCTGGTAGAACAGGTCGATGGTGCCGGTCCGCAGCCGCTTCAGCGACTCGTCGGCGACCGCGCGGATACGCTCGGGGCGGCTGTTCGGCTCGCCGGTCCCGCCCTCGCCGAGGTCGAAGCCGAACTTGGTGGCGATGACCACGTGCTTGCGGAATGGCTCCAGCGCCTCGCCCACCAGTGCCTCGTTGGTGAACGGGCCGTAGACCTCGGCGGTGTCGAAGAAGGTGACGCCGCGCTCGATCGCCTGCCGGATCAGGGCGATCATCTCCGCCCGGTCCGGGGCTGGGCCGCGGTGATGGTTCATCCCCATGCAGCCCAGGCCGATAGCCGAAACCTCCAGGCCGCCGCGGCCAAGGATGCGCTTGTTCATGGTGCTGACTCCCTCTGTCGGGCGAGAGGGCGAACCGGCCCCCGGGTGACGCCCGATGTAGAGGCTGCGCGCACGGAGTTTAAGGTGCCACGGTCCGCATGGACCTGTAAGCCGAGCTTCAGAAAGCCACGGGCCGGGTCCCCGCACAGGGGACCTGGCCCGCGCCGTCACTCAGAGGCCGACGTGCTGATGAACGGCGCGTCGTCCTGCCGGCAGACCGCCCCCTTCGGCGGCAGTGCCAGATTGATGAAATAGTCGCTGATATAGCTGTTGCCGCAGGTGCTCGGGTCGCCGCCATCGGCGTGCCCATAGCCCTGGATGGTCAGCAGGCGCGTATTGGCCAATTGCTCCGCCACCGAGACCGCCGCGAAATACGGGGTGGCCGGGTCAGCGGTGTTATTGACCACCAGGATCGGGTTGGCGGTGGGCGTGTTCCACGGGCCGGTGTATTGATCAGTGGCGGTGGCCGGCCAGGCGGCGCACTCCGCGTCGAGCCAGACCCAATACGGGCCGACGGCGCCGGCCCGTTGCGTCGCGATATCGGCGAAGCCGGCATAGAGGTCCGGGTTACGCGGATTGGGCGATTCCGCGCATTTGACCGCCAGCACCTGCACCGTTTGCTGGCCCTGCACGCTCGGTTGGTTCGATGGATAGCGCGAGGGGTCGGTGCTGCCCTCCCAAAGTGCCTGCAGCGTATTCGCCAGCGTCGGCCAGCCCGGCACCTGGTAGATCGAGACGACCGCGGTGGTGACCGTCAGATCGTAATTGTAGGTCGTCGTGCCGACGACGACCGGATCGGTCAGCAGGCGCTCGATCAGGGACTGCCACTTCGCCCGGGTGGCGGCCGGACTGCCGGCCGAGAAGGCGCATTGCTCCACCGAGGACTGGCCGCAGAACCGCAGGAACGTGTCCAGGGTCTTTGCAGTCCCCAGCATGACGTTTTGCCGCAGCCAGGCGTCAAGCCTGGGATTGTCATCGCCGTCGTTGGTCCAGCCCGTCGGGTTGATGTTGCCCAACAACACCATGGCGCGAACCTTGTCGGGGAACAGGTTGGCGTAGACCTCGCCCAGGAAGGTCCCGTAGGAGTTGCCCTGGTAGGTCAGTTGCGCATCGCCCACCGCCTGGCGCAGCAGGTCGAGGTCCCTGGCGGTGTCCGCGGTGGAGACGTGCGGCAGCAGATAGGCGGTGCTGCTGGCGGCGCATTTGTGCGCGATGTAGGCCCAGCCGTCGATCCAGGCCTGGCGCTGCTCCGGCGTCACCGGCGTTCCCGCGGGCAGTGTGTTCTCGTAGTCCAGCTCCTGCTGCGGCGTGTCGAAACACTGCACCGAGTCCGTGCCGCCACTGGCGGTTGGCGGCGCGCCGACGCCGCGCGGGTCCCAACTGATGATGTCGAAGCGTTCGTGCAGCGCCGCGGGGAACAGCACCGGAGATCCCGTCGCCGGCAAGGTCAGCGCTATCGGCAGGAACACCGTGCCGAAGGCACCCGGGCCACCGGGGTTCCAGAACAGCGATCCGATGCGGTTGGCCTGATCGGTTGCCTTGTGGCGGATCAGCCCAAGGTTGATGGTCTGGCCCTGCGGCGCCGAATAATCCAGCGGAACCTTTGCGGTGGCGCAGTCGAAGCCGGCCTGTGCCGGGGTGCACGGCTGCCAATTGAGCACCGGCACCGTCGGCGAACCTCCGGCGGCCGCCGAATGCGGCAAGGCGAGCAGTCCGGCAACCGCCATCCCGGCCGTCGCGGATAATAACGATCGTCTGAAACGAGCCGGAACGAAATCCCGGGCCTGATCTTCCATTTGTATCCCCCAAAATTTACTTTTAGTTCCATCCGGAACTAAGTCCTCAACAAGAAAAGGTCAATTTTTGGACCCTGGCAAGCGTCATCCCGATCACGGTTCCGTTGTCATAATTTTATGTCCCAGGTTCTGATCCTGAAGCCCAAATGATGCCGCAACGGCCGGCATGAGCAGCAGCACGGGCACAGCCGACGCAGCGGCGCTTCCGCGCGGACACGGGCGGGGATCTGGAAACATCGCTGCAAAACAGCCCGGGCGGCAGCGAATGACCGCTTCAGGACAATCAGTCAAACAACAGGTGCAATGTTCACGAACCGGTGAGTCTTTGCGGTGCGGGTTGACAATTATCATCTGCCGATCACGATGGGTGGCGAAGTCATAATGTAAGAACATCGATCAAGGCAAGGCCAGCTATCCTTTCCCCGGGGGAGTCATTCTTTTGTTCAAACGCCGCTCTGTCCTCGGCGCCATGGCGCTTGCGCCGCTGGCGCTTCGCACTTCGGCCGCCCGCGCCGGCGCAACCGGCTCCGGGCCGTCTTTCACTCCGGCGCTTATCGCCGAGATCGAGGCGCTGATCGTGCAGGAAATGCCGGTATTCGATATTATCGGCACCGCGATCGCATTGATCCAAAATGGCGAAGTGATATACGCGAAAGGTTTCGGTGTGCGGGACCTGCAGACCGGCGCGCCGTATTCCGTCGATAGCGTGCATCGGATCGCTTCGACGACCAAGTCCATGACGTCAATGCTGAACGCGATGCTTGTCGATGAGGGGCAGTATGGCTGGGACACGCTCGTACGGACCATCTCAACCCGCTACCGGTTCCCGACCCGGGAACTGACCGACTCAACCACCGTGCGCCACATGTTGAACATGAGTACGGGACTCGGGGAGAGCGAAATCGAACCCTACATCGACCTTCAGACTCCGCGCGTCTTTTTCCGGACCCTTGCGACTCTGCCTGTCCTGGCGCCGCCGCAGACGGAATATTTCTATAACGATTACGTTTATGCCGGCGCAGGGTACCTCTATCTTCTTCAGCAGGGCACGGCACTCGGCAACCTGCCTGAAGCCTATGCGGCGCTGATGAAGCAAAGACTGTTCGACCCGATGGGCATGCCGACGACGGCGATCACGAGTGATCCTGCGACATTGAGTGACAACGTATCGAAATCCTATGGCTTCGACCTGCGCTATGACGAGCAACCGAATCAGGTGCAGCCCTACCTGAAGGCGGAGATGGTCAGCCCGTCCGGCGCGACCTCCACGACGCTGCTTGACATGGCCCGCTATCTCATCACGCAATTGAATGGCGGCGTCACACCCGACGGAACCCGTATCGTCTCTCGTGACGCCCTGGCCGAAACCTGGAAGGGCGTTATGACGGTGACGACCAATCCCCCGACATCCTACGGCATGGGCTGGATGCAGATCGATTACGACGGCGTCCAGTACACCTGGCACAACGGCAGTGTCGACGGTTTTAAGACCGACATGACCATGCTGCCGGATGGGAATCTCGGAATCCTGATGTTCTCTAATACCGAGTCCGGGGAAACGTTTCATCAGGCGATCCGCGGCCATATCGTCGAGCGGCTGTATAATTTGCCGCAGACCGCTTTGGCGACACGTGAAGCCGCCTACGCCAGTTCCAAGGCTGTCGTGCATGCCTTGAAAGAGGCCATCACGGCCTATCAGGTGCCGCAGGCAACGATAGCGCCATTTCTCGGCCGCTACGAGAAGGGATGGACTGTCCAATACATTGACGGGCTGCCGATGGTGACCCGGACCGATGGCGTCCAGTGGGTGCTGCTTCCGACGGCCGACGGCTACCGGGTCTGCTCGACCACCTACGGCAACGGCTTTCAGGATGCGGTCGCGTTCGTCACCGACACCGGCGGTCAGGTCCACATGCAGATCACCAATCCGAACGAGAACAACGCTCTCGTCGATCAGGTGGCCCGCCTTTCGCCGGACAAATAGCGCCTGCCGATGGGCACCGGCGTGTGGAGCGGTTAAGGCCGCAGGTCAGATCGCCGCCTCGGCAAATATCCGGCTGGCATCGCCGCGCCACGCCCCGTGATACTGCGCCAGCCAGTGTTCCGCCTGCGTCGGCCGCCCCTCGGCGATTTCCTGCAACGGCGCCAGGAACACCTGCTCGTCATTCCCGGCCGCATCGCGCAGCCCGCGCGCCCGCAGCCCGTCCCGGGCGATCGCCACCACATGCCCGGCGATGTCGCGCAGCGTGCCGCCCCGCCACGGCGCCGCCAGCCCCAGCCGGGGCACGGCCGCCCGCGCCGTCACCGCATCCTCCCACCCGGCGCCGCGCAGCAGCGCCTCGGCCGAGGCCAGCGCGGCATCATCATACAGCAGGCCGACCCAGAGGGCGGACTGGGCGAGCATCATGTCGGCGCGGCCGGCATCGGCGCCGCGCATCTCCAGGAAGCGCTTCAGCCGCACGTCGGTGAAGGCCGTTGTCAGGTGGTCCTTGAAGTCCCCCAAGGTCGCGGTCTCGCCTGCCAGGGCCGGGATGCGCCCGGCCATGTAGTCCGCGAAGGACTGCCCGGCCACGTCGATATACGCTCCGTCGCGGTAGACGAAATACATCGGCACGTTCTCGATGACCCACCCGGCGTAGCGCTCGAACCCGAACCCGTCCTCGAACATCACCTGCGGAATGCCGGCCCGGTGGTTGTCGGTGTCGGTCCAGACCTGCGCGCGGTAGGACAGGAAGCCGTTCGGCTTGCCCTCGGTGAACGGCGAGTTGGCGAACAGCGCCGTCGCCAGAGGCTGCAGCAGCAGGGAGACGCGCAGCTTCCGCCGCATGTCCGCCTCCGACGAGAAGTCCAGGTTGACCTGCACCGTGCAGGTGCGCGTCATCATGTCCAGCCCGAGGCTCCCCACCGCCGGCATATACCGCTTCATGATGGCGTAGCGCCCCTTCGGCATCCACGGCATCGCCGCCCGCGGCGCCAGCGGATGGAAGCCCAGCGGCGCGAACCCCATGTCGAGGCCGCGGCACACCGCCCGCACCTCATCGAAATGCGTCTCCAGCTCCTGCTTCGTCTCGTGCAGGCTGACCAGAGGGCCGCCCGACAGCTCCAACTGGCCCGCCGGCTCCAGCGACACCGACGCCTCGCCCAGCTTCACGCCGATGGGGTTGTCCCTGTCCAGGATTGGCTCCCCGTCGAACGCGGCGAGGCCCACCAGCAGGTCGCGGATATTCCCCGGCTGCCCGTCCGCCGGCAGATACGGCGGTGGCGCCAAATCGGCGTGACGGAAGCCGAACTTCTCATGCTCGGTGCCGATACGGAATTCTTCCGCCGGCTTGCACCCGGTGGCCAGGTAGTCGGCCATCTGCCGGATCGACGTAAGCGGCGTGTGATCGGCGTCTCCAGGGTTGGACATGGGATTCCCGGGGCAAATTGGTTGAACACGCCCTATTGGCGATCGAACGCACGGTCCGGCCGGCGGCCGGGTTACCCGAGCGTATCGTTGAAGCGAGTACTAGCCACAGCCGGGCGCCTGCAACAAGGCCAGACCGACAATGCAAGCTGTTTCGGCCCGCAATATCCGCGGCCCGAGCGACACCGGACGCACGAACCCGCATTGCTCCAGCAGCATGCAATCCCGAGGACCGAAGCCGCCTTCCGGGCCGATGAGCAGGGCTGCGGGGCTGCGGGCGGGTGTCAGGGGCGGCGCCTCGGCCCGCTCCATCGCCGCGAACAAACCGCGATCCGCTGGCCAGTCCGCCAAAGCTTCATGCAGCGGGCGGGCGGGATGCAGCACCGGAACGGTCAGCCGCTCGCTCTGTTCCGCCGCCTCGACCGCAATCGCCTCCAGCCGCTGCGCGTTGACCCGGGCGGCATTGGTGCGTTCGGTGAAGACGGGCAGCAGGGCGGAGACCCCGAGCTCGGTGGCCTTCTGCACCACCAGGTCCGTCGTGTCCCGCTTCAGCACGGCGAACATCAGCCACACATCGGCGTCGTCCGCCTGCGGCCTGACGAGCCTTTCAACCGTGAACGCGGCCTTGCCTCGACCCAACGCCGCGATCCGGGCCTCCCATTCCCCATCCCGTCCATTGAACAGCCTGACGCTGTCGCCAGCCGAACGGCGCATGACGGTGGCGAGGTAGTGGGCCTGGCCGGGGGTGGCGTCGATGGTCTGTCCGGCCGCCAGTGCCGCCTCGACATGAAGCCGGATCATGCTTGTGAAAGAAGGACGGTTGACGAAACCATGGTTTGACGAACAAAACCTCTCTTGCATGCATACAGACATTGTCGCTCACGGCTGGGTTGCCCGTTTGCCGCGCTCCTGGCTGCCCTACCTGCTTCTCGCCCGGGTTGACAGGCCCATCGGCACCTGGCTGCTGTTCCTGCCGGGATTGTGGGGGATTCTGATCACCCGCGCGCCGCCCGCGGAGACGATCCGGCTGCTCGCGCTGTTCGGCATCGGCAGCCTGGCGATGCGGGCGGCCGGCTGCGTGATCAACGACCTGTGGGACCGCGACATCGACCGCATGGTGGCGCGCACCGTCGGCCGCCCGTTGGCCTCCGGGGCGCTGCGGCCGATGCAGGCGCTGACCTTCCTGGCGGTGCTGCTGTCGGTGGCCCTGGTGGTGCTGCTGCAGCTCAATCCGCTGTGCCAGGCGCTGGGCGTCGGGTCGCTGCTGCTGGTGGGGCTGTATCCGCTGGCCAAGCGGTTCACGTGGTGGCCCCAATTGATCATGGGGTTCACCTTCGGGTTCGGCGCGCCGATGGGCTACGCCGCCGGCACCGGGCGGCTGGATTGGGGCTGGGTGGCGATCTATACCGCGGCGATCCTGTGGGATTTGGGCTTCGACACGATCTATGCCCACCAGGACCGCGAGGACGACGCGATCGTCGGGGTGCGCTCGACGGCGCGGCTGTTCGGCGAGAAGACCCGGCCGTTCCTGGCGGTCTGCTACGGCGCCACGGTGGTCGTCTTGGGCCTGGCGGGCTGGCTGGCCGGGCTGGGAGGCTGGTTCTATCCGGCGCTGATCCTGCCGGCGGCGCTGCTGGCGCGGCAGGTGATCGCGCTGGACATCCACGATCCCGCCGGCTGCCTGAAGCTGTTCCGCGCCAACCGGGAGGTCGGGTTGACCGTGGGTCTGGCGATCCTGGCGGGCTGGCTCTGAACGACGCTGAGGCGTTCATCCGCGCCAACACGGTGATCGCCGCTGCGCCGCAGGTGCCGGAAATCCGGCTGCATCTCGCTTCTGAAATCACGCCGATATGGCAGGCGACGGAAGCCTGGCTGGCGGAGCGCAATGTCGAGCCGCCGTTCTGGGCCTTCGCCTGGCCGGGCGGCCGGGCCTTCGCGCGGCACATCCTGGACAATCCGGGATTGGTCGCCGGCAAGCGGGTGCTCGATTTTGCCGCCGGCTGCGGCATCGCCGCGATCGCCTGCGCGATGGCGGGCGCTGCGTCCGTGGAGGCGTCCGAGATCGACCCCCTTGCGCTGGCCGCGCTGCGGATGAACGCCGCGGCCAATGGCGTTGTTTTGGGCACGGCCGGCGACGTCGTCGGCGGGGTGTGCCGCTGGGACCTGATCCTGTGCGGCGATGTCTGCTACGAGGCGCCGATGACCGGCCATATCATGCCCTGGCTGACGGCGATGGCCTCGGTCGCCGAGGTGTGGATCGCAGACCCGGGGCGGGCGTATCTGCCGAAATCGGGGCTGTCGCCGTTCGGGTCGTACCGGATCGACACCACGCTGGAACTGGAGGACCGCACCGTCCGCGAGGTGGTGCTCTACCGTCTGGCTGGGGGCTGAGCGAGCGGCAGGTTGTTCACGGTGACGGCGCCGTTGGCGTAGTTGATGTCCCAGACCAGGAGGTCGCCCTGCGGCTTCGCCATCCCCTTGGCCAGGAAGATCATGGGAATGAGCTGTATCGCGTTCGGGTTCTGCTGAAGCGTGGCCATCATCGCATCCAGCCCCCGGGCGGTCAGGTGGACGCTGTACCCCGGGGTGTTGCCCGGCAAAGCGACGAGCCGGGCGGACCCCTGAACCGTCAGCGGACCGGTCTCGATCAGCAGGCTTTCAACGCCGACACGCGCCTGTGGATCGTCCAGCAGGGCCATGGCGCGGGTTTGCAGCGCGGTTGCGTCGGCGCCCTCGGCGGTGGCGTCGCGCAGCCATTGCGTCAGCGCCTCGCCGCGCACGCCGGAGACGGCGGGACGGATCGTCACAAGGTGCGGCATCAGCGCGGCGTATTCCGGCGGCACGATGGTGGCCGACGGGTCTGCGACGCCGATATCGAGATGGGCGTTCACCCGGCCGTCGCGCAAGTCTCCGGCGAGGCCGAGCCGGACGCTGCCGAGTTCGAACCGGTTGCTGCCGGCGGCCTCGAACCGCACGCCCTCGATGGTTTCGTCGAGGTCGAAGCGGGTCAGCAGCGCGCCGAAATCGTCGATCATGGCATGCAGCCGCTCGCGGTCGGCCGGGCTGAGGTCCTGTGCCGGCGCGGCGGCGGGCCGGTTCTGGAGGGTGGCGCGCAGATGCTCCGCGCGGGCGCGGTCCATGCCTTCGACAGTGTATCGGACAGCGGCGGAGCGCATCGACAGGCTGAAGCTGTCGGACGGCTTGTCGCCCGCCCCGGTGATCAGCCAGTTGGTCAGCGCGCCCAGCACGTGCGCGTTCATGCGTCCGTGGCCGTCGCCGGACAGCGTGCCGTCCGTGCTGTACTGCGCGATCGTTTGCTCGGTGTGCTGCGGGGCGTTGTCGGTGCGTATCGTGATCTTGCCGAGCTGCGCCTTGAAGGGCGACGGGGTGGCCAGGGTGGGATCGACTTTGGCGTGGAAGCTCTGCCGGCCGATGGCGAAGGTCAGAAGTCCGGGCGCCGCTTTCGCCTGACCGGGGGTGTTGAGGACGCCGGCCGGGGGCAGGGTGAGGGCGGTGATGTCCCAGATGCCGGCGTCCAGCGGCCGGGCGGTTGCCTCGACCGCGGCGTCCGGCGGTTCGGCCAGCGCGGGGAGCGGCACGCGGACGCGGTAGAGGTCGCCGTCATGCGTCACCTGCGGCGGCGGGTCGCGGGGGGCGAGCAGGCCGAAGCTGATCAGCGACAGCGCGTCGAGCAGTTCGGCTTCCGGGGCCCGGGCGTATGCGGCGATGGGGATCAGCAGCAGGGCCGCGGCGAGTCGGGGCGTGCGGGACGGCTTCATGGGGGGCCTTTCGAGAGCGCGGGTGGCGTGTTCGGCTGTCCCCCGATCCAGGCCGATGGTCAGGCTGTAGCGCGGCGGGGGGTTGGGGCTCAAGCGAGATGATGGGTTGGGAGATGGAGCGGACAGCCCTCGTCAAGTATGGCAACCGCTCGACTGCTGGACTATCTTCAACGCTATGGACACGGTGAATCCGGACAGCGGCCAGCCGCCAGGCCCCGAAACCGAGGCTGAGCGACAGCGCCGGTACGCCCGGGAAGCTGCCATGATCGCAGAGGCAGACGCCGACATCGCTGCCGGGCGGCTGGTCGATGAGGCTGATGTGGATGCCTGGATCGACAGCATCGGCACCAATCGCGAGTTGCCGGTTCCCTACGCGAAAGCTGAGCCGGAAAGTCAGTGAGCGCGTCCGGCGACCGCATCCCGCCGAGACGGCTGCGTTATACCGACCGGGCACTGGCCGATCTTGACGCGATCAACGGCTGGCTGACCCAGCCGGGCGCCGGGGCCGCTGCGCGTCGCAAGTTGTCCGCCATCCGTGCTGCGATCTGGCGCTTGCGTATTCATCCCTGTCTGTTCCCCGTCGGTCAGCACGCCGGAGTGCGGGAACTGCCCTGCGACGGCGGCTACCGGGTGCTGTATCGGGTGGCCCGGATACCGGCCGCAGCGAGACGGCTGGTGATGTGATCGTTCTGCGCGTGTTCGGACCGGGACAGGATCGTGGCAGCCTCGACTGTAATTCGAAATCGACGATTGCCTAGATGGGTGGACGCGGATAAGATCGACGCTCGCTAGGCGGGTCATTGAACCGGTCTTGGGCCGGATCTCCTCCTCGGCGAGGTTTTAGATGACAACTCCTGTGACTGTTGCGGTCTTCATTGACCGCGGCGATGCTATCCGTGCCGGCCACAACAAGTGGGACTGGCAGAACACCGAATTGGACTTGGAGGCCCTTAACGCCGTCCTCCGGGGAGTGTCCGATCTACTGTGTAAATAGGTCCGTGGCCTGATCGCATCGATCGGTCAGCTAGCTGACCGATCGATGCGATCAGAAAACAAAATCATAAACTGGATCTTCGCCTCCGGCCAGTGAATTGAAGGCTTGGAT
>CAINOE010000181.1 GCA_903851415.1 uncultured Rhodopila sp. | reverse complement strand
CAGGCGGCGGAGCAGCAGACCCTCGGTGATGACTTCGACCCGGGTTTCGGCGGAGCCGGCGCCGTCGAGGCGGGTGCGGTAGCCGATGGTTTTTCCTACCGGTTCATCGCGCAGGAAGGTCATGCGGGCGGCGGCGGCGCGGGTGGCGAGGCGGCGGGGTTCCAGCATGAGGATGCAATGTGTAGGCGTGGATGTAGGCAAGCAACTGGCCCTGCCCGGGCGTGAAGATCGGCGTAGGCTCTATGGGGAGAGGATGCATCTGCGTCACCGGCCGGGGGCTGTCCGGATGGGTTCACGCGATCGGCCAGTGACATGCGAGGCATCGGGTGGCAGGCGGACCAATCGGATCGAATGCGGCAACCTGGACGAAAGCGTGCAGCCGATTGAAACCGCGTGAAGCGCCGGCACAGCCCCTTGCCCGCCGGAAAATCGCTGGCAACCTCCGCCGCCTTGTGCTGAATCCATCTCACTATCGCCTCAAGGACCCAACGACGTGCGCATTACCATGATCGGCGGCGGCTATGTGGGCCTCGTATCCGGCGCCTGCTTTGCCGAATTCGGCACGGAGGTCACCGTGGTCGAGGCCGATGCCGCGAAGCTCGCAGCGCTCCGCGACGGCCGCATGCCAATCTACGAACCCGGGCTGGAAAAGCTGGTGCATGAAAATGTCGCCGCCGGCCGGCTGACGTTCACCGCCGATCTGGCAACCGCTGTCGCCGGCGCCGAAGCCGTGTTCATCGCCGTCGGCACCCCGACCCGGCGCGGCGATGGCCATGCCGACCTGACCTATGTCTATGCCGCGGCCGAGCAGGTGGCGCACGCGCTGACCGGCTATGCCGTGATCGTCACCAAATCCACCGTTCCCGTCGGCACCGGGCGGCGCATCGAGGAGATCGTTCGCTCGGCCCGTCCGGATCTTGAGTTCGATGTCGCCTCGAACCCCGAGTTCCTGCGCGAGGGCAACGCCATCGGCGATTTCATGCGGCCCGACCGGGTGGTCATCGGCGCGGAAACCGAACGGGCGCGGGCGGCAATGCGGGTGCTGTACCGCCCGTTGTATCTGATCGAGGCGCCGATCGTGTTCACCTCGATCGAGACGGCGGAGCTGACGAAATACGCCGCCAACGCGTTCCTGGCGATGAAGGTCACCTTCATCAACGAGATGGCGGATCTATGCGAAAAAGTCGGGGCCGACGTGCACGACGTGGCGCGCGGCATTGGCCTGGACGGGCGGATCGGGCGGAAATTCCTGCACCCGGGGCCGGGCTATGGCGGATCGTGCTTCCCGAAGGACACGCTGGCGCTGGTGCGCACGGCGCAGGATTTCGGCGCGCCCTCGCGGCTGGTGGAGGCGACCGTCGCGGTCAACGACGCGCGCAAATCGAGTATGGCGATGCGGGTCATCGCCGCCTGCGGCGGGTCCGTGCGCGGCAAGACGATCGCCGTGCTGGGGCTGACCTTCAAGCCGGAGACCGATGACATGCGCGATTCGCCGTCTTTGGCGATCGTGTCCCGTCTGGCCGGCGATGGCGCGCGCATCCGGGCGTTCGACCCGGAGGGGATGGCGCAGGCGCGGCCGCTGCTGCCGGATTCGGTGGTGTACTGCTCGGACGCTTTGGATGCGGCCGCGGGGGCGGACGCGCTTGTGCTGATTACGGAATGGAACGAGTTCCGGGCGTTGTCGGCAGCGCGGCTGGGAGACGCAATGCGCGGGCGCGTGCTGGTGGACCTGCGAAACGTGTATGATCCGGCGGCGATGCGGGCGGGCGGGTTCGAGTATCACGGGATTGGACGTGCGTGATACCGGCAACGGCTTATAGTCGAGGCATGACATGTCCCTGACCCGCAAACGCGTTCTGGTCACCGGCGGTGCCGGTTTCCTCGGCTCGCATCTGTGCGATCGGCTCGCGGCCGCTGGGGACGACGTCCTGTGCGTGGATAATTACTTCACCGGCCGCAAGGACAACATCGCCCACCTGCTCGGCAATCCGAACTTCGAGGCGCTGCGTCACGATGTAACGTTTCCCTTGTACGTTGAGGTTGACGAGATCTACAACCTGGCCTGCCCGGCCTCGCCGGTGCATTACCAGTTCGATCCGGTCCAGACGACCAAGACCAGCGTCATCGGCGCGATCAATATGCTGGGCCTCGCCAAGCGCATCGGCGCTACGATCCTGCAATCCTCCACCAGCGAGGTGTATGGCGACCCGACGGTGCATCCGCAGACCGAGGATTATCGGGGGAATGTCAATCCGCTCGGCCCGCGCGCCTGCTACGATGAGGGCAAGCGTTGCGCGGAGACATTGTTTTTCGATTACCACCGGCAGCACAAGGTGCGGATCAAGGTGGCGCGGATTTTCAATACCTATGGTCCCCGGATGCATCCGAATGACGGTCGGGTGGTGTCCAATTTTATTGTGCAGGCGCTCCGGGGCGAGGATATCACGCTGTACGGGGACGGGATGCAGACCCGGGCTTTTTGTTACGTCGAGGATCTGGTGGACGGTCTGATCCGGTTGATGGCAACCGGACCGGAGGTGACCGGGCCGATGAATATCGGCAATCCGCACGAGATTCCGGTGCGCGAACTGGCGGAGCGGGTGATTGATCTGGTGAATGCGAAGTCGCGGATCGTGCATAAGCCCTTGCCGCAGGACGATCCGCTGCAGCGCTGCCCGGACATTGCGATGGCAAAGCGGGAGCTGGGTTGGGCGCCGGCTGTGCCGCTGGAGGAGGGATTGCGGCGGACGGTTGCCTATTTCGAGGCGCTGCTGAGCCGGTCCGGGCCACCTATGCAAGCACGGGCCGGGATAGGTGGCCCGGACAGGCCGGGCGATGACGGTTTTGGGGATCACGCCCCGTGAAGCGGTAGTTCTTGGGCGTCGCCTTAGCCGTGAAAATGTGGAGCGATCCAGTTTGCGTTAGCCTGGTGGTTTGATCTTGAGCCGGCCGCCATGACCGTCCGCAAGATCACACGGTATGGACCAGGCGCCGGGCTGCCCAATGGCACAGTCCACCGCTGCCTGTCGCCCGCGGCCACGCTTATTCTGGCATTGGCGATTTCGGCATCGTCGGCAACGCGGATCACCTGAACCATAAAGTCGACGGAAAATCCGTGCGGATTCACCACTTCCACGTCACTGACGAATGCCGTTTGGCCGTCGAGATCGACAATTGCTGCCAATTCCGGGGGTGCCTGCCCCACGTTGGCCGGGTGAAGCTGACAGCTTTCGCCGCCAAACATCGAGTACGCCCAACCCTCTTCCCGGACGTTGGTAAGCGTCAGCCTTCTCAGACCTTTCTCCGGCCGCAGCAGGCTGACGCGCGCCGCCGTTCGGTCCGAGACCTGAAACGCATCCCTGCGAACGAAGACTTCAAACTCGCCGTTCCTCGTGTTGACAAAATGCTCGCCGCTGAAGGCGGCCTTGACCATCCGGCTGCTGTCCGGGTCGATCGCATCGTGGGTTTCCACCGCGCAGTATTGGACCATGTCCGCGATCAAAGTGCCGGATTCGGCAAAAACGCCCGCCTCGGCGCCCTCGATGTCGCATTTAAGGTAATCGCACCTGTCCCACCCGACGCGCGCGAGAATATCAACGATCGACAGACCGGGAATCCCCGCCTCGGGATCGTCATTCTCCGCCAACCGGATACCCCAATCGCCGCCGGACGTGTCGGCGATCCTGAGACTGGACCTATGCCCCCAAACCGCTACGTTCAGGCGGCGAACCCGGCCATAGGCCCCGGTGTTCAATGTCAGCATCTGAAAGTTGGCAGGCGAAGGCTCGATGCTGACAATTTCCGCCCGGGGGAAGCGGATCGACAAATAGACTGCCGCATAGCCGGCGTAGGCGCCGAGATCCAGTATTCTTGCGGGCGCAACCGGAAGCGGGAAGCCGTATTCCTGGTTCAGAAACATCTGCCCGAAGTTTGCCAAATCGGATGAACCGCAACGCATGTAAAGCGGAGACGGAACGCCGGGCCAACGAAAGTCAAGGATGCCGCAATATTCCCGGTTAATCTTCCCCAGCAGGGACAAGTACTCTTCTTCGGCAGCGGAGTCCCGAGGCCCGGCAAAGTTGGCTTCGATCGCCCGCTTCCTGGCGAACAACCCGGCGTCCCGTGCCAGCATCGTCATCTCAACGGAATGGTGGCGGTCGGCAGGCGGCCGGCTATCGCGGCCAGCGCCCGGAGCAACAGGGCGCCCCGGGACTTCATCCCGCTGAAGCCCGGTGGGCCGCGGGGGCATTCCGAACGGAAGGGTATAGGTTCCCGGAGCACGAAAGTAACGGAACGCCGCGGAAATCACCGGCACACTTCGTTCCATCTCACGTTCGAGAGTCAGGCGCTCAGCCAGTGCCCGGCCGTTTTGTCCGATCCGCTGCGCAAATTCGTCATTGCACCGGAGCCATCGCACCTTGTCCAAGAGGTCGGACATATCCGCCGCTATCGGAACATAGTTGTGCCACGGGATCAGCTCGGAATAGAACCACTGCATCAACCCGCGCGGCGACTCGACCTTCAGCACCGGACTGCCGGTCAGCAGACGCTGGACGAGATTCGAGTAGGGGCTGGAGTTGCCGTCTATATCAATCAGGTATCGGTATTGCCCCCAGTCCTCCCACGGAACCCTGCCCAGCAGCAGGCCGGATTCCATGATCTCCCTGATCGCGTCGGGATCGGTGAGTTGAACGATGTTGCTGAGGCCGACATCGAACAGCCCGGTGGCCTCGTGCGACCGGGCAAGTTCGCACAGCCTGACCCTCTCAAGCGCTCGCCATGCGGCAGGGCTCGGCTTCATGCCGGTCGTCGCGCCCCGCCAGAACGCGACGGGACGCCGATCGGCCCAGGCAAGCTGTTTCTCGCCAAGAACATGTCGCGACCAATGATAGCCGTTGCTCGCCACGAAGCCCGCATCCGGAATAAGAAAGAAGTCCGGCCTGAAATCGCAATACGCCAGGCCCGGCTTCCGGCCGATGTCCTCCCGGTTAAGAAGAATGCTGCCGGTTTCCTGCTCGCCCCGACCGGCATAATGCGCCAGAAGCGGGAATATCCAGTAGAAGTTCAGAATTTCGTTGCGCGTTGCATCAGTCCGCAGCACGCCCGCATCGAACACGAATTGATGTCCGCCGTCCGGCGAGATGGTCCATCGCAGGATGCCGGCTCCGAGACCGTTGTCGCTGAATGCAACGTTCACATCGACGGCGAAACCGAAGCGGTCCCGGAGCAAGCCTCCGACGAGGTCGAGACGCTGGACGACGAACAAAGCGTTCAGCAAGCTGATGAAGACCTCGCCGCTGCTCCGCAGCGCCTCCGCATTGGCGCGCAGGATATCGAGAATTCCCGCCTCGGCGGCATCGAAATCGCCGCTCGCGCATAACAGCAGGAAGCGGGACAGAGCACCGTCAACGGGAGCGTAGCCCTGAATTTCGCCGGCCACGGTCCTGCGGAGGGTATCCAGGCGATGCTCAGACCAAACAACCGGAAACAGAGGACTGTTGTCCGGCCGTGCACCGTCCAGGATAGCTTGCACGTGTTCCATCTCTGATCCTAGCGCCCCAGCCAAAGGCGATGCCGTCCCGCGACGACGCGTGCCACAACCGCGACCGCCGGCAACGCTCCGCCAGCCGCTGACACCGCCCCGGAAGATTTCAGTTCCCTGCTCAAGCGCTGCTGAGCCTCCGGTCCGGACCGTCCGTAACGAATGCCCGGAGGCCCGGGATACGGCGCATCGGCCTGAACGGGACGGTCAAAGCGCGCTCACTTCAGCGATGCAAATCGCCAGCGCTTCATCTTCGGAGCATGGCTGCATCGTCGCGAAATGCTCATGAATCTCCGTATACGTCAGGCGCGATATCCGCTCCAGGTCGCCGAACCGGGGCGATCGATTGAGCCCGTTGGCCCGCCAAACCAGCGTTTGCGGATTCCCCCGTCCCATGATCGTCCTGTAGTTCAGGCAAGGCAGAAAATCGTGAATATAGAAAACCGTCTTGTACACGTCGCCCTGCCATCCGCGCGCCGGAACACCGTCTTTTTTCCGGTATTCATAGGACGCCTTCGGATCCTTGATGACGGAGTAAAGATCGTCAGGGACTGTATCATCAAGGATAATGACCGAGCGGTGATGCGTCCTGATCAAAACATTCGACAGATCTCTTACGACCTGCTCAAATGTGTGCATCCCATCGATAAGCGCCGCGTCATAGGCCGGCAGTATCGGCTCCGCGGCAAAGAAATCATCGCTTCTTTGCCGACAAAATCGCGTTGTCCCGTTTGCGTATGCGTCGGTGTCAAAGGCGAAGCCGGGATCGACGGCGGTACGCTCCGCCACCTCCACGTCAAGGAAAGTATTTCCGTGCAGCACCCCGATCTCCAAATAGCGTCGAAAGCCGAATTCACGGCTCAACCTGTTTATGCGGCGCGACGAATTTGTCGTGGCACGGTTGGGTTCGGTCATGCGGAAAACCTCGAGGTTTGGTGCGGTTGCAAGCCCGGCGTCGCCATGCGCAGCATGGAATTCCCCGCGGCTGAACGCCGGGAAAAATTGGTTCGCCGATTACTCGCATTGCCGGCGATCATTGTCAACACGAGACCAGCCGGCCGGCCCTTATCGGGCGGGAAATTGTTTGAACCGACTCCGAATCGGCATCGCGGGTTCGGTCTTCGGCCGCTGCAAAACGCCCTGCGATGTGGAACGCCCCGGTCAACGTAATGCCCTGCAAATCCGGCTTGCAGTCTTCATGAGTCCGCTCCGGCCCGCTCGGCTTCCGCCGCCCGTATCGGCTCGTAGGCAACGATCTTCGGTCCGATCCCAATCGCCGCCAATCCGGCCAAAAGCGGCTCCGCCGGCACCGTGAAAGCGGATGTTGCCGCACCGGCGGAGTCCGCCGAAACCGTCCACCCGCGAACGTCGGTGAAGACTGCACTGCGTTCCTGCATCATCGAGTAGAAGAATAAATCGCCCCACTCGCCAGGCGCCATTGTCAGCACCTTCACTCCGCGTGGAGCATACATCAGGCCGGTCAGGCCCGAGCCCAGCACGCAAGCGATCGCGTCCGCATTCTTGTAAAGATCCACTTGCTGACGAAAATTCAACCGTTCGATGTCCACAACGGTGAATCCGTGGTGCACAAGGATTTCTTCCACTTCGTCCAAATTGACGATGTTCCGGGTCTTGGTCGCGCGCCGCAGCAGCCCGGCCTTCAGCCACCCGGGCGCCGGCTCCTCGTCACGGGGGCCGCGTTCGCGCATCAGCGCGGCGATGGCCGGATGAAATACGCGCTCCTTCGACCAGGTGGACGTCACGACATGCAGTTCGGAGCAGGCATATCGCGTTCTCGGTGCCAAAAGTATCAGCCGATCCTCGGAGACGCCGTAATAGGCCAGCGATTGCATGGCGGTGTCATGCGCCGGGTCGTAGGCGAACCTGTCGGGGAGCCCATAGCAAAAGCGTCCCGGCCACCGCGCTTCCACGGCGACCACCTTCGGCAGGAGCTCGCCAAGCCAATGCCCCCAGGTGCGAATGCCGTAGCGCCCGATCAGGACACATGGCTGGGTGATCGCCCGCTGCTCGGTGCATGACTCGATCGCCGCCGTCAGATCCTCGTAGGACCAGTTTTCCCGCACCTGTTCAGCGACGACACGCTGCCCCGTGACGGGCAGGAAATCATCGCCGTTCGGCACCGCCAGAGTCGTGCCGGCGGGCAGTTGGCACAGTCTGACATCGGGCAGCCACCGCCGCCTTTCCACATAAAGTTGGGTCTCGTGCTGCCGGCCGAACGCCGGATTGACCTCCTGGAAGTTGGTGTAACGGATGCAGGCGGGCATGGTAATAATGTCGCTGTCGACGATGACGCGCGATTCGGTCGCGACAAATCGCGCTTCCACCAGTGCAAGCCTGTGGCCGGCGATGATGTCGCCGAGCTCAGCCTTAAAGGTTTGAAATGATGCCTCGTCCGGCCTGGCGCAGATCGCCCGGGAGACCGCGGATGCGGCGTCGGCGAAACGGCCCATCTGCGCAAGAACGACGCCTAGGTCGAACGCCACCGACGCGTCAGGCGACTCGCAATCCCGGGCCAACTCGAGCTGCGAGGCAGCGTCCTCCAGCCGGCCGAGGCGGACGAAAAGGCCCGCCATCTCGGAATGCAGTCTCCAGTCCCGCGGCTGAAGGCCGATGGCGCGTTCGTACGCCTCTATCGCCTCGACCAGCCGGAGGTGCCGCGTCAGGAGCTGCGCAACCTTCACCTGGTAGCTGGCAACCTCGGGCGCGCAGTCTGCCGCGCGGCAGGCATGATACAGCCCTTGTTTCGAAAGATGGTCGCTCTTCAGTCTGACATCGGCGACAAAATTGTGGATTCCGGCGTTGCAGGGATCGTGCTCCAAAGCGCGCGACATGGCATCTATTGCGTCCTCGGGGCGTCCAAGGCGGCTGAGCAGATGACCCAGATGGGACAAATAAGCCGAAACGCCGGGTCGCCGCGCAATCGCGTGTTCGGCCGCCAGAGCCGCCTCCTGGATGCGGCCAAGGTGGGCAAGCACGCAACTGGCCCCGAAATATCCGCTCGCCAGGGTGGGACCCAGCGAGATCGCCTTCCGGTAACACGCCAGGGCATTGTCCGACCGATTGAGACGCGACAAAACCGTTCCCAGATCCGACCAGGCTTCCGCGTCGTCCGGTCTGAGATCAAGCAATTTCCGCCGTGTTTTCTCGGCGTCAACGAGATTGCCCGCGTCTTCCTGCAAGCGCGCCAGCAGACGAAGCGCATCGCTGTTGCCGCCATCGAGATTCGCGGACTGCCCTGCAAATTTCACCGCCTCATCGCGCCGTCCGCGGCCGGATGCGATAAACGCGGCGGCGCGAA
This sequence comes from uncultured Rhodopila sp., assembly GCA_903851415.1. Lineage (GTDB taxonomy): Bacteria > Pseudomonadota > Alphaproteobacteria > Acetobacterales > Acetobacteraceae > Rhodopila. Next base: position 95,986 of record CAINOE010000181.1, on the reverse strand, counting down.
GAAAATCGGGGTCGTTCGGAGATATTTCGATCGCCGCGGCGATGTGCGCGGCGGCTGGCTCCAGATCGCGCAGGGCGAGGCAGGCCTTTGCCAATCCGGCCTTCGCCAGCGGCGAGCGCGGCAACCGTTCGGTCACTTCGGATAAAATCGCACGAGATCTCAGCGGATCCGACGCCACGGCCCGGCATCCCTCGAACAGGGCAGGCGACCACGTGTAGCGCATATAGCGCAAAACCCACTCATCGAAGGAAAAGCGTCCTTCGCCACGCCATGCGTAAAGAGTCTCGTTGTTGATGTAAGCTAAACCGAAATGGCGTGCGACCGCCGGGTGGATCGGCTGTTCGTCCTGCGGAAACAGGAAACCGGGCATGTTCCGCGTCAACATGTCAATGCTGCGTTGAGGCGCGCCGATGCGCGCAAGGCATTGCTGCGCCAGCACCATGGTGATCTGCTGGCGCGGATGATGCGGGCTGAGAAACAACGGCTCCCGGCGGAACCGGGACTCGATTTCGCCGGCGACCGTATATCCGCAGACCGCGTCGCGCTGCCGCTGCTGATACATAACGATCTCGTAACGCCGATCGAGCGCGGCGGGGCCGCCGAGATCGTGCTGGCGATAGCGTTCCAGCGCAACCTCGGGAGAAACCTCGTCCTTGATCATTCGGTTAAGGAACCCGTCACCAAGCTCGCCCGGATAAGGTCCGCCGCTCAGGTGCGGCGAATCGGCGTTCAGCGGGTGAGCGGAGCCGGCGAAGGGCCAGAGAAACGTCGCTGATACCAACGGCACCGGAACACGGGGGATCGACGCGATTCGAGCGGGACGCTCGATCGCTTCGCTGGAGAAGCTCTGAACCTGATCCACCAGGAGATCGGCCGATTCCAGGGCCGCTGCGCCCTGGCCGTCCAGGGCGGTCCAGGTGGGCAAGAAATATGTGTCGTCATCCGTCACACCAGTAACGAACCGGTCATACAGATTGCGGAGAATACTCATCTGGCAATTGCCGATGAACACGATACGCCGAGCCATTTTATCGGGTCCCGGGCAACCGGCGCCTGACGCTCGCCCGAACCCGGCATCTCGCAGCCCGAAACGCCGAGATACCCGACGGGCGGACAGTTGCATCGGGACTTTGCAAATCACACTCCACGTAAATGCTCGACGCCAAAGTCACGATCGTGAGGCGATCTTTAGCTTGTCGGGAGGATCAAGTCACTAAGAGTTTACGGTGGGCGCCACGCCGCACCGCTTACGGTTGTTTCGACCCGAATCTACGCCGAATCTCCTCGGTCAGAGCATCCGCCTGCTCGATTTGATCGGACCGGCGCAGTGCATCGGCTCCGCGGCGATAGGCTTCCTCGTAATCCGGCATGACGTCGCGCAGGGCGGCCCAGGCTTCGGCTGCCTTGCCATGGACACCCAGCCGGCCGAACATCGCCGCCAGCGCGATCATATGGGTCGGGTCCGTCGGGAAACGGTCGATGCCCGCGCGCAAGATCGCTTCTGCTTCCTGCGTCTGTCCCATCCGCTCCAGCGCCTCAGCCGCGTTCGAATAGCCGTAGGACTCCATGGGAAACCGTTCGACCCGCACATGCCATCGCTTTACCGATTCCGGAATATCGCCCCTCGCCTCGGCACACCGGGCCAGCAGCACGTATCGTGATGATTCCGTCGGGAAACGAACCCGCATTTCGGTCAGGATCGCTTCGGCTTCGTCGTAGCGGGCAAGTTCGATCAGCGCCCGGGCGGAGCCGAGGTAGCCGAAAGCCCATTGCGGAAAACGCTCCTGAATAAAGCTCCAGCGCCTCAGCGTCTCGGTCCAGTCCGACCGAATCTCGGCCAGGCGGCCATACTCCAGGAAGCCGCCAATCTCCTCCGGAAACAATTTCATCGCCCGTTCAACGAGCGCGTCCGCCTCTTCCAGACGCTTCGCCGCCGCCAGCGCCTGCGCCCCGAGGACGTAACCTTCCCAGACGCCGGGAAACTGCTTGCGTAACGCCGCGTATCGATCGATCGCGGAAGGCAGGTCGCCCCTGTACCGCGCAATCATCGCGAGCGCCTTGTGGAAAAAGACCTCGCGCGGGCTTTTTTTGAGGCCCGGGAGCATCAGCGCTTCGGCTTCATCGAAGCGGCGGAGCTTGACGAGCACATCTACAGCAAGCGGCGCCGCGGCCGCCTCCCGGGGGTATTGGGCTCTCACGGCCTCCCAGATGGCGGTTGCCTTGCGATCATCGCTCAGCGCCAGCGCCGCCAAGGCGTCGGTCAGTTGATCCCTGACCTTGAATCGGTTCCATTCATGGTTATCGGCCTGGATTCTTCGGGCGTCTTTGAGGATCTCGCGGCGTTCCTGCCAATTCCGCCAAGCGGACACGAGACCTGCCATAACGAGTTGCCCGCTCTTGCCGTTCCGGGAAGCTATCTATTCGCAAACCCGGGCGCGCGCAATCAGAAGAATGCCCGCCCCGAAAACTCGGGCTGCCGCATTCGGTTCGGTCGCGACGATCGAAAGGACAGACTTTCATCGCCTTCTCGTATTGGAGGTGGTATGATGCCGGACATGATACCTGATCCCGGTCACGCGCTGCGGCGCTTCGGCTTTGGCAGACCTGGCGCCCAACCTTTGCCCGACGACGCGCGGGGATGGCTCCGATGGCAATTGGATGCCGCCGATCCGCTGCTGGCCAGGACGGGGCCGTCCATGCTCAACACGGCTGTCGTGGCCCGCGCCTTTCAGAAAGCCGTGGATGCCGGCGAGACGCCTGAGATGGGCTTTGCAGACCTCTTCACCCAGGAGATGACAGCCTCGTTGCGCTATGCCATCAGCACCGCGCTTCCGTTCCGGGAGCGTTTGGTCTGGTTCTGGGCCAACCACTTCACCGTTGCGGCGCGAGGCGGGCCATGGCCGTTCGGGCTGAATGGCGCCTATGTCCAGGAAGCCATCCGGCCACATGTCACCGGGCGCTTCGTAGACATGGTCAAGGCGGTCATGCGGCACCCTGCCATGCTGGACTACCTGGATAACGACCGGTCCATCGGCCCGGACAGCCCGATCGGCCGCAGCCAGCATCGCGGACTTAATGAGAATCTCGCGCGCGAGTGCCTGGAACTCCATACAATCGGCGTGCATGGGGGATACACGCAGCAGGATGTCACAACGTTCGCCGCTGTCCTGACAGGCCGTTGGATGAACCGCGACGGCGACTCGCCCGGCTTCATCTTCCGCCCGGAGATGCATGAACCAGGGCCCAAGACCGTGATGGGCCGCGGCTTCCCCGAAGGTCTCGCCGGCAGCGAGGCCGCGCTGGAGTGGCTGGCCGAACATCCGGCGACGCACCGGCACATCGCCGGGAAGCTTGTGCGGCATTTTGTCGCGGACGAACCGCCGCCGCACTGCGCAGCCCGGGTCTCCGCGGTGCTTGCGACAACCGGCGGCGACCTCAAGCAGGCCATGCTGGCCATTATCGACATGCAAGAGGCATGGCAGCCCATGACGAAGTTCCGGGCGCCCGCCGAATACATCATTGCCGTGGAACGCGCCCTCGATCTGCCGCCCGAACCGGGCGGCCATCTGCTCGACGCCACCCGCGACCTGGGCCAGCCGTTCCGCAACCCGCTCCTGCCGAACGGCTGGCCCGACACCGCGGCCGACTGGATTTCGGGCGAGGCCCTGCTGAAACGCGCCGACTGGGCCATGACCCGGGCCTCCCGCCCCGGCGCCCCCGCCGCCGATGCGGTTATCGAGGCCACCATCGCCGGCGTCGTCTCCGCCTCCACACTCAAGGCCGTCCGAAGCTGCCCGACCCCGGCCGAGGCGCTGGCCACCGTCTTCGCCTCCCCCGAATTCATGCGGAGATAGGCCATGCATCCCTCCCGGCGCGGCTTTCTCGCGGGTTCGGCGGCAACCGTGTCATTCGGCGGCGCGTCGCTTCAGGTCCGCGCGGCGGAGACCGGCAGCCGCTTCGTCCTGATCTTTTTGCGCGGCGGGATGGATGGGCTGAATGTCGTCGTTCCCTATGGCGACGCCAACCTCAGGACCTGGCGGCCCGGTCTGGCGCCGCCGGAGCCCGGCCATCCGAACGGCTTGTCCGATCTCGGCGGCTTTTGGGGCCTGCACCCGTCGCTGAAGGCAGCGTACCTATTATATACGGCAAACGACCTGCTGGCGATCCAGTGCGTTGCCGGTCCAAACCGCAGCCGCAGCCACTTCGAAGCCCAGGATATGCTGGAAATCGGCTGCGAGCACCGCATGACCAGCGGCTGGCTCAACCGCATCGCCGCGCTGCTGCCGCCCGCCGCGAATTGCGACCAGGCTTTCACCATGGGATCGATGACGCCGCTGATCCTGCACGGCCCGACGCCGGCTATCACCCGGGATCCGTTCCATGCGCGTCCGCGCACCTCCGCCGGCTTCTACGACACCATCGTCGCCATGCATGCGAACGACCCCCAGACCGGCGCCGAAATCGCCGACGGCCTGAAGGAGCGTCACGCCATCGACAAGATGTTGGCCGGCACGTCCTACGAAGGCATCACCCCCGGCTTTCCGCGTCTGGCCCGCGCCGCCGCGAAGCTGCTTGTCGCGCCGGACGGGCCGCGCCTGGCAGAGCTTGAGCTTGACGGCTGGGACACCCATGCCGGCCAACCGCGCCGGTTGGCGGAAGCCTTGCAGACACTCGACGAAGGCATCGCCGTGCTGCGCGCCGATCTCGCCCCGGTATGGGCGAAGACGGTGATTCTGGTCGTGACGGAGTTCGGCCGTACGGTGCGGGCCAACGGCACGGGCGGCACCGACCACGGCACCGGGACGGCTGCCTTCCTGATGGGTGGCGCCGTCCCGGGCGGCAAGGTGATGGTGGACTGGCCGGGCCTGCGGCAGGACCAGTTGTTCGAGGATCGGGACCTTCAGCCGACACTCGATCTTCGCGCTGTGACCAAAGGCGTGCTCGGGCCGCATTTCGGGCTGTCGGCCGGGAGCCTTGCGACGGTCTTTCCGGACAGCGGCGGCATCGCGCCGAAGACCGGGCTGTTGAAGGCTTAATGACAGCCCGCGTTGAGTTTGACCCACCCGGACAAGCCGGGGGGAGGTCCATGACGAGTTATGGGGAGGGTCGTTCCCGGCGGGCCTTCGTTACCTCGCCAACGGCCGGTACTTGATCCGGTGCGGCTCCGTCGCATCCGCCCCAAGCCGCCGCCGCTTATCTTCCTCGTACGCCTGGAAGTTGCCCTCGAACCACTCCACGTGGCTGTCGCCCTCGAACGCCAGGATGTGAGTCGCCAGACGGTCCAGGAACCAGCGATCATGGCTGATGATCACGGCGCAGCCGGCGAACTCCTCCAGAGCCTCTTCCAGCGCCCGCAGCGTATCCACGTCCAGGTCGTTCGTCGGCTCGTCCAGCAGCAGCACGTTGTGCTCGATCTTCAGCATCTTCGCCAGATGCACCCGGTTGCGCTCCCCGCCCGAGAGTATGCCGACCTTCTTCTGCTGGTCCGACCCCTTGAAGTTGAACGCCGCCGTATACGCCCGCGACGCGATCGCCCGCTTGCCGAGGTAGATCACCTCCTCGCCGCCGCTGATCTCCTGCCAGACCGTCTTGTCCGGATCGAGGCTGTCGCGCGACTGATCCACATACCCCAGCTTCACCGTCTCGCCGATGCGCAGCGACCCCGCATCCGGTTCCTCCTGCCCGGTGATCATCCGGAACAGAGTCGTCTTGCCGGCGCCGTTCGGGCCGATGACGCCGACAATGCCGCCGGGCGGCAGCTTGAAGTTCAGGTCGTCGATCAGCACCGTGTTGCCGTAGCCCTTGCGCAGCCCCTCCGCCTCGATGACGATGTTGCCCAGGCGGGGGCCGGGCGGGATGACGATCTCCGCGACACCGGTCGCCAGTTCCTGCGACTTCTGCAGCATCTCTTCGTATTTCGCGATGCGCGCCCGGCTTTTGGTCTGGCGGGCGCGGGGCGAGGCGGCGATCCACTCCGATTCCGCGGCCAAGGCGCGCTGGCGGGCGGATTCCTCCTTTTCCTCCTGCTGCAGGCGCTTGCGCTTCTGCTGCAGCCAGGACGAGTAGTTGCCCTCGAACGGATACCCGCGCCCGCGCTCCAGCTCCAGCATCCAGCCGGTGACGTTGTCGAGGAAGTAGCGGTCATGGGTAACCACCATCACCGTGCCGGCGTAGTCGTGCAGCGTGTGCTCCAGCCAGGCGACGCTTTCCGCGTCGAGGTGGTTCGTCGGCTCATCGAGCAGCAGCAGGTCGGGCTTCTCCAGCAGCAGCTTGCACAGCGCCACGCGCCGCTTCTCGCCGCCGGACAGCTTGGTCACCGAGGCTTCAGCCGGCGGGCAGCGCAGCGCATCCAGCGCGATGTCCACCTTGCGGTCGAGTTCCCAGCCGTCCTTGGAATCGATCAGCTCCTGCAAATCGCCCTGTTCGGCGAGCAGCGCGTTCATCTCGTCGTCGCTCATCGGTTCGGCGAACTTCATCGAGATTTCGTTGAAGCGGTTCAGCGCCGCCTTCAGCTCGGCGAACGCCTCCTCGACGTTCTCGCCCACTGTCTTGGTGGGGTCGAGCGGCGGTTCCTGCGCCAGATAGCCGACGGTGGCGCCGGGCGCGGCCCAGGCCTCGCCGCCGTATTCCGTCTCGATCCCGGCCATGATCTTCATCAGCGTCGATTTGCCGGCGCCGTTGACGCCGAGCACGCCGATTTTCACGCCGGGCAGGAAGGACAAAGTGATGCCCTTGAAGACTTCCCGCCCGCCGGGGAAGGCCTTGGTCAGATCCTTCAACACGTAGACGTACTGGTAACTCGCCATGGCCGGTCCGCTTCTCTGATCAGTTGGGGGCTTCTAACGCGCATCCGGTCGCCCGGGTAGCGGAGCGTTGCAGGTTTACATGGGCCGCCGGGTCTACGACGCCAGGGCCGTTGTCCGGTAGAACGCCGCCAGCGGTGTCGAGAACCCGATGCTGTCCAGGGCCAACGACTCCGCCGCTTTGACGATCAGCGGCTCCTCCGGCCAGTTGCCGTCGGGGCCGCGCCGCAGCAACTCCGCCTCGATCCGGGTGCTGTGCACCGCGAGGATCTCCCGCACGCTGGGGATGGTGGTGTAAGCCCAGATGTTGGCGCGGGTCTGCGCCTCATTGCGCGGCGAGAGAATCTCGATCAGCAGCACCGGGTCGGGCACCATCAGCCCATCCGCCGGCGGGGCGCAGGTGACGCCGAGATCGGGAATGCGGAAATTGCGATCGGCACCGATGCGCGGCACGATCCCGGGCTGGCTGAGCAACCGGCACTTGCTGCCCGTGTCGATCAGGTGGTTGGCGATCTGGCGGCCGATCTCGGCTTGCAGGGCGGCGTGGGTTTCGGTCGCGGGGGCCATAGCCACGGCCTCTCCGTCGATCAACTGGCAGGGGGCGCCGGAGGGGTCCCCGGCGTCCCAGGCAAGAAATTCCGCCAGGGTCATGCGGGCGGGCGCGTGCTGGCGAAGGGCTACCATGCGGGGATCGTAGCACAACGGCCGGCGAATGACGACATGTGTCGGTCGCCTGCCCGGCTGGGGTTTCTAACGCGCATCGGGCCACCCGGGTAGCGGAGCGTGGCGCAATTATGCCAGTCCGCCATGAGAGCGACTCTTCCCACAAACCGTCATGGCCCGGCTGTCCGGGCCACCTGTCGCGGCACAGGTGGCTATAGTTGGCCCGGACAAGCCGGGCCATGACGATGAGGAGGGGCCTGATGGGTCAAAGTCAAAGTGGACCGGTGCTGCACGGGCCACTGAACTTATCACGCCAGGGCCGTGGTCCGGTAGAACGCCGCCAGCGGTGTCGAAAACCCGATGCTGTCGAGGGCTAACGTCTCCGCCGCTTTGACGATCAGCGGTTCCTCCGGCCAGTTGCCGTCGCCGCCGCGGCGGAGCAGTTCCGCCTCGATCCGGGTGCTATGGACGGCGAGGATTTCCTGCACGCTCGGGATAGTGGTGTAGGCCCAGATGTTGGCGCGGGTCTGCGACTCGTTGCGCGGCGAGAGAATCTCGATCAGCAGCACCGGGTCGCGCACCATCAGCCCATCCGCCGGCGGGGCGCAGGTGACGCCGAGATCAGGGATGCGGAAATTGCGATCGGCGCGGATGCGCGGGACGATCCCGGGCTGGCTGAGCAACCGGCACTTGCCGCCCGTGTCGATCAGGTGGTTGCGGATGAGGGCGCCGATCTCGGCTTGCAGGGCGGCGTGGGTTTCGGTCGCGGGGGCCATCGCCTCGGCCTCTCCGTCGATCAACTGGCAGGGGGCGCCGGACGGGTCCCCGGCGTCCCAGGCAAGAAATTCCGCCAGGGTCATGCGGGCGGGCGCGTGCTGGCGAAGGGCTACCATGCCGGGATCGTAGCACAACGGCCGGCGAATGACGACATGTGTCGGTCGCCCGCCCGGCCGGGTCAGGCCGCCGGGCGATAGCCGAAGCCTGTGAAGATGCCCAGCGCCTCGGGCCCGCGCAGGAACGCCAGCGCCCCGGCCGCATCCGGGCTGTGCGGCTCGCGCGCCAGCGCCACGGGATAGACGATCGGGGCATGCGAATCCGCCGGGAACAAGCCGACGCGCACCGCATGCTCATCGCCGTGCAGGTCGGTTGCGAAGCACACGGCGGCCCGGGCCTCGCCATGATCGACCAGGACGACCGCCGCCGGAGCGCTTTCGGCGATCGCGATATGCGGCTGCACCGCATCCCAGAAGCCGAGCGCCAGCAGGCTCTGCTTCGCGTATTTCCCGGCCGGGTCGTGGTCGGGATCGCACATCGCCAGCCGGCCGCCGTCCAGCAGCGCGTCCAGCGCGAACGTCCGGGTGATCGTCCCGGCGGCCTTGCTGCCGGCCGCGCCCGCCAGCACGAGATCGTTGGCGAGAAGGTCCGCCCGCGTGCCCGGCTGCACCAGCGACTGCTTCACCGCCGCGTCCATCCAGTCGGGGTCCGCCGTCAGCAAAATATCCGCCGGAGCACCCCCGGCGAGCTGACGGATCAAGACCGGTGTCGGTCCATACACCGCGACGGCGCCGCCCCCGGTTTGCCGATACGCGGCAAGCACCTTTTCCAGCGCGGGGCGGAACGTCATCGCAGCATAGATCTGCACCGGGGCCGGCTGCGCCCGCGCCCGGCTCGCCTGCGCGAGCGCCACGCAGCAGAAAAGGGCTCGCCGGGATAGCGTCATGTTCGGACTCCGTGGTCGATATTGCTACCCGGCTATAACGACCCGGCTCCGGCATTGGCAACGCCTGCGGCGGGTTTACCGCTTCTGGCTGAGGATATACGCAACGACGTCGTCGATCTCGTCGCGCGTCAGATGCAGATCCGGCATCCGGCCGTGCGGCGTCTGCAAGAACACGCGCAACCCCATCGCGGTCGTCGATTTCATGCCGGCGATCGCGGCGAATGCCGGCGCGCCCGTGCTGGTGCCGCGTTCCTGCTGCGCATCGACGACGTGACAGGTGTCGCACCAGCGCCGGGCCAGCGCACGTCCTGCCACGGGATCCCCGCCGTCCTGGCCGAGCGCCCGGTGTGACGGAATGCCGATCAGCATCGCGGCGAGAATCAGCGCGGATGACAGTCCTTTCGGGAACAAGATACCTCTCCTGCGCGATCAGGCTTGCGCCCCGGGCGCCTCATTCGTTTGCGATCCGATGGGCCCGGGCATCCCGGCCGGGTAGGGCACCGCCTGCTGCGCGAGTGGGCGCTCCAGACCGCGGGCCGCAACGATCTCCTGCCACAGCGCCAGGATGCTGTGGGCGGTCGCGTCGGCGACGAGGCAATGGCCGGCGCCATCCACCGCCGTCAGCGTGGCATCCGAAACGCCGCATACGCGTTGCAGCGCCTCATCGATTGCACGCAGGCAGGCGACCACCTGTTCCGGCGCCTGCAGCCGGGCATGGCGCGCCATTTCGTCCAGCCGCAGCGCGCGCAGCCCGTGCCCCGTCACGCCGATGGGCTCGCGGCCGAGTTCGAAGAACACGCTGACGACCGGCAAAAGCCCGGAAATCTCTGACAGAATGCCCCGCGCGTGCTCCAGATCGCAGCCGACGAGATGCCGCTCCGGCGGCTGCATCGCCGGTCCGGGCCGAAACAGGCCCAGCGTGCCGGCGATCTGTTGTTCCAGCCAGCGCCGGACCTCGGGCGGAGCCTGGACGATCTGCTCCGCCGACAGGGTGATGCCAACCATGTGCGTGGCTCCCGCGGCGGACGCGCGCAGGCGCCCATCCGCCACTGTGAGGGTTTCTCAGGCGGACGCCTTGACTTCGATCTTCTTTGGCGCGGCTTGCGCCGTCTTCGGCACGATCACCGTCAATACGCCGTTGGCGAACCTGGCATCGATCCTTTCGCCATCGGCCCCTTCCGGCAGCAGGAAGGAACGCTGGAATTCGCCGTAGGCGCGCTCGGACAGATGGAATCCCTTGTCCTTCTCCTCGCGTTCCTGGAGCTTTTCGCCCTTGATGAGAAGGGTGTTGCCCGAGAGCGAAACCTGCACGTCCTTTTCGGTCAGTCCGGGCAATTCGGCGGTGAATTTGAATGAGGCATCGTCTTCGGTGATATCGACCGCCGGGTTGGGAAGCCTTAAGGCCGTGTCGGTCCGGAAGGAGGCGATCGGCGCGATGCCGAAGCCGGTCGTGAAGCGATCGACAAAACGATCCATCTCTGTCCGAAATATTTGCAGTATGTCCGGAATGGTGGACGCAAGCGGGGTGGCTTGCTTGACGGGAACAGGAGCCGTCGTCATGGAAAGTCTCCTTTGTTCACTATTGGCAGGTAAAAATACTTTGTAGGGCGCGGGCGCCGCAGCCATTGATGCACGTCAACGTCCCGCGTCACGAAGCGATGACCAAGGGTTCTATGTGAGCCCACAAAGCGCCGATCGGCGTCTTGACCAGGTCTTTCGGGAGCGTTCCGATGATTCGGGCGTCCGCGGAACTGTCCAGCGCGGCACGAAGCGGCTCCAGGCTGTGCGGCGGCGCAACCAGCACGAGCGCGTCGAATGCATCCTCCGCCGCCGCCGCGTTGACCTGCCGCGCGACGAACTGCGCGAATTTCGCCGTCTCAAGATCCTTCGGATCATGCCGCGGCGCCAATGCGTGGTGCGCGGTGGATCCCGTATGCATTGCAGCCCCCGGCCGATCGGCGCCGAGATCGGATGACTGCTTGTGCAACGCGGTCGAATCGAACGCGGTTTCGCCATGCAATTTGGCGCCGCCTGCCGAACGAATGAAACGGGCGTGCTCCGCGTCTGCAACAACGATAAGGAGTCTCGAACGCTTCGGCATTTGGCAATCCTCCTTGGTAAAAAGGGCCGCGGTGACCGCGGTCAGGGCCGCCACGCCGGGACCCGCGACTCCGCCGCCAGCCCGGTTTCACGCTGCACCGCCGCCGCGGTCCGCGGCAAAAGCACCAGCCTCGCGCCAATCTGCTTCAGATCGGCCGCGGAAAAAGTTTCCGTCGCCAGCAACGCCTTTGCCGACTCATCCAGCAACTGCCGATTGTTCGACAGAATCGCCACCGCGCGGTTGTAAGCGTCGTCGATCAGCGTCCGCACCGCGGCGTCGATCGCCCCGGCGGTCGCCTCGCCATAACGCCGCGGCTGCCAGTCATGACGGCCCGGCATGTCCAGCAGCGGCGCGGTTTCCGGCTCGTACGAGACCTGACCGAGATTCGCGTCCATGCCGAATCGAGCCACCATGACGCGGGCGATGTCCGTCGCCTTCGCCAGATCGTCGCCGGCACCGGTCGAGACTTCCTCGAACGTCAGCGTCTCCGCCGCACGCCCGCCCAGCAGCACCGTCATCCGGTTGAGCAGTTCGGCGCGGTCCATCAGGAAACGATCCTCCAGCGGCCGCTGCATGGTGTATCCGAGCGCCGCGATGCCGCGCGGAATGATCGACACTTTCTGCACCGGATCGACGCCGGGCAGCGCCATCGCCACCAGCGCATGACCCATCTCATGATGCGCGACGACATCGCGCTCGTGCGGATTGAGGATGCGGTTGCGTTTCTCCAGACCGGCAACGATCCGCTCGATCGCCTGGGTGAAATCCTCAAGCGTAACGTTTTCGCCCGCCCTTCTTGTCGCCAGCAGCGCCGCCTCGTTCACCAAATTTGCCAGATCGGCGCCTGAAAATCCCGGCGTCAGGGCGGCGATCGAATCACTTGAAACCATCGGCGCGGCGCGGACTTTTTTAAGATGAACCTGCACGATTTCGGCGCGCCCCTGGCGGTCCGGACGATCCACCAGAACCTGGCGGTCGAAGCGTCCGGCGCGCAACAAGGCGGGATCGAGGATTTCCGGCCGGTTGGTCGCGGCCAGCAGCACCACGCCGCCGGACGCATCGAACCCGTCCAGTTCGCTCAACAACTGATTGAGAGTCTGTTCCTTCTCGTCATGACCGCCGCCGCCGGGCAGCATGGTGCCGCGCGCGCGGCCGAGCGCGTCGAGCTCGTCGATGAAGACGATCGCCGGGGCGCTTTCCCGCGCCTGCTCGAACAGGTCGCGCACCCGGGCCGCGCCGACACCGACGAACATCTCGACGAATTCCGACCCGGAGATGGAGAAAAACGGCACCCCCGCCTCCCCGGCGACGGCCCGCGCCAGAAGGGTCTTGCCGGTGCCGGGCGGTCCGACGAGCAGGACCCCCTTCGGCATGCGCGCACCGAGCCGGCTGTGCCCAGCGGGGTCCTTCAGGAAATCGACAACTTCCTTCAGCTCGCCCTTGGCCTCATCGACTCCCGCGACATCCGCGAAGGTGACCCTGGTGTCGGTCTCCACATAGATCTTCGCCTTGCTCTTGCCGACGGCCATCATCCCGCCGAGGCCCTGTCCGGTCATCGGCCGGATCATGTACATCCAGATCAGCAGAAAGCCGATCATCGGCAGCATCCAGCCCAGCAACGCTTGCGCTCCGCCGGCCGAAGCCTCGCCGGAGAACGGCACATTCGCCCGCGCCAGCCAGTCGGCGATATCGGTCGGGACGCGGTAGGTGGCGAAGTATTGCGGCTCGCTCGACCGTGCGTCCTTCAGCGTGCCGGTGATCCGGTCCTGACCGACGACAATGTCGGTGACCTGGCCCTCAGCCAGCAAACGCTGGAAATCGGAGTAGGGGATCGTCTTGGACACCTTCGGGATCAAGGCGAGGGTCTGGATCGCCATGATCCCGATCAGCGCGACGATGATGAACCAGAAGTTGATGTGGTGTTCGCGCTTGATCTGCATTGTCGGCTCCGGCCGGAGGCCGGACGAAGGTGGCCCGGCCCCGCCGCCCGAGCCCCTTCGCCCATTCAGATCGCTTCGGCTATCGCATCCGGCGTGCGTGCCAGCGCCCGCACCAAATCGGCCCGGCTCACGATGCCCAGCAGCTTGCCGTCGCGCAGAACCGGCAGGCGCTTGATGTGATGACGCACGAGCATGTCCGCCAACTCCGGCAGGGCGGTGTCCGGTGCGGCGGAAATGACCGGCGTGACCATCAGGTGGCGGGCGGGCGCGTTCTCGGCGCTGATGCATTCAAGGAAGGAGGGCGCAAGATCGGTGCCCTCGGCCAGCAGGTTCAGCCACCAGGAGCGTTTCGTCGTGTTCTCCCGGCCGACGGGGCGCAGCAGATCGTCTTCGCTGATCATGCCGAGAACCCGGCCATGCTCGTCGCACACCGGAGCGGCGCTGATGTTGTTGTCGCAGAGCACGCGCGCGACCTCGGTTACCGATGCTTCCGGCCGGACGGTCTTAACATTGGTTGTCATGATGTCGGCAGCGGTGATCGACATGGGAGTCCTCCTCGCCTTATTGGTTATTTTGGCATACACCACTCAGCCGGGCGGAGCATTGATCGGCAGCAATTGTTGCGCCCGTCACGGCTGATATGTCGATATTACACCAACCGCGGGAAAGGCCAAACGCCCGCGGCACCGCTGACGGTTTCTTCGGCTCCGCCACACCGGGTTCCCCGGGGCACACATCAAAGGCACGACGGATCGAGACCGGCGTCTCGATGCCGATTGGGCCGAGCGTGGCACGGAAACGCGCCAAGCCGGGAACGCTGCCACAGGGACTGCGCGGAAGCCGGATCGCCGCCGGCCTGCCGTTCCCGCCATGATGCGGCAACGCAGGAGGTTGTAACGGGTGCTTCAACTACCATGCAGGCATTTGGTCATAACCAACTAACATTGTTGGGTGATGCTCGATCCCGAAAAAATTGTGCGCCGCAGCATTTTCTGCTTGAAGCGTCCGCGTCCGTGGCCTATGTTCTTTTTGTGCAGTGCAGCAATCGGGCTGGCTGAGACTTCCAGAGCTAAGGTGGCGGTGCCGAAATCGGGCCGTTGGCCTCTGACAGGAGAACGACTATGAACGACAAGCATATCAATGATTTAACCGCGTTCAGTACGGCCAACCTCGAAGCCGCGACCGCATCGGGCAAGATCTGGGCAGCGGGCGTGACAGACCTGAGCAATCAGGTTGCCGGTTCGGCCAGGTCCACGTTTGAAGAGACCGTTGCCACCTTCCGGGCACTTGCCGCGGTGAAGTCGGTCAGGGAAGCGATCGATATCCAGGGTTCCTACGGCAAGGCCGCTTTCGCCAATGCGATGGCCATGTCCAAGAGCCTGACCGACGCGTCGATCAAGCTGACGGAGCAGGCGATGGCGCCGCTGTCCGCCCGCCTGGCCGTTGCGGTTGAAAGCCTCGCCAAGGCGGCCTGATCTGCCGTTCGCGCGATCCAGCAGCCGCGGAGATGCCTCCCCAGCTCAGTGTGGCGCGGATCGTGTGACGAAAGCGCCCGGATCTTTGGTCCGGGCGCTTTCTGTTTGCGCCGGCGGCAACGCCCGGTCGTTATAGGACCGTCGCCATCCCGTCGATTTGGCAGCCGTGCCAGTCGTCCGCCTCCGGCGCGCGCGCCGCGGGCCGTTGCGCCAGCAGCATCTGGGTCATCATCGCCTGGCCGGCGGTATAAGCTGCTTCCATGCTGCTGAAGCCGGTGGCGGAGACATGCACCGGCTCGGCCATTTCGGCCTTGAAAATCTCCCATCGGAACGGATTGGCGCCGCGCCAGACGCGGCGCACGACCACGGTCGTGCCAATGGCGTCTCTTGAGAGTCGCCGCGGGAAGCTCTTTTGTTGCGACATCGCCTGCATGGTTATCGCCCTCGGTCAGGTGGTGGTTCCGATCAGCCGGTTTGGTGCTATTGTAGCATTAAGTAGATTTTAGGAATAAAATTGTCCGTGACGGCCGTCGGAGGCCGAAGCCGATCGGCGCCGAGCCGCGGGACCGCTTGCCTGGACTCGCGAAATGCTGACATCGTCCGCCGGACAGTCGGAGGTGCGGCAGTGACAGTCTCGCGGAGAAACCTGCTCGCCGGCGCGGCCGGTTCGGCCATCGCACCCCGGCTTGCCGGGGCGCAGGGGCAAAAGCCGATACGCATCGGCGTGCTGGCGGACATGAATGGTCCGTACGCGGACTTTTCCGGCCAGGGCGCGGTGATCGCCGCGCGGCTCGCCGCCGAGGAGTTCGGCGGCGGCACTGAGGTGGAAATCCTCTCGGCGGACCATCAGAACAAGCCCGACATCGCGGTTTCGATAGCGCGCGGCTGGATCGACACGCAGGGCGTCGATGCGGTGGTGGAGTGCTCCACGTCCGGCTCCGCCCTCGCGCTGCAGGCGCTGATGCGGGAGAAGGAACGCATCCTGCTGATCACCGTGGCCGGCAGCTCCGACCTGACGGGGAAGTTCTGCTCGCCCTTCGGTTTCAATTTCAATTGCGACACCTATGCGCTGGCGCATACCGCCGGACAGGCGCTGACCCGGACGGGCGGCGACACCTGGTTCTTCATCACGGTGGATTATGCATTCGGCCACGCGCTGGAGCGCGACGCGACCCGGTTCGTGACCGAAAGCGGCGGCAAGGTGCTCGGCAGCGTCACCCACCCGCTGGGGACCGCGGATTTCTCCAGCTATCTCATCGCAGCGCAAGCCTCGGGCGCGAAGGTGGTCGCGTTCTGCAATGCCGGCGCCGATGCGCAGAACGCCATCAAGCAGGCTGCCGAGTTCGGATTGGGGCGAGGCGGCCAGCGCCTCACCGCGTTGCTGCTGTTCGTCACCGACGTGTTGGCCGTAGGTTTGCCGAGCGCGCAGGGCCTGGTCGTGGCCAACACGTTCTACTGGGACCTGAACGACGCGACGCGCGCCTGGACGAAGCGGTTCCGGGCGCAGAAGAACCGCCTGCCGAGCATGAACCAGGCCGGTGCCTACGCCGCCGTGCGCCATTACGTCCGCGCCGTGCAGGCGGGCGGGCGGGACGCCAGGGCGGCGGCTGCGGCGATGCGCGCTCTGCCGGTCAATGACATGTTCAACCAGGACGTGCGGGTGCGTGAGGACGGTCGGGTGCTGTCGAAAATCTACCTGATGGAAGTCAAGGCGCCGGCGGTGTCGCGCTCGCCGGACGATGTTTATGCGATTCTCGGGGACACGCCGGGTGAGCGGGCGTTCCGGCCGCTGACCGAAAGCGAGTGCCCGCTGATACGGAAGTAGGGTCCACGCCGGGGAAAAGGACAAGAATGCCATGCGGCTATCTCGCCGAAGCTGCCGGAGACCGCTGTGAACCGCGCAACACTGTTGATCGCCGCCGGGGTTGTGACGACCGTGATCGGCTTTGCGAAGACGATCGAGCCGGTGATCGAAGTGGGCGTCGCGCTGGTCATAGCGGGTTTGATAACCAACCCGAAGCCGGGGGCGTGAGAAATCTGAGCGAGGCTGGAGCGGACCGCGCTCCCCCCGTCGCGGCCGGGACACGTCCTATCGCTATCAGGGTAAGCCGAAGCGCGAGAAGGATTTTGCGGGACCGCCTCCGCCCTCACCGTCATTGCCGGGGGTGTCCCGGCCATCTTTGCACCGTCGCTGAAGCGCGGATGGCCGGGACACGCCCGGCCATGACGGTGAGGCAGAAGCCGTTGCTCCACGTCACCCCGCCACAGGCCCAAGTTCGGCCATCTGCGCCGCGATCCGCGCCTTCGCGGCGGGCACGTAGTCGACCGCCCGCAGCATCAGGTTGCGCAGGGCCTGGGCTGCCGGGCTGGTCATCGTCCCCATCCGGGTCATCCGGTCGGTGAGCGACACCACGTGCTCCGCCACCGGGCGCCGGACCTTCTCGTATCCATCCAGCCAGGCGTCCGGCTGCCGCCCGGCCAGCACTTCGGCCAGACGGTCCGCCAGCGCCACGGCGTCCTGGATGCCGATATTCATGCCCTGGCCGCCCGCCGGGCTGTGCACATGCGCCGCGTCGCCGGCCAGAAACACCCGTCCGGCGCGAAACCGCGCGGCGACCCCGTGGTGGATGCGGAAGCGCGACGACCACACAATGTCGTGCACCCGGGCCGCCGCCGATAGCGGTCCCCGCCGGTCGAGTATCGCCTGGACATCCGCAACGCCGGGCGACTCCGGAGCGTTGGCCTCCGTCGCAACGACGCGGAAGCGCTCCGCGGAAAATGGCACGACCAACGCGATGCCCTCGCGGGCGAGGAAGACCTGCATCTCGTCCGGCGAGAGCGGCCAGTCCATGTGGATATCGGCCAGGACGAAGGACTGCGCGTAGGTTCCCGGCGAAAATCCAATGCCGGCCGAGTCGCGCACCAGGCTGTGATAGCCGTCCGCGCCGATGACATAGCGTGCCCGCACCGTGCTTTGCGCGCCCGAGTCGCCGCGCACCGCCACGCTCACCCGGTCGTCCTCCGGGGTCACCGAGACCGCCTCGTGGCCGCGCTCGATTCGCCCGCCCAGCGCCTCCAGCCGGGCGGTCAGGATCGCCTCGGTCTCGCTCTGCGGCAGGGCGAGGATAAACCTGTAGCGCGAGTCTATGCCGCCGAAGTCGATGCGCAGCAGCGTCTTGTCGCGGTCGCGAAGGGTGGTAACCGGGATCTTTCGCCCGGCCGTGACCATGCTGTCTGCGACCCCGAGCTTTTCCAGCGATTCCAGTGTTTTGGCATGCACCGCCGCGGCGCGCGAGGTGTTCTGCTGCGCCTCCAGGCGGTCGATCAGCACGAACGGGACGCTGTTTGCGGCAAGCGTGACCGCGGCGGCCAGGCCCGCCGGGCCGGCCCCGACGATCAGGACGCCGGTCTCGGATGGCAGCGTCATGGGCAATCCTCCCTTTCCCGCGTGCGGCGTTAACGCCATGTTCCGCTCCGTGCTCCGCCTCGATCGCCTCATCTTGACCGATTTCCGCAATTACCCGGCGCTGACCTGGCGCCCGGCGTCGCGCATCACCGTGCTGCACGGACCCAACGGCAGCGGCAAGACCAACCTGCTGGAGGCGCTGTCTCTGCTGATGCCCGGCCGCGGCCTGCGCGGCGCCCGCACGGCGGAGCTGCCGCGCCAGGGCGGCTCCGGCGCCTGGGCGGTGGCGGGACGCTTCCGCACCGCCGGGGGCGAGACCGATATCGGCACCGGCTCCCCACCCGACGGCCGCACCGAGGGGCGGGTGTTCCGGCTGGACGGGGCGGCGCCGCGCAGCCAGGCGGAGATCGCCCGGCTGGTTGCCGCGGTGTGGCTGACACCGCAGATGGACCGCCTGTTCATGGAGGGGCTGTCCGGCCGCCGCCGCTTCCTCGATCGCCTGGTCTGGGCGCTGGAGCCGGGCCATGCGCGGGAGATGGCGGCCCACGACACCGCCGTCGGCAGCCGCAACCGGCTGCTGGCCGATCGGCGGCAGGACCGAGCGTGGCTGGCGGGGCTGGAGGATGCCATCGCCCGCCACGCGGTTGCCGCTTCGGCCGCGCGGCTGGCGCTCGTGACACGGCTGAACGCCGAGAGCAGGGCAGCGGTCATCGGCTGCTTCCCGGCCGCCCGCATCGGCCTGGCCTGCCCGATCGCTGAGATGCTGGAGACCGAGCCGGCTCTGGCGGTGGAGGACTGGCTGCGCGCCGGGCTGGAGGCGAATCGGACCCGCGATGCGGCGGCGGCCAGCACGGCGCTGGGGGCGCATCGGACGGACATGAAGCTGACCGACATGGAAACCGGCACCCCGGCGGCGCTGGCCAGCACCGGGCAGCAGAAGGCGCTGCTGATCGGCGTGATCCTGGCGCATGCCGGGCTGATCGCCGCCGCCCGGGGCTTTGCGCCGTTGCTTTTGCTCGACGAACCGGCGGTTCACCTGGACCTGCAACGCCGCGTTGCGCTATGGGACGCGCTGGACAGCCTGCCGGCGCAGAGTTTCGTCACCGGCACCGACAGCGACATCTTCCTGCCGCTGGCGGAGCGCGCCGAGGCCTTCGAGACCGCTGGCGGCCAATTGCACCCGGATGAACGATTTCTTCGGCCCGAGACGATCGTTGCCTCTGTATCGGGCGCTCCGTAGATGCTATATATCTAGAGTATTCATCCCGCATCCTGGAGTCGTCCCCCGGCATGTCCGACAACGCCGCGCCGCCGCCTGAGTCCGACCCTGAAGCCTATGACGCCGCTTCGATCTCCGTCCTGAAAGGTCTCGACGCCGTGCGCCGCCGGCCGGGGATGTATATCGGGGATACCGATGACGGGTCCGGGCTGCACCATATGGCGTTCGAGATCATCGACAACGCGGTGGACGAGGTCCAGGCCGGGTTTGCGAAGCGCGTCGAACTGACGCTGAACGGCGACGGCAGCGTCACCGTGCGCGACGACGGCCGCGGCATCCCGACCGATATCCATCCCGAGGAAGGCGTCTCCGCCGCCGAGGTCGTCCTGACGCGGCTGCATGCGGGGGGAAAATTCAACCAGAACTCCTACAAGGTGTCGGGCGGCCTGCACGGCGTCGGCGCCGCGGTGGTGAACGCGCTGTCGGAATGGATGGAGGTGCGCATCTGGCGGCTCGGCCAGGAGCACCGCATGCGCTTTCAGCATGGCGAGCCGGACGGACCGCTGGAGATCGTCGGCCCGTCCGATGAGCGCACCGGCACCGAGGTGACGTTCAAGGCCAGCCCGGGGACGTTCACCAGGACCGAGTTCGACTACAGCCTGCTGGAGCGGCGGCTGCGCGAGCTGGCGTTTCTCAATTCCGGCATGACCGTGGTGCTTCGGGATGAGCGGCATACGCCCGCGGTGGAAAGCGTCATGCACTACGAGGGCGGCCTGGTGGCCTTCGTGGAATGGCTGGACCGCTCGAAAGTGCCGGTGTTCACCCCGCCCATCAGCCTGAAGACTCCGGCGGAGCAGGCGGGCATTCGGGTGGAATTCGGCCTGTCCTGGAACGACAGCTTCCACGAGACGATGCTGTGCTTCACCAACAACATCCCGCAGCGCGACGGCGGCGCCCATCTGGCCGGGTTCCGCGCGGCGATGACCCGTGTGGTGACGAAATACGCCCAGAGCATGGGCAAGAAGGATTCTTTGGAGTTGGTGGGCGAGGACATGCGCGAGGGCATGACCGCTGTGCTGTCGGTGAAAGTGCCCGACCCGAAGTTTTCCTCGCAGACCAAGGACAAGCTTGTTTCGTCCGAGGTGATGCCGGTGGTGCAGGCGGCGGTGGCCGACGCGGTGTCGCACTGGTTTGAGACGCATCCGAAGGAAGCCAAGGGCATCATCCAGAAGGTGATGGACGCCGCGGCGGCGCGCGAGGCGGCGCGCAAGGCGCGGGAACTGACACGGCGGAAGGGCGTGCTGGATGTCTCCACCTTGCCGGGCAAGCTGGCAGACTGCCAGGAACGCGACCCGGCCAAGTGCGAAATCTTCATCGTCGAGGGCGACAGCGCCGGCGGCTCGGCCAAGCAGGGACGCGACCGCAAGTTCCAGGCGATCCTGCCGCTGAAGGGCAAAATCCTGAATGTCGAGCGGGCGCGGTTCGACCGCATGCTCGGCTCCCAGGAAATCGGCACGCTGATCACCGCCCTGGGCACTGGGATCGGGCCGGGGGCGGTGGAGCAGGGCGGCTTCGACGCCGGGAAATTGCGCTACCACCGCATCGTCATCATGACCGACGCCGACGTGGACGGCTCGCACATCCGCACCTTGCTGCTGACCTTCTTCTTCCGCCAGATGCGGGAACTGATCGAGCGCGGGCATCTGTACATCGCCCAGCCGCCGCTGTACCGCGCCAAGCGCGGCAATGACGAGCGGTACCTGAAGGACGACAACGCGCTGGAATCGTTCCTGCTGGACAAGGCTTTGGCCGATGCGCGGCTTTCGTACGCCAACGGCGACGTGTTCGAGAAGGAGGATCTGCGGCGGGAGGTGAACCTGTTGCGGGAGGCGTCGCTGAACCTGAAGCGGCTGTCCTCGGTGATCCCGGTGGCGTTTCTGGAGCAGGCGGCGATTGCCGGCGTGCTGACTCCCGATGCGGTGCGCGCGACGGCGAATGCGCCGGAGTTCGCGCGGCGGCTGAACGCGGTGTCGCTGCCGACGGAACAGGGTTGGGTGGTGAGCGCGGATCATGGGCTGACGCTGTCGCGCACGGTGCGCGGGGTGGCGGAACGCTATGCGCTGGAACCGTCGGCGTTGCGCAGCGCCGAGGCGCGCTGGCTGGCGGAGCGGGCGACGGCGCTGGCTCAGCGGTTCAGCGTGCCGGCGAAGCTGAAGCTGGATGCGCAGGAGCCTTCGGTGGCGGGGCCGGCCTCGGCGTACGACCGGATCATCGCGCACGGGCGGCGCGGGCTGTCGGTGCAGCGGTTCAAAGGATTGGGCGAGATGAACCCGGACCAGTTGTGGCAGACGACGCTGGATCCGTCGATCCGGACGCTGCTTCAGGTGAAGGTGGGGGATTCGGAGGATGCGGCGCAGGTGTTCAGCACGCTGATGGGGGACGTGGTGGAGCCGCGGCGGGAGTTTATTGTGGGGAATGCGCTGAAGGTGGCGAATTTGGACGTGTAGGCTGATTGATTGCGGATTCGAGCGATGGGAGTGAGCGATGCCCGGGCCCCTGGACGTTCCCGAGTTTGCCGGCGGCGCAACGGCGACAAATATTGTTTCTGCACAGGACGATATCCCGGTGGCGGATCACGTCCTGCGTTTTTCGAATGGGGAGATCAGCCGGGCCCAGGCTATGCGATCGCTCGGCATTGGCTATAGCGAGCTTCTGGACCGTGTGGCGGAACGGCGGCTGCCATTGCCGCGGGTCGATGACTCGCAAGCGGAAGCAATGGCCAGTATGCTGGCTACATTGCTGGAAACCGCTGCCCGTTGAGCGTCATCCTGGTTGTCCCGGATGCGGGACCTCTGATCAGCCTCGGGAAGGCCGGGCGCCTGGAGATCCTGCTGACGCTGCGCCTGCCCATCTGTGTCGTCGACCAGGTCAGGTTCGAGGTCACGAACGACAATCGCTTCGCCGATGCGAGACGCATAGACGATTTCATCAGGAATCATCCTGATGTGGTGCAGGAGTTTGTTACTGCGGTCGGGGCGGCAGCCGCAGTGCGGCGCGCCGCGGGCGAAACGCGCCAGCCGGTCCAGGGCGAGGCGGCAATCGCTGAGTTGCTGCAACGTATCGATGAGGTGACGGGCGATCCGGATGCGCCCGTGCTCTTGCTTTACGAGGACAGCGATGTTCGCAAGAGCCGGTTTATACTGCCCCCGAATGTCCATGTTCTTTCCACCTGGGGTCTCCTGCTCGGCCTGGAACGGAAGGGGCTTGTCCGGTCCGCACACGACATTTGGCGCGAAATCGAAGCGGCGGGACGCTCGCCGTCGCAGACGAACGCTGACGTGCCCGGAACGACGCCGCGTGGGCCGACAAGCTGGTAGAGTGCAGGAATGGGCGGTTCAGGGCGGCCGAAGGCGCGAGTGCCGTTATCGCGAGGCACATGATTCCTCTTCCATCTCGTTACGATCCATGACTATATCGTTCTATGAACGACACACTTGGTCCCATTTTCCCGGCGCCTCGACGCTGCATGCGCGAACCGATCTCGGACCTTTGGGACGTGGCAGTCCTTCTGGATAGAGCGGTTGACGCGCATTTGGCGGGCGATGCCGGCCGAGCAGACTTAATCTACTTAAACTTACGCGACGCGAACCGGCCGGCGGTTCGCGAATGGAGGGAACCACTGCACCGCCCGCGCGAACCGCTCGTCTCCCCATGCGCCGATCTCGTCCGCCTGCCGCGGCGCGGAGTCGGTGAACAGAACCCGGAGCACGTTTACTCCGCGGGGCGAGAGCGGCGGCCGGCACGCTGGCGAATGTGGTCGCGCACCTCGGCGGGCGTGGTGAGTTCAACGTAGCGCCCTGCCGCGATGTCGGCCTCCCCCCCGCTCGGCCAGCGTGCGGAGGTAGTGGAGATGTCCCAGCTCGCGCCGGATGTCGTCCTGGTATCGCCGCAACGCCTCGCGCACCACTTCGCTGCCGCTGCCGCTGCCGCTGCCGCTGCCGCTGCCGCTGCCGCTGCCGTGACGCCCGGATTTCACCTGCTCATCGACAAAACCGCCCAGTTCGTCCGTCAGGCTGAAGTTCCATCCTGCATTAGCAAGGTGGTCGAACCTCATGACCAGTATAGAAGAAACATCAGCTTCTGACGATCTTATCTGTTCCTGCCAGCTTGTATCTTCAACGCCGGTGGCCTCGCGCCGGATAGGTCGTGATCGTAGGCTGTTCGAGACGTCGCGTGCGTTCCCCTTCCGTTTGGGGCATAGTATGCTCAGCAGCAGCAGGCAACGACGATGAGGGGTGTCCCACGGCGGAGAAAGGTAGCGCCCGAGGAATTCTACCGGTTCGTGCGCGCTCAGGACGGCGGCCGGTACGAGCTGGTGGACGGCGAAATCATCGCCATGGCGGGTGCCAACCGCCGGCATGACCACATCGCCGCGAACGGAATCCGCCTCCTGGGCAACGCGCTGGCCGGGCAAACCAAATGTGCCGTGTTCACCATGGACACATTCCTGCGCATCCCCGGGCAGACGACCCGGCGACAGGCGGATTTCGGCATCGACTGCGGCGATCCTCCCGAGGACTCGCTGGAAGCCGATGAACCGAGGCTGATCGCTGAGATCCTGTCGGGAACCACGGCCGAGATCGACGTCATCGACAAGGTTCCGGAATACCAGACGATCTCCGGCGTCGAAGTCATTCTGGTCATCGATCCGAACTGGCCGCGCGTGCGCGTTTGGCGGCGCTCCCCGGACGGGACGTGGCCGCCGCGCCCGGAGCGCGCTGATGGCCTGGACGCCGCTATCAAGCTCCCGAAATGGGACCTCGTCATCCGACTGATCGACCTTTACGGCCGTCTTGACTTCCGCCCGCGGCCGATACTCGTTGACCCGGACCAACCAGAGGAACTGGAGGAGCCTGGAGCCAGCGATCCAGTCTGACTGTGTCACCGTGTCCGATCCACCTGGCGAACCAGCTGTCTCCAGTCCGGCCACGACCTGCTGCGTCAGCGCCGGAAGATCGCGGCGAGCTTGCACGCATCGATCCCCGGCCGCTCGCTGCCTGAAACCCGGCTGCAAAGCAGCAGGATTGAGTGACCGGTGCGGACCGCCCCCTGTCGCATGCGATGTGCAACGTGGTGCAGCCGCGGCGGGAGTTCATCGCGCGGAATGCTTTGAAGGCGACGAATCCGGACGTATGATCGGGACGTCATCGCGGTCGGTCGGCCGGGAGCCGCAAACGGAGACGACGGCAATCGGCGGCTGCATGGAAGAGGTTCTCAGGGGCCTGCTTTCACTCGTCGATGGTTACGTTCCCGCGGGTGAAAGGCCGCATCAGGAAATCCTCGTCCAGGCGTTTGCCGGCGTAGACAACGTCCGTCCGCCGATACTCTCGGAGCCTGTCCACGATGCGCTGACGGACGTAAAGGGTTTCCGCCACTTCGAACGCCACAATTGCCGCCTCCGCTTCGACAACACGCTTGTCGAAGAGAACGAAGTGAGAGCGGAACGTCCGGTTCCGGCGTTTATTCGCGATGCCCAGACATTTATCTCGGTCATGTCCGGCACGCCGGAAGATGAGGCAACGGCCGGACCCGGGTGACGAACCGCTGAATGCCTGGCGGACACGGATTTGCGGCTCAAGCGATATTCCGGGCTGCCCCATGCGGCTAGAAGGCTTATCAATTTCCGACAATCTCATCCGCGTCGGCCGCAACCGCCGAAAACGCCGCGGCAGCGAGAAACGCGACCGCCGATGCCGCGTGGATCATAAGCGAAATGGGCGAGGGGAAGAACTGTCTCGACACGTGCGCTCCAGCAATGATGACGTGCGCGATTCATAACGGGACTTGGTGGCCATCGACCGGTATTATAACGATAATCGGCAGCGGCGGGCGCGATCGTTCGACAACCCGCGGGCCGCGCGCCGGATGGCCCCGGGGCGTAGACCGGCTTGAGCAGGCGAAAGGGAAGCGTACCGTGGACGGAATGGCTGTCTGGGAAGCCGACTGGGCCTGGAGCCTGCCAATGATCGTCGTGACCGTGGTCTTCCACGTCGCCGGCCTTGGTGTCCTGTCCGAGATGGCGGGCCGGTTGGGCGGCGGTTCGCGCAGCCGTTCCGTTGTCGTCTTCCTCGCGCGCCTGGGCATTGTTGCTCTGTTGGCGGTGGTGCTGCATGGCCTGGAATCGTTTGCCTGGGCGGCCGCCTATCTGTGGCTGGGAGCACTGCCAAGCCTGCGGCAGGCGACCCTGGTTTCGCTCGGCGCCATGACCACCTACGGCAGTTCCGGGATCGCGTTGGCGCGGCAATGGCAGTTGATGGGCGCGCTCGAGGCGTTGAACGGCATGCTGCTGTTCGGCCTGACGACTGCGTTCCTGTTCGCCATCGTGCAAAAGCTTTGGCCGCATCGTCCCCGGGACGGCGGCGTCTGAGAGCTGCGGCGCAAACCGTCCGCGTGCCCCGGGCGCCACCACGGCCCGGACAAAAGCCGTGGCCGGACCAAATCCTGCCTTGACGCAGCAGGGACCGCACGTGCCCCACCCGTCAGGCCGCGCCTGTGCGGACAAGCCGGGCCATGACCGGCAGGGAACAACATTGGTTGAAACTGTAAAGCAACAACCTTCTACCCTGCCATCCTGCAACTTCCGTTTGGCGGCGGAAACGCCACGTCGGCCGCCACCGCCATGTTGATGATCGGCCTGGCGACCCCATCAACCACGCCGACATAGCCAAAGTAGTTCGGCGTCATCAACTGGTGATCTTCTCTGCGCAACAACGCATCGCCGTAGATCGTCGTGAATGTCGCTCCCTCCATCGCCCGTCCGACATCGGCCGGCACGACGCTGCCGGCCTTCTTCACCGCCTGGAACAGAACCTGCGTCCCAAGATACGCTTCCGCCTCGAAATTCGTTGGCGCCGTGCCGGGATATTTCGTCTGCCACGCGGCGACGAACGCCTTGTTCTCCGGCGTGTCGAGTGTCGAGCTGTAATTGATGATCCCGACGATGCCCTTCGCCGCATCGCCCAGCGTCTTCACCTGGTTGTCGGCAATGAAACTCACCCCGGCGGTGAACACCTTGTCGAGCAGCCCGAACTGCCGCGCCTGCTGCGCGAACGTAATGGCATCGCGGCCGGCAAGCGCGACCCACAATCCCTCGGCGCCGGAATCCACGATCTTCTGAATATACGGCGCATAGTCATTTGTGCCGAACGGAGAATACTGCTCCACCTCGACGCTGCGGCTGTCTTCCTGCGCCGCTCTGGAGAAGCTCATGCCCGAATTATGGCCCCAGGCAGTGTCGCCGGCCTGAATCGCCCATTTCCGCTGCGTCTGCTGTTTCAGCCAGGGCTGCACCACGGCGACATCCGAGGAATCGGGATGATTCACCCTGAACATCCGGCGATTGCATGCCTTGCCGGTGATATCGTCCGCCTTGTTGACAGTGGAAATATAGATCGCGTTCCAGCGCTGAAGCTGCGGCCCGATCGCCAGCCCCTCACCCGACGCGATCGTCGACATCAGCAAATTATACCCCGACAGGGCCAGCTTTTCACCCTGCTCCCGCGCCAGATCGGCCCTGCCTTCGGTGTCCAGGTAGCGCACCTCAACCTGCCGCCCATCGACGCCGCCAGCCTCGTTGGCCGCATCCACCGCGAAATCCGTCGCGCGTTTCACCTGGTTCCCCAAATCGGCGTACGGCCCGGTCAGGGCGGTGGGTACGCCGATGCGGATCGGCTCTTTGGCGGCGCGGCCCGGGCGGGGCGGCGCGGCGGCGATCAGCGTGGCCCCGGCCAGAAGATGTCTGCGATTCAGCTTCATTGTCGTTTCCCCATCAGACGGCCACATGTTTTTTTAGCGTCTCCATCGACAGGCCGGCGAGCCGGCCGGCTTCGACGATCGATCCCTTGGACAGGACATAATACCGTTCCGCGACGCGGTGAACCAGACCAAAGTTCTGCTCGATCAACAGGATCGCCGTCCCGGTGTGGGCCAGCGCCCGCAACGTGTCCGCCAGGGCGTCGACAATCACCGGCGCCAATCCCTCGCTCGGCTCGTCCAGCACCAGCAGATCCGGGTTCGCCATCAGCGCCCGGCCGATGGCCAGCATCTGCTGCTGGCCGCCCGACAAGGCGGTCCCCGGCACCTCCGCGCGTTCCCGCAACACCGGAAACAGATCGAACACCACCGGCAGAGTCCAGGCGCCCTTGCGATTGACCGCGCCCCCCAGCAGCAGGTTTTCCCGGACCGTCAGCCCGGGAACGATCCGGCGCCCCTGCGGAACCACGGCAATCCCCGCGCGGGCGGCGGTGAAATGGCGGATCGCGCCGATTTCGCGGCCGTTGAAGGCAATGCGGCCCTGCCGGACCTTTGCGACCCCGAGGCAGGCATTGACGATCGTGGTCTTGCCGACGCCGTTGCGGCCGAGGATGGCAACGCGCTCCCCGGCGGCGACGTCCAACGACACGCCATGCAGGATTTGCGCCCGGCCGTAATACGCATCAACGCTGCGGAGAGATAGCAGCGTCATCAGGCGCTGCTCCCGAGATAGGCGGTGATGACCTCCGGCATGGCCCGGACCTCCTCGGGCGGTCCGCTCGCCAGGATGCGGCCGAGATGCAGCACCGTCAGGTGGCTGCAGATCGAAAAGATCACCTCCATGTCGTGCTCGACGATCAGCACCGTGACCTGCCAGCGCGCCGCCAGATCGCGCAGCAGCAGCGCCAGGTTCAGCGACTCCGCCATCGACAGTCCGGCCGCCGGCTCATCCAGCAGCAGAACGCGCGGGCGGCCCACCAGCGCCAGCGCGACATCCACCCGCCGCTGATCGCCATAGGAAATATCCGCTGCCCGCTCCCCCGCCAGGGCGGAGAGCCCCATCGCGTCGATCACCTCCGCCGCATTGTCCGTTTCGGCGGCGCGGGAGGCGAGGCCGATCTGCGCGGCGACGGCGAGGCCGGGGAATATGTTGGTTTTTTGAAATGACCTGGCCAACCCGGCGCGCCGCCGCTGCCGCGCCGGCAAACCGGTGATGTCGCGCCCGAACAGCGACACGCGGCCGGTCGCCGACTTCCCCGCGCGGCCCGACAGCACGTCCATCACCGTGGACTTGCCCGCGCCGTTCGGGCCGATCAGGCCGCGGATTTCGCCCGGTTGCAGTGCGATGGAAACGTTGTCCAGCGCGACGAAGCCGCCGAACCGGCGGGTCAGGCCCACGCCTTCAAGCGCTGGACAGGTCATGCCGTTCGCACCCCCATCCGCCGCATCAGCAGGGCGGCGGTGCCGCTGGCGCCGCGCGGCAGCAGCACGGTGACGACGATCAGCGTGCCGCCGATGATCGCCGGCCAATGTTCCGTCAGGTCGCCCGCGGCGTTCTTCAGCAGGAAGAACAGCAGGGCGCCAAGGGCCGGCCCCCAGACCGCCCGGGTGCCGCCGACGACGGCCATCACGAGGGCCTCGCCGGACAGGCCCCAATACAGCACGTTCGGCGTAACGAAGCCGTTATAGAGCGCGAACAGAACCCCGGCGAGGGCCGCAATTGCCGCCGAAAGCGCATAGATCGCGGCGCGCGGCAGGAGCGTGCGATAACCGATGAACCGCGCCCGCTCCTCGTTTTCCCGTATCGCCAGGGTCAGCGTGCCGAAGCGGCTGGCGATCAGCACGGACAACCCGAACAGCACCAGCATCAGGACGATCCAGCAGATGACGAACATGCTTTCGGGTTGCTGGAACACGCTCAGGTCCAGGCCGAGGATGCGGTTCGGCAACTGCGCGGCGATGCCGTCGTCGCCGTTGGCGAGGCTGCGCCAGCGCAACGCCAGTTCGTAGAACGCCTGCGCCACAGCCAGGGTCAGCATGGAAAAGGCAACGCCGGCCAGGCGGAGCATGGCGGCGCCGAGCAGCAGCGCCAGCAGGGCCGGCGCCAGGATCGCAACAAGCAGGGTTGCGCCGATGGGCATCCAGGCATTGGTCGCGGACAAGGCGACGATATAGGCGGCGAGGCCGAAGAACCCCGCATGGCCGAAGCTGACCAGCCCGTTCTGGCGCACCAGGAAACCGACGCCGGTCGCCAGGATGGCATTGATCGCCGCCTGCGTCAGCAACGTCAGCAGCAGCGGCGAGCCGAACAGGCTCGGCAGCGCCGCGCCGGCCGCGCCCGCGATCAGAAACACGGCGACCCGGATCATGCGCCGGCCTTCACCAGGCCGCCCGGCCGCCAGATCAGCACCAGCACCATCAATACAAGCGGGATCATCGAGGCGGCCTCCGGCACGAACACGACCCCCAGGTTGTGCATCTGGCCGATGACCATCGCGGCGATGAAGGCGCCGGTGAAACTGCCGAGGCCGCCGGTCACGACGACGACGAAACTGTCGATCAGGATGCTGCCGCCCATCGACGGCGAAAGCGCCACCAGCGGCGCCGAGATGGTGCCGGACAATCCGGCGAGGCCGGCGCCGATGGCCACGACCATGGCCGACAGACGGTCCGTATCGACGCCCTGCATGCCCGTGGTCAGCGGATCGACGGAGGAGGCCCGGACATACAGCCCGACGCGGCTGAACCTCAGCCAGAGCGACAGCCCGCCCGCGACCAGGATCGCTGCGCCGATGACCGCAAGGCGGTAGACCGGGAAGCTGGTGCCGGTGAGATGGACTACGCCCGACAGGATCGCCGGCGGCTGCATAGTGAGAAATTCCTTGCCCCAGATGGTGCGGACAGCGTCCTCCAGCACCAGCAGCAGGCCAAATGTTACAAGCATTGTGACGATGGGATCCTCGTCCTGCAGCGGACGGAAAACGAACCGGTCCAGGGCCGCGCCGATGACGGTCAGAACGCAGACGGAGGCCGCAAGGCCGGCCCAGAACCCGGCGACCGCGGTGACCGTGTATCCGACATAGGCGCCGACGGTGAACAGGCTGCCATGGGCGAAGTTGACCACGCGGCGGAGGCCGAAGATCAGCACGAGGCCGACGGCAAGGACATAGAGCAGGCCGCCATAGACGAGGCCGTTGAGAATCTGGATCAGCATGGGCGCAGCCGGGGATGGCCGCCGGGCAGGTTATCGCCCCGGATTGGCCATATCCCGCGGCGCCAACTCGGGCACCGTGCCATTTGTTTCCCCCCGTGCCGGTGCGGTCTGCCGCTGTTGCCTGAACGATGGTTCATTCGGCGGGTCGATGTCAAGGCGATCAGATGGTTGGCGCTTCTCGCCATGGCTTGGGTCGTCGTTCCCCCATCGTCATAGCCCTGCCCCGGCTTGTCCGGGGTATTGTCCGGGCCGTCTGGCGCCGCACGTGCTGGAATACGTCGCCCGGAGCCGGGCCATGACGATTGGCGACGATTGGAGGGGACCGCAGTGCTCCGCGCTTCGCGGCCTGACCCCGGGCGGCACGGGGTGTTCCACCGGTCATTCACGCTTAACGCGCGGTATACACCTTTGACTAAGGTATATGATGCGGGTAATAGCGACGAAAGAATGTGAAACTCGCCGATCGCCACCATGGAGAATTCGATGACGCGCTCGACAGGTCGGAACGCCGTTTGGATCGTGCTCGCAGCGATGCTGATGCTCGGTGGGCGGCCGGCTTTCAGCGATGAGCCGCTGCCCTCGATCAACCTGCCGTTTGAGGACTGGACGATCATCGCCTACGCGAAGGGGTTCCTCCAGGAGGCCTATTCCCGCATCGGCACCACCGACGTGCACCTGGTCGATCCGGGCACGATGCAGTTGTCCGGGACCGAGGCGGCGCTGCTCGACCGCGGCGGCCTCGCTTTGGCGCAGCGGATGATGTACCCGGCGGCGATCCACAAGGCCAACGGGATCGACGCGTCTATCGTCTGGTTATCGGAACGGTCCAACCCCGAGCGCACCCCGGTGCTGGCGCTGGCGGACTCGCCGATTCAGAACGTAGCCGATCTGAAAGGGAAGGTTCTGGGGTCGAGCCGGGTGAGCTGCGGCTGGACCTCGCCGACGGAGGTGCTGGAGGTCGCAGGAACGCCGCTGGATACGCCGGCGCGCCACGGCGCAGTCCGTTTCACCAACATCATGAACACGGTGGCCACCAATAACGCCCTGCTCAGCGGGCGGATCGATGCGACGTCCACCCACATCGCGATTGCTGAGAACGCAGCGCTTTGGACATCGGGCCAGGTGAAGGTGATCGGGCGCAGTCCGGCGGACGGCGTCTACGTCAACGACGCCGGGCGGGTATCGTATTTCGCCATGCGGGAATTCGCCGCCAGGCATCCGCTGGCGATCCAGGCTTTCCTGCTGACGCGCCTCCGCACCGAGGCCTGGGCGAAGGCCAACACGGAGGAAGCCATCCATTTGATTGCCACCGGCAAGCGGGTTCCGGTTGAGATCGCCCGGTTCGGCCTGCTCGATCCGTCCTCGTTCAGCTTCCTCGGCGGCGAGCCTTCCGCCGCGGCCGCGATAGCAGCGGTGAAGGAGTTCCAGGCCTGGTATCTCGCGCATGGCGACGAAATCCTGGCCGACCACCACCTGACCGACGCGCAGATCGATGCCTTCGTCGATCGGCGTTTCTTCCAGGGCGGCGACTACAGCGTGTATTGACATGGACGGCACCAATGTGCTGACGGTCCCCGCGCCGCCTGCCGAAGCGGCAACGCGCCGCAGGGTGGCGGCGCGCAGGCCGGTTCTCACCGGCGTATGGCTGCCGCTTGGCATCCTGGCGCTGTGGGAACTCGCGTCGCACCTGCGCTGGGTGAAGCCGATCTTCCTGCCGACGCCCGAAAAGACTGTGGCGGCGTTTTTTGCGATGATGACGAAGCAGGATTTCCTTTCGGATATCCTGGCCAGTCTCGAGGTCGTTTCGCAAGGTTTCGTCTATGGCGCCGTGCTTGGCATCGCCATCGGCGGCGCGGCCGGCTTGTCGCGCACAGTCCAGCGAGTCCTCGGCCCGACCTTCGACAGCATCCGGCAAATCCCCGCCATCGCCTGGCTGCCGCTGGTGGTGCTGTGGCTCGGCATCGGGCCGCTGGCGAAGATCGTCATCATTACCAAGGTGGTGTTCTTCCCGGTGTTCCTGAACACGCTGCAAGGCATTCGCGGCGTGCCGAAGGACTACATCGACCTCGCCGAGGTGCTGACCTTGCGCCGCTGGCAGTTCATCCGCCGGATCATCATTCCGGCGGCGACGCCCAGCATCCTCGTCGGCGTCCGTTACGGCGCCGGCCTGGCCTGGGCGATGGTGGTGGTGGCGGAGGGCCTGAGCGGCATGCAGGGCATCGGCTACCTGATCTTCCGCGCCCAGGCGCTGCTGCTGACCGATCAGTTGCTGGTCTGCATGATGGTGATCGGCCTCGTCGGCTTCGTCATCGATCGCGGCATGCTGCTGCTGGAACGTCATCTGCTGCGCTGGAAACAGGGCTTCGAGGGCCATTGAACATGACCGAACGGGGAAGTCTGCGGCTGCGCCGCGTCGGCAAGCAGTACCCGGTGAAGGGCCAGGCGCTGGAAGTGTTGCGCGACATCACGCTGGATGTCGAGGCCGGCAGCTTCATCAGCATCGTCGGCGCCAGCGGCTGCGGCAAATCGACGTTGTTGCGCCTGATTATCGGGCTGGATGCCGATTTCGACGGGCAGATCCTGCTGGACGGCGAGGCGATCCACGGCACCAGCCTGCGCCGCGGCATCGTGTTCCAGGATCATCGCCTGCTGCCATGGCTGACCTTGTGGGAAAACATCGGATTGAGCCTGGAAAACGTAAGCTGGCCGCACAGCCGCAAGCGCGACGCCATTCGTCATCATATCGAACTGGTCGGGTTGACGGGGTTTGAACAGGCGTTTCCGTACCAGCTCTCGGGCGGCATGGCGCAGCGCGCGGCGATCGCCCGCGGCCTGGTCAGCGAACCGGAAATACTGCTGCTGGATGAGCCGCTCGGCGCGCTGGACGCGCTGACGCGGATCAGGCTGCAAGATGAGTTGTTGCAGATCTGGCAGCGGCGCCGTGTGACGATGGTCCTGGTCACGCATGACGTTGAGGAGGCGGTCTATCTGGGCGACCGTGTGCTGGTGATGCAGCCGCATCCCGGGCGCATCACCCGGGAGGTCGCGCTGGATCTGCCTCGGCCGAGGGATCGCGCGTCGCCGCGGTTTACCGAACTCCGCCAGCAGATATTGCACGACATGGGTGCGTTCAGCGCCCTGGCGGCATAGGATGATGCGCGTTTTCGCCCTCGCGCTGCTCGGCTGTTTGGCTGCTGCGCCGGCCTGGGCCAATGAGGACACCGTCGACCCGACCCGCGCGGTTTTCGTCTCGCTGGCGGATCAGCCCGCGGTCGCCGTCATCGATCCCGATACGGACAGGCTGGCCGGGCGCATCGATATCGGGCTGGTGCCGCGGCAGATTGAACTGGCGTCGTCCATCGGCAAGCTGCTGGCCATCGACGGGCAGGGTCCGCGGGTGAACATTGTCGATCTCAACGTCGGAACGATCCGCACCGTCTCGCTTGATCTCGTGCCCGATCGGCTGACGGTGACTCCGGACGGCCTGACAGCCGCGCTGGCGAACACCGGCAGCGGACGGGTCGTCCTGCTCGACCTGCTGCGGCGCCGGATTCTCGCCGGCGTCAGCGATCTGCCGGCGCTGCACGACATGGTTTTCAGCGCCGACAGCGCGTCGCTTTATCTCGCCGGAGACCACCAGGGCGCCATCGATGTTGTCACCGCGGCCACGGGTCGTCTGGAGACAGCAATCGCCACGGGGTTGCCGCACGGCACCCTCGCGCTGCGCCGGGCGCCGAACGGACGACGGCTGTACGTGCAGCCGGACGGAGGCGGCGGCGTCGGTGTGCTGGACCCGGGTCGTTCCGGCGCCCTTGACCCGATTCCGACAGGTCCGGCGCCGACTGTGGCGTTTCCCTCGGCGACGGGGGCGTATCTGCTGGTGGCGGACAATCAGCTTGGCACGCTGACGATCGTTCATGACGGGGATGTCCCGAACGCTGCGGTGCTGAAAGCGTCTACGGGTGTGGAGGCGATCTACAGCGCGTGGTTCGACACCCTGGCGCTGGTGCCGAGCGCGGCGGCCCGGGCGGTGCTGCTGTACGACCTGGAAGCGATGCGTCCGGCCGGGTCGATAGACCTGGCGGCGGCGGCGGGCCGCGGAGCGGTCACGCCCGACGGCCAGAAACTGTATCTCCCGTTGGCTGATGCAGGCGAAGTCGCGGTGATCAATGCCCGTCAGCGGCGCCTGACGGTTTCGATCGCCGTGCCGGGCCACCCTTTCACCGTCGTGCTGGCGGGCAGCTACGGTGTTTGCCACTAAAGGAACGAATCATGACGCTGTCGCTCATCGATTTCCATAGCCACTTTGTCGGCCCGCGCTGGCCGCTGTCGGCGGATCATCATGCCTCGGCGGCCGAACGGGCCCGCTGGACCGGGATCAACCGGCAACTGGCCAGCGTCGATGCTCTGCTGGAACAGGTGGAGGAGGGCGACCTCGCCGCCCGGGTGGTCAACACACCCGCCGCACTGTTCAGCCCGGGCAACACCTTGCCCCCGGATAGCTGGCAGCGGATCAACGACGACCTCGGCGCGTTGGTTTCGGTGCATTCCGGCAAGCTGCATGGTTTGGCCAGCGTCGATGCCTATGGCGGCGAAGCCGCGGCCCTGGAGCTGACCCGGGCGGTGCGCGATGTCGGCCTGCGCGGCGTGTTCGTGGACAGCGCGAAGGGCGAGCTGCTGCTGGACGCGCCGCAGGCCCGCCCGGTGCTGCGGGCCGCGGCGGAGCTTGGCGTGCCGGTGTTCGCGCATCCGATCAATCCGCAACCGCTGAGCCGGCAGCTTGCGCCATACGGCAGACTGGGGACGTTGCTGGCGCGCGGCACGGTGAACGCGGCGACTCTTGTTGCTCTGCTGGAAGGCGGCGTGTTCGATGAAATTCCGTCGTTGCAGGTTGTCGTAACGACACTGGCCATCGGCGGGGTGCTGCTGGCGGGCGGGTTCGGCGAGGCGTCCGGGGTGCGCACCGATGCGGCGGCGTTGCTGCGCAGGCACGTCTATATCGATACGATGAATTTTCATCCGGTGCTGATCCGGGCGGCGGTGGATCTGCTGGGCGTGGATCATGTGCTGGCCGGCAGCGACTGGCCGATCGTCAGCGAGGGGCCGATTGAGGGGCGGGCGAGGGAG
This sequence comes from uncultured Rhodopila sp., assembly GCA_903851415.1. Taxonomy (GTDB): domain Bacteria; phylum Pseudomonadota; class Alphaproteobacteria; order Acetobacterales; family Acetobacteraceae; genus Rhodopila. Next base: position 60,506 of record CAINOE010000181.1, on the reverse strand, counting down.
GGGTTTGCGGCGGCGGGGCTGACGCCGGCCGAGCAGGCGCAGGTCGCGGGCGGCAACGCGCGGCGGCTGCTGGGTCTTTGATGGCGGTTCGGATCGGGGACGCGTTATTCCGCAGCCGGATTATCACTATTTTCGTGCGTTGATCAAAAATACCATTGACATATAGCGTGGTTTAAGACATTGTCTGTGTGCTGGCCGCCCTTATTGGCGGCTCGTCGTCGACTCCTGACGTCTTCTCCCAAACTTGGCGGTGCCCGAGGGCACCGCCACTTCTTTGGCAACAGTCCGGAGTGCGATCGTTTTCCGGAACGTGCGGAGCAGGCGCGCTCCGGTTTGCCATTCCCCGGGTTCCCGGCCATCCTGCTCCGTAACCACCACGGAGCCTCACCCATGCGCATAGCCGTCATCGGCGCCGGAGGCGTCGGCGGCGCCTTTGGAGCCGCCCTGGCAAACGCCGGAGCGGATGTCACCTTCGTCGCCCGCGGCGCCCACCTGAACGCCATCCGCGCCAATGGCCTGCGCATCGAAGGCGGCCGCGGCGAGACCGTCGTCAGCCCGGCCTCCGCGACGGACGATCCAGCCACTATTGGCCCGGTCGATTTCGTCCTGTTCTGCGTCAAGCTGTGGGACGTCGAGACTGCCGGCGCCGCCATCAAGCCGCTGATCGGCTCCGCCACCGCGGTGATCCCGCTGCAGAACGGCATCGACGCCGCGGACCGCCTGATCCCGATCCTGGGCGGTCCGGCGGTGATGGGCGGGGTCGCGCAGATCAGCGCCACGATCGCCGCGCCCGGGGTCATCCGCCAGACCGGCAGCTTCATGCGGCTGATCTTCGGCGAGCTGGCGGGAGGGCGCAGCGCCCGCGGCGAAGGGTTTCTCGCGCTGTGCCGGGAAGCCGGCTTCGACGCGACCCACAGCGACCATATCCAAACCGATCTGTGGATGAAGTTCATCCTGCTGGCGACGAACAGCGCTATCACCGCGGCGTCGCGGTCCCCGCTGGGTGTGCTGCGCGACGACCCCGACATCGCCCCGCTGTTCGCCCGCGCCGCCGGGGAGGTGGTGGCCGTCGGCCGTGCCGCGGGGATCGCTCTGCCTGATGATGCGGCGGAGCACACTGTTCGCTTCAACCGGACTGCTCCGCCGGGGATGATGGCGTCCATGGCGCACGACCTGATCAAGGGCGGCCGGCTCGAGCTGCCATGGCTGTCGGGCAAGGTGGTTGCGCTGGGGCGGGAGCTGGGGGTGCCGACCCCGGTGCATGAGGTGCTGTTCGCGGTGCTGAAGCCGTTCGTGAGCGGGGGGGCGGGGTAGGGGCCGGTCGCAGCACGGCGCGGAGTGTGGTGGGGATTACGGTATGGATGGTGGCCTGAGGGTTCCGGAGTTCATGACGGTCGAGGCGTTCCTGGATTGGGACGCGCCGCCGGGCTATCTTTGGCAACTGCGTGGCGGCGTTCCGGAGGCAATATCGCCGCCGAGGCCGACGCATGGCCTGATCCAAAGCCGGTTGGACCGGCTGATCGGCAGCTTCCTCGAAAGCCGATCCAGCCCGTGCCGTACCGTGATCACTCCGGGCGTGATTCCCGCGTCCCGGTCCGAGATCAACATGCTTGTCCCCGATCTGGCGGTCACCTGTTCGCCTGTTCAGCGGGGCGACCGTACGCTGACCAATCCGGTCCTGCTGATCGAGATCCTGTCCCCCGGGAACCAGTCCGAGACCTGGATGAACGTCTGGGCCTACACGACGATACCGAGCGTGCAGGAGATCGTCGTGTTCCACAGCGAAAAGATCGGCGCCCGGGTGCTGCGGCGGGCCGCGGACGGCACCTGGCCCGACGACGCGGCTGCCATCGACCGGGGCGAACTGACGCTGGAAAGCCTCGGCTTCCAGACGTCGATCGAAGATATCTACCGCACGACGTGGCTCGCCGAAAGCGCCTGACCCCCGGACCCGCTACTCCGCCGCCGCCCGATCCCCCTCGACCACATACGGGAACCGCTGGACCTTCGCCATGTTGAGCCCCTCGATCCGCAGCAGCCGGGTATCCCCCGTCCGCTCCGGCGAGTGTACCGCGCCCACGTCGTACAGATATGCATCCCCCGGCTTCATCACATAATCCCGCACGAACGCCACTTTCCCCGGCACCTCATCCGCCGGCCGCTCGAGGCACTTCCAGTCCGTCATGATCGTCTCTCCCGCCGCCTGGCCGTAGATCGCCCAGGCCGGGCCGTGATCATGCGGCTGGCTCCCCTTCGGCCCGACATAGCCATGCGCCAGGATGGCGAACCCGAGTTCCGCATCCTCATACAGCAGATGCCGCTCCGGCGTGCCCGGCGGGATATAGCGCGCGACAAACGCGGAATCCGCCAGCGCCTCCGCCACCAGGTCGCGCGCCCGCTCCCGCCCCGGCGTCCCCGGCTGCGCCTTCAGCGCCGCGTGCAAATCGGCGGCAAACTGCTCCAACGTGATGGCCATGGATTAATCCTTCTGCGAACCTTACCGACGATACGGGTAGCAACTGCTGCGGTCGAGCGTGATGCGATAATGATCCGCCAGTGCCTTGATCGCATCCCCATGCTCCGGATACGGATCGGCATTGCCCGGCCCGACGATGATGCAGCCGCCACCGCTGCCGCGCCCCCGGGGCGGCAGCATCGCCGTCACCAGGGCGGTGCCCTCCTCATCCCGCAGGGTCAGGAACAGCGGCATCGAGCGGCGGATATGGTCTTCCTTGTTGATGTCCTGCTCGATGAACACCGAGGTGTTGGGGTGGAAGGCTTCGGCGGCGCGTTCGCGCTCCCGCCGGTAGTGCTTTTCCACCGCGTGCCGCATCTCCATCGACTCGGCAATCGCTTCGCCCTCAGTCACGAGGCGGAACCAGGTCCGGTTGTGCGGTGCGTCGCAGACATACTCCATGCACGAACCTCGCTCAGCTTGGATTGGTCTGAGGGGTCATAGTAGGCCGGAATGCGCCGGGGATCAAACATCCGGCCGGGGGGAGGCATGGCCGAGACAGGGGACGCGTTCGGCTACGACATTGTCGGCAGCGGCGACTAATTCCTCCGGGCTGATCCAGGGCGGCTACCGGCGCTCGGCGGCGCGGGTGCTCCTGCATCCGGCACGGGCGACCGGGCGGCTGGAGGTGCGGACGCAGGCGCGGCCGTTCGCTCTCCTGCTTGAAGGCACGCCGGCGACGGGGGTGCGCTATCGGCACGACGGGGACCGATCGGCGCCGCGGGAGGTTTTTGCTCGCACGGAAGTGATCTTTTCGTGCGAGACCGCGAATACTTCGAAGCTGGGGCAGTTCTCCGGCGTGGCTGCTGGCAGCTCGCCGGACTGGACACGCCCTGGACATCTCCACGCACGTGGTGCGCCAACTGCTGCACACCGAGGCGCCGGGTCCGTATTTCGAGTCGAACGCGCTGCCCGGGCCAGATGTCCGAACGGATGCCGAGTGGCTGAAATATATCTCTGCCGTCGGCGAATCCGTAGAGCGCCACGATGATGGTCGCCGACTATGACCATCCACACTCCCCGGGGGGGGGGGAACGCCCTCACTATCATCGAGCGGCGTAAGCATCCCCCGGAGGTTCGAACTGCCGTTTGCTCCGGTTTGGCGGCAGGCTTACTGGTAGGTTTCCGGGACCGTATCAGCTGAAACGATCGCCGATTGCATCAGCGTCACGAAATCCGATACGGTACAAAGTCGCATGCTGTCCTGGCTGCAGCCCGGCAATTGCACTGCTTGATAAGTCGGCGCCTTGTAGTTCACCGTCGGCTCTCCGGCATGCATCGCATCGAGCGTCATCACCAGATAAATCGGACGCACGTGGTAGGTTCCGGCGGCGTCGGTGAGCACCTCGAACCCGAGCGTGCCGCCAGCCGGCATGTCGTCGGCCGGGAAGGCCGGGAAGGACCAGTGCAGGTTCAGCATGCCGCCAAGCGCCGCCTGGGTACTATCATGCCCGACGAAAACGGTCAGTTTGGCGTTCGGAGGGGCACCGGCGGCCGTCGCGACGGTCTGGCCGGGTATCGCCTGAAGCACAGCATTCAGCATCTGCTGCGCGATCATCGAGCCGTTCTGCTGCGCGAGAACGGGCGTGCGATCGAACAGGTCGTATTTCAGTGTATAAAGTTGCTCCAGTTGCTGGACATTCTGTTCCGCCATCAGGCCAAAGCCCAGGTTGCTGCCGGCAAAGCCGTTCTCATACTCGAGTTCGAATACCTGTGCGATGCTGGAACCGGTGCCGAGCGCTCCAGCCAGCGACAGCGATCCGCTGCTGGAGGTCACGGTCATCGGCAATTGCGGGAAGGTGCAACCCGCGGACAGGCCGTTGGATGCACAGGTCGAGGCTGAACAGCACCCCAGCACGTTTTGCATCTGGCCGAGCAGTGACGCTGCGTAGGTCTGCACCGCGGAAAAATTGCCGCTGCTGGTGGCGCCCATATGGGCGTAAACCGCCTGGATGGCGGAAGCCGGGTTAGCCAACGACGCCGGGGCCGAAAACAACGGATCGGCGCCCGCCGAGGTGGAGTAATAGTGGGAGAAGCTGCACCCGTTATAAAGGCCCGCCAGGAGCGCGGTCGCTGTCGCCTGGGTACGCTCATCGGCGTTGTCCGCCCAAACGAATGCTTCGTTCTGTCTTGGACAACCGGATGCGGAAATGATTCCCTTCGCCGCATAGAGCGATCGTTCGATCGACCCGAACGCCTGCACCAGGACGGCGCCCTCCGGAGTCAGATTGCCGTCGGGCGCGTTCCATCCCGCCGCGCCGTTCGAGGGGAACGTTCCCGCGGCATAAGCCTGGAACTTCGACGTGCTCGTCGGCGGCCGCACGCCGTGGCGCATCAGCAGCACCGCCTTGACCATCTTCAGACCCATCGGGTCGGAGGCTGTCAGCGGCAGCGGACGGGCGACGAGGTTCGACGGCAGGCTTGTCGTCGGGACTTGTGCACTGGCGGTCGCGACGATCGCGCAAGCGATCATCGGTGCGCCGATCCATTTGATCGGGCTGAACATCGGCATGAGAAACTCCGGCTTTGTCAGGCGCAGGATGACTGGAGGGTGATGGAACCGGCCGATTTCCGCCTACCGGTGCCGCGGCGGAGGGCAGCGAAGCCCAACAACGGCGCCACGAACAGAGTGATGGAGGCGGGTTCCGGCGCGGCGAAATATCCGCTTGCGGTGCAGGCGTTGCTGCCCGGCAGGGCAAGGCAGCCAAGCACGCCATCGGAACTAACATTCACCGATGTTCCTTCGAGGTCGAAGGAAAGATCGTTGTTGCTGTATTGGATTGACGCGCCGGTGATTTGGCCACTGGAGCCGAAGGTGGCGTCAAGCGCGAGCGAGCCAGCCAGCGACCCGACGGTTGCCGTGTCGGTGTAGCCCAAGGCGGCGATCGTCAGGCTGACGAAGCCGGCCAGTCCGCTGACGTCGGCGGTGGGGAAGTCGTTTGCCTCGAACCCGGAGACTTCGCCGCTGGCCACCCCGGCATCGGTGAAAACGAGCGACAGCGGCAGGCCGCTGAAACCCGAGCCGTCGTATGGGATACCGTTGTTTTCACCAACCAGTCCCGCATAAGAGGTCGTCGCGAAGTTGTAAGTTACATCAGCGCGGGCTTCCAGCGATCCGCACGCACAGGCGAGCGCGGCACAGGCGATCAGCCACGGCCGTTTAACAACAGTCATTCCCTGTCTCCCAAAGGATCCGCCGATGGAACACGTGCGCCAGCGCGAGCTCCGCTTTTCGCAACACCCGGCCGAAACCTCAGGGTCACGTCAAAGTGTTTTGACATTGTCAGAGGCGATCGAGTCTCGCGACTGCGGCGGCATGAATAAATCATGACATTGCCCGAAAGGGCTGTACGGGCGATTTACCGGAAGCCGTCCGTAACAACGGATGCTGGTGAACGCAGGGCCGAGTGACTCCCGGCCACCGCCCGGGCGCGCCAGCGGAGACGATGTCTTGCCCGACCGCCTATTTGATGGGCGGTCACTCTGACGTGTCCGATGCTCGATCGCCCCGCTTGCCCAACGCCGCCAATCCCCCGACAATCCCTCCAACAACCAGAGGACCCAAGGCGTGGCCGGATTCAAGAGCACCGAAGCCTACATCGCGACCCGCGATCTCGAAGTCGCGGTCAACGCCGCCGTCACCCTCCAGCGCCCCCTGCTGGTCAAGGGCGAGCCCGGCACCGGCAAGACCGTCCTCGCGCACGAGGTCGCCCAATCCCTTGGCTGCCCGCTCATCGAGTGGCACATCAAGTCCACCACCAAGGCGCAGCAGGGCCTGTACGAATACGACGCCGTCTCCCGCCTGCGCGACGGCCAGCTCGGCGACCCGCGGGTGCACGACATCGGCAATTATATCGTCCGCGGCAAGCTATGGGACGCGTTCGAGGCCGACAAGCAGACCGTCGTCCTGATCGACGAGGTCGACAAGGCCGACATCGAGTTCCCCAACGATCTGCTGCTCGAACTCGACCGCATGCAGTTCTTCGTCTACGAAACCCGCAAGACCGTTGCGGCGAAGCACCGGCCGGTCGTGATCATCACCTCCAACAACGAAAAGGAACTGCCCGACGCCTTCCTGAGGCGCTGCTTCTTCCATTACATCCGCTTCCCCGATCGTCCGACCATGGAACGCATCGTCCACGCCCACTACCCCGGCATCCGCAAGGACCTCGCGAAGGAAGCCCTGACCGTGTTCTTCCAGGTGCGCGAGGTCCCCGGCCTGAAGAAGAAGCCCGCCACCTCCGAACTGCTCGACTGGCTGAAGCTTCTTATGGTGGAAGACCTCCCCGTCGAGGCGCTGCGCAGCAACGAAAAGCACGTCGTCATTCCGCCGCTGTACGGAGCGCTGCTGAAGAACGAGCAGGACGTCCACCTGTTCGAACGCCTCGCCTTTCTCTCCCGCCGGGGCGGCTGATGTTCGCGCATCTTGTTCTCAGCCTGCGCTCCGCCGGCCTGCCCGCCTCGATCACCGAGTACCTGACCCTGCTCGGCGCGATGAAGGCCGGCGTGGCGGAATACAGCGTCGATGATTTTTACTACCTCGCGCGCACCACGCTGGTGAAGGACGAACGCCACCTCGACAAATTCGACCGCGTCTTCGCCCAGTGCTTCAAGGGCCTGGAACCGCCCGAGGGCGTCAAGGTCGAGGACCTGCCGGAGGAATGGCTGCGCAAGCTGGCGGAAAAACTTCTGTCCCCGGAAGAAATGGAAAAAATCCAGTCCCTGGGCGGCTTCGATGCCATCATGAACCGCCTGAAGGAACTCCTCGCCGAGCAAAAATCCCGCCACCAGGGCGGCTCGAAATGGATCGGCACCGCCGGAACGTCTCCATTCGGCGCCTACGGCTACAACCCGGAAGGCGTGCGCATCGGCCAGGACGAGTCCCGCCACCGCCGCGCGGTGAAAGTCTGGGACAAGCGGGATTACAAAGATCTCGACGACACCGTCGAACTCGGCACGCGGGGGATGAAACTGGCGCTGCGCCGCCTGCGCCGCTTCGCCCGCCAGGGCGCCGCCACCGAGCTGGATCTTCCCGAGACGATCCGTTCCACCGCCAACAACGCCGGCAGCCTGGACCTGAAAATGGTGCCGGAGCGGCACAACACGGTGAAGGTGCTGCTGTTCCTCGACGTCGGCGGCTCGATGGACGACCACGTCCGGCTGACCGAGGAACTGTTCTCCGCCGCGCGCAGCGAATTCAAGCACCTGGAATATTATTACTTCCACAACTTCCCCTACGAAAGGGTCTGGAAGCACAACCGCCGCCGCCACGACGAAACCATCCCCACCTGGCAGGTCCTGCGCACCTACGGCCCCGACTACAAGCTGATCATCGTCGGCGACGCCTCCATGAGTCCCTACGAGATCAGCATGCCCGGCGGATCGGTCGAGCATTACAACGAGGAACCCGGCACCGTCTGGCTCGACCGCCTGTCCTCCCACTACCGCCGATCGGCGTGGCTGAACCCGGCGCCGCGGCAGATTTGGGGGCACACGCGGTCGATCAGCATGGTCAACGACCTGATGGCCGGACGGATGTATCCGCTGACGGTGCACGGCATCGACGACATGACGCGGGAGCTGAGCCGGTAACCGGTCCATGCCAACCCCGGCGGGCTGGCGGAGAGGCAGGGATTCGAACCCTGGGTACCCATAAGGGTACAACGGTTTTCGAGACCGCCCCGATCGACCGCTCCGGCACCTCTCCATAGCCTCGCCAGCAGAACTGGCGCGTCGATGCCGTCACCTAGCCGGGAAGCCCGTCCGGCGCAAGCACGACAAACACAGGTCAGGGTAAACCCGCCGCGCGGCCTACTTCCCACCCGGCTTCGGCGGCTCCGGCCGCTGGAACATCGCCGCCTTCGTCACCGGCGGCGGCGAGGGATCGAACACCGGCCGCAGCAGCGTCGTGCCCTCGGGCCCGGCCACCGTCACCCCCGCGTCGCTGATCGCCGTCACCTCATACGCCCCCAGCCGAACCCCTTCCTCCGCCACCACCGCCCTGCCAGGCGCGGCGAAAATCGCCACCTTGTGCGCGCCCGTCACGACGATCCCGGTCAGCCGCGGCAGCCCGCTGACGCTCCGCGCGGCCGAGGCCGCCGGCCGGCGATCCGGACTGAACAGCGGGCGCGCCAGGATCGCCGTCAGCCGGACATCGCGCTGGCCCGGCGGCTCCGCCGCTCCGGCCGAACCGGCCCCGGGCACCGCCGGGACCGGCCGGGCAACCGCGATATCCGGCCGCGCCTCCCCACTGCCCGCGAGTTCAATCCCGATCACCCCGCACAAAACCAGTGCCGCCCCTCCCATCGCGGTCAGCCGCGCGTCAATCACGTGCGCGACCCCGGTTCGGCCGCCCTGAAGCCATACAGCACCATGGAGGCCTGTATCGGCAGGCTCGCCGGGTGAGCCACCACCGCCGGGCTGTGGAAGTGCACGTCGCCAATGAAAATGCGCGCCGGCGCCCTCTCGACCGCATGCATCAAGCCGATAAGCACCGGCCACGGGGCGTTCAGGCTGATCCGCAGGGAAACCTTGTGCCAGCGCTCCGCCTCGGTTGCCGACGGCAGGGTCTCCACCGCCGTCAGGCTCGCCCCGGCGTCGCTCGCCATCCTTTGCACCGACTCCTGCAATGCCGCAGCCGCCAGCGCGTCCGTGGCGCCGGGGAGCATCGCGCCCGCCTCCTCGGCGCCGTCGCCGCGACGCGAAGCCGCGGCCCCGCGGATCGCCGGAAGGCTGGCCGCCAACCCCTGCATGCGCGCCAGCAGCGCCTGCCTCTGCTCCAGCTCCGCCTGCCCATCGGCATAAAAGGACCAAAGCGGAGCAACGGCGCCCAGCCAGATCAACACCAGCGCCAGCACGCCGCACCCAACGGCCAGCGCCTGCCCCCTTCGGCCGGCGCGCCACGCAACGGGAATCATGGCCGGACCTCCGCGCCGATGGTGAACACATCGGCGGTCGCGCCCTCGATCCGGGTGACCGGGGCGGCGAAGGCCGCATCGTGGATCGTCTGCTCCGCCGACAATCCCGTTATCAATCCGGGGGCCGAAGCCGATCGGCCGCTGATGGTGAAATGGCGGTCGCGCAGGGCGAAGTCGGTCAGGAAACTGTCGTCCGGCAGGATGCGGGTCAACGTCGCCAGAACCTGGAGCACATCCGCCGAGTGCTCCTGCTCGCGCGCCAGCACCTCGCGGCCGGCATTGCCGTCGGTCAGGCCGCGCCGCAGCGCCTCGACCTGAGCCACCGCCGGCTGCAAAGCTGCGATCTCGGCGTTCGCCTCATGCAGCGCCAGCGCCTGGAGCAGGAACGGCAGGGCCAGCGCCACCACCGCCAGCCCGCCGCAGAGCCAGGCCAGGGCGGGCAACAGGCGGGATTGCGCCGCGGCGTCTTCCGCCAGCGGCAACAGAAGCCGCCGGCCGCCCGATTCGATTTCCAGGAACCGCGGCGCGAGGCCGGCCGCCGCGAGCCGTTCCAGTACCGCGGCCAGAGCGGTCTTCGGCACCATTGTCAGCACAACATCCGTCCGGGTCCTGTCCCCCGGCTTCGGCCGTCCGTCCCAGCGCCACAACAGGGCATGGGCGGGGAAGGGGGTGATGCGGGCAAGGTCGTGCCGCAGCATCTGATCCAGGTCGTTCCGCGGCGCTGTGGGAACCGTATAGCGCTTTTGCAGCACCATATCGCCGGCAGGACGCAGCAGCACGGTCGTGCCCGCCGCCAGCCGCGCGGCCACGCCCTGGCCGATCGGCTCCTCCCGGCCTTTCCGGCGTTGCAATATCGACACGGTATCGTTTCGGTCAACGTCGATGACGATCCCGTCCGGCGCCGCCGCGGCGTTGATCAGCGACGCCGGCAGCAGCTCGGCGATCCGCGCACTCCACCAGGCGATAAACTCAGCCAGCATGCATCGAACCCCCGGTCGCGACCATGTTTCCCGCGGCGCCGAAAGGCTAATCGCGAATGCGAGAGCACGACTGCTGTTCAACCGCCGGGCGAGGCAGCCGCGCCCGGCCGGCGCCGCGATCCGCTGCGGCATATTTACGCTGGAATAGCGTTGTTATATTGCAAGCACGCTTTTCGTTTGTTATATCGCTCCCCCACCATTCTAAGGAGACAACCATGCCTGATAGCCTTTCCATCGCGCCGGACGCCATCCCGGACACGCTCGGCCGCGCCGCCGCGCTGCTGCAAGCCCGCTACGGCGCCGCCGAAGCGCCCGCCGCGCGCACCTGGAACGAGGTGCTGGATACGTTGCTCGCCCATCGCTCGGTGCGGGCGTTTCTGCCCGACGCGCTCCCGGACGGCACGCTCGGCCTGCTTGTCGCTGCCGCGCAGTCAGCCGCCTCTTCCTCCAACCTCCAGGCCTGGAGCGTGGTCGCCGTCGCAGATCCGGCCCGCAAGGCGCGTCTCGCGGCGATCGCCGGGAATCAGAAGCATATCAATCAGGTTCCGCTCTTCCTGGTCTGGCTCGCCGACATCGATCGCCTTGCCGATATCGGCCGCCTGGAAAACGTCGAGGTCGAAGGCACCGCCTATCTGGAACTGCTGGTCGTCGGCATCGTCGACGCCGCCCTTGCGGCGCAGAATGCGGTGGCGGTGGCGGAGTCGCTCGGACTCGGCGCGGTCTATGTCGGCGCTATCCGCAACAATGTCGAAGCCGTCGCGGCCGAACTCGGGCTGCCGCCGCGGGTCCTGCCGGTGTTCGGCCTGAGCGTCGGCCACCCTGATCCGGCAGTCACGACCGGCATCAAGCCGCGGCTGGCGCAATCCGCCGTGCTGCATCAGGAGATCTATTCGAAGCACGGCCGCGGCGAAGCGGTGGCGCGATACAATGCGACGCTGAACGAATTCCAGCGCGCGCAGGGCCTGCCGGTCGAGGACTGGAGCCGCAAGGTGGCGGAACGCGTGGCCACCCCGGCTGCCCTCGCCGGGCGGCATAAGCTGCGGCAGGCGCTGCACGCTCTGGAGTTCGAATTGCGCTAGAAACGAACAGGCAGAGGGGAACGGATCGCCAAAGTTCGTCTCGGTTCCCCTTTTGCTCAGCCGGCAATGATGCCTGCCCGGCCATTTTCTGTTTGGTCATGTCTCGCAGCAGTAAGGAACGTTCCGACCGAGCGGTCACAATGTCAGACGCGTTACCACGAATAATCTCATAGCGTATCGGCTTCGCGGGTCCGGATACGGCCGTTCAGCCAGTTGATGGTGACGGCAATCCTTTTCGTTCTCGAACCAAGAATCACCGTCGCACCGGAGGACCCTCCATCCGGCAGGAAGACAAAACGCGCGTCGCTCATCGCCTCGTGCTCGGGCAGCAGCACCGGCGGGGCGCCATCGATCGAAAATCCCGCCGCGCCGGTAATGACGGGAACGGCACGGTCCTGCGCGATCGCGCGAGACCGGGCCAGGCGCAAGGCATTGATGAATGCCCGCTCGGTGGCATCCATGGTCAGACCGGCGCTGTGCCAGGGCTGCCGGACCAGCACCAGGCCGGCGATCATGCCCATGACGGCGATCACCACGATCATTTCGATCAGCGTGAACCCGCCGCTGCGCCTTCGGGCTGCCTCCGGCGTCACTGCAGATCGCGCACCACGAACCCCGCCGGCACAATCCGCACCTCAAACCCATGCGCGAGGCATTGCCGGATCGGCCGGTCGCCGAATCGCGTCATGTCATAGGGCGCCGACTGGACGCAGACCTGGCAGCGAACCACGTTGTCCATCCTGGTCGCCTGTTCCGTGACGAGTGTCGGGTTTACGAAACTGTAATAGTTCGTCAGGCGGATTTGCCTCGCCATCTCGTCCACCACCGACGGCTCGCGGCACACCGGCCCGCGCTCCCGGGCGGACGCCGGCTGAACCGCGACGACCGCAGCGAACGTCGCAACCACACCAAGCCACCGTTTCATCGTCATCTCCCGCCTGTCCGCCGATCGCCGGATGGCCGAAACAATAGGCCGTTTCGGGGATGTCCATCCATAGTCGCTACCCCTGTAAACCGCGCCGAACCTATCATCAATTACCTGTCATTTGCTTGCGCTGTCGCCGGCAACCTATTCGACGGGTCAGGGCAGGGGACCGGGCATCGATGCAGACGACCGCCACCGATCAGCAGCTTGAGGAGCTGGCCGGAATCCTGTTGCGGCACGGGCACTGCGACCAGAGGACCCTCGACCGCGCCCGCCGCGCCGCCGCCGAGTCCGACCAGCGCCTCGATGCCATTCTGATCCGGTTGGGCCTGGTGGCGGAACGCGGCCTCGCCGACGCCTACGCCGCCCTGTTGTCCGTCCCCGTCACCACGGTCGATCGCTATCCTGCCCTGGCGCCGGTTCTGCCGGAGTGCCTCGGTCCGGCCTTCCTGCGCCACGCCCGCGCCGTGCCGCTCGCGGCTGACCACGACACGCTGGTGCTCGCTGCGGCCGATCCGCTCGATCCGTTCACGCCCTCCGCCGTCGCGGCGGCAACCGGCCGCCGGGTCCGGCTGGAGGTCGCCGTGCCGATCGAGCTTGAAGCGGCGATGAACCGCCTTTATCCGGAGGGAGACGGCGCCGAAGCCGCCCCCGACGGCAATGTCCCCCTCGAAGAGGACGCCGATCGGCTGAAGGATCTGGCGAGCGAGGCGCCGGTGATCCGGCTGGTGAACATCCTGATTACCCGGGCGGTCGAGACTCAGGCGTCCGACATCCATATCGAGCCGTTCGAGGACCGCCTGCGCGTCCGCTACCGCTACGACGGCGTGCTGCATGAGGCTGAGTCGCCGCCGCGCCATCTGGCGGCGGCGATCACCTCCCGCATCAAGATCATGGCGCGTCTGGACATTGCGGAGCGGCGCATGCCGCAGGACGGCCGCATCAAGATGGCGGTGCGCGGGCAGGATGTGGATTTCCGCGTCTCCACCATCCCGTCGCTGCATGGCGAGACTGTGGTGCTGCGCATCCTCGACCGCGCCGCCGTGGCGTTCGACTATGCGCGGCTCGGGCTGTCGCCCGCCGTGATCCGCAAGCTGGGCACCGCGCTGGAGTTGCCGAACGGGATCGTGCTGGTCACCGGCCCGACCGGCAGCGGCAAGACCACCACGCTGTATACCGGGCTGCTGGCGCTGAACGCGGTCACCCGCAAGATCATCACGGTGGAAGACCCCATCGAGTTCCAGCTTCAGGGCATCAACCAGATCCAGGTGCGCTCGCAAATCGGACTGAGCTTCGCCAGCCTGCTCCGCTCCATCCTCCGCCAGGACCCCGACGTCATCATGGTCGGCGAGATCCGCGACGGAGAGACCGCGCAGATCGCGGTGCAGGCGGCGCTGACCGGGCACCTCGTGCTATCGACGCTGCACACCAATTCCGCCGCCGCCGCGGTGACCCGGCTGCGCGACATGGGGGTGGAGGACTACCTGCTGACAGCCGTCCTGCGCGGCGTCATGGCGCAGCGTCTGGTCCGCCGCCTGTGTCCGGACTGCCGGCAGGAAGCGCCGGCCGCGCCCGAACTGGTCCAGCGCTTCAGCCTCGATCGCCGGACCAATGCCAGACCGATCACGCTCAGCCACGCCGCGGGTTGCCCGGCATGCCGCCAGACCGGCTACCGCGGACGCGCCGCCATCGCCGAGTTCCTGCAGATGGGACCGGAGATCGAACGGCTGATCTTCGCCCGCGCCGATCACAGCACGATCGAGCGGGCGGCGGTCGCCGATGGGATGGAAACGATGTTCGACGCCGGCCTCGCCGCCGCGCTGGCAGGTGAGACGACGATCGAGGAGGTGACCCGAAGCATCCGGGCGGACCCATGACGGCGTTCCGCTACACCGCCATCGGCGCCGGCGGGGAACGGCTGGCCGGCGTCATGGAAGCGGGCACCGCCGAGGAGGTGATCGCCCGCCTGCAACGCCAGGGCACCATGCCGGTGCGCGCCGAACCGGCGGACAAAGCGGGGCGGTGGTCGGGGCTGATGCACCTGGACCTCGGCGCCGGGCGGGGCCTGCGCAAGCAGGATGTTGCGGACCTGATCCGGGAACTGGCGACCATGCTGACGGCGGGGCAGGATCTGGACCGGGCATTGCGTTATATGCAGGAGACCGCCCCCGCCCGGGTCAGGCCGACGATCACCGGGCTGCGCGATGCGGTGCGGGACGGCAGCCCGCTGTCCACCGCCATGGCGCGGTATCCGGCCAGCTTCCCGGCCATGCATACCGGGCTGGTGCGGGCCGGCGAGGCGGGCGGCAATCTCGGCCCGACCCTGGCGCGCATCGCCGATCTGCTGGACCGTCAGCGGGCCCTGGCGTCCACCGTCACGTCGGCGCTGATCTACCCGACCGTGCTTCTGCTCGCGATGATCGGCGCGGTGACGCTCCTGCTGACCGAGGTGCTGCCGCAGTTCGTGCCCATGTTCGAGCAGAGCGGGGCCGCCCTGCCGGCCTCCACCCGGTTCCTGATCGACGCCGGCAACTTCGTCCAGGCGGACGGGCTGATGCTGCTGGGCGGGTTCGTGGTGGTTGTTGTCCTCGCGCGGTTGGCGCTGCGGCAGGACCCGGTCCGGCTGGTCGTGGACCGCATAGTGCTGCGCCTGCCGATCATCGGCGGGCTTACGAAGGAGATCCTGGCGGCGCGGTTCAGCCGGGTGCTCGGCACGCTGCTGCTGAACGGAGTCGCCCTGATCCCGGCGCTGGGCATCGTGCGCGACGCCATGGGCAGCCGCGCCGGCCGGTTGGCGGTCGAACGCGCCAGCCTGACCGCGCGGGGCGGCGGATCGCTGACGCCGGAACTGGAGGCCGCCGGGGTGTTTCCGCCCAGGACCATCCACCTGCTGCGCCTCGGCGAGGAAACCGCTCAGCTCGGCGCCATGGCATTGCGTGCGGCCGACATCCATGAGGAACGCACGCGGCTGGCGACGGCGCGGCTGACCTCCTTGCTGGTGCCGGCGATCACCATCCTGATGGGCGTGGCCGTCGGCGGCATCGTCGCCTCGCTGATGACGGCGATGCTCAGCCTGAACGATCTGGCGGGCGGATGAGGCGGCAGCGCGGCTTCACCCTGCTGGAGGTGATCATCGCGCTGATCATCGCCGGCATGGCAGCGGCGGCGCTGATGGCGGCAGTCGGCACCGGCCTGCGCGCGACCCGGACGGCGACAATGGTGGATCAGGCGCTGGTGCGCGCGAAGTCCCGCCTGGCCGCCGCAACATACGGGGAGAAGCTGGCGCCGGGCGATACGCGCGGCGACGACGGCGGCGGCTTCCGTTGGCGCCTGCATGTCGCGCCGGTGGCGAGCGCGACGGTTCGGCCGGTAGGCGTGGTCGGGCCGCGGGGCGCCGCGTCGGTGCCGGTGGTGCTGTACGGCGTCACCGTTTGGATCGCCTGGGACGACGGCGGCACCGCCCGCCAGGTCGAGCTGTACACCGAGCATGTCGGCGGATGAGACAGCGCGGGTTCACCCTGCTGGAGATCCTGGTGGCTCTGGCGGTGTTCGGATTCCTGCTGCTCGGCCTGAGCCAGACCGTGAAGTTCGGGCTGGTGGCCTGGCACCAGGAAGCGCGGATGGACGATGGCAAGACCGACCTGGAGGCGGTGGACCGCAGCCTGCGGCAGATCATCGAGAATCTGGCTCCGGCGGACGAAGCGGCGCGGGCGGCGATCAACGGGTCTGCGTCGGCGCTGACCGGACGGACCCGCCTGCGGGTGCCGGGGTCCGGGCTGGAGGCTATCCCCGTCGAGGCCGGGTTGGCGGTGTCCGGCACGCGGCTGGTGCTGCGGTGGCGGCCGTATCACCATGGCGAACCGCTGCAGCCTGCGCCGCCGCCGCAGGAGACGGAACTCATGAGCGGCGTGGCGCGGCTGGCGATCAGCTACTGGCAAAGCTCCGGCGTGTGGGCCTCGTCGTGGAAGGAGCCGGAGCTTCCGCTGCTGATCCGGTTGCGGGTGACGTTCACGGGGGAGCATCCGCCCCGGTGGCCGGACATCGTGGTGGCTCCGCTGCTGTCGCGGCCATGATGGCGCGGCAATCCGGCTTCGCCCTGCTGATCGTTCTTTGGACAATCGGTTTCCTGGCATTGCTGGGCACGCAGCTTGTCGCGGCCGGGCGATCGGACACCCGCCTGGCGGAGAACCTGAAGCAGGAGGCGGTGTTGCGCGCCGCGGCGGACGGCGCGGTCGCGCGGGTCATGTTCGGCATGCAGGCCGCTCACGACCCCGGCTTCCGCGCCGGCGCGGGCGAGCGGTCGATACGCATCGGGGGAACGCCGGTTCTGGTTCGGATCGAGGCCGAGAGCGACCGGATCAACCTGAACACCGCGTCGCTGGCGCTGCTGCGTGCCCTTGTCATCGAAACCGGCGCCCCTCCGGCGCAAGCCGATCGGCTGGCGGCGGCGATATTGGACTGGAGGACGTCAGGGGCGAAGGCGCGGCCGGGGGGCGCGAAGGCACCTGAATACCGCGCCGCCGGGCTGCCGTTCGGGCCGCCGGGTACTCCGTTTCAGAGCGTCGAGGAACTGGCGGATGTGCTGGGCATGACCCCGGTGCTGTTCGAGCGGCTTGCGCCGCATTTGACCGTGCTGACAGACAGCGATCCCGACATGACCACGCGCGACCCGATCGTTGCGCTGGCGTTGACGGATGCCGCTGGTGTGGCGGAGGACGCTCTGACCGCCCGGGAAAGTGCCGAGGACATCGTGCGGATCAGCGTGACCGCGCTGGGCCGCGATGCGGCGCGCTATTCCGAGGAGGTCGTTGCGGCGGCGGACTTCCAGACCGGCACGCCGCGCGTGAATATTCTGTTGCGGCAGCGCGTCACCCGGGCCGCGAACGGCACGCGGATCGCCGGCGCATTTTAGTCTGTGCCGAAATGGCCGGGCGCGCTGGACCGCGATACGGCCGCCGTGCCACGTTTTCTTGCCGGAACCGGGACGGAATCCATGAATTGCATCCCGCAACCGGGGACCGCGCATCGGGGCGGCTTATCCGGCAATGCCGGCCTGTCTTTAAGTTGAATTGCCGGGGCAGCGACAGCGCAGCCTAGCATTCGTTGTCTGAGGTATAAACGGGGGGATTACAAAATGTCCAGGATCAGGCTCGGGGCCTCGTGGGCGATTCCATTCGTTCTACTTGCGGCGCAGCCGGAACAGCTCCGTGCGGATGAGCATATGGTCCTCGTCGATACGATCGACGTGAACAGCGACAAGGGCCTCGGCGCGTTCGACATCAGCTTCGTCGATCCGAAGATCGGCCTGTATGTCCTGTCGGACCGCACCAACGCTTCGGTGGATTTCTTTGATGCCGTTGATGCAACATTCATCGGGCGCGTCGGCGGCTTCGCCGGATCGCTGGCGACGACCAGCATCTCCGGACCCGACGGGGTCACCATCGTCGGCGACAAGGAAGTCTGGGCCGGCGACGGCGACAGCACGGTCAAGGTGATCGACATCGCGAGCTTCCAGGTTGTCGCCTCGATCTCCACCGGCGGACAATTCCGTTGCGATGAGATGTCCTGGGATTCGGCTGACCATATTCTCGCGGTGGCCAACAACGCCGATACGCCGCCCTTCGTGAGCTTCATCAACACGGACACGCGGACGGTCGTCGGCAAGATCGTGTTCGACGGGACCAACGGCACGCCCGACGCAACGGCGACCGGCATCGAGCAGTCGCAATGGTCGCCGAAGACCGGACTGTTCTACGTCTCTGTCCCGCAGATCTTTCCAACCGATCCGACGCAGGGCGGCATAGCGGTGATCGATCCGTCCAGCCGGAGCGTGACCGCGGTCTATCCGGTCAGCAACTGCTCGCCTGCGGGGTTGTCGCTGGGACCGCACAACCAGGCCATCATCGGCTGCAGCGCCTCCTTCGGCACCAGTCCGAACGTGCTGACGCAGTCGTTGGTCATCGACCTGACCCGCGGCCGGGTGGTGGCGAACATTCCGGAGGTGGGCGGTTCGGACGAGGTGTGGTATGATCCTGCATCGAACCATTACTACCTTGCGGCAAGGAACAACACAGATAACACCGGCAAGATCTCGCCGGTGCTGGGTACGGTCGATGCGAAATCGAACGTCTTCGACGGCAATGTCGCCACCTCCACCTCCGCCCATTCCGTTGCCGCGGACAAGGTGTCGCACCACGTCTTTGTCCCCATCGGGTTTCCCGCCGCCGGGGCGTCCGATCCGACAAACCCGTGCCCTGTGGTCAGCAAGGGATGCATAGCGGTGTATCTGCCGTCCTCGATCGACGCGGACGACCGGCTGCGCAGCGCATCGAAGTAGCCGCAAGTCCGTTGCTGATTCAAACATATAAACGATGCTAATCCGGAAGCACGATGGCGTGAGTCTTTAAACTGCAATGTAGATGTAAGCCGCTTTACTCACAACTCGTTCAGAACCTTTGTCAGCCGGACCTGCCGGCCGACAAAGGGGATGAACAATGCAGCTAAAGTCGCTCAAGGCGAAACTATTTCTTTATACATCTCTGTTCTCGATGGCCGGCCAGGTCGTCGCGCCAGCCGTCCTGGCCGCGCCGCCGCTCGGTCCCAACGACCTGAACACCAAGACCCCGATCAAGCACGTTATCGTCATCTATGGCGAAAACCGCAGCTTCGATCATCTGTTCGCAACGTATCGCTCGCCGTCCGGCGACTCCGTCTGGAATGCGCTGTCGGAGGGCATCATCAACGAGGATGGCTCGCCCGGTCCGAACTTCTCGAAGGCGACACAGTATCAGGCGAGCGCGCCTGACACCTTCAACGTGGCACCGCCGAAGACCGGGGCCTATAAGACCTTGCCACCGCCGATGGTGGGCGGCAATGAATATGCCAGCGACACGAACCCGCCGCCTTTCGCGACGCTGCAGGCCGCCGAGAATGCCGATTACGGTCTTCTGCCGCGCGATCTGCGCCTGCTGACGACCGGCGCCACCGGCCTGGCCAAGCCATCGATCGACACCCGCATCATCAACGTCAACAACCTGCCGAGCGGGCCGTTCCAGCTTACTCCCGGCGTTCCCTATGACGCCTATGCCGCCAGCCCGGTGCATCGCTACTATCAGGCGCGCCAGCAGACCGACTGCGACGCGTCCAAGGCCGACGCGGGGAACCCGAGCGGATGCCAGAACGACCTGTTCCCCTGGGTAGAGGTGACGATCGGCGCCGGCAGCAACGGCAAGCCGCAGCCCGTCCCCTTCAATGACCAGACCACGGGTGAAGGCTCGACCGCGATGGGGTTCTACAATGTCGCCCGGGGCGACATGGCGTATTTCAAGAAGCTGGCGGATGAATACACCATCAGCGACAACTACCATCAGCCTGGCATGGGCGGCACAGGGCTGGACAGCATCCTAGCCGGCTTCGGCGATGCGATCTACTATACCGACGGCAAGGGCAATGCCGCGGTGCCGCCGACCAACCAGATCGAAGATCCCGATGCCCAGGCCGGCACCAACAACTGGTATGTCCAGGACGGCTACGGCGCCGCGGACGGCACCGGCGGCGGCAGCTACAGCGAATGTGCGGATCCGACCCACAAAGGCGTCGCGTCCGTCGTGAGCTATCTGAAGGCATTGCCAAAGGCAGTCGCTCCGAACTGCGATCCCGGGCACTACTACCTGCTGAACAACTACAACCCGGGCTATTACGGCGACGGCACGGTCGCCGACACGACGCTGAACCCGTTCACCATCCCGCCGGTTCCGACCAACAGCATCGGCAACGTGCTGCTGGCGGCACAGGTCTCGTTCGCCTGGTTCGGCGAGGGCTACAACGACTACGTGCAGGATCCGAACGCGGCGACCGACGTCTACTGCAACATCTGCAACCCGTTCCAGTACCAGACCTCGATCATGACGAACGAACTGGTGCGGGAACAGGTGGTGAAGGACACCAGCGACTTCTACACCGGCCTGCAGGCGGGCGTTTTGCCGGCGGTGTCGTTCGTCAAGCCGGGTGGGCTGAACGACGGCCATCCGGCGTCCTCGAAGTTCAGTATTTTCGAGGCCTTCGTCCGCAAGATCATCGTCGAACTGCGCAAGCAGCCGGATCTGTGGGCATCGACGGCGGTGTTCATCACCACCGACGAGGCCGGCGGCTACTGGGACTCAGGCTACATCCAGGCGCTGGACTTCTTCGGTGACAGCTCCCGCATTCCGCTGATCGTCGTGTCGCCGTTCACCACCGGCGGCCACGTCTCGCATGAATACAGCGATCACGTATCGATCCTGAAGTTTATCGAAGCCAACTGGGGCCTGCCGGCGATCTCCGCCCGCAGCCGTGACAACCTGCCGAATCCTGTTCAGTCCGGCCCCAATCCGTATGCCCCGACCAACGGGCCCGCGATCGGTGACCTGGTGTCTCTGTTCCACTTCTGAACTTGTATTGCGCAACAATCCTGGCAGGGGCGCCGGTTTCGGCGCCTCTGCTTGCTGTCTCCAAACAATTATCACGTAAACTCGCATGTCGATCACACCGGATTGCGTCGCGTCCAGAGGATGCTCGGGTCCATCAGTGACCTCGGAACGGGCGGGGCGGAGTTCAACCGAAGTATGCGGCTACACATCGTTCGCGGAAAGCTGTGCGGCCGCTGGCTGGTTCTGCTTGCCCTTGCCCACCTGCCCGGATGCAACCCTCCGTCGCCGGCCGCCATCCCTGAGTTGTCACCTTTGCCGCCGGGTACAACCGCGGCGCCTCCGCGCGTCAACGGCGCTGTCGGAGCGCCGGACGCCTTGCCGCCGGCCCAGTTCGCCTATGGCACGGACGCCGGACAAGCAGCGCCGGCGCCCCGGCCCGGTCCGGGCGTAAACATCGGCCCGGCCGGCGATGTCAGCCTGGACTTCGCCGACACCGACATCCGGGAGGTTGCCGCGCAGATCCTCGGCACGATCCTGCGGGTCAACTACACGATCGATCCGGCGGTGCACGGAACGGCGACCTTGCACACCGTGCGTCCGTTGAACCGCTCCGAACTGGTGCCGACGCTGGAGGCGCTGCTGGCGCCGAACGGCGCCGCATTGGTTACGAACGGCTCATTGTACCGTGTGGTCCCGCTGGCGCAGGCTGCGACAACCGCCGCCAACGGCGCCGGCACGGCGGGGGCGGTGGTGGTGCCGCTGCACTATGCCTCCGCCGAGGATCTGGCCAAAATCCTGCAACCCTATGTCGGCGATGGCGGCAAGATCGCAGCCGATCCGGGGCCGAACGCGCTGCTGGTGTCGGGAGAGCCGCAGGCGCGGGAAGGGCTCATCGGCCTGATCCAGGCGTTCGACGTGGACGTGCTGGCCCGCCAGTCCTACGCGCTGCTGCCGGTCAGCGCGGGCGATGTGAAGGATTTCGCCTCGGCGATGCAGGATGCGTTTCGCGGCCAGAACGGCGGCGCGCTGGCGGGCCTGGTGAAGGTGATCCCGCTGTCGCGCATCAACGCCGTCCTGGTTGTGTCTCCGCAGCAGCGCTACATCGACGCGGCGCGGCGGGTCTATGCGCTGATCGATCGCGGGCGGCGGCAGACGTTGCGGACGTGGCATGTCTACTACCTGCAGAACAGCCACTCCGAGGACGTTGCGTACGTGTTGCAGCAGGCCTTCACCCCGGGGAACGTGACCGCGCAGCCCGGCAATCAGAACCGGTCGTCCCAGATGGGTCAGTCCGGGATCGGGCAATCGGGCGGCGGGTTCGGCGGCGGTGGCGGCGGCGTGGGGGGACTCGGGGGTGGTTCGGCCGGCGCGCTCGGGCGCTCCAGCCTGTCGGGCGGGATCACCGGCGGCGGCGGGCTCGGCCAACTCGGCGGAAGCCAGCAAGGCGGCATCCTCGGCAACAGCGGACAATCGCAGCAACAACAGCCCGCCGCCGGTGGCGCCAACCCGCTGCTGGGCGGGCTGGAGCCGGGGGGCGGCGAACAAACCACCGATGCGCTGCGGGTGATTCCGGACGATCAGAACAATGCCGTGCTCGTTTACGGAACCGAACGCGAAGTCGGCACGATGGAGGCGATGCTGCACAAGATCGACATCCTGCCTTTACAGGTCCGGATCGATGCCGTGATCGCCGAGGTCACGCTGAACGATCAGTTGCAGTACGGCACCCAATTCTTCTTCAAGGCCGGCGGCATCAACGGCATCCTGAATACCGGATCGACCGCGACGACCCCCGCGAGCGCCTCGGCCGCGACCCTGAACCTGAGCTTTCCCGGCTTCTTCCTCGGCGGCAACGGGGCCGGCGGCGCGCCGTTCGCCATCCAGGCGCTGCAGCAGGTCACCACCGTGCACGTCCTTTCGTCACCGGAGCTTCTCGTCCTCGATAACCAACCCGCACGGCTTCAGGTCGGCGAGGTGGTGCCGTATCTGAGCCAGCAGTCGCAAAGCCAGTTGACCGCCAATGCGACGATCGTCAACTCGGTCAATTACCAGCAGACCGGCGTCATCATGGAGGTGACGCCGCGGGTGAACAGCGGCGGCCTCGTGACCCTGGACATCATGCAGGACGTCAGCAGCGTTGCCGCCGGAATCACGACGCCCGGCGTCACCTCGCCGACGTTCAACGAACGCAACGTCAATTCCCGCGTCGTCGTGCAGGACGGGCAGACGGTCGGGCTGGCCGGGCTGATCACCGATTCGGCGACCTTGGGCAATCAGGGAATCCCCTGGCTCAAGGACGTGCCCATCCTGGGGCTGCTGGCCGGACACCAGAACAACCAGCGGGAGCGGACCGAGTTGCTGGTCATGATAACGCCGCACGTGATCCACGATCAGCGGGATGCCCGCGCGCTGACCAACGATCTGAGGGAGCAACTGATCAACGCGGCGGCGACGCCGGATCTGCTGAACAACCTGCGTCCATCCGGGCAATCCGACCCGTCCGCCCGGTTGCGCCAGCAGTTGCGGCTGCAACAATAGACGGCTTCTTATTGATTGCAGATCATGTCATTGCCGCCATTGCCCGACGGTCCGTTCGAGCACAAATCGAAATCATGTCCCGCCCGGCTGGATGGCTCGCGGTAAACGTAGGGATGGTTCCACGGATCGACCGGCACACCGCTCTTCACGTAGGGCCCGCTCCAGGCCGCCACCCCGGTGGGCTGTTCGACCAGGGCGCGCAACCCCTGATCGGTTGTGGGATAGCTGCCGACATCGAGCTTGTAGATGTCGAGGATCGACGAAATCCGCTCGATCGATTGCTTCGCGACGGAGGTCCGCGCGCTGCCGAGCTGCCGCAGCGCGGCGGGGGCAACCAGGCCAATCAGCAGGCCCAGGATGGCGATGACGACGAGCAGTTCGAGCAAAGTGAAGCCGCGCTCGTCGCGGCGGGATCTTGTGTTCATGTGCGGGGCTCTTATCGTTGGGTTGCCGGCTCGGATCTTCGGTTGCCGGCGAATAATGTTACCGCTGCGCTGAGAACCTTCTGCTGGTAGGCCATGCTCAGCGCCGGAGTGTGGGAGTGATAGAAGCCGATGGCGGTCATCAGATTGCCATGCGTCTCGTTCAGGTAGACCCGCATGATCGCCGCGGAGGCCGCAATGTTGAAGCAAGGATCATTGATCAGCCGCTCGGCGACCGTCTGCGACGGCATGTGCGCGTAGCTCGCCAAAGGTCGTATCCAAGCCGTATTGACCTGCATCAGCCCGAGATCGGCGGTTTGGTTTGCGTTCATGTGCATCAGGCCGACGCGCCCGCCCTCGACCGCCTGGATTGAGGGCAGCACGCGCGGCGGCAAATGGTAGAACGCCGCCGCGGCCGCCATGCAGGTCAGGAATGGAACGCTCATGCGCAACCGGCCGCCATTTCTTAGCCCCGATCATTTCGGGATGACAGTAGCAGACATCGGTGCGGCGGTGAAGCAGCGAAGGAGTGCAAGGTTCGCTGCCAATACCGGGCAGGCTGCAACCGCCCTCATCCTGCTTCCATGATCGCCCGCACCGCCTGCATATCGCGCACGAACGCCGCATATTCCCGGGCTTTGGACGCCGCATCCGGCAGACGCAGCAGATATGACGGATGCACCGTCACGAACGCCGTCTGCCCGTCCGGCAGAAGGATTGGCCGCCCGCGCTCCCGGCTGATCGTCACCGCCCGCCCCATCACCGCGCGGGCGGCCGAACCGCCCATCAGCACCAGCAGGCGCGGCCGTACCCGGTCCCGCTCGATATCCAGCCAGCCGCCGCAGGCCTGGATTTCCGGCACCTCCGGGGTCTGGTGGATCCGCCGCCTGCCGCGTTGGACAAACTTGAAGTGCTTGACCGAGTTGGTGACGTAGACCGCGCGGCGGTCGATGCCGGCCTCTTGCATGGCGCGGTCCATCATCTGCCCGGCGGGTCCGACGAAGGGGCGGCCGATGACGTCCTCCTGGTCGCCCGGCTGCTCGCCGACGAACATCGCCGGGCTGTCGGCGGGTCCCTCGCCGAACACCATCTGGGTCGCCGGACCGAACAGCGGGCAGCGCTGGCACGAAGCCGCGTCCTTGCCGGCCCGGATCAGCACCGCATCGGTCACGGCGGGCAGCACCACGGGACCCAGGGCAGGCAGATCCGGCGGCCGGGGGATTTCGTCCAGATCCTCGGCCTCCGGCACCGACGTGCCCGCCGCTGCCTGCTCCAGCAACGCCGCGCCATGCCGATCCCACCAGGCCTGAAGCGCCTCGTCGTCCTCGGCCTGGCGCAGGCCGGAGCCGAACCGCAGCGCCGCCCCGTCCCAGTGCGCCGCCCCGTCCGGAGTGGCGATCGAGAACGCCAGGTCCGGAAACCGGCGTGCCATCAACTGCGCGTTCGCCTCCAGCACGAAATGCGCGGGGGCGTACCAGCCCAGGAAGCGCGCACCGCGGTCCACAGGCAGAAACCGCAGGTTCGTGCGCATCCGGTGCGCGTCCGCCCGCACCGCCAAAGCCAGCCGGCGGGCCAGCAGGAGATCGGCATCGCCGCCGTCCTCCAGCAGCTTCTCTCCGGCATGCGAGCGCCAGACCAGGCTGTAGAGCAGACCAAACCGCTCAGGCTCGCGCGCCTGGAACGCCAACGAGGCCAGCGACACCAGCGCCCGCGACACATTGAAGCTGCCGGACGCATCGGGCAGCGGCGCCGGGCCGCCGCCAACCGACCAGGACAGTTCCGCCGGCTCGATCCCGGCCAGCACGAGCCGGCGCGCCGCCTGCCGCCAGCCGTCCCAGTCGGTCTCGCTGCTCAACACGATCTGCCGCATGACAATCACGCAATCCGGGACTCGCGCGGCTACCCGGGCCGCGCTTTGGTTTTATGATACGCCATCGTGCCCGCCCGGGAAGCGGTTGCGAACACAGCCGGGACGTCCAAAGCACCGCATGCGTTCATTCTGGCACTCCGCCTGGGGCCTCCTGGTTGCGGCCAACCTGTTCTGGGCCGGCAATATCGTGCTCGGGCGCGGCCTTGTCGGGCAGGTCCCGCCGGTGACGCTGTCCTGGTGCCGCTGGTTCGGCGCCTTCGTGGTCGCCATCGGCTTCGCCTGGCCGAGGCTGCGAGCGGATGCGCCGGTGATGCTGCGGCACTGGAAGATGATGCTGCTGCTGTCGGCGACCGGCATCGCCAGCTACAACACGATGGCCTATCTCGGCCTGACCGAGACGACGGCCCTGAACGTCCTGCTGCTGCAGTCCGCCACGCCGCTGATCATTGTCCTCTGGGCCTTCGCGCTGTTCCGCGAGACCCCGTCGGGCCGCCAGGCCGCGGGCGTGACGCTGTCCTTGTTCGGCGTCGCCGTGATTGCCGGGCGCGGCTCGCCGGAGGTGTTGTGGCATCTGCGCCTCAACCCCGGTGACCTGTGGGTGCTGGCGGCGCTGGCGATCTACGCCTTTTACTGCGTGATGCTGCGCAAGCGTCCGGCGGTGCATCCGCTGAGTTTCCTGGTCGCGGCGATGGGGATCGGGTCCTGCATGATCCTGCCGTTCATGCTGTGGGAGATCGCCTCGGGGGCCTCGATCCACGGCGGCCTGCCGTCCTGGATCGGCATCGCCTACACGGCGGTCCTGCCATCCTTCATCGCCTACCTGTTCTTCAACCGCGGCGTGGAGCTCATCGGCGCCGGAGCGGCCGGGCAGTCGATGCACCTGATGCCGTTGTTTGGCAGCGTGCTGGCGGTGCTGTTCCTGCATGAACGCTTCCAGCTCTATCACGCCGCCGGCATAGCAATGATTGGCGCCGGTATCGTTCTGGCGTCGTTCAAAGCATCGAGAGAAATGAGGACGGTTGCGCGACCCAATAGAACGTGAACATTCCTCTGACTTGCTGCGCGCCATCGCGCTTCCGACCTCTCCGGCCGGACGGAGGCGGCGATGCAGCACATCATTCTGGTCACGATGGCATCCGTTACGTTTGCGGTATGCCACGCCGCCCGCGCAGACGATCCGCCACCGCCGCCAGGTTCCGTCCAGACCGTCCAGCCGGAGGAGGCCGAGGCGATCCTCGGCCGCAACGTCACCGGTCCCGACGGCAAGGACATCGGCCGTCTGGTCGATGTGCTGGTGGATCGGAACGGGCAGCCGCAGGCCGCGGTCATCGATTTCGGCGGCTTCATGGGCGTTGGCAGCCGCAAGGTCGCGGTGCACTGGAGCGCGTTGCGCTTCAACCCCGGCGGCAGCAAGCATCAGCTTACGCTGGAGATGACGCCGGATCAGATCAAGGCGGCTCCGGAATTCAGCAATAGCGGCGAGGCTGCGCCGGTCGTCACGCCATCCGATGCCGCGGCGCGGTCGGCGCATTAACCCGGATGCGGCGCCTGTTTTCGTCATGGCCGGCGGGCGACCGCGCCCTGGACCTGGTGAACTTCTTCGTCGCCGACGTGCAAACCGGGTTCGGCCCGTTCGTCGCCGTCTACCTCACCACCCACAAATGGACCCAGGTGGAGATTGGCTTCGCCCTGACGCTCGGCACCGTCACCTCGCTGATCAGCCAGCTTCCGGCTGGCGCCCTGGTGGATGCCGTCCGCAACAAGCGCGCAGCCGCAGCCGGCGCGCTGATTGCCGTGATCATTGCCGCCCTGCTGCTGGCGGCGCTGCCGAACCGGCTTCCGGTGCTGGTGGCGCAGATGCTGCACGGATTTGCCAGTTGCATCCTGACGCCCGCGATCGCCGCGATCAGCCTGCACCTGTCCGGCTACGCCGGCCTGGGGGAGCGGCTGGGACGGAACGCCCGCTACGCCTCCATCGGCAACGGCATGGCCGCGGCGGTTATGGGCGTGACCGGAGCGTATTTTTCCTCGCGGTTCGTGTTTCTGCTGACCGCCGCGCTGTGTGTGCCGGCGCTGATCTCGCTCCGGTCGGTTGGCGCCGGTGGCCATGCGCGCAGCCAGACCACCAGTGGTATGATGGACGTGTCCGGCCTGAAGCGCCTGATCGGTGACCGCAGGCTGCTGGTCTTCGCCGCCTGCGTCATATTGTTCCACCTGTCCAACGCCGCGATGCTGCCTCTGGCCGGGGCGGCGGTGACGATGCGGGCTGGCAATTTCGCCAATCTGATCATCGCCGCCTGCATCGTTGTTCCGCAACTCGTCGTCGCCCTGCTGTCTCCCCGCGTCGGTGCCGCCGCCGAGCGATTCGGACGCAAGCGGCTGCTGCTGCTGGGCTGGGGCGCGCTGCCGTTGCGCGGCGTGCTGCTGGCGGTGCTGCCCGGGGCATGGCCGCTGGTGGCGGGGCAGGCGGTCAGCGGCATCAGCGCGGCGGTGTTCGGAGTGCTGATGCCTCTGCTGGCCTCCGACCTGACGCGGGGCACTGCGCATTTCAACCTGTGCATGGGGATACTGGGCCTCGCGGCTTATACCGGCGCGGCGATCAGCACGACAATGTCCGGCGGCATCGCCGACAGCGCGGGCATGCAGGCGGCGTTCTTCGTCCTGGCCGGGATCGGGATGGCGGCTTTTGTGACGGTGCTGGCGGCAATGCCGGAGACGCGGCCGGCGCGGGACGCGAACTGACGGTTTGTGAGCGTCATGGTGGCACGTACGTCACCTTCTTTCGTATCATTACAAACCGTTGCGCCGCGTCGCCCGAAGCTCGGGACAGCCGTCCCGTTCCCACCCGGGCCACGCGGTCCGAATCAGGAATAACCGCTCGCAAACTCCGTCTTTGCTGTAGCCAAAGCTCCACCGGTTGAATCAATCTTCTCTTGAAATCGTCGCCGAAAACGCTGATGCTGTGGACAGAATGCTGCGAGGATGAAACAATTGCGGCGTCTCCAGACAAAACTGTTTCTCATCGTGCTGGTCGCGATGGTCCCGGCGCTGGCCTTCCAGGCCTGCACCGAGTTCGACGCGCGCCGCACCCGCCAGCAGCTTGTGCGGGAGGAGGCCTTGCGCCTGGTGCGCCTCGTCGCTTCCGAACAGCAGCGCATCGTCGAAGGCGCCGAGCAGGTGCTGAACGTCATCGCCAGCGCGCCCGCCGTCCAGGACAACGACCCCGAGCCGTGCCGGCGCATGCTGGCCAACCTGCTGAAGCAGGCGCCACGCTACTCCTCCACCGGCGTCGTCGGGCTGGATGGGCGCGTCCGCTGCGCGCCGTTTCCGTTCGATCCGGATCTCGACGTAACCGGACGGGACTTCTTCACGCGGGCCGTGCAGACCGGCGGCTTCGTCATCTCCGGTTACGCCGTCGGCCTGGTGTCGAGGCGGCCGGCGATCCCCATGGCCAGACCGTTCCGGGACGCGGCGGGAAACGTCGCGGGCGTGGTGGTGGTGGCGCTCGATCTCGACTGGCTGGGGCAGCAGCTTCACCGCCTTCCGCTGCCGCCGGGCGCTACCGCGCTGATCAGCGACCGCAACGGGATCATGCTGGCCAGGTATCCCGAGGGGGCGCGTTTCGCCGGCCAGCCAATGCCGGCGCAAAATCACTTTCTCCTTGAAGGCGACACGGTCGGCATCGCCCTGGTCGCCAGCCTGGACGGCCGCCCGGACATGAAAGCCTATTCGCCGCCCGGCGCCGAACCGAAGGGCCTGTTCGTCGGCGTCGGACTTGACCGGGATCTGAGCTTCGCCGAGGTGACAGAGGCCAACCTTATCGGCTCTATGCTGATCCTTGCCGGGCTGCTGCTGGCGCTCGCAACGACCTACCTGCTGGGTGGACGGCTGCTTGGCCGCCCGGTCAAGCGGCTGCTGGAAGCGGCGGCGTGCTGGCGCACCGGCGACCTCGCCGCGCGCACGGGCCTCGCTGAGAACTCCGGGGAATTCGGGCAGCTCGGCATCGCCTTCGACCGCATGGCGGCCGCGCTGGCCGAGCGCGAGCAAAGATTGCGCGAGAACGAGGCCGTTCTGCGCACTCTCACCGACACGCTCGAGGTGCGCGTCCGCAAGGAGATCGCCGAACGCGAAACCGCGCAGGCGCGCGCCGCCCAGGCCGAGCGCATGCAGGCGCTCGGCCAGCTTGCCGGCGGCATCGCCCACGATTTCAATAACGTCCTGCAAGCCGTAGGGGGCGCCGCGTCCCTGATCGAGCGCCGTCCGGACGATGAGAATACCGTGCGGCGGCTCGCGCGGATCGCGATCGAGGCTGCCGGGCGGGGCAGCTCGGTGACCCGCCGGCTGCTGGCGTTCGGCCGCCGCGGCGACCTGCGGGCCGAACCGCTGGACGCGAACGCCCTGCTGTACGGGCTGCGCGAGATCTTCGCCCATACGCTGGGCGCCGGCATCGACATCGATGTCAGAGTGAAAGCCGGCCTTCCGCGGGCCCTGGCGGACAAGGGTCAGCTTGAAACCGCCTTGGTCAACCTTGCCACCAATGCGCGCGATGCGATGCCGGATGGTGGCCGACTGGTCCTCGCGGCCGACATGGAGTGCGTCTCCGCGTCCGGTGCGGCGCATCCGGCCGGGCTTGCGCCGGGAGGCTACGTCCGTTTCACAGTGACCGATACCGGCACCGGGATGGATGCCACCACACTGGCGCGCGCCGGCCAGCCGTTCTTTACCACCAAGGACATGGGCGTCGGAACCGGCCTCGGTCTGCCGATGGCCAAAGGCTTTGCCGATCAGTCCGGCGGGGCGTTGAGCATCCGGAGCGTGCCGGGGAAGGGAACGACGGTCGAACTGTGGCTGCCGGAGGCCGGTGCGGATTCAAGCCTCCGTGCGGGTGCGTCCGAACACCCCGCCGCGGCGCACGCTGATGCGGTGGGGCGGCCGGCTCGGGTGCTGGTGGTTGACGATGAGGTCGTGATTCGGGACGTGCTTTCCAGGCAACTGGAAGATGCCGGGTACGACGTGCTGACCGCCGCGGACGGCGCCTCGGCGATCGGCCTGATCGAGGATGGGGAGGCGGTGGACGTCCTTGTGACGGACCTGTCCATGCCCGGCATGAACGGGCTGGCCGTCATCCGCGCCGCGCAGGAGCGCCGCCCGGGCCTGCCGGCGATCCTGCTGACAGGGTTTGCGGGCGACAGTGCCGCCCTGGCCATGAGCGGATTGGTCAACGGCGCCTTCCTGCTGCTGCGCAAACCGATTCCGGCGCAGGATCTGGTTGACCGGATTCAGGCGGTGCTTGAGGTCGGCGCCTGTCCTGAAACCGCAGCCTGAGTCTACCTGACTGGCGGGAGCAAGAAAGGAGCTTCATCAGCAGTTCACCGAAGCTTATCGGCTCCCCGAGCCGGTCGCCAACCTCCTGGCGGGTGATATCGGCACGGCTATAGGCGCCGATGATCTCCGCTTCGCGTGCGGCGTCGGTCTGGTTTGCCATCGCGGCACCTTATCACAGGCCGACGCGCGCCACCAATCCTGCCGCGCCGGCCGGTGCGCCGAGTCCGCCAGGCAGGCCGAAAGCGTCAGCTTGCCGAGGCCGCAATGCGGGCCAGCGACTCCTCCCGGCCCAGCGCCGCGAGGGTCGCATCGATGCCGGGGCTGACGGTGCTGCCGGTCAACGCCGCCCGCAGCGGCTGCGCCACCTGGCCTAGCTTCAATCCGCTCCGCTCCGCGAAGCCGCGCAAGGCCGCGTCGATGGCCGGGACGGAGAAGTCAGTCTCAGCCAGTGCCGCCCCGATATCGCGCAGCAGCAGCCTGGCCTCGGCGGTCAGCGCGGCTGCGGCCTTCGGCTCCATCGGCAGCGGCACGACGCGGGCAAGAAACGCGGCTGAATCGGCGAGTTCCACCAATGTCTTCGCCCGCTCCTTCAGCGCCGGCATCAGCGCCCGGATGCGTCCCGCCGCGATGCCGCCGAGCGACAGCCCGGGCCGGTGCGCCAGACGTTCGAGCACATCCCTGGTTAACCGTTCATCGTCGGCCTGGCGGATATAGATACCGTTCAAATTAAGCAGCTTGGCGTAATCCATCCGCGCCGCGCCGCGGTTGACATCGATGACGTCGAACAGCCGGATGGCTTCCTCGCGTCCGACGACCTCCAGGTCGCCGTGCGACCAGCCGAGGCGCAGCAGGTAGTTGCACAAAGCCTCCGGCAGGAAGCCGTTGTCGCGGAACTCCAGCGCGAACTGCGCGCCGTGCCGCTTCGACAGCTTGGCGCCGTCGGCGCCGTGGATCAGCGGGATGTGGGCGAAGCGCGGCAGCTCCCAGCCCAGCGCGCGGTAGACCTGGATCTGGCGGAACGTGTTGGTCAGGTGGTCGTCGCCGCGGATCACATGGGTGATAGCCATGTCGTGGTCATCCACCACCACCGAGTGGTTGTACATCGGCGTGCCATCGCCGCGCAGAATGATCATGTCGTCGAGTTCGGCGTTCGCGACGCGGACGGCGCCCTGCACCAGGTCCTCCAGCACCGTCTCCCCGTCGCGGTCGGATTTCAGCCGGATCACCGGGGTCACACCGGGAGGCGCCTCCGCCGGATCGCGGTCGCGCCAGCGGCCGTCATAGCGCCAGACCCGGTTTTCCGCCCGCGCCTGCTCGCGCTCCCGCGCCAGTTCCTCCGGCGTGCAGTAGCAGTAATACGCCCGCCCCGCCTCCAGCAGCGCCTTCGCCACCTCCGCATGCCGATCGGCGCGGCTGGATTGGTAGATTGTCTGGCCGTCGCGCTCGAGGCCGAGCCAGTCGAGGCTGTCGAGGATGCCCTTTGTCGCCGCCTCGGTGCTGCGCTCGCGGTCGGTGTCCTCGATCCGGAGCAAAAATTCGCCGCCGGTGTGGCGGCTGTACAGGTAGTTGAACAGCGCGGTGCGGACGCCGCCGATATGCAGCGGACCGGTCGGGCTGGGGGCGAAGCGGGTGCGGACGGTCATGCGCACGATCTAGCATGGCCGTTCACCATTTGTAGAGACTTTGCCGCGTAGTCTGCCCCG
This sequence comes from uncultured Rhodopila sp., assembly GCA_903851415.1. GTDB lineage: Bacteria > Pseudomonadota > Alphaproteobacteria > Acetobacterales > Acetobacteraceae > Rhodopila. The sequence continues at coordinate 27,824 of CAINOE010000181.1, read as the reverse complement.
CATGAGGTTGCACGCGGCATGGACGGACTGGCTGGACGCGGAGCGGAGCAGGCTGCCCCTGTGGCTGCCGGTGTTCATGGGCGCCGGCGTCCTGTTCTATTACGGCCTGCGGTTCGAGCCTGCCGTGTGGCTCGGTCCCGCGGCTGCGCTCGCGGCGATGGCCCTGGCGGTGGCGCGGTCCGGGTTGCGCTGGCTGCTGGCGCCGGTGGCCGCCGCGGCTTTGGGGTTCGCCTCCGCCCAGCTCGCCACCGCACGGGCGCCGCCGATCGAGCCGGATCTGCCCTACCATGCGGTGGTCGTGACGGGGGTGGTACGCTCTGTCGAGATCCTGCCGGAGGGGAGGCGGATCACGATCCAGCCGGCGCGCCTGGATGATTCGGCCCAGCCGTTGCGGCGGTCCGTCCGGGTGCGCCTGCGGTCAACCGATGACGGGGCGCTGCAGACCGGCGACAGCGTCAGCGTGCGCGCGGTGATCCGGGGACCGGCGCCGCCGTCCTATCCGGGTGCGTGGGACCTCCAGCGGGACGCGTATTACGCCGGCCTCGGCGCGTCCGGCTACGCGATCGAGGCCGCGGAACGGACGGCCCGGGCGCAGCCGCAAGGCTTCACGCGGCTGGTGCAGCGGCTGCGTGAGACGGTTGCCAGCCGGGTTGCCGCGGTGATCCCGGGCGCGGCCGGCGCGGTGTCCGTGACGCTGCTGACCGGGGCGTCGATGGCGATCCCGCCCGCGGACCACGCGGCGTTCCGGGATTCGGGCCTGGCGCATCTGCTGGCGGTGGCGGGGCTGCATATCGGCATCGTCATGGGGTTTGCCCTGCTGCTGGCGCGGTTCGGCCTGGCGCTGAGCGAACATGCCTCGCTGTTCTGGCCGGCGAAGAAGCTGGCCGCGCTGGCCGCCCTGGCGGCCGGTGGCGGCTACATGGTGCTGACCGGGATGCATGTGCCGATCATGCGGAGTTTCGCCATGGCGTGCCTGTTCACCCTGGCGGTGCTGGCCGATCGGCTGGCGGTTTCGCTGCGCGGGCTGGCGGTGGCGGCAACGGTGCTGATGCTGCTGGTGCCGTGGGAGGTGCCGGACGTTTCGTTTCAAATGAGCTTTTCCGCGGTGCTGGCGCTGATCGCCGGATACGAGGCGCTGCGGCCCTGGCTTCGGCGGCTGCACGGCAAAAGCCCGGGCCGCCGGTTCGCGTCGCATCTCGCGGCGCTGGCACTGACCAGCGCGCTGGCCGGGTCGGCATCGGCGCCGTACGGAGCGTACCATTTCGGCCATGTGCAGGTGTATTTCGTGCTGGCCAACATGGTCGCGGTGCCGCTGACCGCACTTTGGGTGATGCCGGCGGGTCTCATCGGCCTGATGCTGATGCCGCTGCATCTGGAGGCCCTGGCGCTGGTGCCCATGGGCTGGGGCGCTGAAGCGATCCTGTGGGTCGCCCGCGCCGCGTCGGCGCTTCCGGCGGCGACCTTTGCGGTGCCGCATATGCCGGCCCTGGGGCTGTGCGTGTTCTCGCTGGGGCTGGCGTGGCTGGGACTGTGGCGGACCCGGCTGCGCCTCGCCGGCGTCGCGATCATGGCCGCCGGCCTCGCATCCCCCTGGCTCGATCGGCCGCCCGATCTGCTGGTGTCCGGCGATGGACGGATGATTGCGCTGCGCACGCCGCAGGGGGCGTTCCTGCAGGCGGCGAAAGGTTCGTCGAAGTTCACCCGCGATGCCTGGGCGCAATACTGGGCGGCGGGCTCGTTCCTGCCGATGGCGGACGATCCGGCGGGTGTGATCCGGTGCCAGGCGGACGCCTGCCTGCTGCTGCCCTACGCGGACCGTCCGGGCGCGCTGCTGGCACGCGGGGCGGCGCATCCCGCGGGCTGCGGGCAGGTATCGGTGATCGTCTCGGGCGAACCGGCGCGCGGTCTGTGTCCGCGGCCCTGGCCAATGCTGGTGGATCGCTTCACGGTGTGGCGATCCGGCAGCGCGGCGATCTGGCTGGAGCCGAACGGGGCGCGGGTGCTGACCGACCGGGCCGGGCGGGGCGAACGGCCATGGGTGCCGCCGCCACCGAAGCCGCGCTCCCCGGCGGCTTCGCCGCTGCCGCCGGCGCTGGTGGACGAGGGAGGACAGCCGGGACCAGTGGCAGCGGTTCATGTGCCGGGTGAGTAGGTTCGTCCTCCGCGGGGCTGCGGGGACGATGGCTTCCCGGGTGCGCCGAAGCAACCTTGTTGCTGTATCGCTGAGAGCGGCCGGTAAATTTGCCGGGGCGATGGACGTGGCATGCTGACACGCCGCCTCAACGCCAGCGACAATTTGAGGATACGATTTTCTATCGGCATTGTATCTTCCGCCGGAAGTCAAACCCGGAAAGTCTCTCGATGCCGTGAAGGAGTGCGGGATGTTTGCAAGCAATTATTCCTCAAACCTGAGCGAAATCGATTGATGTCATTCGTGCTGCACGAGCCGAAACCCGATTATCGATACCGATATTTCGGCGCCTTCAGACTGCTGCTGGCGGCACTCGTCATGCTGCAGCATTTTGCCGCGGACCTTGCCCCCGAACCATTGGCAACGGCACTCGCTCCGTATGGCGAGGGCAGCATGGCCGTCCTGGTATTTTTCGCGCTATCAGGGTTTGTGATTACGGAAGCAGTCGACAGCTGCTATCGAAAACGTCCCGGAGCATTTCTTGTTAACCGCCTGCTTCGGATAGTCCCGCATTTTTTGATTGCGGTTGCGCTTTCAATGATTGCGCATGAAATCTTCAGAGCGACGGGCGGCCTGCGCCTTTGGCGGTCCCATCCATCATTTCCCGAGGATGCGTTTGCCATCCGCAACGTGCTGTTGAACCTGATCGGCATCGTCCCTCTGGCAGACCGGTTTATCGACTACAACTTCCTCGGCATTACCTGGGCTGTCCGGGTCGAAATGGCTTTCTATATCGTTATCTGTGCATGCATCGCCGCCGGCGCCAGGATCGCCGCACCCCGCGGCTTCGCTTTGGCAGCGGGCGGAGCGCTCGTGCTGGCCGTTCCGCTCTTCTACTTCGCCGTTCGAGGCCACGGCGTCGCGATGCTGAGCTTCGTGCCTTACTTCGCTTTCGGCAGCGGCCTCTATTTCGCCACCGCGGGCGGTCGTGCCGGCTGGCTCGTTCTTCTGCTGAGCATCCCGGCGATCATCTGGCAAAGGATCGCGGAACACCCGCCGGCGGACCGGGTCGGCGCGATCCCGCCTTCGGTGACTGGGGACCTCATCGTGCTGATTGCATTGCTGAGTGTCCTGGTGGCTTTAGCCTTCGCCAACATCAGCAAGTGGCGCGCCACGGACCGCTTTGTCGGAAATCTGACCTACCCGCTCTATCTTTATCACGAGGTTGTACTGGTGGTCATTCTCACCTTCACGACCGGTTATTCCTATAGCATGTTTTGCGTAGGCATCCTGCTCAGCCTGCTGGTGGCGGGTATTTTGATGGCGGTGGTCGAACCGGCGGTCACGAAGTATCGCGACTATGTCCGAGGCAGGTCTCTGCAACAATTTGATGATCGGGTGTCTGAGCGCGAAGCGAAGCCGCACAGCCCGATGGGCAGTGCCGGCGATTGGTCCCCGAGCGGGTCAGTGCCATATCCGGTTGACCAAGGCCTCTCGGTTCTGCGGCAAATCGCGCCGCCTGCGCCGACCGAAGATCGGTGGCCCATAATTTAAGGGGGGCAGCACGGACGACGCCCCTGTGTGACGGCCGGGCCTGGTCCCGGCCATCCGCGCTTCAACGCCTGTGCGAAGACGGCCGGGACACCCGCCCGGTCATGACCGTGAGGCAGAAGCCCTTGCTCCGCTCAAGCCCTCATCCTGACAGCTGGCGGGACAAGCCCGGCCATGGCGTGCCCGGCGCCGCCACCCGCTTCGCTCAAGGTTGACGAACGTCCCGGGGTGCCTCCGCTGCCGACGCTGGTGGACGAGGCGGTGCAACCCGGCACCTCATCCGGCGTTCCGGCCGCGGACCACGGAAAAGGAGAGAAGCGCTCATGTTTTATCACCGCAAGGAAACCATCGTTCCGGTTGATGTGAAAAAGCCGGATGCGCGCTACGGTCAGTTCTTGCTCGAACAATTCGGCGGCGCGACGGGTGAATTGTCGGCAGCGTTGCAATACTGGGTGCAGTCGTTCCACGTGACCGACGCGGCGATCCGCGACATGCTGCAGGACATCGCGATCGAGGAATTCAGCCACCTCGAAGTGGTGGGGAAGCTGATCGAGCAGCACACAAGCATGCTGGACCAGACTGACGTGTATGCAGCGCCGCTGTTCCGGGTGCGCGGCGTCGGCCCGCATTTCGTCGACAGCCAGGGCAGTGCCTGGACGGCGGCGTATCTGAACGAAGGCGGCAACGTCGTGCGCGATCTGCGGGCCAACATCGCGTCCGAGGCGGGAGCGCGGCAGACCTATGAGGCCCTGATCCATGCCAGCACGGATGAGGGCACGACGAAGGCGCTCACGCATCTGCTAACACGGGAGATCACCCACGCGCAGATGTTCATGTCGGCGCTCGATAAGATGGGCAAGCTGGACGACCCGTATTTCGGCACGATCAAGCCGGACGAGACGGTGGACCTGGTGTTCAATCTGTCGAAGGGCGAGGATTTCCGCGGACCGTGGAACAGCGAGCCGAAGTTCCGCCTGGAAGAGAATCCGAAGCCGATGGGCGGGTTCCCGCCGCCGCCGGTCAATCCGGACGATGAGAAGGTGAAGCTGGCAGCGGAGTAAGCCAGAGGAGGCGTTGCCTCGTGAGGCGCCGAAACGGCGTCTCACGCGCGTACCGGTTGCGCTGACGCGTCACGGCGCCCGGCGTTCACCGGCATCCGGGATCGCCGCCGGCCGATCGGCTGCGTCCGCCAACCGAATCCCTGTCGCATCGAACGCAGTGAGCAGCGCCGCCGTCTGCGCGCCCGTCAACCTGAGGTGCGGCGGACGGATGTTCAGCCACCGCGCGTCTCCGGTATGCCGCGCCACCAGCGCCTTCAGCCCCGGGATCAGCGGCACCGAGATCACCGCCCTGCGCGTCGCCGACAGAACGTCCTGCGCCGCCGCTCCCCTGGCGTTGTCCCGATTGGCGTAGACTTCGGCGCCTACCGCGCAATTGACGTTGGACGCGGCGGTAATCGACCCGGCGCCGCCCTTGTCGAGCAGCGGCTTCAGCAGCGAATCATCGCCTGCGTAGACCTCGAAACCGTCGCGCGCGAAGGCTTCGATATAGGACAGGGCGTTCTCATAGCTGCCGGAGCTGTCCTTGATTCCCTTCACCTTGCCGGGGTTGGCGGTCAGCAGCCGCGCGATGAAGTCCACCGGGAACGGGATCGCCGATTGCTGCGGGAAATTATACAGATAGATCGCGATGCCGCCGCCGGCACGCTGGATCACCTCGTTGAAATAGGCGAGCAGCCCGTCCTCGGACGGGTTCTTGTAGTAGAACGGCGGCAGCAGCAGCGCGCCGCGGCAGCCCAGCTCCCCGGCGCGGCGTGTCAGCAGCACGGTGTCGGTGATCGCCGTCGTGCCGGTTCCAGGGAGCATTTTCGCCGCCGGAATGCCGCGCGCGACGAGACCCTCCAGCACCGCGATCCGTTCGCCGATGCCCAGGCTGTTCGCCTCTCCTGTGGTGCCGAGCACGGCCAGGCCGTTGCAGCCATTGGCCAGCAGCCAGCGGCAGTGCGCCGCCATCCGGTCGAGGTCCACCGACAGGTCGCTGTTCATCGCGGTAACGACGGCGGCGTTGATCCCGCCATAGAGCGCGTTCTGCGGCATCACGTCTGCTCCTCGGTCTCGGGTTTGGGGCGCCGCGCGCGCGGCGGCTTGCCGGGCCAGGCGGCGGCGTGGTCTTCCAACGGACCGGCCCAGCGCTCGCTGATCGCGCGCCCGCGGATCGAGACGCCGGCCTGATGGACGGTATCCGGATCGCCCGACACCAGCGGGTGCCACCACGCCAGGGACTTGCCGTCGCGCAGCCTGACATAGGCGCAGGATGGCGGCAGCCAGTCGATGTCCTGCAACGTCTCGGGGGTCAGGCTGACGCAGTCCGGCACCCGGCGCTGCCGCCTCGGGTAGTCGGTGCACCGGCAGGTTTCCAGGTGCAACAGCCGGCAGGCGATGTTGGTGAATGTCAGGGCGTTGTCTTCTTCATGCCGCAGCTTGTGCAGGCAGCAGCGGCCGCACCCGTCGCACAGGGACTCCCATTCGTCGCGGGTCATCTCCTGCAGCGGCTTGGTCTTCCAGAAAGGCTTATCCATAATGGCGAAGCCTACAGGCTGGCCGCGGGCTTCGCCAGCCGAGGGGCGGTGTTTTCGTCTCCCGGTCATGCGATGGCTCGTCCCGGCGGACGTTTCCGCCAGCCCGGCGATCGGTGCCCCCGAAGACGCCCGGGCGACCGCATCAGCGCGGGGGCGGCGCCAAATTCTGCTCCTGCACCGGAGGCTGTCCACCCGGCGGCGCGCCGCTCGGCCCGAGCTGCGCCGGCTGACCACCCGGCGCGGGATACGACGGGTAAGGCGGCGCATAGCCGGGCTGCTGCGGCAGCGTGGGCGCCCCCGGCCCGGGCCCCGCGGCCGGCCCCGGCCCCGCGTTAGCCGAACCAAACTTCGTCAACACATCGCGCAGGGGATCGGCGCCCGGGTTGCTGCCCTGCATCTGCACCACGATTTGCCGCGCGGCGAATGCCTGGCCATAGTAGCGCAGGTTCGAGTCCGTATCGGTCGCCATCGAGCTGCCTTCAAACCCGATGCCGCCATACAGCCCGCGCGACGACGAATAAGCGACGATATCCGCGCCGACGGCAGCCGTGGTCGATCCGTTGATGCCCGCCCCTAGCGTCGCCACGGTGATCGCGGCGTCGGCACCGAACTTGAACTGGTGGTCGAGGACGGCATTCAGGCCCTTGTCGGTCAGGACCAGCAGCAGCAGTTCGCTGTCCTGGATGCCGAACTGAAAGCCCATGCCGCCGCTGAGGATCGTGAAGAACGCCGGATAGGACCATGTGCCGTTGCCGGCGCGGCCCAGCAGCACGCAACGGCCGCCGGAGCCGGCGAAAAAGAACGCGGCCCGGAAGTTGCGCGGGCAGATGAAGACGCCCTTGGCGCGGCGCAACATGATCTTGGGATCCTTGGCCACGGTCTGCGTCATCATTTCCTGCACGGTCAGCGTGGCGCGGTCGACCAGGGTCTGCTGCTCGCCCGGCGCATCCGCGGAGCACGCCGTCTGCAGCGTGAGCAAGGCCAATGCGAGCGTCGCCAGGTACCGGATCATGCGTCTTTACTCCCCCTGCCATCCGAGTCGCCGTTGCATAGGCCGAACGCCCGAGTCGGGGGGAGTCCTGTCCGCCGTATCGGCGGCGGTGCCGCCGTTGTGATCCGGCCTTCGGGTTGCGCTGCGGTGATCTGCCGTAAACCCGAACGTTGTGTTACACGATCAGCCTCGGCAAGGAGGATGGGTTGATGACGGATGGACTGAGACGACTCAGCCTGAGGCGGCGCGCGCTGGCCTGCGTGCTGCCGGTGCTGGCGCTGGCGGGCGCGGCCTCCGGCGTTGCGCGGGCGCAGGGCGCGGGCGAAAGCACGTTCGACCGGGTGCGCCGCACCAAGGTGATGCGGATGGCCGCTTTGCCGGGGGAGTTGCCGTATTTCCAGAAGGACCTCGCCACCGGCGAATGGTCGGGCGCCTGCATCGCGATGGCGGGGGATCTGGCGAAAGTGTTCGACGCAAGGCTGGAGTATGTCGAGTCGACCTATGGCAACTCGGTGCTGGACCTGCAGTCAAACAAGATCGACCTTGGCTTCGCGCTGAACCCGACCCCGGCGCGGGCGCTGTCGATCGCCTTCACCCGGCCGATGATCACCCATCCGTTCGGCTGCCTGGCGAAGAAAGGGCTGGCGCCGAAGACCTGGGACGACCTGAACAAGCCGGAACTGGTTGTGGTCTTCGACATCGGCAGCCTGCATGAGACGGCGGCGCGGCGCTATTGCCCGAAAGCGCAGCTCACGGGCTTTAAGACGCGCGACGAGTGCACCCTGGCGTTGCAATCGGGCCGGGCGGACGCGCATATCCAGGCGGCTCTGCTGGGACTGGCGACCGTCGGCAAAAACCCGTCGCTGGGTCCGTACTACCTGCTGACCAACCCGACCGTGGCGCTGCCGAGCTGCATCGGCCTGCAGCGGGAGCCGGATACGCGCTTCCGCGAGGTGGTCGACGCCTGGCTGGACATGAACCGCGGCACCGGCCAGTTGCGCGAATGGATGCTGGACGGATTGGCAAAGTTCGGCGTGACGCGCGATCAGGTGCCCCCGGAACTGACGTTCTAGCCGCCCGCATGCACTACCAGTGGGACTTCGTGTTCCTGCTGCGCTACGCGCCGCTGTTCTGGCGCGGCGTGCTGGTGACCCTGAGCTACACGGGCGCGACGATCTTCCTGGGACTGGTCATCGGGCTTGCGGTGGGGCTGGGGCGCCTGTCACGGTCGCGGCTGCTGAACATTCCGCTGATCGCGTTCATCGAGCTGTTCCGCTGCACGCCTTTGCTGGTGCAGATCGTCTGGTTCTACTACGCGCTGCCGGTGCTGCTGGGCATCCAGATCCCGGCAACGGTGGCGGCGGTGATGACGCTGTCCTGCTACACGGGGGCGTTCTATGCGGAGATTTTCCGCGGCGGGATCGTCTCCATCGAGCAGGGGCAATGGGATGCGGCGCGGGCGCTGGGGCTGCGGCGCTGGCCGGTGATGCGGCGGGTGATCCTGCCGCAGGCGGTGCGGCGGATGATCCCGCCCTTCGTCAACCAGTCGATCACGCAGTTGAAGAACACGTCGCTGGTCTCGACGATCGCGGTGCCGGATCTCCTGTATAACGGCACGCTGGTGACGGCGGACACCTACCGGCCGCTGGAGGTGTATACGGTCGTGGCGCTGATCTACTTCGCGCTGCTGTTCCCAAGCACGCTGCTGGCGCAGGCTTATGAGCGGCGGTTGGCGAAGCGGCCGCGGTAGCGCACGCCGGCTCAAAGGCGTGGCTTTTGGTTCGATCCGTGGTATTGACGGATATGGTTCAGATCGTTCGAAACCCTTCAGACGCTCCCGATCGGGCTGTCCGGCGGCGTCTGATCGCCATGCGCCTGCACGAGATCGAGGGCAATCCGCTGAGCGCCGATGAGGTTGCGATGTTTGATATGTTCGAGCGCGAGCGGTGGAGCGCTGAGCGGCGCCGCGCCTACATTCTTGCCAAAGCGAGACCTCTGGCAGCCGAGTGAGCGACGCGGATCCCTATGTTTACCCCGGGTCTTCGGTGCTCCGGAACAAGCTGGGAGTCACTGACCAGGCTCAGTTCGAGGCTGCCGAACGTGTCCTGGTGACGCAGCGGATCAGTGAAGGCATCCCGGCCGGCGACTTTGATCTTCTGCATCTGCAGGCCATCCACCGGCACTTGTTTCAGGATGTCTTTGACTGGGCCGGCGAACTGCGCACCGTCGAGATCGCAAAAGGTGGACACCGGTTTCAGTTCCGCCGCTTCATTGAAACCGGCATGGGCGATGTCCACCGCCGGCTTGCCGCAAGGAATTTCCTCCGCGGCCTGAGCCGCCCGGCCTTCGCGGCGGCCGCCGGTGAAATTATCGGCGACGTCAACTATGTGCATCCCTTCCGGGAGGGGAATGGCCGTTGCCAGTTGCTCTATCTCGAGCAGTTGGCCGGGCAGTCCGGCCATGGGATCGATCTGCTTAAGCTTGATCCAGCGGCCTGGATCGCGGCGTCCCGCGCGGCGCATGCGGGAGATTATGCTCCGATGTCCGCCCAAATACGCCTCGCGATCATCGCCCGCAGGGACTTTTGAACCGTGCCGGGCGGCGGGCGCGATATCAAGTATCGGCGCTTTGCCGCTAGGATACCGCATGCCGAACCATCTGCTTGACACGGTCGAGGGCAAACGCCTCGTTAACCGGGACGACTGGCTGCACTGGGGACCCTACCTCGCCGAACGGCAGTGGGGCACGGTGCGGGAGGACTATTCCGCCGACGGCAACGCCTGGGCCGATTTCCCGTTCGATCACGCACGAAGCCGCGTCTACCGCTGGGGCGAGGATGGCATTGCGGGCTGGACCGACGACCGCCTGCGCTGGTGCCTGTCGCTGGCGCTGTGGAACGGAAAGGACCCGATCCTGAAGGAGCGGATGTTCGGCCTGACCAACGCCCAGGGCAATCATGGCGAGGACGTCAAGGAGCTGTACTACTATCTCGACGGCACGCCGACACATTCCTACATGCGGATGCTGTATAAATATCCGCAGGCGGAATTCCCCTACGCCGCGCTGATCGCCGAAAACGCGCGCCGGGGCCGCGACCAGCCGGAATACGAACTGATCGATACCGGGATATTCAACGGGAACCGCTACTTCGACGTTACGGTCGAATACGCCAAGGCGGGGCCCGAGGACATCCTGATCCGCATCGGCATCGACAACCGCGGCCCCGACCCGGCGGAGCTTCACGTCCTTCCGCAGCTGTGGGCGCGCAACACCTGGATCTGGCGGCCGGGCATCCCGGAGCCGAAGCTGCATCTGGCGGATGGCGGCGTGCACGCCTCGCATAACCGCATGCCGGATCGCCGCCTCGACATCGACACGAACGCCGAGTGGCTGTTCTGCCGCAACGAAACCAACGCGCCGCTGCTGTATCGATCGGCGGCGGAGGGTCCGTTCAAGGACGGCATAGGCGACTGCGTGGTGAAGGGCGACAACAGCGCGGTCAATCGCGGGGAAGGCACCAAATGCGCCGCGCACGTGAAGCTGACCGTTCCGGCGGGCGAACGCCGGGTGATCCGCCTGCGCTGGCGTCCCGCCGCCTCCGGCGGCGATCCGTTCGCCGATCATGACTGGGCGATGGCGGCGCGGATAAGGGAAGCGGACGAGTTTTATGCCGCGTTGCAATGCAATATCAAGGATGCGGACGCGCGGCTGGTGCAGCGCCAGGCGCTCGCCGGCCTGCTGTGGTCGAAACAATTCTATCGTTTCGATGTTCGCCGCTGGCTGGAAGGCGATCCGTTGCAGCCGAAGCCGCCGCCGGGCCGTGACGGAATCCGCAATGGCGACTGGACGCACGTCAACAACCGCGACATCATCTCGATGCCGGACAAATGGGAGTATCCCTGGTACGCCGCCTGGGACCTCGCCTTCCAGGCCGTCGCCTTCGCGCTGATCGATCCGGGTTTCGCCAGGCAGCAGCTTCTGATGCTGACGCATGAATGGTACATGCACCCGAACGGGTCGATGCCGGCCTATGAATGGTCGTTCGGCGAGGCGAACCCGCCGGTGCATGCCTGGGCGGCCTGGCGTGTGTTCCGCATGGACTCCGCGCTGACCGGCAAGCCTGATTTCGAGTTCCTGGAGCGGATGTTCCACAAGCTGCTGATCAACTTCACCGGCTGGGTGAACCGCCAGGACGTCGAAGGCCGCAACGTGTTCCAGGGTGGCTTCCTCGGCCTCGACAATATCGGCGTGTTCGACCGCAGCCAGAAACTGCCCGTTGCCGGCCGCATCGACCAGTCGGACGGGACCGCCTGGATGGCGATGTACGCGCTGAACATGATGCGCATCTCGCTGGAACTGGCAGCGCGCAACCGCGTCTATGAATCGACCGCGACGAAGTTCTTCGAGCACTTCCTGGCCATCGCCGAGGTCATGACCCGCCAGAGCGGGCGGCGCGGATTATGGGACGAAGCCGACCAGTTCTACGTCAACGTGCTCCAGCGTCCCGACGGCTCCGCGGTCCCGCTGCGGTACTTCTCGCTTGTCGGCCTGTTCCCGCTGTTCGCGGTGGAAGTGCTGGAACCGGAAACCGTGGCGCGCTCACCCGAGTTCGCGGAACGCCTGCGCTGGGTGCTGACTCACCGGCCCGACCTCGCCGCACTGGTGTCTTACTGGGACGTTGAGGGGCAGGGGGCCCGCCGCCTGCTGTCGCTGCTGCGCGGCCACCGGATGAAGGCGCTGCTGCTGCGCATGCTGGATGAGACTGCGTTTCTCTCGCCCTACGGGGTGCGCAGCGTGTCGCGGATGCATCTGGAGCACCCGTTCACGCTCGATCTGGACGGGCAGTATGTCCGCGCGGGGTATGTGCCCGGCGACAGCAACAGCCCCGATTTCGGCGGCAACTCGAACTGGCGGGGGCCGGTGTGGATGCCGGTGAACTTCATGCTGGTCGAGTCGTTGTACGGCTTCCATCGTTACTATGGCGATGATTTCCGGGTGGAGTATCCCACCGGGTCCGGCGTCATGCTCAGCCTGCGGGAGATCGCCGATGAACTGTCCGCGCGGCTGACCCGGCTGTTCCTGCGCGGGCCGGACGCAAGGCGGCCGGTATTCGGCGACGCGGCGCTGTTGCAGGATGATCCGCACTTCCGGGATCATGTTTTATTCTACGAGTATTTTCATGGCGATACGGGGCAGGGGCTTGGGGCCTCGCATCAGACCGGTTGGACGGGCCTGGTGGCGCTGCTGCTTCAGGGGCGGATGGATGACGATCCGACCTGCATGGCCATGCCGGGGGAGGATTAGTTTCAGGGAAGCCGCGGACCTACGCGCCCTTGCCCAACTGCCGCTCCACCAGCGCCGCCCACCACGATGCCCCAATCGGCAGGATCTCGTCGTTGAAATCGTACCGCGGATGATGCAATTGGGGATCGCCCGACCCCCGCCCCGCGCCCAGCATCAGATACGCCCCCGGCTGGGCCTCCAGCATGAACGCGAAATCCTCCCCGCCCATCGTCGGGGAGGCCATCTCCTCCACACGCTCGCGGCCTGCAACCACAGTTGCGGCCTCGACTGCCAGGCCGGTCGCCTCGACATGGTTCACCGTGGCCGGAGAATGGCGGCAGAAGTTCAGCTCCGCCGCCGCGCCGAAGCTGGCGGCGATGCCGTTCACCAGCGCATGCATCCCCGCCTCGATCCGGTCGCCCACCTCCGGCTTGAACCAGCGCGCCGTGCCCTTCATGGCAACCCGTTCCGGCAGAATATTGGATGCCTCGCCGCCGCGGATGCTGCCGATGGAAACCACCCCGGCCTCGGCCGGCTCGATCGAGCGTGAAACGATGGTCTGCAGCGCGTTGATGATCTGCGCCGACACCACGATCGGGTCGATCCCGTAATGCGGGAACGCGGCGTGACTGCCCTTGCCGATGACCGTGATCTCGAAGAACGCCACCGCCGCCATCACCGGCCCGGTGCGCCATAGAAATGTGCCGGCCTTCGCCTGCGGCCAGTTGTGCAGGCCGTACACCTGCTGCATCGGGCAGCGCCGGAACAACCCGTCGCGGACCATCCTCTCCGCGCCGCCTTCGAATTCCTCGGCCGGCTGGAAGATCAGGTACACCGTGCCGTCGAAATTGCGCGTCTCCGCCAGGTATTTCGCCGCCCCCAGCAGCATCGCCGTGTGCCCGTCATGGCCGCAGGCGTGCATGACCCCCGGCGTCCGGCTGGCATGCGGCAGCCCGGTCTCCTCCTGTATCGGCAGCGCATCCATGTCGGCGCGCAGCCCAATGGCGCGGCCGGACGATCCGCTGCGGATCACCCCGACCACGCCGTGCGTCGCCATGCCGGTGATGATCTCATCGACGCCGAACGCCGCCAGCTTGTCCCGCACCACCGCCGAGGTCCGGCTTTCCTGCATCGACAGCTCGGGATGCGCGTGCAAATCCCGCCGCCAGGCCGTCATCTCGTCATGAAACGCAGCAATGCTGTTGATGATCGGCATGGCAGTCTCCCGGGCGGTCAGGCGTCCTGCGGCGGGCGGAATGTCAGCGCAAGACCCTCCTGCAATGAGATTGGCCGCACCCCGAGTTTGGCAACCATCGGGCCGATGTCGAACGCCTTATCCTCCAGCAAACGGCGGATTTCCGCCGGTTCGACGGTCGGAAGCGATTTGACGTTCCGGGTGAGCCTCGCCGCCCAAATAAGCGGCGCGGCGGGAAATGGCAGGACCAGCGGCCGCTTCAGCCCGGCCGCCGCCGCCACTGCGCACACAAAATCGGCGTAGGCCACCGGATCCGGCCCGGCGATGACCAGGCTCTCCGGGTCCGGCCAGGAGCGGTCCAGCGCCGATCGGATGCAGCGCGCCACGTCCGACACATGAATCGGCTGCACCCGGAAGCGCCCGCTTCCCGGCAGCGGCAGCACGCGCAGCTTGCGCAGCAGGGCGGCGAGGCGCTGGACGTTGTTCTCCCCCTCCGCGCCATAGATCATCGTCGGGTGCAGCATCACGCCCGATCGATCCGAGGCCAGCAGCGCGGCCTCGCCTTGCAGCACCCCGTTGCCGTGCTCGTCCGGCCATTGCGTGAATTTGCGGGTGCTGCCGAGCAGCACCAGCCGGGCGAACCGCGGCGCCGCCGCCAGGATGGCCTCGGTGTGCCGGGCGTGGGCGCAGGAGACGATGCGGGTGGCATCCGACAGCGCCGCGCGCAGGAGCTCCGGGTCAGTGACGTCCGCCCGCCTCGGGTCTCCCCGCAGCCCGGCGGCGGCCCACTTTTCCGGGCTTTGCACCAAGGGCACCACGGGTACGCTGTCGGCCTGGAGGATACGGCAGAGCGCCAGGCCGGTACGGCCGGAAGCGCCGATAACATGGACAGACTCGGTCATGGCCGGGAAGAGACATATCTCGGAGCCGGAAACAAGTCTGAGTTGATGTCAGCCGGCCAACGGGATAACGTGTCCGTGATGAAAACCACAACGGAGCTGGCGGCCGGGCGCGCCGAGGCGTTCACCACCTTTTGCAAAAATCTCGGCAATCAGTCGCTTCTCCTGTGCGGGCAAGGTGTAGTAGTGCTGTGTCGAACGGAGTAAAAATTTAGTATGCGCTTGCACAGACTCGCTTGTATCCTGGGATTTATTGGGCATGCGGCGAACGCTCAGCCCGTTGACAAGTCTGGGTTGCACGCTGCGAATATCTGTCAGCCGGGGATCGACGCGGCGGAGCGGCAATACACGCTGCCACCAAAGCTCTTGCAGACCATCGGGATTGTCGAAAGCGGCCGTCCTGATCCGCTCAGCGGGCGGATCGTCCCCTGGCCGTGGACGATTAACGTCGGCGGAGTCGGTCATTTCTTCGAGACAAAGGAATCCGCCATCGAAGCGGTCCAGGACTTGCAGAAGGCGGGAACCAATTCGATCGATGTCGGCTGCATGCAGATCAATCTCGTGCAGCATCCCGCCGCTTTCGCAACACTGGAGGAGGCATTCGATCCGGCGGCCAACACCCGCTACGGCGCCCGCTTCCTCAGCGCCTTGTACCGGGAGATCGGCAATTGGCCGCAAGCAGCCGCGGCTTACCACTCGCGCACGGAGGATCTGGGCGTGAGCTACGAAACCCGGGTGATGGCGATCTGGCCGCTGGCCGACAGGTTTCCGGATGCGACGCTGGCATTGCGCAGCCACGCGGCGGGATCGGAGCCGGACCTCAGCCGTTACACACCGGAGTTCGCCGCTCAGTTGCGGCGGATGCACGCCGCTCTTGCCCGTCTCGCCGCCATGTCGGCACCCATCAGCCGCCCGGAGCGCCGTTTGGCGAAGGCAACCGGACCTGATTACAGCCGCTATACGCCGGAATTCGCGGCGGAACTGCGGGCGATGGACCGCGCTGTCGCCGGACACACGACAACCGTTACACTGAAGGGAGGGGCGAAGCCGCCTCGCCGCGGGGAGATGGCAACCACGGCCGGGAACAGCGCCCAACATGGCGTTTTCCCGGTTCGCCTGACCGATCGCCGATAGCTCTGGCGTTTGCAGCCACCGATCCGTTACTTTCGTCGTTCTGAACGATCTTTTGGCGGTTATCCCTTGCCGCTTAGCCTCGGAAAAACCGGCCGCAGTGACCCGCCGGTTCGCACCCTGCGACGGCAAAAACGCCGGGCGTCAGCATTGTTGTCGTCAAACCGTGGAATGCCAACTCACTGCGTCTGGAGCTTCATGCGGTCCCGCTGGACCGCCTCCGACGCCATAGTCCGGTAGCCGTCGCGGACGGAACGGGCGGTCGCCGCGAGCCGCGCCCGCCCAATCTTCCGGATGCCCTATCGGCGCTGCCCTGCCGGAGCCTCTGCAACTTCTTCAATGGTGTGCCAGCCACGCTCCGCGACCGGACGCAGGTCGGAGGGGACCGGATTGATGTCGGGCTGCGGCGCCGGCCGGTTGATGCTCGCCATGACCATCCCATTGTCCGGACGGTTGTAGATAAATCCGTAGGTCGGATAAACCGACCCGAACTCCCCGTCGCGCCCGAGGGCGACCCGGACCGCGGACCAGTTGTTGGCTTCCGAAACGTCAACCACGGCGACATTGTGCGACACGCCGCCGCGCATTCCGTAGCCGCCCCAGTTGGCCTGGTCCACGACGATCTCACGCGCGTTGATGACGTGGCTGACCACCGCGACATGGCCCAGAGGCATGCGGCTGTTTGCGCGGAAGTTGAGCACGCTGCCGGCCTCCGGCTGGTTGCCGCGAGCATACTGACCGGCCGCGTTCCACCACCATTCCCTGGCGTTGCCGGCAACCATGATGCCGGACACTTCGCGCGCGTAGGGCACGCAGGAGATACCGTAGGAGTGGCCCGCGTACATCCGCCGCCCGCCATGTCCGCGGAACGTCCTGGTACTGGCATAGCCGGCTTGCCGATAGCCCGCGTGATACATCCCCGAATACCGCACACTGACGGAGTGCGCATGGTATGAAGTCACAACATTATGGCTGCGGGATCGATGCGCCTCCGCTGCACTAATAAACACGGGGGTGCTGAACAGGAGTGCTGACCCCAAAAGCCACGCTTGTGTTCCCGCTCCAACTGCCCGCATCTGTCTCATCTCCTTAGGATCGCCGTGGACAACACAGCCGGTAACAGCAGGGTTGCAAACCTGACAATCCTTTAACGTCCCTATTTTGCCATTACCCCTGTATTTCGCCGTTTTAGGCCTGTGGATGGTGTGTAAAATTAGGACTTACATCCTATTCAGCCGAACTTGATGCTAATGCGGTAAAGAAAATGTCACGACTGTGGCATTCGTGCATCGGTTCGAATAGGCACGTTTCGCTGCCGCGCCCGTGAGAATCGTCTCAGATAGCGCAAATGTTTCAGGCGCTTGACCTCGTGCTACCGGCACCGGACAACGCTTCGGGACTCCGGAAAGGGACTCGGCCCATGCAGACTGACGCACCGCGCACCGTCCGTGCCGGCGGCATCGAAATCGGCAACGATCGGCCTTTCGTGCTGATCGCAGGGCCGTGCCAGATCGAATCGCGGCCCCACGCCCTGGAGGTCGCGCAGGCGCTGCGGGAGATCGGTCAGCGCACCGGGGTGCCGATCATTTACAAATCGAGCTTTGATAAGGCGAATCGGACCAGCGCCTCGGCGGCCCGGGGAATCGGCATCGACTCGGGCCTGCAGATCCTCAGCGACGTGCGGGAGGCGACGGGGCTGCCGGTGCTGACCGACGTCCATACCCCCGGGCAATGCGCCGTCGCGGCGCAGGCGGTGGATGTGCTGCAGATCCCCGCCTTCCTGTGCCGTCAAACCGATCTGCTGCTGGCCGCCGGCGAGACGGGGCGCGTGATCAATGTGAAGAAGGGCCAGTTCCTGGCGCCCTGGGACATGGCGAACGTCGCCGCCAAGATCGCCGGCACCGGCAACCACAACATCCTGCTGTGCGAGCGGGGCGTCAGCTTCGGCTACAACACGCTGGTGTCGGATTTCCGCTCGCTGCCGATCATGGCGCGCACAGGGTATCCGGTGGTGTTCGACGCGACG
Source organism: uncultured Rhodopila sp. (assembly GCA_903851415.1). Lineage (GTDB taxonomy): Bacteria > Pseudomonadota > Alphaproteobacteria > Acetobacterales > Acetobacteraceae > Rhodopila. The sequence continues at coordinate 10,039 of CAINOE010000181.1, read as the reverse complement.
CATTCGGTGCAGCAGCCGGGCGGGCAGGGGACGTCCTCCGGCGGTCAGCGTGAGTTCGCCCCCGTGCTGGCGCGCGCCGCGCTGGCGGTAGGGGTTGCCGCGGTGTTCATCGAAACTCACCCCGACCCGGACCACGCGCCCAGCGACGGCCCGAACATGATCCCGCTGCGCGAGATGGAGGCCCTGATCACCCGCCTCGCCGCTTTCGATCGGCTGGCGAAGCAGGGAGAAGTCTGACCGCCGGGTCAGTAGCCCGGCGGAGCGTAATAGGCCGGCGGTGCCGCATAGTAGGCCGGCGGAGGGGCGTAATAGACCGGCGGCGGGGCGTAGACGACCGGAGGCGGCGGCGCATAGGCCTGCGATGCGATCACGCCGCCGACGACAGCCGCGGCACCCAGTCCCAGAATCGCGCCGGCAACGCTCGGGCCGTGCCAGCCGCCACGGTAGCCGCCATGATAGCCGCCATAATAATGACCGTAGCCGCCATGACCGCGCCACTCGGCGTGAGCGGCGGGGGCGGCGAGCAGTCCCGCCGCAATCGGCGCCGCGATCAGAAGAGACTTAATGCGCCACATGGCCTGAACTCCTTTGATAAGACGACTATACGCTGGAGATCGGCCGTGGCGGGAATGCGGCAAGACCGGGATGGTTTTGTGTAGCCATATTAACACTTTGGAAGTTTTGGATCGTCGCGCGGCGGCGGTTGCCAGGGTGCGCGGGAACAATGTCCGCACCGGTTACCGGAACGGGAAGGCTTACATCGGACCGCGTCTCGTTGTTGGGGGTATCCTTGCAGAGAGCGGGGTGGCGGTCAAAAGCGCGGGTGGGGTAACCGCGGCGGGTGGGGCCGCTGATGGAAACGCTTGCTCCGGCCCGGGAGTGGTGATATTGTATGCAATATGAGGCTGGTGCTGGATACCGACGTGCTTCTCAGCGGTTTGCGCAGCACCATCGGTGCGTCTCGTGTACTGTTGCTGGCGATCGAGGCAGAGGTGATCACGCCGTTGGTCAGTGTTGCGACAGTCATCGAATATGAAGCCGTGCTCAAACGGCCGGAACAGAGGCAGGTCACGGGCCTCGACATGGAAGCGGTTGACATCTTCCTGGACGCCTTCGTGGCCCGCGCGGAGCACATCGTCACGTATTTCCGGGTCAGGCCCTCGGTGCGCGATCCGGACGATGAGATGTTTGCGGAGCTATCGGTCAGCGGGCAGGCCGATGCGTTGGTGTCATTCAATCTGGCGGACTACCGGCCGATTGATCCCCGGTTTCCGCGCCTGAATATACCGGTCTGCCGGCCGGGCGACATTTTGAGGAGGCTTTCATGGCGACCGTCAGCAACTTTGCACTCCGGCTTCCGCCATCATTGATGGAGGACGTGAAGAAACTGGCCAAACAGGATACGGTGTCGGTCAACCAGTTCCTGGTCCAGGCCGCGGCCGAGAAAGTCGCTGCGTTGCAGGAGCGTGGCTATCTGGCGGAGCGTGCCGCTCGTGCCAGGCCCGGCGACCTTGGACGCATTCTGGCGAAGGCCGGAACGCCGGTGGCGATTCCGGGGGACGAGTTGCCGGAGGGGTGGCTGGATGATGATGTGCGGGCGGACGGAAAATGACTCAGGATGAAGAGCAAACCTTGCCCAACGTCGATCATTCCAACGAAACCGCTTCGATCGAGACGTCTGCAAACCGAATCGCCGATGACGGCCCGGCCGAGGCCGGCGTCCCGTCAGACCGCCAATCTTTGGCGCGGGAGGCCCGAACTGGTAGTCTTTTCGTCTTTTCGGTGCCCATCCCGGTTCAGTGCTCGTACGTGAAGGCGTCGATCTGATTGTTCCAGTCCTTGAAGATTTGCCTGAAGCCGAAACTGGGGCGGAGATTGATCTGCGTCGTACTATCGCTGATTGAACCTACGTCCCAGCGGCAGGTCCGTACTCCCCGATCTTTTCTAGGAGGCCGAAAATAGGCTCAAACGCAACGAATGCTTCTGGTGGCATATATGCAACCGCGTCAGCCACGGCTTTCTTTTGCGCGCTTGTCTTCGCAGTGAGCCTCTTAGGGGATCCATCTCCCGCCACTGGCATGCGCTCAAGGAACCGCTCGACGTAATTGTCTTGGAACAGAAGTTCGATTGTAAGCCGAGATTCATTGGCTAGTTCGAGACTGGCGTAGCTTCTCCGGAACTCGGGCACAGGCAGTAATGCCACCCAAATCGGCGAACCAGCGCGCTTACGAGGCTGGCATTCGCGGGGGAAGAACTCAACGGGCTCGCTATCGGCTTCCGAAATGGTGCCTTTCCACTGAGCATGACCTTCCGCGTCGAAATCCAAAAGGCCGACAAGCTCGGTTCCCGCGTCGGAGAGGGCTTCGAGCAACGGGCCGCTTTTGCCGCCGCCGGCTCCCAGCAAGCGCGGAATATTTTTAGCGCCGTCAGCCGAGCGGATTGTGAACGGCATCGTTAGATGGGGACGGAGCTTTCGCCATGCCTCTTCAATTATGAGACGATCGGTTGGGCCTTCCACGATGAGGGCTAACTGCTTGCCTCTGGCATCGCGCACAAAGTCGGCAAGATCGAATGCGGCCACCGCAACGTCGGTGGCACTCACTCCCCGGAACGTCGGAGATCGATCAGCAACGACAATATTGTTTTCGGAACTCCGTCGAAGTACGACATGTTTTGCCGTTGGAGATCCGTGCATGATGAACGGCGAGTGGGTGGCAACTATAACCTGACTGCTCTTTTCCGGCGTCTCGGCAACTATTTTGTCGTAATATGGGACGATGTTTTCCTGCCATTTGGGATGTAGGCTGAGTTCAGGCTCATCAATCAATACCACAGCGCCCGCGAGATTCTCGGCCCGTCTGAGCAGGAATGCACCGCGAAAGACGATTTGCTTCTCACCAGTGCTCAGGTCGGCCAATGCGGTTCGTAGACCGTTCTCCTCAAACATCGCGCGATGTTCCCCGTCTGCCGTCTCAATGCCGACATAGCGCTTTTTCGGAGCCACTCTCGCATATGCCTCCGTAAATCGTTTGATTCGGCGTCGGATTACCTCATCGGGGGGACACGTACCTTTGTTGGCGTCGACCCATTGTGCTAGCTCACTGTCATCCGCGGCCTTCAGGTCAACTAGAAGTTGGGCCACCTCGCCAGCAAGCGAGATTCCGCCGCGCACCGGAAATATGATGTTTGGGTGGACGCCAGCGGTTTGCGGTGTTCCGGCTGAAGTTCCGATTGTCTGCACCTTTGGAACGTCGAATGATACGTTCGCCTCGCTATAGAAGCAGCCAAAGGCGCTCCCAAGAACATCGACGGACTCATGCTCGCCGCGAGTGGCAGTATTGTCACTCATGCGGAAATATCTGTGATAAGGCCGTCCACTGCGGACGGAATTCCCATCCATCTCGACGCCAATGCCGTTAAATGAAGGCCAGCGACTACGTACCTCGTCGAAAGTCTCAGGGGCTATCGCTCCGTTAAACCGGGTGGATCGGTTTTGCTCGTCGGTCTCAATCAGGACGCGGTAACGACCCGGCGCCAATTTGCGCTGGGTATTGAGGAGTAACGCGTTCGGAGCGAAAGCATTAAAGATAGCCTCCAAAATGGCGGTTTTCCCGCATCCATTTTCGCCGGCGACCACAACCAACCGTGCTGCTCGCCCGTCCCTATCGCTGAAGTCAACTTCGAGATCTCCGAAACCAGGATGACCCCACATTTGAACCGCCAAAACTCGCATTCAACCTCCTGACCAATAGCGCTGCCTCGCCAAAGCTCCCCCTGTCACGAAGGCAGGGGGCACCCTGCCCATCCTGTTCGAGATTGTTAGATGACGTGTGGTCGTCGCAATAAGTTCGAAACAAGATGCTCACATACGTCTGATTCGTTGGCCTGAATAGCCCATCGACATCCGAAGTTTGTTGTCCGGCCACCGCTGGATCGCCCCTAACCCGACGCAGCCCCTCCATTCCTCAACCGCGGGTCATTTTCCCCGCGCCACCGCGGGAAACCCGACGTAGGCTGCGGCCAACGCAAGTTTGGTTTGCAGCTCCATGACTCCCACCGCACACCCCGGAACCGCCGCGATCGTGACGCCTCACCCCGCAGACACCCGTGCCCCCAAAGGCGGGTTTGCCGCGCTGACCATCGGCGCGCTGGGCATCGTCTACGGCGACATCGGCACCTCGCCGCTGTATGCGCTGGACCAGATCTTCTTCGGCCATGCCGGCGTGGCGGTAACGCCGGACTCCGTCCTCGGCGGGATCTCCCTGGTGATATGGACCATCACCGTCATCGTCGCGATCAAATACGCCATCTTCGTCCTGCGCGCCGAGAACGACGGCGAGGGCGGCGTGTTCGCGCTCTATGGCCTGCTGCACGAATACAAGCGGCGCGGCACCACCGTCATCCTGTGGGCCCTGATGCTCGGCGCCGGACTGCTGTTCGGCGACGGCTTCATCACCCCCGCGATCAGTGTGCTGTCGGCGGTCGAGGGCCTCGGAGTCGCCACCCCCTCGCTCGCCCGGCTGATCCTTCCGATTACCGTGGTGCTTCTCACCGCCCTGTTCGCCGTCCAGTTCAACGGCACGGCGCGCGTCGGCCGCGTCTTCGGCCCCGTCCTGCTGGTCTGGTTCGTGGTGATCGCCGGCCTCGGCGCATTCCAGATCGCGCATCATCCGGAGATCCTGGCCGCCTTCAATCCCTGGCTCGGCATCCGCTTCCTCTGGCACACCGGTGCGTATGAGGCGCTGCTGGTGCTCGGCGCGCTGATGCTGGTGATTACCGGCGGCGAGGCGATGTACGCCGATCTGGGGCATTTCGGGGCGAAGCCGATACGAACGAGCTGGTTCGCGGTGGTGTATCCGGCGCTGCTGCTGAATTACCTGGGGCAGGGGGCCTATCTGCTGAGCGGCGCGCCCATCCGCGAGGGCAACCTGTTCTTCAGCCTGGTGCCGCACGCGTTCATCTATCCGATGGTGCTGCTGGCTACCGTGGCGACCGTCATCGCCTCGCAGGCGCTGATTTCGGGGGCGTTCACCCTGGCGTCGCAGGCGATCCGGCTGGGTCTGTTCCCGCGGCTGGTCATCGCGCATACCCATCATGCGCATGCCGGCCAGATCTATGTGCCCTTCGTCAACTGGGGCCTGTACGCGGGGTGCATCCTGCTGGTCCTGGCGTTCGGCTCCAGTTCGGCGCTCGGGGCGGCATACGGCCTGGCGGTATCGGGGGTGATGGTCATCACGTCGATCGCGATGATCCCGATCTCGCGCTTCTACTGGCACTGGGGTTCGCTGCCCATCGGCGTGCTGTGGGGCTTCCTGGCGGCGGTGAACGGCACCTTTCTGCTCGCCAGCACGCTGAAATTCCTCGAAGGCGGGTTCGTGCCGCTGACCATCGGCATCATCGTGTTCCTGATCATGATCACCTGGCGCTGGGGCCGCAAAGCGACGTCCTCGGCCTATTCCGCGCGGCCGGCGATGACCATGGAGGCTTTGGTCCGCCTGCACCGGGACAGCGAGGTGTTCATGGAGCGGAACGCCATCCTGATGGCGCCCAAACCGCTGCGGCAGCCAACCGACCGCGCTCCCGCGCTGCTCGGGCTATTGCTGGAGCGCTACGGCATCCTGCCGCGCAATCTGTTCTTCGTCGAAGTCACGCACCGCAAGGTGCCGTATATCCACGACGACCGCTACAAGGTGACGGTTTTCTACCGCGACCGGTTCCAGGGCAGCATCATCGGCGTGGAAGTGCAGTTCGGCTTCATGGAGGACCCCAACGTCGAGCAGGTGCTGGAGGCGATGGCCCGGCACAAGAAGATCGCCCTGCCGACGAACCGGCACCGCTGGATCGTTCATATCTCGCTGGAGAATCTGCTGCCCTCGCGCACCATGGGCTGGGCGAAGCGGCTGCAGTTGCGATTGTTCATGGTGCTGCGCCGGCTGTCGCAACCGGCGCACTCCTATTACGGGCTTGGCGACGAGGTGCAGTTGTCCGCGGAGATCGTGCCGGTGCGGGTGCGGTAGTATGAACCTGCCTGCTGGCGCCATCCCGCGGTGTGCTCCGGGGAATGTGAACTCGGCTTAATGAACCGGAAAGGTCCGTCCGCGTTATCGCCGGATAAACGGAGGAGATAATGCGATGACTCGGTCTTTGCTTCTCCCAATCGCTGCTCTGGCCATCGGGGGCTTTGTCTGCGCCGGGCCGGTCCGTGCTCAATCGGGGGCGATGAACGGTGAAAGCGGCCAACAGTTGGTCGACGATGCCGCGCAGACGGTCCTCAGGATTATGGCCGACAGCCGCTACGAGACAGTGCTGAAGCACGCAAAAGGCGTGTTTATCGTGCCTGAAATGGTGAACGGGTCGTTCCTCGTCGGCGGCCCGGGCGGGCAGGGCGTGCTGCTGACGCACGACGGCGACGGCCCCTGGAGCGATCCGGTGTTCCTGGCCATCGGCGCGGTGTCGATCGATGCGCCAGCGGATGCCAGGACCGGGCCGCTGGCGATGATCCTGATGACCGGCAAGGCGGTGTCGGAGTTCACTCGCAACACCAGTTTTTCGTTGAATGGCAGCGCCGGCCTCACGATCGTCAACGCTTCGGCGCAGGGCCATGCCGTCGGCGGCCGTGGCGATATCATAGTGTGGTCTGACCAGCCCGGCGGTCTCGCCGGTGTCGACATCAGCAAAGCCAAAATCATCCAGGATACGGCGGAAGACTTCGCGTATTACCATAAGGAGGTCAACGCCAGGCAGATTTTGGACGGCCACGCCAACAACCCGCAGGTTAAGAAGCTTAAGGCCGGTCTGCCGGGCTGACGCCTCGTTTTCGTTCTGCGAACAGCGGACCGGCGCGGCCTTCCGATTGGTTGCCGCCGGTCCAGCGGATTGATAGCCGCCGGTCCGGCAAGGCGGTTCAGGGACACTCAGCTTCCGTATCGATCGGCACGGCCGCGTTCGCCGGCGGCTTGTCATCGGGTTCTGCCTGATCTGCTTGCTGCGCCTCCTCCCGCCGCCGCGCCTGGTCCTTGCGCTTCAACAGGTTCTGCCGCAGTGCCGCGGCCTCCCGCGCCGCGCGGCCGGGTTTTGGCGGCGGCCGGGTCATGTGGCGGGCCGCTTCAGCATCATCGCCTGGCGCTTGCAGATCGCCACCATCTCGTCGCGATGGTTCCAGCACGTGTGCTCGAACTCGACGATGCCGACCCCGGGGCGGGACTTGCTCTCCCGCATGGCCAGTACCTTGGTGCGGGCTCGCAGCGTGTCGCCGTGGAACACCGGCTTGGGAAACTTCACGTCACTGAAGCCGAGATTGCCGACGGTGGTGCCGATGGTGGTGTCGTTGACGCTGATGCCGACCATGAGGCCGAGAGTGAAGATGGAGTTGACCAGGCGCTGGCCGAACTCGGTTCCGGCGGCGAAATGCGCATCGATGTGCAGCGGCTGCACATTCATGGTCAGGGAGCTGAACACTGTGTTGTCCATTTCGGTCACCGTGCGTGTCCACGGGTGATCGAACTCCTGCCCGACCGAGAATTGCTCATAATACAGTCCCGCCATGTGCCGCCGCTTTCCGAAAGGGTCCGGCGGCGAGTCAACCGCATTCGGGAGGGAATGCCAAGGCGTCCCGTCACGAGAAAGTAACCCCTGGCGATTCGAACGCCGGGCCGACGGAGGCGTTTATGTCGTCGCCAACGTAAGACCGCGATTGCAACTTTGAGAGGATAAATCAATGCGCGACCATGCGCGTCTGGTTCTGGCGCTGGCGGCTTTGATCGCTGCCGCGCCGATACTGTCGGGCTGTTACACGACGCAGGGCGCCGGCAAGGACCTGCAGGCCGCAGGCAAGAGCCTGGATAACTCGGCCGACAGGAACACCAACTACAAGCCTTGATCGTCTGCAACCGTATCGAAGGATCGTATCATGGATAAGGATCGGGTAGAAGGCGCCGCGCATCAGGCGAAGGGCACGGTGAAGGAAGTCATCGGCAAGGTAACGGGCGACGCCAAGATCGAGGCCGAGGGCGTGGCCGAGAAAGAGGCCGGCAAGGTGCAGAACACCGTCGGCGGCGTGAAGGATTCCGCTCGCGAAGCACTGGACAAATAGAGGAGGCGGACGTGCCCACGATTCTGCTGATTGTTCTGGTCGTTTTGCTGCTGGGTGCGTTGCCGACATGGCCGTACAGCGCCGGCTGGGGGTTCTACCCGAGCGGCGGGTTGGGACTGGTGGTGCTGATCGTGGTTATTCTTCTGGTGACGGGACGGATTTAGCGACCAATCCGGGCCGTTTCGCTCCCCGTGTCATGGCCGGATTTAGTCCGGCCACCCGGGACTTTACTCTATCAATCACCGCAAGGCGTGGATGGCCGGCACAAGGCCGGCCATGACACGAAGGGCAGCGGCCATACCTCAGGCCGCCAATTTCTCCGCCCGGATGTCCTTAATATCCCGGAACGTCAGCGCCGGGGCGAGTTCCTCCGCCCGGCGCATCATGAACGCCGACGTCGCAAGGAAAACCGGGTCGCCATCGACGTCGTCCGCCATCGCGTTGCGGTTGTCGGCGACGAACTTCGCCAGCGCCGCCTTGTCGGCGGAGAAAATCCACCGCGCCAGCGAGAACGACGACGTTTCGAAGCCGATGGCCACGCCGTATTCGGCGCCCAGCCGCGCCTGCAGCACGTCCAACTGCAGGGTGCCGACGACGCCCACCAGCGGCGCGGAGCCGTCCTGCGGACGGAACAACTGCACCACCCCTTCCTCCGCCAGCTCCACCAGCGCCTGGCGCAGCTTTTTCGCCTTCATCGCGTCGTCCAGCCGAACCCGGCGCAGGATTTCGGGGGCGAAATAGGGGACGCCGGTGAACTGGATGTCCTCGCCCTCGGTCAGCGTGTCGCCGATGCGCAGGGTGCCGTGGTTCGGGATGCCCACGACATCGCCGGCGAACGCTTCATCGGCGATCTCGCGTTCCCGGGCGAAGAAGAACTGCGGCGCGTGCAGCGGGATCGACTTGCCGGTGCGCACCTGCTTCAGCCGCATCCCGCGCGTCAGCCGCCCCGAGCACACCCGGGCAAAGGCGATCCGGTCGCGGTGGTTCGGGTCCATGTTCGCCTGGATCTTGAACACCAGGGCCGTCAGCCCGGCCTCAGTCGCTTCGACGGTGCGCGTGTCGGCTGGCTGCGACCGCGGCCTCGGTCCGTACTCCGCCAGCCCGTCGAGCAAATCGGCCACGCCGATGTCCTTGATCGCGCTGCCGAAATAGACCGGCGTCAGGTGCCCGGCGTTGAAGCTCTCCAGGTCGAACTCCGGCAGCGCCGAGCGCACCAGGTCCACCTCATCCCCCACCGCCTGCAGCCGCGGATCGGATTGCGGCAGATCGGCCAGCAGATGCATCTCCCGCCTGCGCAGGTCATAGGTTCCGGCGAAGTCAGAGGCTCGGCCGATGGGCCAGGTCACCGGGCAGGTGTCGAGCGCCAGAGTGGAGGCGACCTCGTCCAGCAACTCGATCGGGTCGCGCGCCTCGCGGTCCATCTTGTTGATGAAGGTGATGATCGGGATGTCGCGCAGGCGGCAGATTTCGAACAGCTTGCGGGTCCGCGCCTCGATGCCCTTGGCCGCGTCGATCACCATCACGGCGGAATCCACCGCGGTCAGCGTGCGGTAGGTGTCCTCGGAAAAGTCCTCGTGGCCCGGCGTGTCGAGCAGGTTGAACACGCAGTCCTTGTATTCGAATGTCATCACCGAGGTGACCACGGAGATTCCGCGGTCGCGCTCAATGCCCATCCAGTCGGAGCGGGTGCGCCGCCGCTCGCCCTTGGCGCGGACGTTGCCGGCGAGCTGGATCGCGCCGCCCGCGCGCAGCAGGTGTTCCGTCAGCGTGGTCTTGCCGGCGTCGGGGTGGGAAATGATGGCGAAGGTGCGGCGGCGGGCGATCTCTTCGGCGGGGGTCATGCTGTGTCCTCAGGGGCTTCGCCCCCGAACCCCCACCAGAGGACGGTTGTCCTGTGGACACCTTTGCGGGGGAGACTGGTGTCCCCCCCGGGTTCGCGGGCGGTGT
>CAINOE010000180.1 GCA_903851415.1 uncultured Rhodopila sp. | reverse complement strand
GAGGATTCATTGACCATCCGGTGAGTCTAGGCCGCCCCCGGCCGGACCGGAATCTCCCCCTGCGGGGGGTCCGACCGCGGCACCGAAAGCGATTCGCTCATTCTTGGGCGTCGCCTAAGGTAACCACGCCTCGCCGATTGGCAAGGTCATGGTTTGCCCGGCCGTTTCGCTCAGGCCGGCGTGATATCGGTCCGCGGAAAATCGTCCCCCTTGCACAGCAGCTTCACGTCACCCTGCCGGGCACAGGCATAGGCAAAACAGTCGCCCATGTTGAGGCCAGCCGGATGACGCCCCGTGCCGAACCGGTCAAACGCAGCAACCGCAATCGCCGCGGTATCGCCGTCGATCGCAACGACCGTCGCGTCGATCTCCTTCAGGAACCGCCTGGCCAGGGCCAACGCATCGGCGATCGGCGCAGTGGCGATCCGCGCCAGACCCGTTGCCGCCTCGAAGATCGCCGCGGCCGAGGTCCGTGGGCGACGCGCCTGCGACAACCGTCCGGCCAGGCTGCCGGCATCGTCCTCCGAGGCGATGATTCCGATGATCGCCGAGGCGTCCACAAACATCGCGAATCCCCGGATAACTCATCAAAGAACGCCTTGTCGGCGGCCTGTCCGCCAGCCTGCTTCATGGCCTGGAACTGCGCCTGAAGCGCCTGCAACCGCTCGGTCAGCGGCGGTACGGTGCTGACCAAGCGCTCCACAGCCTCCCGGATCGTCTCCGTCAGGGTCATCCCCTTGAGTCGGGCGAGCCTGCGGACCGCCGCATCAGCGGCCGCGCCGCGGACGCGAAACGCCATCGTGTATATTCCGTTGCGGCTCAGTCCAGACCGCTTTGGCTACACCGGCGCAAGACGCCAGCAGATCCCCCTCCGCGCCGGATACTCCCGCATGCCGCCGATCGGCGAAGGCGCGTCACAGACGAGAGGGCTTCCCAAATTGCAGGTCTGCCATCCGAAAACGCGTTTGTGCAGCGCACAAAAAGGATTACCATCATCCGTAATTTAGCAGGTTGGCCAGTCGCGACGGCGCGGATGCCAAGCCGCTCAGGGAAGGATATTTCGATGACAATTGCAGGCATACTGAAGCATAAACCCTACAACCTGGTGATCGTCCGCCCAACGGATCGGGTTTTCGACGTCGTCCGCGGCCTCGCCCGGCAGAAAATCGGCGTGGCGGTGGTGATGGAGGGCGACCTCCTGGTCGGCATCATCAGTGAGCGCGATGTCATGCGAGGCCTCGAAGCGCAGGGACCCGGCGTGCTCGACGTTGCGGTCGACACGCTCATGATCCGCGACGTCAGAACCTGCTCGCCCCGCACCACGGTCGATGAGGCCATCGCCGATATGACCAATGGCCGGTTCCGCCACCTGCCCGTGCTGGACGACGGCAAGCTGCTCGGGGTGATCAGCATCCGCGACCTGCTGAACGCCATGGTCGCCAAGCAGGCGGTCGATGTCACCTCGCTGCACGGCTACGTCACAGGCGCCTACGCCCGCGTCTGAGCAGACCCGGACGGCCGGGCGCCGGCTCAGATCGTGATCCGGACGCCCAGCTCCACCACCCGGTCGCTCGGAATGCGGAAGAACTCCGTCGCCGGCACGGCGTTGCGCGCCATGATCAGGAACAGCGCACGCCGCCACCATGGCAGCTTCGGCGCCATGCCCGGCACCAGCACCTCGCGGCCGAGGAAGTAGCTGGCCTGGGAAACGCGCACGCCGAGCTCATCGGTCAGGCTTTCCAGTTCGCGCGGGATGTTCGGGCTTTCCATGAATCCGTAGCGCAGGATCACCCGGTGTATCCCGGGCGCGAGCAGCGACGTCTCCGTCCGGCGCTGCGGCGAGACCTCCGGCACGTCCTCGTTCTCCACCGTCACGAACAGGACGTTCTCGTGCAGCACCTTGTTGTGCTTGAGGTTATGCAGCAGCGATGTCGGCACGTAGTCCGGATTGCTGGTCATGAACACGGCCAACCCGGGCACCCGGATGATGCGCGACTGAGGCAGCCGTGCCAGGAACGGCGCCAGCGGCATGCTTGACTGCTTCCAGCGCGACAGCAGCAGGTCCCGTCCGCGCTTCCACGAGGTCATCATCCCCGTCAAAGCGAGACCCATCGCCAGCGGCACCCAGCCGCCCTCCACCACCTTCACCGTGTTGGCCGAGAAGAAGATCGTATCGATCATAAACAGCGACCCGAACACCGAAATCGCGGCGAAGCGCGACCAGTGGAACTGCCGGCGGAACACCACCATCGCGAGGATGGCCGTGCACAGGAAGGTGCCGGTGACGGCGATGCCATAGGCCGAGGCGAGATTGTCCGACGTCTTGAACGCCAGCACCAGCAGCACGACGCCGATGGCCAGCGCGGTGTTCACCTGCGGCACGTAGATCTGCCCTTCCTCCATGGTGGAGGTGTGGCGCACCGTCATGCGCGGCAGGAAGCCGAGCTGCATACACTGCCGCGCCATCGAGAAGGCGCCGGAAATCACCGCCTGGCTGGCGATCACCGTCGCCGCCGTCGCCAGGATCACCATCGGCAGCCGCAGCCACTCGGGCTGCAGCAGGAAGAACGGGTTCTCGATCGCCGCGGGGTCGCGGATCATCAGCGCGCCCTGGCCGAAATAGTTCAGCACCAGGCTCGGCAGCACGAAGACCAGCCAGGTGATCTTGATCGGCTTGGCGCCGAAATGCCCCATATCCGCGTACAGCGCCTCGGCGCCGGTCACGCACAGCACCACGGCGCCGAGCACGAAGAACGCCAGGCCTTTGTATTGCAGGCACAGTTCAAACGCGTATGTCGGTGAAACCGCCTTCAGCACGAGCGGATACTGGATGATCTCGACCAGTCCCGCCGCGCCGATGACCAGGAACCACAGCACCATGATCGGCCCGAACACCCGGCCGACACGGCCGGTGCCCTGATACTGCGCGGCGAACAAGGCGACGATCACAACAACGCATATCGGCAGGACGTACAGCTTCAGTTGCGGGGCGGAAACCTCCAGTCCCTCCACCGCCGACAGCACGGAAATCGCCGGAGTGATCACGCCGTCGCCAAAAAACAGGCAGGCGCCTGCAATGCCGACAAGAGCCAACGCACTCTTGGTGGCGGCGCCGACGGAGACTCGCTGGGCCAGCGCCATGAGCGCCAGGATGCCGCCTTCGCCGCGGTTGTCGGCCCGCATCACCAGAAAGACGTATTTGATCGTCACAATGATGATCAGCGACCAGAAGATCAGCGACAGCACGCCGAAGATCTCGACAGGGGTTGTCCGGGTCGGGTCGAAAAGCTGCAGGCTCGCCTTGAAGGCGTAGAGCGGGCTGGTGCCGATGTCGCCGTAGACGATGCCGAGCACGGCCATCAGCACGCCGAGCCGCGGGACAGATTTGCCGGTTTCCGCGGTCTGCAGATCGTGGCTCAAATGGATGACCTCATTGCCGGCTGTTCCACGGTGCCTGACCGTTCGGGCGCTGCGTCCCTTACCGTGGCGGCAAACGGGGAGCAAGCAAGGGTGTTTGCCCGCGGTGCGGCACCGGCCGTCACCCGGTCTGGAAATGCGCGGCGAACTCCGCCCATTCGCGCCGGTTCAACCCGCTGGTTTCGGCGGTGACGGCCTCACCCGCCAGCATGCGCTTCACCACCTCCACCATTTGCGCCGACAAGGTCACGGCACCCAGCCGGTAGTCCCGGAAGGCCGCGCAGGCGATCGGCACCCAGGCTTCGGTCATCCGCAACATGATCTCGGCGTAGACGCGGATTTCGTATTGCGCATGGGAATCGGCCCGCAGCGACAGGAAGTGGAACAGGTTGTGAAGGTTCGTTTTCCAATACCACTGCGTATAGGTGTTCAGCGTCAGGTTCATCCGCGCCAGTTCGCGCGCCAGCCCGCGCCGCCCGGGGTCTGCGGCGTCGCCCTCGTTCAGCATGCTGGCGTAATGCGCATAGCAGCTTTCTGCGTCCGAGCGCAGCAGGTGCAGCACTTCCGCCGCTTCCTCGCCATCCAGGACCTCCCCGCGCCCCTGCCGGTTGGTCGTCGCTTGCGCGGCGAGGTTCTCCGGCGAGGGGATGTAGAACTCCCTGTCCAGGATCGAGTAGCGGGCCGAGTATTCGTTCACGCTGGCGGTGCGATGGCGGATCCACTGCCGCGCCACGAAGATCGGCAGTTTGACGTGGAACTTGATCTCGCACATCTCGAACGGCGTGGTGTGCCGGTGCCGCATCAGATAGCGGATCAGTCCCTCATCCTCCTGCACGCGCCTGGTGCCGCGGCCGTAGGAGACCCGGGCCGCCTGCACGATGGCGGAATCGTCGCCCATGTAGTCGATCACGCGGATGAAGCCGTGGTCGAGCACCGGGAACGGCTCATGCAGCATCGCCTCCAGCGCCGGTACGGTCGGACGGATGGTCGCGGCGGTCTGCGTGCGCGCGTCGGCGATATCCTGCATGTGCGATTCAACGACCACCGGTGTCTCTCCCTGTCCGATGGACGTCATTACCGCGTCGCGGGCGCGGCGAGAAAGCGGCTTGTCCCGGCCCGGGCGCCGCGGTCAGCCCTCGGCGAGGATCCTTTCCCGCAAGATGCGGTTTATTTCGGACCGATAGCGCGGCCCCTTGGCGCGCAGCCAGGCTCTGACGTCGGGGTCAAGGCGGATCGGGATCATGTCCGCGGGCAGGGCCGCTCCGGGTCCGGTTGGACTGTCGTCAGGTCCGCCGAGGCGGGATACGATTTCATCCAACCGTGCGATTTCCGCCGGTGTCAGGACGCTGCCGTCAGAGCTGTGATTCCCGTATCGCTTTCGCTCATGCGCTGTAGCCTCTCGCAGGCCGATCACGTGAACCCATTGATCGTCATACGGGTTCGGGAAGGTGCAAACAAGTACCATAACCTTGAAACAACCTTGAAACCATCGCCTGCGGCGACCGCGCCGACGATGCGCCGCGCTCCTCGCCATTGACGAAACCGTCCCATAGCGTCTCGGCAAACGGGTCGGCAAAGACATCCTCTGCCAGCGAGAAATCGACGCCGTGTTTGCGGACTTCGAAAGTTCCTTGTCCTTCCGCCATGTGAAACGCATGCGCCGGACCTCCCGGCGGTGAAATATGCGACCGAGAGTTTAATATTTCGTAAACGAAGTCGCCGGATTGTAACTGCCGGCATAGCGCGGCTTCTCAACCGCGTCGCTGTTCAGAAACCGGATGAGGGCGCCATGTCTTCCCGCCAGATCGGGTTCGCCGCCCGGGTCCGGTTGTTGTTGGCATTGTACGGCGCCTGAACGGGCGCCCAGACGCCGACATTGACGTTGCCGATGGTCGCGAGCGGCCGCGGCTGTGTTGCCGGCGCGTTGCCCTGGATGTCCGCTGTCACAGACTGGCCAGTATAGCTCTGTTCGGCGGTGGGTGAAGGCTTTGTCTGCGCCCCGGCGGGACCGAAGGTCATCAGCGTAAGGCCGATCGCGGCGATGATCGTGGCTCCTGACGTTTTCATGGCAGCCCCCTGTGTTCACACCGATCGTGAACGCTCCAGACGCTGAAATGGTGGTTCGTGGCCGTTCGGACACGGTTTCCGCAATCACAGAAACGCCAAAATGCCGGGCGCCCGCTCCGCCGCTCATCCTGCCCCGGCATCGGTTTCGTCCACAAACCAAACCGCGCGCCGAAAATCCCTTCCCGGGCAAGCCGTTTTGTTTATCATGACGCATCGCAGAACGGAGACAGGGATGCCGGTGGGTGCAGCGAGCCAGTCGCAAAGTCAGAGCCAGTTGCAACCGCACGGGACGATGCAGGGCTACGATCCGAACTCATTCTTCTGCGAGATGCTGAGACCGGGCCAGCCGGAGCATCCGACCCTCACGCTGCTGCTGTCGCGGTTCGCGGCCCTGCCCATCGCTTCATTGCGCCAGCGGGCGGCCGACGCGGAACGCGATCTGCTCGAGCGCGGCATCACCTTTACCGTCTATTCCGACGCGACGGCGATCGACCGCATCCTGCCGTTCGACCTGATCCCCCGCGTGATCACCCCGGCCGAGTGGACCCAGATCGAAACCGGCGTCATCCAGCGCGTGCGGGCGTTGAACATGTTCCTGCGCGACGTTTACCACGAGCGGAAAATCCTCGCCGACAAGATCGTCCCGGAAGAGCTCGTGCTGAAAAACGCCGGCTACTGCCAGGCCATGGTCGGCTTCAACGTCCCCTACAACACCTATGTCCACGTCTGCGGCACCGACATCGTCCGCGACGAAACCGGCGAGTTCCGCGTGCTCGAGGACAACGCCCGCACCCCCTCCGGCGTCGCCTATGTCGTCGAGAACCGGCACATGAGCCTGCGCGTGATGTCCGACCTCATGACCGGCCTGCGCGTGCGCGGCGTCGATGAATACGGCCTGCGCCTGCACAACGCGATGGCGGAGATCGCCCCGGCCTCGGTCAGCGACCCCCAGGTGGTCGTCCTGTCGCCCGGCATCTTCAACTCCGCCTATTTCGAGCACGTTTTCCTGGCGCGCGAGATGGGCGTGCCGCTGGTCGAGGGCCGTGACCTGACGGTGGAGGACGGCAAGGTCTGGATGCGCACCACCGCCGGCCTCGCCGCGGTGCATACGATCTACCGCCGCATCGGCGACGACTTCCTCGACCCGGACGCCTTCAATCCCGACAGCATGCTGGGCGTGCGCGGCCTGATCGAGGCCTGGCGCCACGGCGCGGTGGCGATCGCCAACGCCGTCGGCACCGGTGTCGCCGACGACAAGGCGATCTATGCCTATATGCCGCGCATCATCCGCTACTACCTGTCGGAAGAGCCGATCCTGAAGAATGTGGATACGAGGATCTGTGCGGAGCCGGAGTCGCTGGCTTATACGCTGGACCATCTGGCCGAACTCGTCACCAAGCCTGTGGCGGAATCCGGCGGCTACGGCATCCTGATCGGTCCGCACGCCTCCAAGCAGCAGCTCGAGGAGTTCCGGGCGCGGTTGAAGGCCGATCCGTCGAACTACATCAGCCAGCCGACGCTGAAACTGTCGGTGTCGCCGACGCTGTGCGACGACGGCGTCCGCCCGCGCCATATCGACCTGCGTCCCTTCGCGGTGACCGGCAAGGACACCTGGGTGCTGCCCGGCGGCCTGACGCGCGTGGCGCTGAAGCAGGGGACGCTGGTGGTCAATTCCTCCCAGGGCGGGGGAACCAAGGATACCTGGGTGCTCGCATAATGGACATCATCCCTCAACGGCACATCGTCCACCTGATCGCCCGCCATGCCGAGGGCACCATCTGGCTGGCGCGATACATGGAGCGGATCGAGAACCTCGCCCGCATCCTGGACGTCACCAACACCTTCGCCCGGGATGCGGACGACTCGCGCAACTGGTTGTCGGTCCCGCGGATCAACGGCGACCTGGTGGAGTTCCACAAGCGCCACCAGATCGCGACGCAGCGGACCGTGGGCGAGTTCTACCTGCTGGACACGACGAACGAGACCTCCGTCCAGTCGTTCATCATCGCCGCGCGGGAGAATGCGCGGACCTTGCGGGCGCTGATCTCGACCGAGATGTGGCTGCAGATCAATGTGTTTTACGGCCATATCCGGGCGCTGGACGCGGCGTCGATCGTGCCCGAGCATTTCACCGCCGTCTGCAACATGCTGAAGGACGGCGCCCAGTCGCATACCGGCATCACCGAGGGCACGTTCTACCGCGACCAGGCTTGGCACTTCTACATGATCGGCCGGTATCTGGAGCGGGCCGATCAGACCACGCGGCTGCTGGATACGCGGTTCCACTCGCTGGTGCCCCAGGCGGATGCGAGCGACAATATCGACGCGGGGCAATGGAACGCGCTGCTGCGCGCCGCGGCCGGGTATCACGCGTATCGGCGGGAGCATCCGAACGGCTACCATCCGGAGGAAGTTGCCTGCTTCCTGCTGGCGAACCGGGCGTTTCCGCGGTCGGTCGGGCTGAATCTAGGGCGGATAGAGCGGCATCTGACGCAGTTGCGCACAAGCTATGGGCTGCGCGGGATGTCGGCGGCGCTGGAGCGGCTGGATCAGTTGATCGCCACGATGACCTATGAGAACGTGACCGATCTGGCGTCCGGGAACCTGTCCCCGTTCCTCGATTTCGTGCAGCGGGAGATCGGCGCGCTGCACCAGGATATCGTGGAGACGTTCGCGGCGTGACGGGGCTGACTTAACGGGATCGGCACGGGCATGGCGTTATGTGTCATGGCCGGGCTTGGCGTTAGTTGTGTCATGGCCGGGCTCGGCCCGGCCAACCACGACTTTGCCTCCACCGGCACCGCAGCCCGTGAACCTGAGCCGGAGCTTGTTGGAATGAGCGACCTCTACGACAGTGACTTCGTACTCTGGTCCGAACGCCAGTCCGAGCTCCTGCGGCGGCTGGCGGCCGGCGAACCGGTGAATGAACCGCCGGACTGGCCCAATATCGTCGAGGAGATCGAATCGTTGGGCAAGAGCGACAAGCGCGAACTGCGCAGCCGCGTCGCGACGATTTTGTTGCATCTGGTCAAGCTGGCAGCCAGCCCCGTGACCGAACCGCGTGATGGGTGGGAAGATACGCTGTTCGAGCAGCGGGGCCGACTGCGCGCCTTGCTGAAGGATAGCCCTAGCCTGCGCGGCATCATATCGGAGCTGATCGCCGAAGAACTGCCTGATGCACGGGAGCACGGGGCGCGGAGCCTGTCGGCGCACGGCGAGCAGCCTCGCGTCGATGTGGACAGCCTAACCTTTACCGATGACGAGGTTCTCGGACCTTGGATTCCTGCCGACCCGCCGAGTCGCCACGCCTGTCGGAAAGGTTAACGTCCCGGTTTTCATGGAGCCGACGTACAGGTTAAGCTCCACCCATGACCCGTGCCACCAAATCCTCCGTCTGTCCGCACGATTGCCCCTCCACCTGCGCCCTGTCCGTCGAAGTCCTCGACAACGCGCGCATCGGAGCCGTCCGCGGCGCCGACAACAGCTACACCGCCGGGGTGATCTGCAACAAAGTCTCGCGCTATGCCGAGCGCATCCACCACCCGGACCGCCTGACCCGCCCTCTGCTCCGAACGGGACCCAAGGGCGCCGGGCAATTCCGCCCCATCACCTGGGACGAAGCGCTCGACCGCATCGCCGAGCGCTTCACCACCGTCGCCGCCAGGCACGGCAGC
Source organism: uncultured Rhodopila sp. (assembly GCA_903851415.1). GTDB lineage: Bacteria > Pseudomonadota > Alphaproteobacteria > Acetobacterales > Acetobacteraceae > Rhodopila. The sequence goes on along the minus strand of CAINOE010000180.1, from coordinate 37,650 downwards.
GAGGCGGTCTGGCCGTTCTATTACGCCGGCACCATGGGCCTGGTGCAGCGCGACGGCCTCAACCGGCTGCGCCACGTCATGCGCTACTCCCGCCAGAAGATGACGATCTGCACCGCGCTGGCGGAGGCTGGCTGGGTCGCCGGCATCGGCGCCTACCGCGGAGTCGATTCGCGCGAGATGGCGCGCTCCGACCTGATCGTCTGCTGGGGCGGCAATCCGGTCTCCACCCAGGTCAACGTCATGACGCACGTCTCCCGCGCCCGCAAGGACCGCGGCGCGAAACTGGCGGTGATCGATCCTTACCGCTCGCCGACGGCCGCGGTCGCCGACATCCACCTCGCACCGAGGCCGGGAACCGACGCCGCTTTAGCCTGCGCGATCATGCACATCGCCTTCCGCGACGGCTACGCCGATCGAGCCTATATGCGCGACTACGCGGACTGCCCGGACGCGCTGGAGGCGCATCTGAAAACCCGCGATCCGGAGTGGGCCGCCGCGATCACCGGCATCCCGGTTGAACAGATTGAGTCGTTCGGCGCGCTGTATGGACAGACGAAGCGCAGCTACATCCGCGCCGGCTACGGTTTCACCCGCAGCCGCAACGGCGCCGCCGCGATGCACGCCGTGACCTGCCTGCCCACGGTAACTGGCGCCTGGCAGCACGAAGGCGGCGGTGCGCTGTGGTCCAACCGCGGCATTTACGGCATCAACAAGACGCTGATCGACGGCCTCGACGCGCTGGACCCGACAATCCGCATGATGGACATGAGCCGTATTGGCAGCGTGTTGATCGGCGACCGCAGCGAACTCGGCGACGGGCCGCAGGTGCACGCGATGCTGATCCAGAACCAGAATCCCCTGACCGTCTGCCCCGACAGCAACCGCGTCCGCCGCGGCTTCGCGCGCGAGGACCTGTTCGTCGCCACGCATGAGCAGTTCTTGACCGAAACGGCCCGCTGGTCCGACATCGTGCTGCCCGCAACGATGTTCATGGAGCACGACGATCTGTACCAGGCCGGCGGCCACACCCATCTGCAAATCGGCCCCAAGCTGATCGAGCCGCCGGGCGAATGCCGCTCAAATCACGATCTGACCCGCGAACTGGCAAGCCGGCTGGGGGCGAAACATCCCGGCTTCGACATGACGGCCATGGAAATGGTCGACGCCACGCTGCTGGCCTCCGGCTACCCGAACGCCGCGACCTTGTTGGAACAACGCTGGATCGATGCGGCGCCGCCATTCCGGGCCGGGCATTTCCTCGATGGCTTCCCGACCCCCGACAAGCGTTTTCATTTCGCCCCGAATTGGCGGGCGATGGGCGACCGCAACGGCCTGATGCCCGCTTTGCCGGACCACATGGATAATGTCGACGGCGCTACTGCAACGGAACCGTTCCGGCTGGTGACGGCGCCGGCGCGCAGCTTCCTCAACACCAGCTTTTCCGAGATGGCCTCGGGCCGCAAGCGCGAGGGCCGCCCTACGGTTCTGCTGCATCCCGACGATGCCGCCCGCCTCGGGCTGTCCGACGGCTCGAAAATCCGGCTCGGCAATAACCGCGGAGAGGTCGTGCTGCACGCCCGCATCGCCGCGGGGCAACAGCCCGGCGTTCTGATCGCCGAAAGCATCTGGCCGAGCGAATGTTTCGAAGGCGGCATCGGCATCAACGCGCTGACCAGCGACGAACCCGGCCCTCCGTTCGGCGGAGCGGTCTTTCACGACACGGCGGTCTGGTTGCGCGAGGAAGTGGCCGAGGTCGCGCTGGCGGCGGAGTAAAATCTCGCCGCCTCCCGATGTGATTCCCGCGTCCGGACCACCCTCCCCATATCACCGCCGCCGTCCCTCGGGCGGCGCAACAACGGAGGAGCGAACCGAATGGCCCAGATCAAGCGCCACGCATCAGCGCAATGGCACGGCACCGGCAAGGAGGGCACCGGCAGCCTGACCACCCAAAGCGGCACGCTGAAGGACACGCCCTATGGCTTCAAAGCCAGGTTCGGCGACGGCAAGGGCACCAACCCGGAAGAACTGATCGCCGCCGCCCATGCCGGCTGCTTCAGCATGGCCACCGCATTCGAACTCACCGGTGCCGGCCATCCGCCGGAAAGCCTCGACTGCGACGCTGCGCTGACCATGGAGCAGGTCGCGAACGGCTGGAAGATCGCCGCGATCCACCTCGTCCTGAAGGCGAAGGTGCCGGGCCTCGATGACGCCAGGTTCCAGGAACTGGTGCGCGGCGCCAAGGAAAACTGCCCGGTGTCAAAGGTGCTGAACGCCGACATCAGCCTGAACGCCAGCCTCGTGTAGGACGGGTCTCACCTGTGTCTTGGCCGGCCTTGTGCCGGCCATCCACGACTTGCGGTGCCCGCTGAGGCAACGGCGTGGATGGCCGGACAAGCGTTTTCACGCTGACTGTCCGCCCATGACACGGGAGGTGCCGGCCTCCCCCGGCATAACGCGAAACGCGCCGCCTATGCCGCCCGGTAGCGATCCACGCCGTCCGGATCGGTTTCCAGCCGCAGCTCCCCCCGGCCCAGCATATGGTTGACATGCGCCAGCACCTCGCCGAACGCGAACCCGGTTTGATGCGCATCGAGAACCCGCGTGAACAGATGCGGCACAATCTCCGCCACGGATAGCGACGCGGCCTCGCAGGCAGTCGCGATCGCGCCGCACCGCTCCGCATGGTGCGCGATCAGCTCTTCGATCCGGTCGTGCAGTCCGTAGAACGGCAAACCGTGGCCGGGCAGCACCAGCACATCCGGCGCGACCGCCGCCTTGATCGACCGCAGCGAGGTCAGATAGATCCCCAGCGCATCCAGGTCCGCTTCCATCGGATGCACACTGACATTCGGGGAAATCCGGGCGATCACCTGGTCCGCCGCGAGGAACAGCTTGTCCTCCGGCCGGTACAGCATCGCCTGCTCCAGCGCGTGTCCGCCGCCGGTCATCACCTGAAACGCGCGGCCGCCGATGGTCAGCGCATCGCCATTCCTGATCCGGTGATAGGACGGCGGGACGCCGGTCGTCCGGCGCAGATATTCGTGCCCGCGGCTCAGCACGATTTCGGTGGCTGCGGCATCCAGCCCGTGCCGCCGGTAGAACGGCCGGTAGACCTCCGCCCCGTAGTCGCCCGGAGCGTGCTGCAGCACCAAGCTGAGAAGGTACTCCGGCCGCGGCATCGCCATGTCCAGGCGGAACCGTTTGCACAGCCAACCGGCCAGTCCGACATGATCCGGGTGGTAATGCGAGACGATCAGCGATTTCAGCCCCTCGCCCTTCAGCGGCCCGGCCAGCACGTCTTCCCAGATCCGTTTGCTTTCCTCGGTTCCCAGCCCGGTGTCCAGCGCGGTCCAGCCGCCGGCATTTTCCATCAGGTAGATGTTGACGTGGTCCAGCCGGTACGGAAGCGGCAACCGCAACCAGCGGAGGCCGGGCGCGACATCGATCAGCTCGCCCGGGGCGGGCGGGGTGGCGAAGGGATACGTCAGTTTGGACGGACTATGTGACTGCATGGATCGTCCCCTAGCAAAACCCGTCCGGCGCGGATACGGGGCAATTGAAACGATCACGTTTAGGTCACGGCGGTCTGATAGCGTGCGGCAGGTCCAACGGGGGAGCTGGTCCGATGCCACGCCATGGTGGAAGTCCATCGCAAATTCCCGCGACACAACGGTCGCATCCGTCTCCGGCGAGCGTCGATGCGGACGCCGAACCGCCGGGTTTCCGGCACCTTCAACTGGCGGGACGGGATAAGCCTGCCGCCGCCGGTCAACGCGCGGCGCTGGCCGAGCGCGCCGCGCGGCCGGACCTGCGCATGACCGTTCCGGTCGGCTGGGGCCCGGCGCCGGGGGCTCTGCCGGGCGCGGATGGTCCAATCCACAAGAGCGAGCCCGATCCCAACTGCGGCCATCGCCAGCGACCAGCCGAGTGCTAATTGCGATCGCGAGTCCATCGGGTCGATCGCGACCGCTTTGCGCGCCAGGTCCAGTGTCCGCTCCGCCTGGCCGGGCGCCCGGCGGACGCCGGGATGCACGCAAGCGCGGAACGCTGAGCCTGGTCGCTCGCGGCCGTTACGCGCATTGCCATGGCACGTGGGAAGGGCGGCCGATCGTTTGCGATGTCCCCAATCCGGCGCCGGGATCAGAGATGGCGCGTGCCTGGCACCTGACAGCCACCCGCCGCCCCTGGATCGGCGAGTTTGAATCCGGCGGCAGCCACTGACGGCAAGGGAGGCGGCTCAGAAGCGGAACGTCGCAAACAGCACGAAATAGGAGACGTTCTTCCCGAGCGCCTCGGTGACCGCGGGCCCGGACAGGAACTCAGCAAAAATCGCCCCCACGAGCAAATGCTGGCTGAGCCGCCAGCGCACATCGGCGGACAGCTCGGTGCCAACCTTGAAACCGGTGACTTTGTTGGTTCCGGGGTATTCCGTCATCCCGCTGCCATAGAGACCGTCGGTCGTCGAGGCGCGCCAAAGGTTGTCCCAGCCGAATACCGCAAGAACGTCGGGCGCCGGCTTGAAACTCACGACCGGCCTGATGTCGTAGACGTTCGCCGGCACAAGCAGCGACGTCTCGGCGAAATACGGCAGGCGTGGATACATCGCGTTGAATGTGCCGATCGCCGAACTGTGGATGTGATCGCCGCTGGCGTAGTTGGCTTCGATGCCAATGCGCGGCTCCCAGAACGCGCCGTGGAAGGTGTAGCCGAAGATGCCGGCCAGCATCTCGGCCTGAATATCACGGTTTCGGAACGTACCCTGCTGCACGGCCAATTCGCTGTTCCAGTCGAAGCCATTGTAATCGCCGAACAGGCGTAACCCATAGGTATGACGCTGCTCCGTGCCGGTTACGCCGCGATACTTCGCCGCCTCGTTTTGATAGTTCAGTTGGTAGAAATCGGCTTTCAGGATCGGCCCGAGCGGAACCGTGAGGTAAGGCCCCCAAAGGTATTGCTTCATGTTGGTATGGTCGTCGAACACACCCTCGGCATCGTTGACGGGACGCACGGCGAGCATGTCGAACGACGCGCCATCGATCTGGTCATGGATACGAAATCCGTCGAAGTCGCGGCGGACGTTCGGCCCCTCACGCACCGCGATCAGGCGTTGGTAGCCGAACAGAAGCTCCTCCCGGCCGATGCGCACGATCGGTGCATCGCCCAGAGGCGACGGCGGACGCAAATCGATGAAGGCCTGCATCAGATCGAGCTGGTTGATATCGGTCGTGGTCGGAACACCCCGGTTGCCGAGCCGCTCCATCTCGCCGAGCTGCAGGAAGATCCTCACATAGTCGGTCAGGTGCAAATCGGAATTCACCAACAGCCGCTGCAGCAGGTAGGCATCGCTGGGGGGCGCCTTAATTCCGAAATTGGGATTTAGATAGGATTCGAACCGCAACCTGAGTTCGCCGCCGAGGCTGAGGTAGCTGGGCCCGTACTGGCCATCGCCGAGCGGGATATACTTGAACTTGTCCCAGGGACTGGTCGCCTTCGAGGCGTCCGCCAGATAGGAAAAGTCGTCATCGTATCTGAGGTTGTGATAGGTCGGATCGCCTGGTTCGGGGCTGGCGCCGCGGGCGGCCTCCGGCACCGGCAGAATGAACGCGAGGACAAGTAGTCCCGCGAGGACTCGCGGGAAGCGGATCAGCATCGACGTACCCCGAAGATTTTGTTTTGGCGGCAGGAAGCAGCAACAATTCCGCAGATTATCTGCCTGACCGCAAGCGTTCGGGGTGATCAAAGTGGGTTATAAGAACGATAAGTTGGAGGGCGGGCGGGTTGCCGGCACGGAGCTTGCCTCCATGTCATGGCCGAACCAACTCCGGCCATGACACGAAGGACCAGTCCTTTGATCAGACCAGCCTGTCGTTGAACTGAATCGAAGGCTTCGTATCGGTGAATTTCGCCACGTCGCCCATAACCTCCGCGCCGTGCGTTTCCACGGCGTTCTGGAACGCCTGGAGGGATTCAAAATCCAACAACGTGATCAATATGGCCGGCGCCGGACCCGCCGGTGAACCCGTTCCGTTCAGAACCTGCACGCCCTTCAGGCCGAGCGGGCCCCACCGATCCTGGACAAGCGGGATATGTGTCTTCAGGTAGTAATCGATATCAAGCTTTTGCCCCGGCTGAAGCTGGTAAATTACCGATACGATCATGTTTGTCTCCCATGGTTGAAGCTGTTTCAGTGGCAGTCCGCCAGATCGCTGTCGTGGATTTCAAACGTGGTGTCCTTGGTCAGGTCGATGCGATGCGCGATGCAGACCCGGCCTTTTTCGTCCACCAGCTTGACGTCGAACAACCCCCGGCTGACGTCCGTGATCGGCAATCGCTCCGATGGGTCGATTGCCTTGTCCTTGTCGTTGAGCGCCTGGTTGCTTCCCCAATGCCCGCTTCCGGCAGGCGCCAGATAGACACCGGAAAACGTCGTCGAGTCGGTCAGATTATACATAAAGAAACGATCCGCCGCCGCAGCCGGAAGGCTGATGGCAATCGTCAACGGCAACCAGGCCAGACGCCGGAACGGCATCGCACTTCCCTCCCCGGGTCTGTTGTGCGGATACTAACCCGAGGCCTGCGCCGAGGGCAATTGCTGCACCTCCGCATGACCCGGCTTGCCGGCCCGGAGAAACGCAAACTCCGCCAACAACTTCGCGTACAGCACCCCGTCGCCCGCCGCCTGGACGGGCCGATCGGCGCAGAGTCTGGCGGGGATTCCCGAAAGGATCAGCAGGCGCGAAACCCGCTCCATCGCCTGCGCGAGATCATGCGTCGCGACAATCACCGCCGCGCCGGTCGAGCGCGCCCACCGCGCCACGCTTTCCGCCAGAGCCCCGCCAAGCCGGGCATCCAACGACGCGAACGGCTCGTCCAGCACCAGCAGTTCGGGTGAAATCGCCAGCGCCCGCGCCAGAGCAACCCGGCGGGCCATGCCGAGCGAAAGCTGCCGCGGCCGCAACGCGGCGGCGTGGCGAAGCTGCACCGATTCCAGCAGAAAACCGATGTCGGGAGGCTTCATCCCGTCCGTTACGACCAACCGGATGTTTTCCTCCACGGTCATCCAGGGCAGCAGCCGGGGCTCCTGAAACACCACGCCCACCCGCCGGTAACCATGCCGCACGTGACCTTCGTAATCGGTGTCCAGCCCCAGCAATATCCGTAGCATCGTGCTTTTGCCGGCGCCCGACGGGCCGAGCAGACCGACGACCTCGCCCGGCGCAACCGAGAAGCACACATCGGACAGAACAGTCCGTTCGGTGCCGGCCTCCGACACGTACGCCTTGCGATCGATGCGAACCTCAAGCATTCGACCGCCACGCCGTCGCGCGCCGCTCGAGCGGTTGCAGCACCGCGGCCTCGAACACCAGCATCAGCCCGGCGAACGCCAGACCGTAGGCCAGGATCCCGGTGACGTTGAAATTCTGGAAGAACAAATTCAACACGTAACCAACCCCGCTCGGGCGGCCGAGCAGTTCAACCAGCAATACGATTTTCCAGGTGATGGACAAGCCGCTGCGCCCGGCGGCGGCGATGTAGGGCAGCAATTGCGGCAGCACCACATGGCGCAGGCGCCGCCATTGCGGCAAGTGGAACGCCTGCGCCATTTCGGCAAGGCCGGGATCGAGCGCCCGCGCGCCCTCCCGCACTGTCACCACAACTGTCGGGGCTTTCGCCAATACAACGGCCAGGATCGCGGCGGCATCGTTGAGGCCGATCCAGATGTAGGCGAGAACGATGACGACGAGGACGGGGAGGTTGAGGCCGATCACCACCCACGGATCCACCCATGCATTGACCCTGGCCGATCGGCCGGTGATATAGCCGAGGGCGCCGCCGCCGAGCATGGCGAGGATGAAGGCGACGACCACGCGCGCCAGTGTCGCGGCGAACGCCGCCGGCAGGGCGCCGCTCAGGCATTCATGCCACGCGAACAGGGCGACGCGTTGCGGGCCCGGAAGCATCGTCGGGTTCGCCGACAGGTACGAGCCGAACCACCAGATGGCGACGAAACCCAGCAGGGACAGCAGGCGGTCGCGAGGCGCTGTGAACCGCGCCGCGGCGTCAGCTCGGCCCATCTTTGACCGGCCAGAAGACTCCCGGCGGCAGCGTCTCGATGCCGCCCGTGGCCTGTGACCCGCCGGTTTCGTGCAGGACGGCAAGCAGGCGGGCTGCACCGCTTGCCTGCTCCGCGGCATCCGCCCGCGGCACGCCGGCGAGATACCGGTCTCGCAGGCGAACGAACAGCGCGTCGCTGTCGGCGTCCATCAGCGGACGCACAGCGGTCCACTCGGCGTCAGATGCGGCCAGCAGCCCTTGGGCATCATCCACTGCCGCCAGGAAACCGTCGATCGCGGGACGGTTGGCGTTCGCCCAGTCTTCCCGGAACACGAACCCGACCATGCTGATCCGCGGCGAGATGTCCAGGGCCTTGGCGCAATCCGCAACCGAAACGGCCTGACGGAATCCGGCCGCCTCCAACCTGGCGGCAAAATTCCAGAAGGTCAGGACAGCGTCGAGCTCGCCCTGCTGCAGTTTGGCGCCGAGCAGCGGCGGTGCGCCGAAAACCGGCCTGGCCTCGGCAGCGAGATCGATGCCCTGTCCGCGGGCGGCAGCCTGCACCAGCAGCCAGGATTTATCCGCCGGACCGCCGGCCACCCCCAGCTTGCGGCCTTTCATATCGGCCAGGCGCTGTATCGGCGAACCCTGCGGAGTCATAATTCCACCGGTTGCGCTGGAGAACGGCGCAAAGGACAGCTTCGTTCCGGCGGCGCGCTGCACCGCGACGAACGGCCAGTCGGACAGGATGACGTCGCTGGCGCCCGCCATGAGCGACACCCGCCCTGCGTCCGTATTGGCAAGCATCGAGCCGCGCAATGCGAAGCCGTGCTTCGTATCGAGATCGTGGCGCCGAATCACGTCGGCCACCCACTGCACCGTGCCGAATTGCAATGTGCCCAGGCGCAACGGCGACAGGTCCGGCTCCGCACGGGCAGCCGGCGCGGCCAACGCCGCGGTTGCTGCAAGCAGCGCCCGCCGGGACAGATTCATCATGTCGGTCCTCCTCCGCGCCGCACCATCAACCCGCGCGCCGGGTCGTAGGCCAGGATGGCGCCGATGGTAAACACCGTGGTGACCGAGGCAACAACGGCGAGCGAAAGGATATCTAATTTGCCGTATAAGCTGAATCGGATCAGCTCGACCGCATAGGTGAACGGGTTGAGGCGGCAGATGAAATAAACGACCGGGCTGGATTGCTGCACCAGCCACAGCGGATACAGCGCCGAAGAGGCGAAAAACATCGGGAAGATGACGAAGTTCATCACGCCAGCGAAGTTTTCGAGTTGCTTGATCAGCGACGACAGCAGCATCCCCAGCGCGCCCAGCATCAGCCCGCACAGCACCAGCGCCGGCAGCGCGGTCAGGAACGACCAGGGCGGCAGATCGACACCCCACAGCCAGGCGACAAGCATGAAGGCGGCGACCTGAAGGATGGAGACCGTGGTGCTGGCCAGCAGCTTGGACACCAGCAGGAACCAGCGCGGGAACGGGCTGACCAGCAGCATGCGCATGTTGCCCATCTCGCGGTCGTAGACCATCGACAAGGAGGACTGCATGCCGTTGAAAAGCTGGATCATCGCGATCAGGCCGGGGGTGACGTAGACCTCGTACAGGACGTAGGTCTCGTAAGGCGGGATGATCGACACGCCGAGGATCTGGCGGAAACCGGCGGCGAAGATGAACAGCCAGACCAGCGGCCGCACCAGGGCGGAGACGAAACGTTCCCGTTGGTGCACGAAGCGCAGCGCCTCGCGCCACATGATGCCACGCAGGCAGATCAGGTACTGGCCGAGGGTAAAGCCGCGCGCCGGGGCGTCCAGGGTGAGGTCACTCATGTTCGGCCGGACTTCAGGGAGATTGACGCAGTCCATGACGAATGGGGGGTCATGCCACGTCACCCCGTCCGGTTGATTCCGTCAGCGAAGCGAAAGCCGCGCGCAGGCTGTCCTTGCCGGAACCCGCGACGACATCGCCGGCGACACCGCGGGCGAGCGCTTTGCCCAAATGCAGCACCAGGATCTGGTCCGACGGCTCGATCTCGTCGAACAGATGGGTCGTCCATAGCACGCCAACGCCACGTTCCCGCACGAGGCTGCGGACATGCGTAACGATCGCCTGCTTCGACGCGATATCCAGCCCGACCGTCGGTTCGTCCAGCACAAGAAGGTTCGGCCCATGCAGCAACGATCGGGCGATCTCCACCCGCCGCATCTGGCCGCCCGACAGATTGCGTGCCTTGTCCTTCGCCCGCTCCGCCATGCCGACATCGACCAGCGCCGCCATGGCACGCCTGCGCGCCTCGCGGCCGCCGATGCCGTGCAGCGCCGCGTGGAACAGCAGGTTGTCCAATACTGACAAGTCAAGGTCCAGCGTGCGCGCCTGGAACACCACGCCCAGCCGCCGCAACGCCTCCCCCGGCTCGCGGTCGATCCGATGGCCGAGCACACTGATGCTGCCGCTCTGCGTATCGAACAGCCGGGTGATCAACGACAGCAGCGTCGTCTTGCCCGCGCCGTTCAGGCCGAGCACGGCGGTAAACCGGCCCTGCGGAACGGTCAGGGAAACCTTCTCCAGCACCCGGCGCTGGCCGTAGGCGTGACTGACTCCCTCGACCGACAGCGCGGGCGGAAAAGCGGCAACGTGCGTTTCGGCGGACATGATGTTCATTGCGGTGAGACCACCACACCCCAGGGCAGGCGTCCAACCGGGATGGATTTCACCACCTTCAGCGAGGCCACATCGATGACCGAAATATCGTTGGATAGCCCGTTGGTGGTCAGCAGGTATTTCTCATCCGGCGTGAACGCCATCTGCCAGACGCGCTGGCCCACCAGCAGGTATTTCTCCACCGTTCCGGTCTTGGCATCGATCACCGCCACGCGGTTGGCCGGGCCGAGTGCCACGAAAGCCGTGCTGTCGTCTTTGGTGAAGCGAATCCCCACCGGCTGGATCGCCTTGTCGCGCAGGCCCTGGACGTCGAAATGGATCTTATACTTCACCGCATGGGCCACCGGATCGATCACGCTGACTGTCCCGCCGAGTTCCGAGGACACCCACAGCTCCGACCCGTCATGCTTGAACTGGGCGATGCGCGGGCGGGGATCGACCAGCACCGTCGCCACGACCTTGCGCGTCTCGTAATCGATGAAATGCGCCATGTTGGTGGTTTCGGAGGTATTGACGATCGTCCTGCCATCCGGGCTGACCGCCATGCCTTCGGGTTCGACGCCGGTCGGAATTTTCGCTACCACCTTGCGCGACGGCAGGTCGATCACGGTCACCAACTGATCGTTTTCGTTTGAAACGAACAGCCTGTCGCCACCCGGACCCAACGCAAACGTTTCCGGATCGGCTCCGGAAGGAAGTTCGCCGGTGATCTGCAACGTGGCACGGTCAATGATCTGGATGGTGTCGTCGTCGCTTGCGCAGACCAGGATGGATTTTCCGTCCGCGGTCAGCGTGATGCCACGCGGGCGCTGGCCGACATCGATCGTTTTGATCGTCTTCATCTCATCGAGATCGACGACGCTGATGGTATTGTCGCGTTCGTTGCTGACATAGGCGGTCAGGGCGTGCGCGGGGATCGGGAGGACGAGAGCGGCGAGGATCACTGTCGTCACCATGGTGGCTGCGAAGCGGTTAGCGGGTGTGGTGTCGCTGGAGCGCGGCACACCCTCTCCCGTCGTGGCCCGGGGTGTCCCCCTCGGCGCTAACGCAACGGCCGGCAGCCCTGGCGTTGCCCCGGTGTCATGGCCGGACTTGGTCAGGCCATCCACGACTTGCGGTGTTTGGGTCAGCAAAGTCGTGGATGGCCGGGACAAGCCCGGCCATGACACAATCGAACGGGCCGCCGTCTCCCCGGCCACCACGGGGAACAACGGGCCCTGCCTCAAATCATTCATTGCATCTTGCATTTCGTCTCCGGCCGATCGATGCCGAGTGTATCGAGCTCGTTTGATTGGTGGAGAAATCCGGGCTGCGGAGATATGGAAACGACCGTCCTTCCGTCCGACAGCAAAATCGGCTGGCGCAGTTGCAGATCCCAATCGCGCAACGTCAGCAACTGCCCTTTGTAAGCCGCGATCCCGAACTCCGGGCCTTTCATGTAGCCGATCAGCTTGCCGGCATCGTTGCTGCCGGTGTGGGTGGCCGCCTCGCCGATCATCCGCGCGCCCGTCCAGGCTTGCATATCCAGCGGCATCATTCGCCGGTTGAACAAGCGCACGAAACGGTTCTGCAACTGAGTCCCGCCCCAGGACTCGCTGCTGGCATCCCACGTCACCGGCTCCAGCCCCGCCGAACCCGCGACCGGGCGCGCGTCCCAGGTGCGATACGGCAGATAGCCGGCGAAAACCTGGTTCTCATCCGCGGCGACCAGCACGTCGTAGTCGGGAGCGCCCTGAGTCAGCACCGGGATCTGCTGCTGCTCCTGCACCACCCCCGAATCGCTCTGCCGCGAACCCCCGGTATCCTCGCTCACCTTCTCCTGCACGATCTTCGCCCCGAACCGTTTGGCCGATCGGCGGAAGGCATCGGCGAGCAGGTTGTCGGACGGGTAGGAACCATAGACCAGCAGCCAGCGCGTCCACTTTTTCCACACCAGATATTGCGCCACCGCGTCAGCCAGCATGCTGCGAGACGGCGCGACATGGATCACATCGGCGCGGCAATCCTGCTGCCGCAACGAGTCGTCCGGCGCCGCCAGGTTGAACACCGTCATTCCGCGCGTCCGAGCCGCGTCCGCCAGCAGCAGCACACCGTCGGCGTCCAGGTCGGTCATCACCAGCCGCACGTCCTGCCCCGCCAAACCGTCAAGCGCCGCCTGCAGGTTGGCGCCCTTGCGCACCGGCACATCGACCAGCTCAAAGCTCTGACCAAGTGCGCTGCCTGTCGTGTTGTTGTCTTCCATCGCCAGCCTGGCACCCGCCAGACCGGCATCCGGCCCCGGCTGGTCCAGCAGCGAGATCACCGGGCGGCGGATCAGCGACCGGATATAACCGATGCGCACCACACCATCGGCGCGGGCGCCACGCGGCGTCATCGCAGCAGCCGCGACCACAGCCATCACGCCGCGCCGGCTGATGCCGTTGCGCGCATTTCCCATCGGACGTTCCATAGCGATGTTCGTAGTGAACTTGCCCGCTTACCACAAGCGGGCGACGTCTACGCGGCGCCGGTCGGCACCGCACCGGCCGCTTCCAGCTCGGCGACCTCGTCGTCCGTGAACACGCGCGAGCGAGTCAGGAAACGCACGCCCTCCGGCGCCTCCAGCGAAAAGCCGGAGCCGCGTCCCTTCACCACATCGATGATCAATTGCGTGTGCCGCCAATATTCGAACTGCGCCGCGCCCATGAAGAACGGGCAGCCGGCGATCTCCCCCATCAGCACGTCCTGCGCGCCGGTATGGAATTCGCCCTTCGTATAGCACATCGGCGCGCTGCCATCGCAGCATCCGCCGGACTGATGGAACATCAACGGACCATGGACCGCCCGCAGGCGATCGACCACGGCTTCCGCTTCGGGCGTGATGAGTACTCGTTGAGTCATCGCATCCTCCGCGGTGGGCGGGCCGGAACCCCGGGAAAGGGGTCCCGGCCCATTGCCGGTTAGAAGAAGCCCAGTGCGTTCGGGCTGTAGCTGACGAGCATATTCTTCGTCTGCTGGTAGTGGTCAAGCATCGACTTGTGGGTCTCGCGCCCGATGCCCGACTGCTTGTAGCCGCCGAACGCCGCGTGCGCCGGATACAGATGGTAGCAGTTGGTCCAGACGCGTCCGGCCTGGATCTCGCGGCCGAAGTTGTAGGCGCGCGTGCCGTCGCGGGTCCACACGCCGGCGCCGAGGCCATACAGCGTGTCGTTGGCGATCTCCAGCGCCTCCGCATCGTCCTTGAAGGTGGTCACGGACACGACCGGCCCGAAGATTTCCTCCTGGAACACCCGCATCTTGTTGTTGCCGAACAGCACCGTCGGCTCGATGTAATAGCCTTCCGCCAGGTCGCCGGTAAGGATCTTGCGCTTGCCGCCGGCCAGGATCTTGGCACCTTCCTGATGGGCAATGTCGATATAGGACAGGATCTTCTCAAGCTGGTCGTTGGAAGCCTGGGCGCCGATCATGGTGGTGGGATCGAACGGGTTGCCCTGGGTGATGGCGGCGACGCGCTTCAGCGCACGCTCCATGAAGCGCTCGTAGATGCTTTCGTGGATCAGCGCGCGGCTCGGGCAGGTGCAGACTTCGCCCTGGTTCAGCGCGAACATGGTGAAGCCTTCGAGCGCCTTGTCGAAGAACGCGTCGTCTTCGTTCATCACGTCGGCGAAGAAGATGTTCGGCGACTTGCCGCCCAGCTCCAGCGTGACCGGAATGAGGTTTTCCGAAGCGTACTGCATGATCAGCCGGCCTGTGGTCGTCTCACCGGTAAAGGCGATCTTGGCGATCCGCTTGTTCTGCGCGAGCGGCTTGCCGGCCTCGATACCGAACCCGTTGACCACGTTCAGGATGCCGGGCGGCAGCAGATCGGCGATCAGCTCAACCAGAACCAGGATGCTGAGCGGCGTCTGTTCGGCCGGCTTCAGCACGACGCAGTTGCCGGCGGCCAGCGCCGGCGCCAGCTTCCAAACCGCCATCAGCAGCGGGAAGTTCCACGGAATGATCTGACCGACGACGCCCAGCGGCTCATGGAAATGATACGCGACCGTGGTGGCGTCGATCTCGGAGATGGTGCCTTCCTGGCCGCGGATCACACCGGCGAAGTAACGGAAATGATCGATCGCCAGCGGCACATCAGCAAACGTCGTCTCGCGGATCGGCTTGCCGTTGTCCAGCGTCTCGGCCAGCGCCAAGGTCGCCGCCTTTTCTTCCAGCCGATCGGCGATCTTGTTCAGGACCCGCGAGCGATCTGCCGGAGAGGTCTTGCCCCATGCGTGCTTTGCCTTGTGCGCCGCGTCCAGCGCCAGCTCGATGTCCTCGGCGGTCGAACGGGCAACCTGGGCGATGACCTTGCCGTTGACCGGCGAGACGTTGTCGAAATACTGACCGCGAACCGGCGGGACCCATTCGCCGCCGATGAAGTTGTCGTATTGCCGCCTGATCTTAACGGTGCGGGCAAGTTCAGCAAGGGCTTTATCCACCATATTTCCTCTCCAGTCGGTTCTCGCCGGCACAATGCCGGGCGTTTCGCATCTGCGCAGACTCAGTCGGTCTGTATCGTGCTCAGGTAAGCGTAGATTTTCTTGAAATCGTCTTCACTGAACACTGCGCTCCAGTTTGGCATGCCCTTCGCCGGGCGGCCTTTGGTCACCGTTTCGTGGAACACCGTTGCCGTGTTGTCGCCGTACCGGTGGTGCAACAGGCGCAGATCGATCTTGCGGACCGATTGGACCGCGTCGGGACCGTGGCAGTGCGAGCAGGTGCCGTTGAAGATCGCGTGCCCCTCGGCGACGGCATCTGGATCGGGCTGAGTGGCGTCCCTGGCAGGTTCGGCCGTCGCCTGCTGTGCCGCCGCGGGCGGTTCCGGCTCGCTGCTGGAGGCCAGGATCATGATCGGCGAGGACGTATCGTCCAGGCTCGCCAGTTCGATCGGGGCCGCCGTCGGCAGCCCGTATTTCGCCGCCAGATCGGCCACCGCCGGCCGCGCCGCGTCAAGCGCCTCGTCAACCTTGTCGCGAAGATCGATATCGGCCCGGTTGAAGCCGATCTTCACCGGATACTGCATGCCCTCGCCGGCGATCGGGGTCACCTCGTAAGCGTCGTGCAAGGACGTTCTGTTGAGGTAGCCGGCCACCGGCCCCCAGATGAACGCCACATCGACGTCATGGTGCTCGAGCGCCTTCACGGCCTCCTCGGGGTTGAGGAACGTCACCGGCTTCACGTCGTCCCGTTCGGCCAGGACCATCTGCGGCGGCGTGGAAAACTGCACCGCCACGCGCTTGCCGGACAGATCGTCCAGCCGGGTGATATGCGCGCCGGCCGGCGCCATGATGGCGTAGCCAATGTGCAGGAACGGTTTCGAATAGACCAGTTGCGGCCCCATGAAACCCTTGATGCCCGGCAACCCGACAAAAGCGTCGCAGGTCTTCGCCAGCAGCGTCGTGCGCACCGCCCGCTTGCCAAAGTAGCTCAGCGCCCAAACCGGCTCGAACGGGCGCCCAAGCGACTGCGCGATCTGCTGGCCGAGTTCGATATAAAGCCCCGGCGTTCCGGCCCGGGCGCTGCTGAACGGCAAGTCATCCGGATCGGCGCATACCCGTAACGGCTGCGCCGGGACTTCCGCCCCGCCCCGGTTCGGCACCGCAAAAGCGGCGCCGATGGCCAGGGCCAGGGCGAGACGGCTGATACGCAAACCAAGCCGCATCACGTCACTCCGTGAACACGAAAAGCGTGCCGCCTTCCGGGGTCGCGTCGGTCATCTGCTTGCCGATATCGCCAAGGAAGGCCGGGATCGCGGCGGTCCGGCCGGCAACGATGGCAATATACTGCTTGCCGTCGATGGAGTAGCTGATCGGCCCCGCGCCGACGCCGGTTCCAAGCTGCACCTTCCAAAGCTCGTTGCCCGTCTTGGCGTCAACCGCTTTGAAGTAGCCCAGCAGGTTGCCGTAGAACACCAGGTCGCCGCCTGTCGCCAGGGTGCCGCCGTTGAACGGAAGCGGCTCCTTGTTATGCCAGACCGCCTTCTGCGCCACCGGGTCCCATGCCTGGATATCGCCCAGATAGCCGCCCGGCCCGGGCAGCGCGGTGAAATCCTTGCCGAGGAAGAACACCCCCTTGCGGTATTCGACGTCCTTCAGCTCCGACATGTCCTGGCAGATATTGTTCGAAGGGATATAGACCAGCCCGGTCTTCGGGCTGTACGACATCGGCTGCCAGTTCTTGCCGCCAATCAGGTTGGGGCAGATGTTTTTCGCCGGGTGGTTCGGCCCCGGCCGCTTGTCGGGGTCTTCGACCGGCCGTGTCGTCACGGGATCAATCTTCGACGCCCAGTTGGTCGGCACGAACTTCTCGGCCGAGATCAGTTTGCCGGTCTCGCGGTTCAGCACATAGAAGAACCCGTTGCGGTCCGCCTTCAACCCGACCGGGGTCTCCTTGCCGCCGATTTTCAGGTCCGTCAGCAGCAACTCGTTGACGCCGTCATAGTCCCAGGCGTCGGCCGGCGTGCCCTGATAGGCCCACTTGATCGCGCCGGTATCCGGATTGATCGACAGCGTGCTGGAGGTATGCAGGTTGGTCAGCTTGCCGTAGTTGCCATCGCCCGTGCTGCGGACGGCCGTGGCCCACGGGCCGGGATTGCTGGTGCCCCAATAGACGGAATCGGACTTCGGGTCATAGGAGCCGATGAGCCAGGCCACGCCGCCGCCGTGCTGGGCGCTGTCGCCTTTCCAGCTATCGCCGCCCGGCTCATTCGCCAACGGCACGGTCCAGGTCTTCCAGACTTCCTTGCCGGTGTTGATGTCATAGGCCTGCAGGCTGCCGCGCACGCCATACTCGCCGCCACCGAAGCCCGTAATCACCTTGTCGCGCACCACCACCGGCGGCGACGTAATGACCGCGCCCGCCTTGTAATCGACGACGTCCGTGGTCCAAAGCTCCTTGCCGGTCTTGGCATCAACCGCAGACAGCTTGCCGTCCAGCCGGCCGACGAAGATCTTGCCGTCGGCATAGGTCACGCCGCGGGTGTTGACGTCGCAGCAGGCGTATTGCAGCACATCGTCGGGGATCTCCGGCTCATACTTCCAGCGCTGCGCGCCGGTCTTGGCGTCGAGCGCATAGACGTATTTCGGCCCCCAGGACGAGGCGACATACAGCGTGTCGCCCACGACGATCGGCGTCGCCTCATTGGAGCGCAACGATCCCAGCGAGAAGGCGTATGCCAGCTTCAGCTTGGAAACGTTTTTTGCGTTGATCTGATCCAGCGGGCTGTACCGCGTGTTGTCGTAGCCGTGCCCGTAGACGGCCCAGCCGTTGGCGTCGGCGGCCCTGGAGGGCGCATCGGCCGCGTTGGCGGATACGAAGCCCGCCAGCATCGCCCCGAGAATGGCCGCGCTGCCCAACAACCTGAATTTGGATGTCATTCTTATTGTTCCTCCGAGTGTCCGCTGCCGCCGGGTTCATGAACCGGCAATCTTGGACGGGTCAGTAGCGTTAGCACATGACAGACGAAATAGCCCAAAGGTCGTATAGGCAGAGTAGTTTGTGCAATGCAGCATGGGGCGTCCGGTTTTTGCACACTGCTGCCAAAAATAAATCATCCCGCGGAGAGAAAAGGCGCTGCGGCGCAAAATAAATCCCCGGTGGCGCGCGCCGCGGGCAGGATCGTGCTAAGAGACGCGGCAGCGGGCCTGGACGTGACGGAGCAGAGCGGGATGCAGACGATTCTGATCATCGATGACCATCCCCTGTTCCGGGCGGCGATCCGCGACATCATCGGACGCCTGTTCGCCGCCAAGGGCTGGGACGCCACCTACCACGAAGCCTCCAGCTTCCAGGAGGCTTTCGGCCATGCAGCGGCCACGCCGGACCTGGACCTCGTCACCCTTGACATATGCCTGCCGGATTCGAGCGACCTGTCCGGCCTGTTGCGCTTCCGCGCCGCGGCGCCGGCCACGCCGATCGTGGTGATCTCCGCGATCGAGGAGCGCGACACGATCATCCGGGCCATGCTGTGCGGCGCCGTCGGCTTTATCCCGAAAGCCTCCTCCATGGAGACGATGATCGAGGGGTTGCAGGTCGTGCTGGCAGGCGGGGTCTACCTGCCGCCCGGCACCGAGCCGATACGGCGCGACAGCGATCATGCCGGAGGCGAGACGGGGGTGGCGCTGACCCCCCGCCAGGCCGCCGTGCTGGAAAAGCTGGTGGAGGGAAAGTCGAACAAGCAGATAGCCCGCGAACTGGCGATCAGCGACATGACGGTGAAGGTGCATGTCACCGCCATCCTGCGCAGCCTCGGCGTCGAAACCCGGGCGCAGGCCATCGTCGCGGTCCGCGGCGACGGCCTGCCCGGGCGTCAGGCGGCGGGCGCCTGACAGCCGTTCAATGCACGCCGTGCCAGATCCGGCGCTTCAGCGCGAAGGTGACGCCGGCCATCCCCAGGAAATACAACACCACGCCAAAGCCGATACGTTTGCGCTGCACCATGTCCGGATGCGCCGCCCAGGCCAGGAAGGTGACGACGTCATGCGCATTCTGCGCCACCGTTGACGCCGTCCCGTCCGTGTAGGTGATGTCGCCCTCGTTGAGCGGCGGCGGCATGGCGATCTGGTGGCCGGGGAAGTACGGGTTGAAGTTCATCCCGTCCGCGAGCTTCAGGTCCGCCGGCGGATCGCGATAGCCGGTCAGCAGTGCGTAGATGTAATTCGGCCCGTTCGGGAACGAGCTGGTGATCAGCGACAGATCGGGCGGCAGCGCCCCGTTCAGCATCGCGCGCGCCGCCTCGTCGTTGGGAAACGGATTACGGAACGCACTCGCCGGCGTCGCGGCCTTGGTCACGAGGTTGCCCTGGTTGTCGAAGCCGGCGGGCACCTCGAACCTGGCCGCGATCTTCTTGATCTGGTCCTCGGTGAAGCCGATGCCGCTGAGGTCGCGGTAATGCAGATACTTCAACCCGTGGCAGTTGGAGCAGGCATCGGCATAGACCTGGAACCCGCGTTGCGCCGCAGCCTGATCGACCGTCCCGAGCGGTCCGGCGAAGCTCCAGCTTTGCGACGGCGGCGTCAGCGTGTCGGCTTCCTCCGCCCGGGCTGGCGCGCCGAGCGTGAGACCGGCCAGCGCAAGGATGAGAACGAACCTGTTCATGACCGGATCTCCGCTACGGACGCGCCGCGCGGCAGCGAGCCCCGGTTGATGACCGGGCGGCTGATGCTGTCCGGCAACGGCAACGGCCGTTCGATCCAGCCGAGCAGAGGCATCACCACCAGCATGTGCCCGAAGTAATAGATCGTGCCGATGCGGCCGAGGATCACCCAGATGCCTTCCGGCTTGTGCGCGCCGACGGCGCCCAGCAGAACGATGGAGGCCAGCCAGACGAAGAACAGCGGACGGTATATCGGCCGGAACCGGGCGCTGCGCACCGGGCTGGTGTCCAGCCACGGCAGCACCAGCAAAATGGCCATGGCGCCGAACATCAGCACGACTCCGCCCAGCTTGTTCGGCACCGCGCGCAGGATGGCATAGAACGGCAGGAAGTACCATTCCGGCTGGATGTCGGCAGGGGTCTGCAACGGGTTGGCCGGAATGAAGTTGGTCGGGTCGCCGAACAGATCCGGCGCGAAGAACACCAGGACCGCGAACAGGGCGAGGTAGACGCACAGCCCGAAGCAGTCCTTGATGGTGTAGTATGGATGGAACGGCAGCGTGTCCTGCGGCGACTTGACGTCGATGCCGAGCGGGTTGTTCGACCCAACCTTATGGATGGCCGTGATGTGCAGCAGAACCACCGCCACCAGCACGAACGGCAGCAGATAATGCAGGCTGTAGAAGCGGCTCAGCGTGGGGCTATCGACGCCGAAACCGCCCCATAGCCAGGTGACGACGTAATCGCCGATGAACGGGATGGCGGCGAACATGTTGGTGATGACGGTGGCGCCCCAGTAGGACATCTGGCCCCATGGCAGCACATAACCCATGAATGCGGTGGACATCATGATCAGCAGCGTGACGACGCCGAGGATCCACAGCAACTCGCGCGGCGACTTGTACGATCCGTAATAGATGCCGCGGAAGGTATGGATGTAGGTCGCGATGAAGAACACCGACGCGCCATTCTGGTGCATGTAGCGAACCAGCCAGCCGTAGTTCACGTCCCGCATGATGTGCTGAACGCTGCCGAAGGCTTCGGCGGCGTTCGG
The DNA here is from genome assembly GCA_903851415.1 of uncultured Rhodopila sp. Taxonomy (GTDB): domain Bacteria; phylum Pseudomonadota; class Alphaproteobacteria; order Acetobacterales; family Acetobacteraceae; genus Rhodopila. The sequence continues at coordinate 16,759 of CAINOE010000180.1, read as the reverse complement.
CATGTAGTCCATAGCCAGCACCACGCCGGTGCTGATCATCACCACCATCAGCAGCATCGCTATGGCGCCGAAGTTCCAGAAGTAATTGAAATTCTTCGGCACCGGAAACGTGCCGAATTCCTTCTGCATCAGGGTGACGATGGGCAGGCGGTTATCGACCCACCTGACAAGCGGATTGGTGAACTGGCTTTGGCTTGCGCTGGCCATGACATGCGCCTCCGGAAATTGGGTCAGCCGATGCGTATTTTTGTATCGCTCTCGAACGTGTAGGGCGGGATCGCGAGGTTGCTCGGCGCCGGCGGCCGCCGAATCCGGCCCGACGTGTCGAACTGGCTGCCGTGGCAGGGGCAGAACCAGCCGCCGAGGTCGCCGCGCATCTCCGACGGCTTGTTGCCCAGCGGGATGCAGCCGAGATGCGTGCAGATGCCGACGACGACGATCCATTGATCATGACCCGGCTGGACCCGCGCGCGATCGTCCTGCGGGTCGGTCAGTTGATCGAGCGGCGTGTCGCGCGCCTGCTGGATTTCGACCTCGGTGCGGTGGCGCACGAAAATCGGCTTGCCCCGCCAGACCACGGTGATGCCCATGCCGGGCGCGATGGCGTCCAGCGGCACCTCGACGGATGCCAGCGCCAGAACGTCCTTTGAGGGGTTCATGAAATCGATCAACGGCCACGCATAGCCGGCGACGCCGATGGCTCCGCCGGCCAGGGCCACCAGCGTCAGGATATCCCGTCTTGGCACCGTATCAGCTGGGCCGATCGGCGCAGGTTTCATGCCGGTCATTCTGGTTCCTGACCCTCCGTAGTTATAATAAAAGGGGATTCATCGCCGCGCGCGGCGTCACCGGCTGCCTGAAGCAGACCGGCCGGTTTCGCCACTGTAGCGATTCCTTGCCGCCTGTACCTGAACGAGACGCCGCGCCTCGACAGAGACCGTAATCCGGGACGGATTTACGGGGTCTGAATGGTGCTCAGGTAGGCATAGAGTTTGCGGAACTTGTCTTCGGTGAAGACCGAGTTCCAGCTTGGCATTCCCTTTGACGGACGGCCTTTGTTGACCGTTTCGTCGAACACTGTCTCGGTGGTTTCGCCGTAGCGGTGCCGCAACTGTCGCAGATCCAGCCGCCTGGCCGACACCACGGCATCCGGACCATGGCAGTGCGAGCAGGTGCCATTGAAGATCTTCTGACCTTCGGCGATCATCTCAAGTTCTGTGTTCTTGGGGATGATTCTTGTCGGTTGCAGCATCGCCTGCTGCGTATCGGTCGGGTTCTCCGACGCGGCGAGCGCCGTCGCCGGGGTTGTCGGGTCGGTTCCGGGAGCCTGTGCAAAGCTCCCGGCAGGCCACGCGACAGCCGCGCCGAGGATCACGCCCGCGGCGAGACGGCACAAAAGCTGATCGTATTGCATGACTTTACTCCGAGAAAACAAAAAGGGTGCCTCCTTCCGGGGTTGCGTCGGTCATCTGTTTGCCGATGTCTCCCAGAAAGGCGGCAATCGAGACAGTCCTTCCAGCGACCACAGCCACGTACTGCCTGCCGTCGATGGAGTAGCTTATCGGCGCGGCGCCGATACCGGATCCAAGTTGCGTCTTCCACAGTTCGGCACCGGTGGCCGCGTCAACCGCTTTGAAGTAGCCCAGCAGGTTGCCGTAGAAGACGAGATCGCCGCCGGTCGCCAGGGTGCCGCCGTTGAACGGCAGCGGCTCCCTGTTGTGCCAGACGGCTTTTTGCGCCACCGGGTCCCAGGCTTCGATGTCACCCAGGTAGCCGCCGGGGCCGGGCAGCGCGGTGAAGTCCTTGCCGAGGAAGAACACGCCCTTGCGGTATTCGACGTCCTTGAGCTCGGACATGTCGGTGCAGAGATTGTTGGCCGGGATATAGACGAAGCCGGTCTTCGGGCTGAACGCCATCGGCTGCCAGTTCTTGCCGCCGATAAGGTTCGGACAGATGTTCTTGGCATCGTGGTTCGGCCCCGGCCGCTTGTCCGGGTCCTCCACCGGCCGCGCCGTCGCCGGGTCGATCTTCGTCGCCCAGTTCGTCGGCACGAAGGTCTCGGCCGAGATCAGCTTCCCGGTTTCCCTATTGAGAACATAGAAAAATCCGTTGCGATCGGCTTTTAATCCGACCGGCGTCGGCACCCCGCCGATTTTCAGGTCGGCCAGCAGCAATTCGTTGACGCCGTCATAGTCCCAGGCGTCGGCCGGCGTGCCCTGGTAGGCCCATTTGATTTTCCCCGTGTCGGGATCAAGCGCGAGCGTGCTGGACGTATACAGGTTCGTCAGCTTGCCGTAGTTGCCGTCGCCGGTGCTGCGCACCAGGCTCGCCCACGGACCGGGGTTGCTGGTGCCGAAATAGACCGAATTGGACTTCGGGTCGTACGAGCCGATAAGCCAGACCACGCCGCCGCCGTGCACGGCGCTGTCGCCCTTCCAGCTATCGCCCCCCGGCTCGTTCGCCAGGGGCACCGTGTAGGTCTTCCAGACCTGCTTGCCCGTGTTGACGTCATAGGCCTGCAGGCTGCCGCGCACGCCGTACTCGCCGCCGCCGAAGCCCGTAATCACCTTGTCACGCACCACCACCGGCGGCGAGGTGATCACCGCGCCTTCCTTGTAATCGATGACATCGGCGACCCAGAGTTCCTTGCCCGTCGCGGCATCCAGCGCCGCCAGCTTGCCGTCCAGGCGGCCGACGAAGATCTTTCCGCCGGCATAGGTCACGCCGCGGCTATTGGCGTCGCAGCAGGCATATTGCAGCACATCGTCAGGAATTTCAGGCTCATACTTCCAGCGCTGCGCGCCGGTCGCGGCATTCAGCGCATAGACGTATTTCGGTCCCCACGAACTGGAGACATAAAGCGTGTCCCCGACAACGATCGGCGTCGCTTCATTGGAGCGCAGGGATCCGAGCGAGAACGCGTAAGCCAACTTCAGCGTCGAAACGTTCTTGGCGTTGATCTGGTCCAGCGGACTGTAGCGCGTGTTATCGTAACCATGGCCGTAGACCGCCCAGCCATTCGCGTCCGCCTCGTCCGCGGCAGCGGCGCCAACCGCCGCGGCAAGCAAACCGCAGGAAAATACTGCACTGCACAAGAGCTTATATCTGGAAGTCATTATCTGCCTCCCCTTATTTGTTCTCGGCCGGCATCGTGCGGCCCGAACCCTTGATTGACATAAGATAGCTTCGCGGCGGCGGCGGATATAGCCCAAAGGTCGTAAGACGCGAATATTTACAATAAAACCGCAAGCTCAATGCTGCGTCGTCGTCTCGATTTTATAGAATCGCTATCTCGCAACTGCACAAGAAACGGACCAATTCGAAATAAGCGATCGATACCATTGCTTGATTGCGCAGCCGAAGGCGCCTCCGCCGGCCCGTTGCAGCGCCAGCCTGGCCGGAACAAGCGCTGGCCCTGGCCACGGCTTCCCAAAGCCATACCGCCGATGAATGAATATCAGAAAAAAGGGTCGTTTCCACCGCAGGTCGTGCCCGCCCGGATGAATGGCGATACCATGATCCAGATTTTCATCTTTATCGCATTTTCTGGTCCGAAACGGCTCATGCGCCATCGCCCGCTTTCAGCGCCGCCCCGGGTCTGTTATTGATCGCGTCCGGCAAGCAACCTTCAAGGAACGCGCCACGGGGTGGAATGCAGACGATCCTGATCATCGACGACCATCCGTTGTTCCGTGCCGCGGTCCGCGACATCATCGGCCGGCTGTTCGCGGCGAAAGGATGGGACGCGAACTATCGCGAAGCCTCCAGCTTTCGCGAAGCCTTCGACCACGCCACCGCCGCGCCGGACCTCGATCTTGTCACGCTGGATATCTACCTGCCCGATTCGAACGACCTGTCGTCCCTGCTTCGCTTCCGCGCCAAGCTTCCGGCGACGCCGATCGTGGTGATTTCAGCGATCGAGGAGCGTGAAACCATGATGCGCGCCATGCTGTGCGGCGCCGTCGGGTTCATCCCGAAAGCCTCGTCCATGGAGGCGATGATCGAGGGCCTGCAGATGATTCTCGGCGGCGGGGTCTACCTGCCGCCCGGCACCGCGCCGAACCGGCGGGACGGCGATCACCCGCCCGGCGAGACGCTGACTCCCCGCCAGGCGGCCGTGCTGGAAAAGCTGGTCGAGGGCAAATCCAACAAGCAGATCGCCCGCGAGCTGGCGATCAGCGACATGACGGTCAAGGCGCATGTCACCGCCATCCTGCGCAGCCTCGGCGTCGAAACCAGGGCGCAAGCGATTGTCGCGGTCCGCGGCGAGGGCTTCGCCGCCCGTCAGCCGACCGAACCCTGATCCAGCACGTGGCCAATCATGGCGCGCAGCCTGGCGGGCTGCAGGGGTTTAAACAGAAGCCCGCATCCGAGACGGTCGATCTCCTCCCGCGGGGCGGCGTCGCGATCCTTGCAAACCACGATGGCCGGGATCGTCCGGCCGAAAATGCGCCGCAGCGCCTGAATCGCCTCCGCGCCCCGGCGGTGCCCGGCAAGCTCGATGTCGCACAGGATCAGGTCCGGGCCGCCCGGCTCGGGCGCGAGGCCGTCCAGCAAGGCGTCCAGGCCGCCGGCGATCACCGGGCGGCAGCCCCAGGATTGCAGCAGCGTTGCCAAAGCCTCGCGAATCGGCGGGTCGGGGTCCAGGCACGCCACGCGCAGGCCGGCGAACGCCCGCCGCGCTATCGGTGGCAGCGTGGCGTCCGGCTCCGCGGCCGCATGGTCCGGATGGCCGCAGGGCACGCGCAGCGCGAAGCACGACCCGCTTCCGTCGCGGGATCGCACCTCGATCTCCAGCCCGAGCAGGCGGACGATCCGTTCGACGATCCCCAGGCCCAGGCCGAAGCCCTTCTCGTGACTGCGCGGCGGCGTCGCGACCTGACGGAAATCGTCAAAGATATAAGGACGCATCGACTCCGGGATGCCGATGCCGGTATCCCATACCTCGACGCTGATCCATCCCTGCCGGCGGCGGCAGCCGATGAGGATGTGGCCGCTGCGGGTGTAGCGGATGGCGTTGCTGACCAGGTTGCTCATGGCCCGCTGGAACAGCGCGCGGTCGGTGTGCACGAAGGCGCTGCTGCGAACCACGCGCATCGTCAGCCCGCACGCGGCCGCTTCCGGCCCGTATTCATCCGCCAGCCGGGTCAGCAGCGGCGCGACCGGGAAGCTGGCGGGCGATACCGCCCAGGCGCCCGTGTCAAGTTTCGAGATGTCGAGCACGGCGTTGATCAGCTCGGTGACGGTATCCAGCGCGGTTTCGACGCGGCCGACAAGCTCGCGCGGGCGTCCGTCGCCGACTTCGTCCGCCAGCGCGCCGAGGAACAGCCGCGCGGCATTCAGTGGCTGGCGCAGGTCGTGGCTGGCCGCCGCCAGGAACAGCGTCTTGCCGAGATTGGCCTGTTCCGCCTCGGCCTTGGCCTCCAGCAGCGCCCGCTCGGTTTCCCGCCGGACGGAGATTTCGTGCATCAGGCGCTGCGTCAGCGTCGTGAGTTCGTCGGTGCGCTCCGACACCCGCGCTTCCAGGGCGATCGCGGTCTGGAACAGGGAGAACGCGTCGCCGCCCTGCGCGTCCATGTTCCGCTCGACGCGGTCCATCAGCACCTTGTTGATCTTGCGCAGCTTGCGGAGATCGTTTTCCAGATCGTCGCGCGATGGCTCGGACAGACCCGGTCCCCTCATGCGGCGCCGGTGCTCCCGAACACCAGGGCGGTGAAGGTCTGGGTCACGTGCATGGCGCGGTAATGCTCGCCGTAGGTGCAGAAGCCGACGACGTTGTTGGCGCTGAGGATGCGGCCGAGCTTGTGCTTGGTCTGCCGGTGCTCCGCTTCCAGGCTGCGCAGGACGCAGTCGAAGCCGATGACAAGCCCGGGCGGCCCCATCTCGCCACGCACCTTGCCGAAGAAAGTGTCCAGGTTCTCGACGATGTCCTGGCGGCGGGCCAGGGTGAGCACCACGCCCTCGTCGATCGCGCAATAGAAGGTCAGGCTGCCGTCGTCGTTCATGCGCTGGATCGAGCGGGCGTGATACTCGCCGCCGACACGCACCATCACCGGCGATTCCGCGAACCGCGCGGAGGTGAGCTGGTCCGGGCGAAGACCGATGATCCGGGCATATTCCGCGCCGGCCGGTTCGGCGTTGATCTCGCTCACGATCCGGGCGACCGGATCAGCCTCGGTCACCACCATCCTGGTGTCGGACCCGAAGAAGTGCTGGCAGCGGTAAATGCGGAACGGGCGGGAGGTCTTGATCAGGGTCAGCAGCGCGGCATCGGGGTGGAACCGGCCCGCGTGATAGATGCAGGTCCGTTCATAGTGCATGTCGTCGCCGGCCGAGCCGCCGAGCATCTGCAGATTGGCCATGCGGCCTTGCAGCGAAGCGATCAGAACCTCCTGGTTGGTGGAGATGCCGTCGCTGAGCAGCAGGGCGAAGGTTGTCTCGGGATCGAGCGGCAGACCGCTGCGCCCGGCGAGCGCGGCGATCGCCGCCTCGGCCGCATCATGGCCGCGGGATATGTTGAAGTCCGACAGTCCATGGATCAGGACGCTCGCGGCGGTGCATTCGCTGGCCGGCAGGCTGAAGCCGGTGATCGAGCCTTCGACGTAGCCGTCCGGGCCGATCTCCCCGGCGGTGGTGCAGCCGATAAGGGGAGTGTCGGCGAAGAGCCTGGCCATTTCGGAGGCCAGTGCATCCGCATCGTAGGTCGGTGCGCAGAAGAACACCACGAGGCCGGCACCGTCCGGCTGGGAGACCGCGGCATGGAACTCCCGCGCCGCCTGCACCGGGTCTCGGGCGAGCGAGCAGCCACGCCTGATCTCCTGGTCGGTTGCCATTCTCCGCGCCCCCTCCCGCGGGCTGCCTTGTCCGGCGTTGTCCGGCCGGCCGAGGGTAACGTGTGCCCGGCCGGCCGATGGTCGCAGTTTAGCGCGGGATTGGAATCATTCACAAGCGGATGGCTACCGGCGGGTGTCGCGGGGGGCGCTTGCGGTGCCGGCCATCACCCGGTCGTGCAGGTTTCGCCAAAGACAATCACAAATAATTGCGGCAACGAGCCGGTCGCGGCCAGTATACTGTAAGCCGCCCGCTCAGTTTGACCCGCGGGCCTGCTCGTATAGAACGACCGCATACGTGGGCGTGCCCCGCTATCACGTGTCAGACCGAAGGATTTCCCATGCTCAGGATCGTCACCGTGGCTGCCCTTTGCCTTGCATCGCCGGTTGGCGCGATCGCGGCTCCGTTCTGCATGACCCTTCCGAATACCCAGCCGCAATGCATGTATTATGACGGCTCGCTCTGCGCGCGCGATGCCGCCCGGCAGAACGGAAGTTGCGACGTGAACCCGGCGGAGGTGAAGGTCGCGTCGAGCCGCATCGGCGACTACTGCGTGGTGATGCCCAGCGGCTATTCGATCTGCGGGTATTCGGACGGGACCATTTGCGCCCGGGATGCGCTGCTACAGAAGGGTGCGTGCGCCCGTGCCGCCGGTGCGCTGCCGCAGCAACTCCCGAACGCATACGATCCCAACGCCGGGCGGTAGGACTGCGGGCGCGCGTCGCGCAATTGCTGGCGGCGGCAGCGCCGCAGCACAGAAGGCGCGGCTTGGACGAACGGCGTATCAGCCGCCGGCCACCCGGCGCCTCAGTGCACGAGCAGCCGGATGAACGAGACCATCGCGCCAAGGATGACCACGGTCTGCACGCCGATCGTGGTGACCATCCACTTGAGGATTTCGGTCTTCGTTTCCGCCAGCCCTCGGGCAGTGTCCGCGCGGACTGAGGCCAGCCCGCGGTCGAGGTCCGCGCGGACCAAGGCCAGCCCGCGGTCGAGGTCCGCGCGGACTGAGGCCAGCCCGCGGTCGAGGTCCGCGCGGACCAAGGCCAGCCCCAACTCGAGATCGGCTTTTGTGGCGAGCTCCGAGAAGGCGAGTGTTTGCGCGTCGCGCACGACACCGGTCACGGCTTCGGCCTGCTCACCGGTGAAGCCGGCAGCGACCAGTTGCTTGACGATCGCGTGGGTATCCAGGGCAGTAACCGCCATACCAGAGGGGTTCCAAGGTCGAAAGCGTTGCGACAATAGCCGCCGCAACGCCGGCCTGTCCACCGGAGAGGTTTAACCGGGCGCGCCGTCAGTCTTCGGCCAGCAGGCCGTCGAGCGTGCACTGGCAGGTCTGCAGCACCGGCAACGGCGGCTGGCCATCAATGGTCTTCAGCACGGCGCGCAACGCTTTGCGGTGGATCTTCGCGAGGTCGGTCCGCCCGCGCATGGATGGGGTGAACCGGCGTTGCGCCTGGCCGCGGAACAGGATCGCCTCGGCCTGCCAGTGCGGCACCGCGGTGGACTGAGGCCACGCCTCGGCCTTGAGCATGTGGCGCAGCGCCTGCAACGGCGGCGACTCCACGGCGAAACGCTGCTCGCTACCGACGCTCTCGAATTCCTCGATGATGTCCGGCCAGTCAGGTGTTTCGTTCACCGTTTCCCCGGTAGCAAGGCGGCGCAGCAGATCGCGCTGGTGTTCGGACCGGAGCAGCACGTGGGTTTGACAGAGACCGGGCATCGGCCTGCCTCCCGCCGTCCACGCTTTGCAAGTCCTTGAAATTATTGGTGGACGCTGTAGGATTCGAACCTACGGCCCGCTGATTGAGAGTGGACCGGAGAGGGGTAAGGTTGATGGCTGTTAGCGAGATGGTTGAACGCGTTACGGGAGAACTGGCGGTGCGCGTGCCGGAAGCCCAGAGCTGGGAAGACTGCGCGCCAATGGCTATGGCGGCCATCGCTGCCATGCGGGAGCCGACGCAGGGGATGTTGGCAGCGGACGCAAAGGCTCGCGGGTGGGACGTGTCTGATCGCGCGGCGCTTGAAGGATAGAGAGCCGCTATCAATGCCGCGCTTGGCGGTCCCGGCCAACCGGCAGGGAGCGAAAGCTGATAACCGGGCGAACAACCCTTACGCCTGGCCGGCGCCGTCTCTATGAGCAGATCGCCACGCTCTGTGCCGGCTGCCTCGCTACAGACACATTCAGCGCGCTCGCGGATAATCTCTGGCAGAGCGCGGCCATACTGACCGACTCGCCGGGAGCCGCGGAGCGACTCTCTGCGGCGAGGTAGTCCGTCAAGCGGGGTTCATGTCGTTGACCGCGGCGGTGCCGGCCGCCATTCTCCATCGGTGAACGGCGGGGAGTTTTCCGATGCCTGATCTCTACGAAACTGACATCCTGCTGTGGTCCGAACAGCAGCGTGACCTGCTGCGCCGTCTCGCCGCCGGGGACCCGGTGAACGAAGCGCCGGACTGGCCGAACATCATTGAGGAAATCGACAGCGTGGGAAACGAGCAACTGCACGCTGTGACGTCGAACCTGCTACCGGCGCTGATCCACATGCTGAAGGCCGAGGCGTGGCCGCAGTCAGCCCATGTACCGCACTGGGAATCCGAGGCGGGAGTGTTCCGGGCAATCGCCGCGGACCGCTATGCGCCGTCCATGCGCCAGCGGATTGACCTGCCAGGCATCTACCGCAAGGCGTTGCGCCTTTTGCCGAAGTCGATCGACGGCACACGGTGACCTTTAACACCGGCGACGACTGCATCGCTATCAAGTCGGGGAAAGATACGGACACCGAGTTCGGCCCGGCGCAGAACCATCTGATCGCCAACTGCGTCATGAACAGTGGACATGGGGGCATCACCATCGGCAGTGAGATGACCGCCGGCGTGAAGTATATCTTCGCCGAGAACCTGCAGATGTTGAACCAGAACTATGCCGCCAACCCGTTGAGTATCGCGATCCGCATCAAGACCAACCTTAATCGCGAGGGGACGATTGAGAATTTCTATGTGCGTAACGTGACCCTGCCGAACGGCATCAATCTCGCGCCGAGCTTCTACTCGCCGCTGCCGGAGAGCCCGATCCCGGCTGGCACGGTATCGACCAATCAGGGCGGCGTTATTACTTTCGACTGCGACTACTCTCCCGGGTCCGACAACGTCCGCGTTCGGCCGCCGGTGGTCAGGAATATCGTGATCGAAGACGTGACGGCAAGTCCGCCGCCCGGCGCGGCGGCGAGTTGCTATCAGGCGATTATCATCCAGGGACCAGTCGCCGCCGATTACAACGGGCTGACGCAGCCTCCGCCGACGGTTATGCCGGTTGCGGACATCAGCATCAGCAACTGCGACCCTTCCGCCAACACTGCCGAGCCGATCTATCTTTACAACGTGCAAGACCTTGTGCTCAGCGACGTGACGATCGGAGACACGGTCTACAACGCCACGCTTTCAGCTTAACGTTCCATGCTTTATCAGCCAGGTCGTATTGGGACAACGTCAAATCCGCCAGGCAGGGATTTTCGTAGCAGGGCGGGGGCCGCCGGAACGCACTGACGCGTGCCGCAAAGGTTCGACGCCGTCTGCGCCGGGCGCGCTGCTGGTTGCTGGGCTGATCGACGCTGAACCGACGGGCGGAAATCAACGAGACCCTACGTATCACGCATGATAACGCGCTTAACCATGCGCAACGGAGCGCCCTCCCCGGATGGACCCTGAATATCAGCATCCTTATCCCGTCAAGACTCCCAGCGTTCGGCGGAAGCGGCTTGAGATGCCGTCGCGCAGGTGGTGATGCCCTTGCGAGACGAGTTTCCTGCCTTGCAGCCAGACGCAATCCACCAGGCCGTGCCGGGCCGCGAAGATCCAACTGTCGAGCAAAGCGTCGCCGCGGCGTGCCGACAGGCTGGTGTCGTGCAGGTTCAAACTGACCAAATCCGCCGGGTGGCCCGGGGCAATTTCGGCTGCGGCGATGCCGGAGGCCCGGGCACCGGCATGGCGGGCGGCGTCGAACAACCGGCGCCCGGAGGAACGGGTTTCGAGCGTGGTCAGCAGGTTGCGGCCGCCTGATGCGAGGCGTTGGGAGTATTCCAACTGGCGCAGTTCGCCGGCAGCGTCGATCAGGATGTTGGAATCCGAGCCTACTCCGAAACGCCCGCCCGCGGCGGCGTAGTCCCGGGCGGGAAAGATGCCGTCCCCGAGATTGGCTTCGGTGATCGGGCACAGGCCGGCGACGGCACCGCTGGCGGCAAGCCGTGCGGTTTCGCCGGCGGTCATGTGAGTGGCGTGGATCAGGCACCAGGACTCGTCGACAGCCATGTTGTCGAGCAGATGCTCCACCGGCCGGCGGCCGCACCAGGCGAGGCAGTCATCGACCTCGCGGGATTGTTCAGCGATGTGGATGTGGATCGGGCCGGATTGGCATAATGGCAGGATGGCGGCGATTTCGCCGACGGTTGCGGCGCGCAGGCTGTGCGGGGCGAGGCCGAGGACGGCGCCGGGCAGACGCGCGATGGCGCGGCGGCAGGCGTCCATCAGGCAGCCGAACTGCTCCGGCGTGGTGGTGAAGCGGCGCTGGCCATGGTCGGGCGCGACGGAGCCGAAATTGGCATGGGCGTAGAACACCGGCAACAACGTGAGCGCAATGCCGGTTTGCTCCGCCGCAGCGCCGATGTGGGCCGCATGCTCGGCAATATTGTCGTAGAGACCGCCGTCGCGCGCATGATGGAGATAATGGAATTCCGCGACACGTACGAAGCCGGCTTCCAGCATTTCGACATAGGCCTGTGCGGCGATGGCCTCGATGTGCTCCGGTTCGATGCGATCGACGAACCGGTACATCATGGCGCGCCAGGTCCAGAAACTGTCGCCGCCTGCATCGGCGCGAGTCTCGGTCAATCCCGCCATGGCGCGCTGGAAGGCGTGGCTGTGCAGGTTGCACAGGCCGGGAAGTGCGATGCCGTGCCGCTCGTCACCGGGAGCCGGCGGCACGTCCACTTCGACTGACCGGATCCGTCCCTCGGCGACCTCGAGCCGCACGCCGAACGCCCAGCCACCGGGGAGGAGAGCGGTTTCGAACCACAGACCCGCCATCAGCGGCAACCTCCGGAGGTCTCGGACAGGATTATCACGGCACTGGACAAGATCGCGCCACGATCAATATCAATAGAGAGTCCCAGAACTTCAACGTCTTTCGCCGGGAAACGACTTGCATGGTGCGCTGTGACCGGCTTTGGCGAGACACGAGGCTGATGACGATGGCACCGGGGCGGGACGGCCTTGGCATCGTCGAGAATGGGCTGTTGGCCGCGTGCGGCGGCCGCATCGTCTATGCCGGTGCCGCCGGAGACGCTCCCGGGCTGAAAGCGGACGAGACCATCGACTGTGATGGACGCTGGATCACCCCGGGCCTGATCGATTGCCACACCCATCTGGTCTATGGCGGCGACCGGGCCGCAGAATTTGCCCTGCGGCTGGCTGGCGCGACCTATGAGGACATCGCCAGGTTCGGCGGCGGGATCGTCTCGACCATGACGGCGACGCGCGCCGCCGGCGAGGCGCGGCTGGTAGCCGAAACTCTGCCGCGCCTCGATGCGCTGCTGGCCGAGGGTGCAACGACGATCGAGGTGAAATCCGGCTACGGCCTGTCGCTCGACGCGGAAGCGCGGCAGTTGCGAGCAGCACGCGCTCTGGCGGACCACCGGAAAGTCGATATCACCACCACCTTTCTCGGCGCCCATGCCTTGCCCCCGGAAGCCGGCGGCGACAAGAATGCCTATATCGATCGCGTGTGCAGCGAGATGCTGCCCGCCATCGCCCGGGCGGGGCTGGCCGATTCGGTCGATGCGTTCTGCGAAGGCATCGCCTTTTCTGTCGATCAGGTAGCGCGCGTGTTCGAGACGGCGCGTTCGCTCGGGCTGCCGGTCAAGCTGCACGCGGATCAACTGTCCAACCTGCACGGTGCCGCGCTGGCGGCGGGATTTGGTGCGCTCTCGGCGGACCATCTGGAGCACACCGACGAGGCGGGCGCAGCGGCAATGGCCCGGGCAGGAACCGTCGCGGTGCTGCTGCCCGGAGCCTGGTATTTCATCCGGGAAACGCAGTTGCCGCCGGTAGATCTCTTTCGCCGCCACGGCGCGCACATGGCCCTGGCCACTGACTGCAACCCCGGCACCTCGCCGCTGACATCGCTTTTGCTGGCGATGAACATGGCCGCCACCTTGTTCCGCCTGACCGTCGAGGAATGCATCCTCGGCGTGACCCGCGAAGCCGCCCGGGCGCTGGGGCGGCTGGACAGCATCGGCACGCTCCAGGCCGGCAAGAGCTGCGACCTTGCCATCTGGTCGATCGAGCGCCCCGCCGAACTGGTCTATCGGATGGGGTTCAATCCGCTGCATGCCCGCGTGTGGAAGGGACTGCCGGCATGATCACCTTGCAGCCGGGCAGCGTCTCGCTGCGCGACTGGCGCTCGATCTTTCGCGGCGAGGATGTGCGCCTGGACGCCGCCTGCGCGCCCGGGATCGCGCGGAGCGCCGGCGCGGTCGCCGCGATCGTCGCCAGGAAGCTGCCGGTCTATGGCATCAACACCGGCTTCGGGAAGCTCGCCAGCGTGCGCATCGATTCCGCCGACCTGGAAACGCTTCAGCGCAACCTCGTCCTGTCGCATGCGGCGGGCGTGGGCGAGCCGATGCCCGTCGCCGTCGCGCGCCTGATGGTGGCGCTGAAGCTGGCGAGCCTGGCACAGGGCGCATCCGGCGTGCGCCCCGCCACGATCGCCATGCTGGAGGCGCTCCTGGTGCGCGGGCTGACGCCGGTGGTGCCGATCCAAGGCTCGGTGGGGGCGTCGGGTGATCTCGCACCGCTGGCTCATATGACGGCGGCGATGATGGGAACCGGGGAGTTTGTCCTGAACGGGCGACGGCTGCCGGCCGCCGAAGGCCTCGCCGCGGCCGGGCTGGAGCCGCTGGCCTTGGGGGCGAAAGAAGGATTGGCGCTGCTCAACGGCACGCAGTTCTCCACCGCCTATGCCTTGGCCGGACTCTTCGAGGCGGAGCTGGCTTGCCGATCGGCATTGGTCACGGGGGCATTGTCGACGGATGCGGCTCGCGGATCGGACGCGCCGTTCGATCCGCGTGTCCACGCTCTGGGCCGTCATCGCGGGCAGGCTGAAACCGCCGAGGCGTTGCGCCGTCTGCTGGCGGGTTCGGCCATCCGGCACTCTCATCTGGCCGAGCACGAGCAGGTGCAAGACCCGTATTGCCTGCGTTGCCAGCCGCAGGTCATGGGCGCCGTGCTCGACCTGCTGCGCCAGGCGTCCGATACATTGGGGGCTGAGGCGAACGGCGTGTCCGACAATCCGCTGATCTTCGCGGAAACCAATGAGGCGCTGTCCGGCGGAAATTTCCATGCCGAACCTGTCGCTTTTGCCGCCGACATGATCGCCATGGCGGTGTGCGAAATCGGCTCGCTGGCGGAACGGCGGATCGCCATGCTGGTGGATCCGGCCTTGTCCGGCCTGCCTGCCTTCCTGACCCGCAAGCCCGGCCTGAATTCCGGCTTCATGATGCCGCAGGTGACCGCGGCCGCCCTGGTGTCGGAGAACAAGCAGCGTGCCTACCCGGCCAGCGTTGATTCGATTCCAACCTCGGCCAACCAGGAGGACCATGTTTCCATGGCCGCGCACGGCGCGCGCCGCTTGCCGGGGATGGCGGAGAATGCCACCGCCGTCATCGGCATCGAATGGCTGGCGGCCGCGCAGGGATGCGATTTCCATGCGCCGTTGCTGTCCAGCGTCCGGCTGGAGGATGTGCGTGGGGTCCTGCGCAGCGAGGTGCCGCATCTCGACGCGGACCGGTATCTCCATGCCGACATGGCCAAGGCCATTGCGTTGGTGCGCGCCGGCGCGCTGACGGATTCGTGCGGCGACCTGCTGCCGCTCGTTACCTGATTGAGGAGGTCTCGCCGTGACCCGCAGCGACAATGCCCGCATGATCCGCGCGCCCAAGGGCGACGTGCTCTCCGCCAGGAGCTGGCTGACCGAAGCGCCGTTGCGCATGCTGATGAACAATCTCGATCCGGACGTCGCGGAAGATCCTCAGGAGCTGGTGGTCTACGGCGGCATCGGCCGGGCTGCCCGCAACTGGGAGGCGTTCGACCGTATCGTCGCCAGTCTCCGCGCGTTGGCGGATGACGAGACGCTGCTGATCCAATCGGGCAAGCCCGTCGGCGTGTTCCGCACCCATGCCGATGCACCACGCGTACTGATCGCCAATTCCAACCTGGTGCCGCATTGGGCCACCTGGGACCATTTCCACGAACTCGACCGCAAAGGGTTGATGATGTACGGCCAGATGACGGCCGGATCATGGATCTATATCGGCTCACAGGGGATTGTTCAGGGAACCTACGAAACATTCGTGGAAATGGGTCGCCAGCACTACGGCGGCTCGCTGGCCGGGCGCTGGATCCTGACCGCGGGGCTTGGCGGGATGGGCGGAGCGCAGACTTTGGCGGCGACCATGGCGGGCGCCTCCTGCCTCGCCATCGAGTGCCAGCCCGGGCGCATCGAAATGCGCCTGCGCACCGGATATGTGGATGTGTTGGCAGCCGATGTGGATGATGCTCTCACCGTCATCGACCGGGCAGGCAAAGAGAAAAAGCCGGTATCCGTCGCACTTCTCGGCAACGCGGCCGATGTGCTGCCGGAACTTGTGCGTCGCGGAATAAAGCCGGACTGCGTGACAGACCAGACCTCGGCGCATGATCCCGTCAACGGCTATCTGCCGAAGGGCTGGACACTCGCGGAATGGCAGGCGAAGCGCGCGAGCGACCCCAAGGCCGTCGAAGCGGCATCCCGGCGATCCATGGCCGAGCATGTCCAGGCAATGCTGGCCTTTTGGAAAATGGGTGTGCCGACGGTGGATTACGGCAACAACATCCGTCAGGTCGCGCTGGAGGAAGGCGTTGCCGATGCGTTCGATTTTCCCGGCTTTGTGCCCGCCTATATTCGCCCGCTGTTCTGCCGCGGCATCGGGCCGTTCCGCTGGGCGGCGCTGTCCGGGGATCCGGAGGATATCCATCGGACCGATGCTAAAGTGAAAGAACTGATGCCGGACAGTCCGGCGCTGCACCGCTGGCTCGACATGGCACGCGAGCGAATCAAATTCCAGGGTATGCCGGCCCGCATTTGTTGGGTCGGCCTGGGCGATCGTCACCGCCTCGGCCTGGCTTTCAACGAAATGGTCATGCGCGGCGAACTGAAGGCGCCGATCGTGATCGGGCGCGACCATCTGGATTCCGGCTCGGTCGCTTCACCCAACCGGGAGACGGAAGCAATGCGGGATGGGAGCGACGCGGTTTCCGACTGGCCGCTGCTCAATGCGTTGTTGAACTGCGCGAGCGGCGCCACCTGGGTGTCGTTCCATCACGGCGGCGGCGTCGGGATCGGGTTCAGCCAGCATGCCGGCATGGTCATCGTCGCGGATGGCACGCCAGCCGCTGCGAGACGTATCGAGCGCGTGCTTTGGAACGATCCGGCAACAGGGGTGATGCGCCATGCCGATGCCGGCTATGAGGACGCCGTCACCTGCGCACGTGTTCATGGTCTGAATCTGCCAAGTATCGAATAAGAAGCCTTCGGCAGCATCCTCGTGCGTGCCGGGGTGCTTACGCCTGCCAGTGGCGAAGCCGACGGAGTTCGACCATCCAGCCGAGCAGCGTGTTACGAGAACGCACCGGCCCGGCCCAAGATCGTTGCGCGGCATTATATCAGCCCGCGTTGAGTTTGACCCATCGGGCCCCTCCCCATCGTCATGGCCCGGCTTGTCCCTACCGGATGCACACATCGCGGGAATGAATTTGCTTGCCTTCCGCGCGCCGCCTCGATTCTCTGCCCGCACGGCGACCCCACGAGCGGAAGGTGATTCGATGACCACGGGACTCG
>CAINOE010000179.1 GCA_903851415.1 uncultured Rhodopila sp. | reverse complement strand
GACCCTCGCGGCGACGAGGTTGCGGACGAAACGTGTTTTCGGGTGCGTCGCGGTGAACCAGTTCGCCATTTCGAAGTCGCCCTGCGGGGCCGGTGTCGGCGTGAAGCGATACATTCCCTCCCACCGGTCGGCGAGCCGCATCTGGATTTCGAGTGTGCCGTTGTCCCCGACGACCCGATACACGCCGTGCGGTGTGGTCTGTGGCGCATTCGTGTGGAGCTTGAGCGGCGCGGTATAGGTTTGTCCCCCGAACCCGACGTCGGCGAGATAGTCGCCCTCGGGCATATGGACCAAGGTCAGGCGATGCGTCGGAGGCGCCGATCGGCCGGGGGACATCCAGATGACGCGGGCGGCAAGGGGAACGGTACAAAAGCCGATCGTTTCGAGCACGCCGAAGAACAGCGCGTTCTGCTCAAAGCAATACCCGCCGCGGCGTTGATGCACGAGCTTCGACTGGATGGATTGGTAGCCGATCGGCACCGGCCTGCCGAGGAAAGGGTCGAGGCCCTCGAAGGGGATCTTCGCCGGATGTTTGGCGTGCAGATCGGTCAGCACCGCCAGGGTCGGTTGGCAGGGACCCGCATAGCCGATGCGGCCGAAATACGCAGGCAGGTTGATATCGGTTTGCATGGTTCAGTCTTCCTCCCCGGCTGTCGGATTTGGTCAGCCGGACCTGCTGATCGTGAGTAAAACCGGGTCGCCGGAAGCTATCGGGGGGATCGAGAAGCTGGCATTCGGTAGCCGATCACGGATCAAGCTGCACGCGGATCACGCGGTTGACGGCTTCGATGTCCTCTTTGCCGGGGGCGCCCAGCCGCCGCAGCAGGCGCCGTTTGCCGGCTGTCGCGAGTTGATCCGCCATCGCCTTGCGACGGGTTCCCTCCAGCGAGACATAGGCTTCCGCCGGATACAGGCGCTCGACCTGGCTTGACATTGGAACGACCTGCACGCGGTTCAGCACGGCGTTGGCGGCGTCGTTGCTGACAACCACCGCCGGACGGGTCTTCCGGATTTCGCCGCCAGCAGATGGGTCGAATGCCACCAGCCAGACTTCGCCGCGATGCGGTGACGGGTCAGTGGTCACGCTTCGGTTCGTCTGCGACGTCGGCCACCAAGACGTCGCTCCATGCCTCGGCTTCCGCCTCGCGCGCCTCGCCGGCCGCCATCGCGGCGTATCCGGCGGAGAGGTCCTGGCCGACGACATGCGGACGGGCGAGATCGTTCAGGAAGCGGCTGATGCGACGGCGGCCGATGACGGTGTGGAGGCCGTCGTAGACCTCGGCATCCACGGTGACCGTGAGCTTCCTCGGCATCCCGGTCTCCAATACGTATTGGAATACGACAACCGGCGGGGGAGATGCAAAAGGACGCAGAGCCAAAGGTCAGACCTGACGGTGCTGTCAGGCCACCGATTTGATGAACTTCAACACCCTGTCGCCGGCCGTCCGCCGCCGGGCGCTCTGAAGCTCCTGCTGTGCGGCTCCCGCGGGGACGACCCCGGGGAATGACGGGAAAGCGAGCGCGGAGGCGCTTCCGTATCATCCTCCGCAGAAATAGAATAAACCCCAGGCGAGGAAACGAACAACGAAGCGGAGGCGGCGACCGTGCTTGGATTGATGCAATCGCAAGGGCTGATGATTTCCTCGATACTGACCCACGCCGCCCGGCATCACGGCGCCGCCGAGGTCGTCTCGCGGACGCATGAGAACACCACCCACCGCTACACCTGGGCCGGCGTCGAGCGCCGCTCGCGCCGCCTGGTGAAGGTGCTGCTGGCGCACGGCGTCGAACGGCAGGACCGCGTCGGCACCCTGGCCTGGAACGGCTACCGCCATCTGGAAGTGTATTACGCAAGCTCCGGGATGGAGGCGATCGTCCACACCATCAACCCCCGCCTGCATCCCGACGACATCGCCTACATCATCAACCACGCCGCCGATAAAATCCTGTTCGTCGATCTCAGTTTCGCCCCGCTGATCAGCCTGATCGCGGCGCGGATCGCCGATACGGTCAAGACCGTGGTGATGCTGACCGATACCGCCAACATGCCGGAGGTGACCCTGGCGCCGGGCATGACCCTGGCCTGCTACGAACAGTTGATGGACGCGGCGGACGAGGACTACGTCTGGCCGCGCTTCGACGAAAATACCGCCGCCTCGCTGTGCTACACCTCCGGCACCACCGGGCGGCCGAAGGGCGTGCTGTACAGCCACCGCTCGACCTGGCTGCATGCCTATGCGGTGTCGATGCCCGATGTGCTCGACATCCGCGCCACCAGCCGCATCCTGCCGGTGGTGCCGATGTTCCATGTCAATGCCTGGGGCACGCCATACGCCACTGCCTTGGCCGGCGCCGCGCTGATCCTGCCAGGGCGGCATCTCGACGGCGCCAGCATGGCGGGCCTGCTGAACGCGGAGCGGGTGACGTTCACCTCCGGCGTGCCGACGGTCTGGCTCGGGCTGCTGCAGCATCTGCGCTCCAGCGGGCAGCGGCTGGAGACGGTGACGCGCATCATGACCGGCGGGTCCGCGGCGCCGCCGCTGCTGATCGAGGCGTTCCGCGACGAGTATGGCATCCGCTTCGAGCAGGGCTGGGGCATGACCGAACTCAGCCCCGTCGGCACGTTCAACGCGCCGAAGCCGGCGCAGGCCGGGCTGACCCGGGACGAGGCCGCCCGCCACATGCTGAAGCAGGGCCGCATCCTGCCCGGCCTCGACATGAAGATCGTCGATGGCGACGGCAGGGAGCTGCCGTGGGACGGCGTTGCATTCGGCGACCTGAAGGTGCGCGGGCCCTGGGTCGCCAGCGCCTATTTCGGCGAGGAACCCGGCGCCGCGCTGGACAAGGACGGCTGGTTCGCCACCGGCGACGTGGCGACGATCGATCCGGACGGCTTCATGGAGATCACCGACCGGTCGAAGGACGTGATCAAGTCGGGCGGCGAGTGGATCAGCTCGATCACGCTGGAGAACCTCGCCGTCTCGCATCCGGACGTGATGGAGGCCGCGGTGATCGCGGCGGCCCACCCGAAATGGGACGAGCGCCCGCTGCTGCTGGTGGTGCCGCTGCCCGGGCATACGGTCGATCCGGCGTCGGTTCTGGCGCTGCTGGAGGGCAAGGTGGCGAAGTGGTGGCTGCCGGACGAGGTTGTTGTCGTGGATGAGCTGCCGCACACGGCTACGGGCAAGCTGCTGAAGACGAGTCTGCGGACGCGGTACAAGGACCATTACCTGAAGGCGTAGCGTGGACCGGAAGCTGCTGGCATGGGGGTTGAGGCCACGGCTCCTGCAACGTCATGGCCCGGCTCGTCCGGGCCATCCATGCCAGCCCGTGCCGCGACAGGTGGCCCGGACAAGCCGGGCCATGACGAGGAAACAACGACACCCCGGCCAAACCATTCACCGGCTGCCCTCCCGATCCTTACCCTTTCATCCCGGCGGCGCCTCCCTCCCCCGCCTCTGGCTCTTCACCGATGCAGGCCGCCTCCCCGACCCGCGCCCCGCCGCGGCCGCCCTGCCGCGCGGGCGGGCGGGGGTGGTGCTGCGGCACGACGCCGATCCCGGACGCGCCGCACTCGGCAAGGACCTCGCGCGGATTTGCCGGGAGCGGCGGCTGGTCCTCGTGGTCGCGGGCGATGCGCGGCTGGCGGCGGCGCTGCGGGCCGGGGTGCATCTGCGCGGCGGGCGCCGGCCCGGCCCGGCCCGCCTGCGCGGCATCGTCACCAGCTCCGCCCATTCCGTCGCCGATCTCCGGCGGGCGGCGCGGGCCGGAGCGGATCTGGTGTTCCTCTCGCCTGCCTTCGCGACGGAAAGCCATCGCGGAGCGCCGGGCCTTGGACCGCTGCGCTGGGGCGCCATGGCCCGGCGCGTTCCGGGGATGCCCCTCGCCGCGCTCGGCGGCGTGGACGGCACCTCCATCCAGCGCCTGCCCGGCACCGCCTGCCACGCCGCGGGGGCCATCGGCGCGCTGGCGCCCTGAGTAATTTTTGTTAAACACCCCCCGGATTCGCCCACGGCCTACGCGCCGGTGTTGCGCATTTGGCTGAATTCCGTCCGGAACGCGCGGTTTTGTGACTCTGCCGCCACAGTGTTTCGGAAATGCCATGCCGCACCGCCAAAGCGGGTTGCCTGGATATGAACGGAAGGTCATTAGTTTGCGCGAGGTCTGGCTGCTCCCCGCCGGTTCGCGGGAATCGACGGGCGGGGCCTGAGGAAATTCGCCGGCTTACCGGCGCAGTAAGGAGGGTCTTCATGCGTAAACTTCTATTGGCCACTGCGGCCATCATGGGAGCATCAGGCGGTCTGGCTTATGCCCAGACGTTGCCAGCCAACCCCTCGCAAGGCCAGTTGATTGCGCCGTACGGCGCCGGCCCGGCCAAGGACAACAACAACAACGCCTGGGGCGTCGCCAACACCCCGTCCGGCAGCGCCGCCGCCGGCCAGCTCAGCACCATCTTCGCGCCGAACACCGTCGCGGTCCCGACTCCGGGCACCGTCGTCATCCGCCTGAACGGCCGCGTGGAAGTTGAAGTCGCCGGAACGTTCTCCAACCTGAACACGGGGGTAAACCTCGCGACCAAGGCACAGCCGCTCGGCAGCCCGAACGGCTACAAGCTGAACCCGGTCGGCGTCAGCAGCTATCTCCGCCTGTATCCGGGCTTCGACGGCCTGTCCGCGAACGGCATCCGCTACGGCGCCTCGGCTGAAATCCGCGAAAACTTCTACGCCGGCACGACGGGCACGGTAAACGGCGGCTCGACCGGCGCCTTTGCCAGTCCGCAGGGGAATGCATCCGCGCAGACCCTCTACGTTCGTCAGGCATTCACCTACCTGGCCACGGACCAGGCCGGCATCATCCGCCTCGGCCAGGGCAGCGGCGTGCTCAGCCTGTTCGACAACTGCATATTCACCAGCCAGTGCTGGGACGGCGGTCTCGGCGCCCTCAACGGCGCCGGTCTCGGGGACGTCGGCCCGTCCGGCACGCAGCCGCCGTTCGTGTGGCTCAACACCGCCGGCGCCGAAGTCGCCAACAACAAGATCGTCTATCTGTCGCCGCAGTTCTTCGGCTTCGATTTCGGCGTCCAGTATGCGCCGAGCGCGGGCAACGCCTTCGCGAACGCGTCCGGCTCGGTCCCGTTCCAGAGCGCGCCTTGCAACCAGGCCGGCCCGAACTGCATCAACGTCAGCTCCGGCAACGACGCCACAAGGTGGTTCAACCAGGTCGGCGGCGGACTGCGCTATCAGCAGACCTTCGGCGCGGTGGACGTCAAGCTGTATGGCTTCGGCGAAACCGCCCAGAAGGAAAACCTGACGACCGGTCCGTACTCGACCGCGGCCGCGCAAAGGGCGATCGCGCGCGCGACGTATAATGGTGTCGCCGGCAGCACCGGCCAGGGTTCCGCCATGGCGCTGCGCTACCAGAATCTCGGCTTCTACAAGGCTGGCGGGGCCATTACCTTCGCCAACTTCACCGCCGCCCTCGACTATATCGGCGGCGCGGTGAACGGCCAGTTGAACCTGGTGCCGGAGGGCGGCTCCAACATGAACGCGCTGCTGCCGGGCCTCACCTATGCCAACGGGCCGCTGATCGCGGGCGTTCAGTTCGGCGAAATCTGGAGCCAGGGCGATGCTCGGCTCGCCGGCGTGTCGCAGCGCCACGAGTATGAGTTGGCTCTCGGCGGCGCCTACAAGCTTGCCCCGGGCGTCCAGCTCGTCGGCGAATACCAGTACGCCTATCGCCATCAGAACGGCTACAACTTCGCGGCCGGCACCATCGGCAACACGGTCGATGCCCAGTCGCAGCAGGTTCTGTTCTCTACCGTCCTGACCTGGTAAGCTTCAGGCCTGAACGAACGACGGAAGCGGCGGGGCATCACCCCGCCGCTTTTCGTTTGTGCACCCACCATTGCCGGGTTATACCAGTCCGCTTTGAGTTTGACACATCGGCGCGGCCTCTCGACCGTCATGGCGGGCGTAGGCCCGCCATCCACGCCTTTGTTTGTGCAAGCAAAAGGCGTGGATGCCGACCTTCGTCGGCATGACGAGGCGGCACGGCCCGAGAGTCGATCTCAACGCGGACTGGTATTAGTCCGGGCCACCTGTCGCGGCACGTGCGGGAACGGACGGCCCGGGCAACAAGCCGGGCCAAGATACCGGGGGCTGCGGCCGGGCAGACGGGCCGGCCGCGTAGAATGCCGATTGCTGGCGGGACAGCGCGGGGCTAAGACGGCGCGCCACGATCGGCCGTCAAACCAAAGGCTAACCATTGCGATGCGCCTGACCTCGATTACCGCCCGTCTGCTTCCCGCGGCCCTGTTCGCCGGATTGTCGGTCGCCGGCTGCTCCTCCGACAAGCCAAATCCCACGGCGCCGGGGTATGAGGGTCTGGGCAGCGGCGGACCGGGCGATCCCTCCACCACCCGCATGGGCGGCGAGGACAGCGGGGTGATCTTCGGAGTCGGCAAGGGCAGCAAGGACCAGGGCGGCGGCAGCGCCGGCTCCGGCATCGGCGTGAATGCGTTCCTGTGGCGCGGGGCGCTGGACACGATTTCCTTCATGCCGCTGGCCTCGGCCGATCCCTTCGGCGGGGTGATCATCACGGATTGGTACACGCCGCCGGGCACCAGCGGTGAGCGGTTCAAGGCGACGATCTATATCCTCAGCCGCGACCTGCGCAGCGACGGGGTGCGGGTGAACATCTTCCGCCAGGTGCTGCAGAACGGCCAGTGGGTCGATGCCACGGTGTCGGAAACGACGGTGGCCGATATCGAGAACAAGGTGCTGGCGCGGGCGCGGCGGATGCGCGAGCAGATGCAGGCGAGCAGCTAGGCGGTCAGGTGACGCCCGGGAATTATCGATTCAACGGGCGGTATCCTCAAGACCGTCATGGCCCGGCTTGTCCTGGCCACCTATCCCAGCACGTGCGGCGACAGGCGGCCCGGACAAGCCGGGCCATGACGAACAGGGTCATCGCCACGATTCCGGTCAGCCTGCAAATGCTCCGGTGAACCCGGCGCTACCTGCGTGTGATGGCGGCGCGCCGGAACCGGTTCACAGCCGTCAGCCGCCCCACAGCACGGCGCGCAAGGCGAGCACGCGGTCCGGGTCCGGCAATGCCAGCGCCGCCTGCAGCAGTTCATGCACCGATGGACAGAACGCCGCGTGATCGGCGCCGGCCCGCAGGCCGGTGAGCGCCGCGGCCTGTCCCTTTGTCCGCATGGCCGCCAGCAACTCCGCCGTCGCCTTCTTGCGCTGGTCCGGGTCGGGGATCCGGACCGGGGAGGATTTCGCCGACACCGCAAGCCGCTTGCGGGCCGCTGCGATTGCATCGAGCATCGTCCCCGGCAGCGCATTCCTTGTATCGTCAGGCTCTTCGTGGGTAAACGCCCAGCAGGCTTCCGGGTTGGCTTCCTGCAACTGCCGCAGCAGTCCGGCGAGGTCTTCCGCGAAACCAATCACGGCGACATCCGGCGTGGACCGCAGCGACCGCGTGATGTCAGTCAGCCGGGGAAACGGGCTGCCGCCGAGGGCCAGCATCTCGGACGGCGGGGCGCCAGTCGTGTAGCCGACGGCGCGCAGCTCCTCCTGCGCCGGGTACCAGATATCGGTGTGGCCGATGCGCAGCACATGCGCGACAAATCCTGGCGGTATGGCGAATTTCTCATAGGCTCTTTTGAGGAAGGCATTGACCTCCTCGGACGGAAAGCCGGGTGCATAGGCCTGGTGAAAACCGAGCCTGGCGTCCGGCGCGAGCCAGCGCTGCCGACCGCCGAGGAAGGCGATCGTGCAGGCGGAGGCGCAAAGCCGGCCGACATAGGTGTCCAGCCCGCGCTGCTGGATGATGTTTGCGACCTCCAGGGCGGGTTGCAGATGTCCGCCCGGACTCTCCAGACGCACCGTGCGAACCCCGGGCTCGGAGGCGAGCACCGCCTGGACGTTCTGCGGCACGGCCCAGGAGAAACTGCCGGAGATTTCCAGAACGGTGCCATTGGATTCCACGCGCAACTGGTACGGACTGTCGAACTCCGTGGTCGGCGGCAGCTCGGCCCGCGCCTGGCCGCAGGCAAGCCAAACCAGGACAGTCAGCAACCCGAAGCGCCGCGGGCTGCGGCGGACCGATTTCGGCAAATTGGACAACCGCGGCTCTTTCGATGAAAAACTATCCCGCACTCATAACAGATCAGCCGCCGGGCATGGAATTGCTATTGCGCGTCCATTATGAAAAAACGTGCGGCCCGCCCTCTTTCGTTTGGCCGACGGCGGGCCGGACGGTCTGGAGCGTGTTCAGGCGGACTGGAAAGGCGGCGGACGCTGCCACACCGTCATGGCCCGGCTCGTCCGGGCCACCTGTCGCGGCAGGCTGCCTGAATAGGTGGCCCGGACAAGCCGGGCCATGACGAACAGGGTCATCGCCACGATTCCAGTCAGCCTGAAAATGCTCTAGACTGGGGAAGCGCCCTCGCGCGCCGGCTGGATGTCCACCATCAGCTCGTTGCCGAGTTCCTCCAGCCCCGCGCGCACCGCCGCCAACGCGTCGGCGTTCGGCACGCGCAGCATCGCCGTCACCCGGAACAGGGTCTCGCCGCTGAACGAACCGCTGGCCACGCCGGTTACGAACTCCTCGATGTTCACCCCGCAATCCCACAGGATGCGGGTGATGTCGCGGACGATCCCCGGGCGGTCGTTGCCGACGACCTCCAACGCCAGCCGCGGCGCCACCGCCGGAGCGGCGGCCGGTTCCAGCGCGCTCTGCACGGCGATCCGCAGCCCCTGCCCTTCCAGCGCCTGAAGGTCCGCCAGCAGCGAGTCCGGCGCGTCCACCAGGACGATGCCGGCGAACTGGCCGGCCAGGCGGCCCATCCGGCTTTCCAGCCAGCTTCCGCCATGCGCCGCCACCGTCTCGGCCAGCGTCCGCACAAGCCCGGGCCGATCGGCGCCGATGACAGTCAGGAGCAGGTGAGCCATGGGTCCGGGATCCTCCGCAACACGTGACAGCAGACATACCGGCTCCACGCTGCATCGGCCAGCGTTGCGAGGCGGGGTGCAGCCCCATAGCCATCAGGACAAGGCGCAGCCGGAGAAAAGTTTGGCCGAGGCGTCGCTCTTTCATCGTCATGGCCCGGCTTGTCCGGGCCACCTATGCCAGCACCCTGCCGCGATAGGTGGCCCGGACAAG
>CAINOE010000178.1 GCA_903851415.1 uncultured Rhodopila sp. | reverse complement strand
TCTCGCGCGCAGATCGGCGCCAAGGAATGGTCCCTCAGTCTCACCAAGGAATGCTCCGACAGGGGGAAGGCTCCGTCGAGATCCGTGAGGGAGCGGCCCCGCCGTCCCTCAAAATCCGTGATCAGAAAACGCCGAAAACCCGTCGCTTTGCCTGCTCAGGCTCACTCCGTCTCAATGAACCCGAGGCCCGAAAGCCTCGGCAAGCCATCACGAGACTCATCATCGCCACCATCGCTCTGTCTCAATGAACCCGAGGCCCGAAAGCCTCGGCAAGCCAGTGGCTCATCAAGGACATCACGAAGATTCTGTCTCAATGAACCCGAGGCCCGAAAGCCTCGGCAAGTCACCCCGTACAACCCGTGGATCACCGCGGCAGTGTCTCAATGAACCCGAGGCCCGAAAGCCTCGGCAAGGAGTCCATGGGAACAGGTGCCTCCGGGTGACGGGAGTCTCAATGAACCCGAGGCCCGAAAGCCTCGGCAAGGACTCGGCTCGGGAAGGCGTTGGGCGCCGATCAGTCTCAATGAACCCGAGGCCCGAAAGCCTCGGCAAGACGGTGCTGCCGGCGATCGTCGCGGAAGCCATGAGTCTCAATGAACCCGAGGCCCGAAAGCCTCGGCAAGGGTTGTCATTTCTATTATCCAGCTGCTGGCGCAGGTCTCAATGAACCCGAGGCCCGAAAGCCTCGGCAAGTCGGGAGCCTCGGTCAGGTGGTCTGCTGTCAAACGGGTCTCAATGAACCCGAGGCCCGAAAGCCTCGGCAAGGGATCCGGGCGGGTTCGTGTTTGGGATGATTGAGTCTCAATGAACCCGAGGCCCGAAAGCCTCGGCAAGTTGAAACAGCCGTGTTCGCAAATAGGCCTTTGAGGTCTCAATGAACCCGAGGCCCGAAAGCCTCGGCAAGTTGGGACACCAATAGTGAACACCCCTGGAGGGGACAAGTCTCAATGAACCCGAGGCCCGAAAGCCTCGGCAAGTATATATTTACAACGACTCCGAAGCCGACATGGGGTCTCAATGAACCCGAGGCCCGAAAGCCTCGGCAAGACCGGAACGGCGTGTATGACATAGGTGACTGGAGTCTCAATGAACCCGAGGCCCGAAAGCCTCGGCAAGCGCGGGAGGCCGGCATATGACCGCGCCCGATCCGGTCTCAATGAACCCGAGGCCCGAAAGCCTCGGCAAGCCCGCCGTCGCAAGTGCCTACGCGCGGCTGCGCGTCTCAATGAACCCGAGGCCCGAAAGCCTCGGCAAGGCGACTCAAAGCTGAAATTGTAAAACACGTTGCAAGTCTCAATGAACCCGAGGCCCGAAAGCCTCGGCAAGTGAAGTGCGGAGATTCGCGCAACCATTGCAGGTCTCAATGAACCCGAGGCCCGAAAGCCTCGGCAAGTTATGGCAATGTGAACACCGACATCATCGGCCTGGTCTCAATGAACCCGAGGCCCGAAAGCCTCGGCAAGCGGCGATGACGTTAAAGCGTTAAGTCGGCGTTTGGTCTCAATGAACCCGAGGCCCGAAAGCCTCGGCAAGTGCAGATTTTGCTGTCGGTTTTTGCACACCTTTGTCTCAATGAACCCGAGGCCCGAAAGCCTCGGCAAGGGCGGTAGTCACCGGATTAGCGTATCCGACTGCGTCTCAATGAACCCGAGGCCCGAAAGCCTCGGCAAGGCCGAACCAGGGCCAGGGCGAGACGGCTGATACGTCTCAATGAACCCGAGGCCCGAAAGCCTCGGCAAGACAGTCACCGCCGTTGCGATACTTTTCTGCACGAGTCTCAATGAACCCGAGGCCCGAAAGCCTCGGCAAGCTAGCGTGTACATGTTTTCAACATCGTTGTTTCGTCTCAATGAACCCGAGGCCCGAAAGCCTCGGCAAGTGGGCCCGAGTCAACAGCCGCCCGGGATGCCAGTGTCTCAATGAACCCGAGGCCCGAAAGCCTCGGCAAGCAACCGATTGAAAAATGTCGTTGGCGTGTTCAAGTCTCAATGAACCCGAGGCCCGAAAGCCTCGGCAAGTCATTCCCTGTCGTAGATCGACTTCTCGTCCAGGTCTCAATGAACCCGAGGCCCGAAAGCCTCGGCAAGAAAGATCCACTGTTCGCCGATCTCACATTTAGGGTCTCAATGAACCCGAGGCCCGAAAGCCTCGGCAAGGGATGACGATAGGCAACTCATTACAGTCGGGCAGCTTTTGGTCTCAATGAACCCGAGGCCCGAAAGCCTCGGCAAGTCGGATGGCGGCTGAACCCAGACCAAAGTGTCAAGTCTCAATGAACCCGAGGCCCGAAAGCCTCGGCAAGTCGACGTCATGGGTGGCTTCACCAGCGGCGTCTCGTCTCAATGAACCCGAGGCCCGAAAGCCTCGGCAAGATGAACCCGGCAACAGCCCTGACGCGCCATACCGTCTCAATGAACCCGAGGCCCGAAAGCCTCGGCAAGCTTTCAACAGCGCAAAGAGCGTCCGAGTGCCGGGTCTCAATGAACCCGAGGCCCGAAAGCCTCGGCAAGAAGAAATCTGTTCTAGCCATTATCTGAATTTCGGTCTCAATGAACCCGAGGCCC
This sequence comes from uncultured Rhodopila sp., assembly GCA_903851415.1. Taxonomy (GTDB): domain Bacteria; phylum Pseudomonadota; class Alphaproteobacteria; order Acetobacterales; family Acetobacteraceae; genus Rhodopila. The sequence goes on along the minus strand of CAINOE010000178.1, from coordinate 24,461 downwards.
GAAAGCCTCGGCAAGCCGGGGCGAACGGCGACGGTATATCGATCAGCATCATGTCTCAATGAACCCGAGGCCCGAAAGCCTCGGCAAGACGCAGGCCAGGACGGACAATGAGCGACTTATCGAGTCTCAATGAACCCGAGGCCCGAAAGCCTCGGCAAGTTTGGACGGAGCAAGAGCAACCTTAATTAGAAACAGGTCTCAATGAACCCGAGGCCCGAAAGCCTCGGCAAGTGGGTGGCTGTAATCCGTTGGAACAACAAGGCGATTTTCGGTAGTTTGACGCATTGCACCGCACCATCGACAGAATCATACCGACAAGCCACCCAAGTTGCGCATACATGCCCACTTCTTCTTTTCCTGTCAATGCATTAGTCGTTTTGACGCATCGAAAGCAGCCCTCCCGAGGTGATCGCCAACCCGCCTCCATCCTACCGGCGGGTCCGCTGCCGGCGCCAGGTTGCCCTGCCCCACCTACAGGATCAGCACTGACGGCTCCTCGGGCAGCAACAGTCCGCCGATGGTCTGGATGCGGGCCGCGGCGGAGTCGGCCGGGCCAAGATCGATCACCAGCAGCCGATCCTTCGCCGGATCCAGAAGCGAGATAAGCTTGCGTACCAGCCGATCCCGCTCCGGTGGTGTCATGCGGCAAAAGAACGCCGAAAGCTGCGCCCAGGCGCCAGCGGCTTTCAGGGCGGCATGCACCTTCCGCCAGCGGCGAGGTTCGGCCACATCGTATAGCGCCAGATACAATCGGGGTATTTGCGGCATTGCCCGCTGCTTCAGGCACGGACCAGGCGGCAAGCATACGCCGTCGCGTGACGCAGCGCCTGCGCCAGGTCCACCGCCTCGGCGAACAGCGCGGACCGGTAGTCGTGCCCCGGCCGCATCGGCGCGGCCTCGGCCAGCCGCGCCTCGATGGCATGCAGCAGGGCGCGCCGGGCCGCAGTGGACAGGCGCACGCCGCCGTTGCCGTCAGCCTCGAAATCGTCCGGCGTCACTTCCCGCCGGTTGACGATGCGCAGCACCGCGCGATCCGCCACCAGCGGCCGAAGCGGCTCCACCAGGTCGAGCGCCAGGGCCGGGCGCCCGGCGCGCTCGGCATGCAGCAGGCCGGCATGGGGATCGAGCCCGGCGGCCAGCGCGGCCGAAACGGCCTCGCCCGCCAGAACGGCGTAGGCATAGGACAGCATGGCGTTGACCGGGTCCGGCGGCGGCCGTCGACGGCGGCCGGGAAAGGCAAAGCCATGCGACTCCGGACCAAGCTTGTCCCAGGTGCCGAAATAGGCTGCCGCCGCGGCGCCTTCCCAGCCCATCACCGCGTCGATGGTTTCCGCCGCCGCGGCCCGGGGGATGAAGCCGGCAAGCTGGCGGAGCGTTGCGTCATCCGCCCCCCGCCGGCGCAGCAAACCGCGCTGAGAGACGATCTTCGCCTGCACCAGCGTGCGCGCGACGGCCAGCCGGCAGGCGGCATCGGCCTGAGCGCGATACTGAGCGCGCCGGGTTTCCGTGCCGCGCAGGCTGCCATCGACCATCTGTCCGAGGAAGCGTCCGCCCGCGTCCCGCCAAAGCACCGGCACCTCCGCCTGGATCAGCGCCTTGAGCGCCGGCGTGGTAATGCCGGCGTGGCCGTGCACGCAGACCAGCCGCAGCTCATGCAGGCGCATAGAAACCGGTGCCGCATCCTCGGTGCTCCAGACGATCCGGCCGGCGGCCAGATGCAGCAGCCCGTCGTCCAGGAACAGGTGTAACGGGGCGGATGCCGCTGGCGGGCGCTGCCCGGCGGCATCATTCGCCAAATCCGCATCGGGTTGCAGCCCGGCGGCAGTACCGCCGACCCAACGCCGCACGCGTTGCAAGAGCGCACCCGCAGTCGGTTTTTTCAGTCCCGCAGCCGAGGTGTCGGACGGTGGCATCATCGCACCAGGATAACCGGGACCTGGAAGACCCCGACGGTCGCGGCAATGTGGAACACGCCATGCACGGTCACCAACTCGCCCGGCGGCGGGGCGACGCCGAAACCGATGATGGTGATGGCCTCGCCCGCCGGCCCGGCGATGCGGAAGCCACCGGCGCCCATTACGCTCATCCGATTGACGACCGTGCCGCGCACGGAGACGCTCTTGCCGTCATACGGGCCGGGGTTTTGCATCAGCTCTTGAAGGCTGAGGCTTACCGGCGCCTGCCACCGGTTGGCGTACAGATACTGCTCACCGGCAACGGCGATCCCGGCCAGGACCAGGGTAATGATCAGAAAGCGAACCATCATAGCCTCCTGTGGTGCCGTCAGACCGACGGCTGCTGTGTTGCCCGCAGCGCGGCGTCCAGCCGCTCTCCCAAACTTTCGATCATCCGATCGGCGACGCACTGCGCCCGCTCGGCCACGGCCTCGGTCCGGGATTCGATGCGTACCTGTTCGCACTGGAAACGGTGTGGGGTGATCTCGCCGCGTTCGAGCGCCCTATTCAGTTCGCGGATGCGCCGGACTTCCTCCAGCGCGGCGTCCCTGGCGAAGTCGAGGGTGGACCGGGTGAGTTCGCTGTCCTGCGCCGCGGCCATGCTTGCGATCTCCCGTTCGATGATACCTGACATTTCGAGATTGGCGGCGATGGCCCGTTTCTTCGCCGTGTCGAGCGCGAGGGCGATTCGGAAAGTCAGTTCTTCGCGCCGCGCCACGAAGAAGGCGTCGAGCGCGTGCCGGACCAGGGTCAGGTTATGGGCGTTGGCGACGCGGGAGACCCGCCAGCCGGCGGCCCAGCCGCCGTCCCGGCGCGCCTGGCCGACGATCCTGGAGACTTCCATCCCGGTATTGCTGGCCATCGGATCGTTGGCTGCGACAGGCGCCGGCGCGAAGATATTTCGACGAACGAGGCTCACGGCGGTTCTCCTTGAAGTTACGTTTCGGTGTCGGACGGTTGTAGGCGGATTTGCAACGGCGCGGGGGCGTTGGAATTTTCCGCGGATCGGGACGTCACGTCAGGGCATCGCCGAATGCGCTGCGTGCGTAGGCGGCGTGGCGGCGGCTGCTCCGGCGGCGATCGCTGTCATCGCGCAGCACCTCGCGCGCCTCCCGGGCCTCGGTCGCGGCTTTGGCAGTGGCCGTGATCGCCTGTTCGGATCGGGCGAGGGCCGCCGCGGCCGCGGCTTCGAACGCGACGGCCGTGCGAACCGCGTAAAGCGAGGGACTGACGAGCAGCAGCTTGACCAGCAGGCCCGCCATTTCGATGAGCATGATCAGGGCCTTGATGCCGAGCGCCTGGCGTTGCGCGGCGGGGTCCCGATGCAGTTCGCCCAGCGCGCTCAGGCGCAGGATCAGGCCGTCCTTGACAGGGACATAGCCGGGGTCGGCCCGGGCCGTGGTCAGAATGGCAGCGTCGCGGGCGGCGACCAGCCTGTTACGGTCCGCCGTTAAGGGTAGTTTCTGCTCCGCAAGCCGCTCGGTTTCCCGCCGGGCGGTGGCGATGCCGGGGGTCTGGTCCGCCTCGGTATTCGCGAGGCTGAGGCGATCGATCTCGGCTTGAAGGTCGCGGGTGCGGGCGAGGGCACGAGCCTCGAACGCTCGCGCGGCGTCGTATAGCCGCCTTCTGCCCGGGTTGCGCTGATGCGCGGCATCGCTGATGCCGAACTCCTCGGCAATCGCTTCTTTGTCGTGCCGATCGGCGTCCGCAAGCTGCTGATCGCGTTCGTTTAGAAGTCGGGCGATGCGGGCTTCATTTGCCGCTTTTTCGGCGCCGCGGATGGTTGTTGCTTCCCGCACTGCCTCATCATAGCGGAGAACCGCCGCGGCCTGCCGGCGGTCGAGCACGGCAAGGTTGGCGTCCAGCAGCGCAATCTCGCCGTCCACCCGCTGGGTTGCGCGACTGAAGACGTCGGCGTTGGCGGCGCGCTGGGTCTCGGCGAGCTGCCGCGCGATGTCGCTGGAGAAGATCAGAAGCTCGACAAACCCCGCCACGGAATAGGCCAGCACGGCCGAGAGAAGCAGGCGGACGAGGCCTAAGCCGAGGCGGCGGATGCGTCCCGCAAAGGGCGCGCCATCGGGGTGGAAGCCGCGGGCGTTCGCGTGGTCGGAACCGGTCTGGAACCAGTGCGACTGGATAATGGCATGATCGACCAGGATGATCGCGCTTGCCATCAGCGCGGCGAGCGGAACCACCGTCGTGATGGCGGCGCCGCTCAGACCGAAGGCGATCGCGAGCGCACCGGACACCGCGGTCGTGGTGAACAGGAATGAGAAGATCAGCGCCAGAGCGGTTCGCACGGTCGCCTGGCGATCGTCCGGCGGACACTCGGCCACGCGGTCCGGATTGACAGAGGCGACATGGCAAAGCACGCGCATCGCCGCTCCGACGGAGCCATGGCGCACGGTTTCGACATTGGCCTGATACGCACCGGCGGAGGCGTCGGCGCCCCAACCGTCATCGTTGCCATGGACTTGCATGAACCGCTCCCGGGCTGTTTTGGCCGACAAACCGATTGGAGCAGACTTCACGGCGGCGGGGTGGCGTCGGAATATTCCGACGCTGCGTCCGATTGCGGCGTCGCCTAATGTTGGGGTTCAGATCAAGATGCGCTATCAATACCGTACCGCATTGGGAGTATAACGCATGACCGCGCGGGTTCTAATTTGCACGCTCGGATCGACCCCGCAGGTTGTGACGGAGACAGTGTGGGCGTTGATGCACGATCCCAGACGCCCCTGGACTCCAACACGCATCGACATCGTCACGACGAACGACGGGCTCAAACGCATCTCGGAGGCGCTCCAACATCCTGCCGGACGGCTTGCCGAGCTGTTTCCGTCCGGCGCGCCGCCGGTCACCATCTGGCTGCCACGAAAGGCTGACAATGCAGCGCAGGAGCCGGTGGCGATTCAGTGGCCCGGCGGTCAAGCGCCGCAACGATGCCTGAACGGGACGGATCTGACCGGCACCCTGGCCGATGTGACGAACTCGTTGGATGCCGAGGTCATGGGCGACCTGATCAAGGACCGGATTTGGGCTGGCATTCAGGAAACCGCCGGGGGTGAAGCCTCTGAAGTCCATGTTTCGCTCGCCGGCGGCCGCAAGACGATGTCGGCGCATGCGCTGCTGGCGTTGGCACTGCTGGGCCGTGTTCAGGATGAGGCCAGCCATGTTCTTGTCGGGCCGCGTGAGTTCGAGAACAACGAACAGTTCTGGCACAAGGGGCAGTCCGGAAAGATCAACAAACCCGTGGAAATAAGCGCTTACAGGCAGAGCGGCGTTGCCCTGCCGGAGGCTTTGCTCGAACCGGCGGATGCGGACATCACGCTGATCCGTGTGCCCACGCCGTTCGTCACGGAAATCCGGGCGAAGGACCGGGCCGTCCTGGCGCAACTGCGGTTGTCCACGATCATCTGGCAGATCGATATCGCGAACCGCTTTCAACGCGATCCCAGTGTGGCGTTTCATGACGGGACCAACGAAGTGACCATCTGCGGCGAACGGCGGCGATTGCCGGCCGTCTCGTACGCTCAGCTCCGGTTCCTGGCCGCGGCGCGCGTGGAAAAATGGCCCGGCGCCGGGCCGGGCGGCTATCAGGGGCACGAGGGTTGGGTGAGCCTTGATATGATGAAACGAGGGGTCTCACCCGGCTTCAATCCGATAGCCTCGCGGCTATGGCCGATCGTGCGCAATGCGATCGGGGTTGAGGGGGACGAGATCGTGCCGGACAGCAAGGGCGTTTTTGCGAACTTCACGCTGAAGGCGATCGCAGGCATAACAGCCCTCTCGGCCAAAGTCGCGGCATCGGAGGGCACAATGCCGGCCGCCGAGTCCAAGGCACTGTCGGAACAGTTTGAACAGGACCTGAAAGAATGGTTTAACTCATTGAACGGCCTTCGCACGGCGGTGTCGGACAAGTTCGGCCTGCCGCTGGTGAGCCGACTGATCCCGCAACCGACAAAGAAAGACCCGGGGAAGACCTCGACCGGTGGTGCGCCTACCCTCAGGTTCGGAATTTCTTGCGCGCCGGAGGTCATTTCGATCGGCTGAGCCCGGGCGTGGCGGTAAGGATTATCGACCGGTCATCCCGGACCCTCGCTTCGCCCGTAATGCGGTGACACGCTACCCAGGTTTCGGCAATGCTGACGCCAGACCGCCGCAGATCGTGCGGCCTGTGTTCGCGGTCACTAGTACTACAGTTGAGTTTTTTGTTTTCAGGCAGGACAGAGTCCGCGTCGTGTCCAATGGCATGCCTTCGCGACGGCCTGGTGCATGCGGCGCCAGAAAGACCAGGCAAATATTTCATCGAGGGCTATTCCCGCCACAAGCAGCAGACGGCTGATGAGGCGGTGAATCTTGCACACGCTGAAATCGACCAAAGGCCGGGACGGCGCCTCCGGCCGCGTTCGCGGGCGTGCTGCGTTGAGTTTCACTCGCATGGCCACCAGAAAGGCGAGGGCCAGCATGGCAAGCGTGATGTGCCGATACCAGCCGTGCCAGGAGCGAACCTCGTGTCCAAACCGACCTCCTGCTTTGCCACCTCGAAGCATTCCTCGACCGGCCAGCGCATGCCGGCGACACGCGCCAGCGTGGCGGGGCTGGTGTTCGCCGGGCCGAAGACCACGTAGTAGGGGTCACCACACGATTTGTACAAAACTGCACGCTAAGCCGAAGATCCAACCAAATCAGTCGTGTTTCACAAACGAAGGTTTGCGAAAGGCATCCGTCCGGACGGCAAAGCCTGGGGATTTCCCTTTCAAAATCCTGTTTCAAAACCGGGTTCAAAGGTAAGGCGTTTGAGAACGGCCTGAACGAAGGCAGTCGGCGACGGGTTATTGGACTGGCGGCGCATCCAGGCAGAGCAAATGTTCCCTCTATGTAATCTCGATTGCCCTTAGCGTGCAGTTTCGTACAAATCGTGTGGTGACCCCTAGTACGCCACATCGTCCGGATGCTCGCGATTGCGTCGGACCAGCAGCCAGTGCCGCCAGTTCGCCCGGGGCGGTCCCGGCCGGCGCGCCTGGCGCGCAAATCATCCTTGATCCGCGCCACGGTGGCGACATCGGCGGTATCGCCGGCAGCACCCACGAGCGCACCGGCATGCCGTCGCGCGTCACCGCCAGCGCGATGATCACCTGCGGCTGATTGTCGCGGCCCTCCTTGCTGTCGCCGCACCGGCGCAGCGGCGCGAACAGCCGTCCGCCCCATTCTTCGGGCTCCTCGTCGACCTCGTCGGTCTCGAAATAAGCCGTCGTGGTGTCGTAGAAGATCAGATCGACATCGAGCCGGAACAGATCAGCCGCCTGGAGAAAGACCTCGTGCTCGACGCGGTCCGACCGGACGGCGAGAAAGTCGAGCGCGCGGTAGAGCTGATCGACGGCAAGTCCGCCGGCCTCGGGCAGGAAGGCGACGTCCGGCAGCCAGCGTTCAGCGCAGGCGAGCTTGGAGCCGGGCGCATCCAGCCGGTTCGTCGCCATGGCGTAACAGTACCGCCTCGTGCGGCGCGGTCAGGCCGGCCTCGGCGATGCAGCGGCGGATCGCCGGGCCGATGCCGAGATCCTCCCACAGCCCGCGGGCGGCCAGCACCACGCCGAGTTCGAAGACGCGCTCGATCTCGATGGCGGGCAGATCGGGCGTGCTGCCGGTGACGGTCTCGCCGTCGTTGAGCACGCGGTTGATGCTGTTGACGAGGCGCTGCAGGGCGGCGCGGTCGAGCTGGTCGGCGCGGCCGAAATTATGCACGACGCGGGCTTCGGCCCGCTTGGCGGCAGGGTTCCACCTGTTCTCGGCGAGCGCGTAGTAGGCGACGGTTGAGCCGTCCCGGTTCCGGCGTTGCGTCATCCGCAGGTACATGTCCAGCGGATAGCGCGGGAATCGCTGCCGGTCAGGGGTGGAATGGACAGGTCGTGTGTCTAGGGTTTGGAGGATTTCCCGCGGCCCGGTCGGACGGATATCGCTATAAATCAACCACTTGCCCGATGTCCGCAGGGCCAGGTGTGCCTATGGACCGCGAACCCAGGTGCGGCTATCGGCGACCAAGCCGCTCCACCAACCCGATGGTTTCGTCTAGCGCTTGCGGCCCCATCATCAGATCCGCACCAGAATGGGTTGCGCGCTCCAGGAATGAGCTGCGTTTATGCTGGAGTTGTCCCAAGGTTTGCCGAGGTTGAACCAGAATGAAACGTCCAAACTGACCAAGCAACATCCGCTTCCACTTGTCGATCTGCGCCAATGCCTTTGCCGCCGCACCTTTTTCGTGCGACTGAAAATGTGCGACCTTGGTCTCGATAATATGCAACTGGCTACGGATCATAACCGCGATGTCAAATTCCCCGAGGTCCTCCCCGCTGTCATGCGACCCGGTGTCTACAAACGCCACACTGACATTCGGAAGAATGGTTATGTCCTCTCGGTTGTTGAAACGCTGTTGCAATCGGTTGTAGAGCAGGGCCTCGATCCATCCTCCGGCGAGCAATTTTGCGCCCTCTATCGATCCCGCGTGCACCACTTCCCTGCCATTGCTATCTAGCATTGACGTGAAGCCGAAATAGCCTCCCAGGATCCTCAGTGCGATGGCAGCCTGGAACCGATGTCTGTAGGCTCCAGTTCCGTGTACCCACGGATTGACCGGTCCTGGGACAAATGATCGCCCATGGTCCGGTAAACATGGCTCCACCGCTTTTTGGATTATCGCCTGAATCGCCGCGGCATCCGCCATAACGATGGACGCGAATTCTTCGATCGGCTCGGCGTGGATCTCATGCGCGCGTTGCTGCGCTGCGGTAGCCTGCGCCTTGACTTGCCGCACTCCGTAGAGACCGAGGTATTGAGGCAGTGTCAGTTCCTGATTGGCAGGTGCCGGGTACTGCTCCATTGATTCCAGATCGACAAAGTTGGTACGAAGCGGTGTTCCACCGACGAATATGAGGTAGCGCGAGGCCGTCGCGGCACTCAAAGAGCCGGCCAGCGCCCCGAGCGCCATTTGTTTGCGGCCGCCGGTCAAATTGAGCACGATGGGAATGTCGGCGGTGGCCTTTTCGGCGATCGCGGCGGTTTTACCTTGCCAAAAGGCAATATTGTCGGGATCGCCGAAAATAGGTGTCACTTGTAGACCGGGGCACCAGTGCTGCAATGTCTCAATAAATTGCCTCGTCGGCTCGACGGCTTGGTTTCGTTGCGTTGTGTCTGGATCGGAACGACTTGCGCCGCAAAAGACGACAACCTCCGCGACACGATCCAACCCGGCATGCACCAGCGGCACGGCATTGACAATCGCTGCCTGACCGGCGCTGCACACATAGACAAATTTCTGCGGCCAATTAGTCATAGGTTCACCTCGTCATAAGCCGCGGCATGTGGGGGTGGTTCATCATGTTTGGCTCGGTGCCGCCAGCACGCCCGAGCCGACGATCGCAGCCGCAAGAGTGCCTAATCCCTTTGGCTATAACACCGGTAGAGCGCTGCCTTATTGTAATAACAACTAAGCGCCAACCCGCAGAAGGTCCATTTGACGCTCTCGGAAACAACCGTCGTCAAATCAACCCTGCAGGAAAGAATGCCATTCGTCACCCGGTGAACTCGAAGAGGTTACGTGTGTAAGTCCGTGGCTTGGTCTCGCCGTCTAGCAGCACACCCCATTGGCTGCGGGGATGCATCGGATCAATCGGCAGCTTGACAACGACACCTTCCTTTGGAGCGCCGACAGTCATGCGAATGCGCGTACCTAAACCCGGTACACAAACAACCTCGTCGATCATGTAGTCCGGCAGGAATGTCCCCTCTGTCTTGGCATCGCCGAATTCATTAATTTTGTCCTGAGGGTTCAGAACCATATATTCTAAAGACTCTTGAGGCATCCGCGCGCCAAGAGCGGGATCGGCGGTCCTCATCAGGGTCCGGATCTGCGGCAGATTCCGCCACCTGAACCCGCCCATCTCGGTTTCGAAAGCGCTGACCCATGGGGCGATCCCGGGAGCAGCCATATCGCCGTCGTTCCGTCGTAATGCCAGTGTGCCGGGGACGATACGTATCGCGACCTCGCCGAGACCGTAAGGTTTTCCCATGCCCAGGCGGTGACGCAGGCGCACGGGCTCATCCAAGCTCCAGGCCTCGGCGTTTCCGAAGCTCAGTGCCCAAAAGACCGCGCCAAGCTCCACCGGCCGCAGATTGTGGAAACGCAGGATTGTCCTGAACCTTGTCCCGATCGGCAATGCGTGCAGCGTCGTCTGGATGCTGTGCTGCCCCGCAAGGTGTGGCGGGTGAAAACGGTCGGCCAGACGGTCGCGCGCAGGCCAGAGTTTAACCCCGGCCAGTTCCGGCGTCGTTCGCTCACGCTCCCTCGCCCCGGGATCAACAGAGTAAGTGGCAAACGGGAGTGTCCTATCTTCGAGCGTCCCGTTGATACGATCGCCCGGCTGGCGAACATAGGCGGGAAAGAATCCTGCCTTTGGCTCAAGCAAGACCGCTTGCCTTATGATCTTCAGTTCGTCCGAAGGCCGGTGGGTCACCCGCGCCAGGTCGAAGCTGGCGCGACGCTTGAGACCCTTCTTCCCCAAATCGTCCGCCACGTCGCCGAAGATCAAACTGGGAAGGTCCCGTTTTCCCGCTTCCGGTTCCTCTGTGTGATCAGGGGAGCTGTGGCGCAGCATGTCGTGCGTGGATAGCGGCAACGCGGTCTTGAACATGAACGCGGTGCCAAACGTTGTGACCTTGCCGCCGTCTTCAAGGTAGAAGATCGGGACCGGGCCGCCGTTATCGAACTCGTCCTTCCAAAAGGACCAATTTGGATTGATCTTTCGTCCGGGCTGTTCTGAATGAATAATATCAAAGTCCCGCCAGACGTCTTCCGCTACCACCAAGGCGGCTGATGATAACGTCGCGCCGGCCCGGTCAGGCGTGTGGAAAACAAACTCCTGCTTCTTGTCACCAGACTTAACACCGCTCTGTGGTTTGCCGGTGAAAACGACAGTCCCGTCTACAAGGATCCTAGCAGGGTCGGCTGTGGCAAATGCCTGCCGGTATTCGATCTTGATGCGGCCCCTGGCATGCGGGTGTGCTATCTCCGGGTCGAGATAAACCTTACAATTAAGCGCGGTTCTGTTCCCGGAGGGCCCGATGAACCACTCATACCGATTCGGCGCCTCGTTCCTGAAATCTAATTGATCTGGCTTGCGGTTTCGGGTTAATGCCCTCAACTCCGGGAACGTGATGCGAGCATAGAGGCAACGAATTATATAGGGATCGGGGTTTTCGGGGCTGGCCTTCGGTCCTCGGATCAGCCACCCCGCCTTGGCGTGCTGAGCGACAATCCCACTGACGTTGGTAGCCATGCGTCTCTGGTAGAATTTTTCCCCGGTCGGAGACTTCAGATCGCGAAAACCGAACCGGCGATCGTACACAAACTTACCCAAACTTCCGCACGCCGCCACCTCCAGAATCGAGCGAGCCATGCCCCGGAGCGTGGCCTCCGGAATTGCATAGCCCACACCGGGCACCTCGAATGGCCATACTTCGCCTGCGCAGTCCGGCACCGGCTTGCGCCTCGCACCACCGATCAGCAGCGGCTGGGTTGCTTCGATCTCAATCGTCACCTCTCCCGACACTCCGTCCTTGAACGGCACGTCATGACTGACCAGCGGCGCCCAGGCCGGGAAGTAGACGTCTCGGCAAACTGGTGCGAAACGGAATGGAGCACGAACGGTCATGGCCGGGATCCTCGCGCGACCGGAGGTGGGCGCACGCCCGCGCGCACGACAACGGCTTCTTCAGCAAAACAAATAAACCTGGCGAACAGACGCCTGACCGCATAGGAGTCAGACGCATCGGCGCCCCAGAACACGTGATAGACGATCACAGGCTGGTTCCTCCCCAATGCAAGCGACACGGGTTGGGACGAACGAGCCATGACCGAAACGCGCTGCCGCAGCGCCGCTCGCTCGCCGTCGCGCAGGCCTTCCCCGCGCGCCAGCGTCCGCTCGCCGTATTCCCAGCGAGCCAGTGTCCCGGGATGATCCGGGTCCTGCCGCAAATGAACACTGACACAGCGATCAGCCCGTGACCATTCGGCGGCAACAACCGGACCCCGTGCGGCACCGGGCGGCGGGTCCTCATCCGTCCGCCAGACTATGGAGCGGTAGCGAACCCAGCCATCAACCGGTTCCGACACCCCGAAAGCCCGGGCCGGGTCCAACCCGCGTATGGCCGTCACTGTGACCGCGACGAGTTCAAGGTCGGGCCACGAATATTCGGTCGCATCGCGTGCCAGGCAGTTATAGTCGGCGGCGAGGTCGCGCAGCACGTTAAGCACGAGTTCGGTCATGCCCCAGCCTTCCCTGGCGTAGCGCCGGCCAATGCCAGCCACGCCGTTTCCCATGGCGACTTCAGATCGTCTGCGCCCGTCCAGGCGACGATATCGCCGGTGCAGAAGCCCAGGCTCTTGGCCCCGATCGCCAACTGGCCGGAACACAGATCCCGCAGGGCCAGCAAGAACGCGTCACGAATATTCGCCGGCCAGTCGGTACCGCCGGCCTCGCGCGGCGGCGGCAGCATGGTGATCGTCGTTTCGACGCTGCCGCCGGCCAGAACTTCCTCCACATACAGCAAACCTGGAAACACGCCGCCCGAGAATCGGTCTATGACGATATGGTCCATTGCCTGCACCGCCTGTACATCGGCGACGGCCCCGTCATTGAAGAAGGCGCACCCCGCGCGGCCCGCATCACCCGCCCTCTCTTTGGCCGTACCGAACAAATAACCAAGTTCCAACGGCCGATCGGCCAGTTTTTTCATCGCCTCGGCCTGCTCGGCAACGTCAAGCTTGAGCCACGTTTCGACATCAATCATCCCGTCGATGTCGGATCGTAATCGGTTCCAGTGGAACAAGGCCCGATGCACCAGCGGCCCCTTGATGGCCGAACCGGGCACGCTGAACGCCACCCCGTTCGGTAACCGCGGCTCAAACGCACTGGTTTGGGTGGTCTCGCGCAGTTCCGCCTTGCCGTTCGCCCATGCGATGACCGGTTCGCGGAGGATTGTCGCTACATCGGCCGCTTCTCGTTCCTCGCGCAGGCCGGCTCCGGTCTTTGAGACCGTACCGCCGTCCGCGAGCCGGGTTCCATGGGTATTTTCCGTAAGGTAGTGGCCGTGACCGCCGATGCGCCATGGGTTGATGGGCGTGAGGCGAAGCTTCATCGTCACCGCACGACCGAAAGCGTCGATCTCCGGAACGATGTTCTCCGCCAGCGATACACTCGGCTCCTGTGTGCGAAGCCGGCGCAAGGCGGCCGTGTTGTCAAGGCCGAGGCAGGCGTAACTGCAACGCCGCACCACGACCCGGCCGTAGCCATGGTGGCCACCTCCGCCGATGCGAAACGCCGGATGACCGAACAGCCGGACAATCCGTGCCAGCGCCGCCTTGTCCTCGCTGGCTTCCGCCTCGGTGCCCCAAAGAGCGAACTCCGTCGAAAAACGGGTGCCGATCGGCACGGCGCGGCGGTCGAACTTCTTGCGTCCGTCGGCCACGTGGCGCGCATTTAGCGCAACGTGGTCTCGCCGCAAGGGCTCATCCTGACGCAACGCCCGCAGGATCGGGTCTTTCTTGATCCGGGTGGCGTCCGTAACCAAGCCAGTCAGCGCATGATCGTCTTGATCGTGTACCGCGGCAAACCCGGCGAACAGCCGCCCCGCATCGCCTTTGGTTCCCTCCGCATAGCCAAACAGTATTCTTGTCTCGGCGTCGCCATATTCGGCATCGTAAAGATGGCGAAGCCGACCTTGCAGTGTCGCTCCGGGGATCACCGGCAGTCCGTTGCAGTCCCGCACCAATGCCGTCACGTCGGCCCGCCGGGACTCCATGGCATCCCCGGTTCGGTGCCGCCGCTCAACCGTCAGAACGTCACCGGAGCCGAACGACAGCGGCGATAGCGCCTCGATCGTGATCCGCAACAGATGGAGTCTGTCCCGGGGAACCTCGGCGCCTGTGCTCATACCGCGGTCCTCCGGCTGTCATCGAGTTGAAGCATCGCATTCAGCCACAACAGAACCGGTTCCTTTCCGTCTCCTGGCAATTCCGGCCCTTTCCTGACCGGGGCTTCATCCGCAATCCGATCGGAAGCATCAGCAAGTATCGGCGCGCTACCCGGGTTCCGCAGGCCATCCGTGCCATCCAAAAGCAACGGCGCCAGAAGAATTCGCCCGAGGCCCGCCTCCTGGTATTGGCCGATGACGGTCTTCCGCTGGATCATCGCATTCAACGGCTGCTCATACGTGAAGCTGAACACGCTGCCGGCCTCGATCACCTGCCGCTCCAGATCCCGTCCGCGCAGATGGCCGTTCCAGGGCGCGTAGCGGCGCACACCGATGGCACTGTCGGCACGGCTGAACCTGCCGCCCTCCGGCAGCCCGAGCCTGCCGGCGCTTGGGGCGAAGCAGGCTGTGCCATCCTCGTCGAGCAAGGCGAGGTCGCTCAATGCCCATATCCGCACTCGCGTCGCCCCGCCGGCGATGGCGCCGCATGGCCACAGCCCGGCGGCGGCGCGGCCATCCTGCACCGTGCACAGGTAATCTCCTCCGTAAGCGGTGCCGGCGGCGCGGCCAAGACGCAGGCGCTGTCCGTCGAAGGCGTGAAGCAGGCGGAGCCAGTCGCTGTCGGACATTGCGTCGGGTTCGGCCTCGATCGTCGCCGCATAGCGTTGCGAGTCGCCGGGATCGAGATGGGTATAGCCGAAAAGCTGACCGTCGGCCGCGCGCCCCTGGTTGGTCGCCGTGCGCAAACGGGACCCGGTAAGCGGCAACAGCACTTCGCCCGCGGTGGTCAGGAAGATCCGCCGCAGCGCCTCACGCTGGACCTTCCGTCCGTCCCCCGTCCTTTCGCCCGGGTCGCAACCTACCGTCACTGCGCCCGGATCAAGCCGCCGGGAGCCGTCCCCGGTTTGCACCACGCCGCCCCGACGGTGCTTGGGTTCGGCCAGAATTTGCGGCACCGGGTAGGCAGGGCAGCCGGAGCGGGTCAGCGGCAGGGCATCGGAAAACCGGACCAGGCCGCTGTGGAAGATCGTGAACGGGTCGACGAAGCCATCATATCGGCCGCCCCCTGCCGCCCAGCCCAGCAGCGCGGCTCCGGTCGGATGCGCCAGTGTCTGGTGCTGACCCTCGGTCGCGCCGCGTGAGGAAAAGATCGCCGGCTCACGCGCGGTCAGAATCAGCAAGGCCTGTCTCATGCCATACACTCCGCAATGGCACGGCCATAGCCGTCGGCCTTCAGCTTGCCGAACGCCAGCGTCGCCGCACAGGCCTGGTCCAACCAGCCGACCCAGTCGGCCGGAGGCGAGGCCGCGCCGATCCAGGAAATCTTTGCTTCCAGTGTCATCGGTACCGCCGCCTCGATCGCGCGCAGCGTCTTGTCCCGAGCCACACCGTTCTCATTGATTCGGGTCGCTGCGAGGCGGCGGAACAGGCGGGCGCGGGAGGCTTCGTCGTCGCGCAGCACAGAGCGCACGGCGTCCGGCAGCCGCGCCTCACCGTGGAACGCCACGCAACCGGCTATCGTATCGACCCGGGGCAACTGATCGGCTCGCGGTTCGGTGCGAGATCCGAACAGCTCGCAGACACGCGCCTCGGACCAGCCGGCGTGGCCGCCGCTCGCCAGCCGCATCGCCGTCTCGCGCAACTGCCCCTTGACCTGCGTCATCGGCATTGCAGGAAGTTCGAAACGGTCACGGTGCGTCACGACATCGACGTGCCGCCCGCGGCTGGCGCCGGTGCCGGAAACCCAGAAGCTGGTGAAATGAATGTGCAGCTTCGCCGTCATCACCATGAAGCCGGTTCCTCCGCGGCTTCGGACGATATCGGGTCGAACGTCCCGAAGTCGGCCAGTTCCAGGGCGTCGGTCAGCGGACCGATACTGGCAGAAAACGCCGGTTTGCCATCCGGACCTTTGGGCAGTTCGGCGTCGATCGCATTGAGCACCGCCTCGCCGTCGTCCTGCGCTTGCAAAACGTCACGCCAACGGGTCCAGGCGGAAGCCGCCTTCGCCGGGTCGGTGAAGGCCAGTCGGGCTGCCTCGATCAGCTTGCCGCTGCCGCTTGGGTGGTCGTTCAGGATCTTGCCGAGACACATCAGACCATCAAGCTCCGTGCCGCCGTCCGGCTCGGTGACGCGATAGGGGTTTGCAGTCAGGCGGATGCCCTGGTCCGTCGTCATTTCGCGGAGATGGATGTCGTCGTAGTGCTCCTGCAACGTCGACTGGGCGTTATGGAACGCGAGATAAGCCGGATAAGGCGCCTTCGTGCCGTTCTTGGCGGCCTTCTTGGCAAACCGGCACAGATCCTCGGCGAGAGCCTGTGCCATCATGAATGGTGCGCCCGCGTTGATCACGGCGATGCCGGCGCAGGCCGACAGCCGCGGCGGCAGATCCAGATCCGGATAGAGCTCAGCCAAATGGGCGCAGGCATCGACGCTTTGACGTTCGATCTCTTGAAGCAACGCCCGTGTAAACGGCACCACCAGATCCACGCGCACCAATACGGTGATGTCATCGCCGCCCAGCACGACCGGGCGCGCCGGCATGACGTGTTGCACCGCCTTTCCGGACCCGTCTTTCGGCCACGGCACCGCAGCCGGTTCCAGCACCGCCCGGGTCGCGATCCTCACCGCGCCGCGCATGACTGTTTCGATAGAAAAGCTGATCTCACGGGCCGAGTCGACGTCGCGGGCGCGTTCGGTAACATTCTGGAATATCTCACCCAGCCCGGACAGATCGGCATGGAGGACGCCGATGCGGCGTTCGTCACCGAGGAACGGGAAGGCCGGATTTGCGCGTTCGTCCTCCTCGTCCGTTTCCAGATTGCGCGGAAACACGAACGGTGTGCCATCGGGATGCATGGGCGCGATGAGGAACTTGCCGGCGACACCATCCAGGCGTCCCGATCGCTCGAACGCCGCCTGTAAAACCTGCGCACGAAGCCGCTGTGGCTCGGTGAGCATGTCGGACGGCACCGGGTCGTCCTTGTAGGCGTGAATTCGCGTGATCACCCGGCCGGTGCGCCGGTTGAACTCAGTGAAGGGGTGGCCGGCCGGTAGCAATTCGGCGGCGGTATTGTCGCGCACCGCCGATCCCTGTTGATAGGCGTTCGCCAACGCCTCGGGGTGCCCGGCGCCGGCGACCGGACCGGCATGGGAACATTCCAGACCCGGACAGCCGAGGCCGATCGCGAGCCGCCACAGGGCGCGGATACGATCAAGGGTTTGCCTGTCGGCGGCGTGGAGGCAGAATGCGGCGCCGGCCCGACGGGAAAATGTCACATCCGAACCGTCTTCAAGGTTCATGGCACGCAGCACATGGCCGATAAGGTCGGGCGCATCAGACGGGTTCGCCGCCAATCCGGCAATCAGATCGCTGGCGCCGACCAGATCCCGTAGCGGCCCGGAGTCGAGGACGTAGCGCTGGATGCCCTTTGCCGCGAACAGATAGGCATAGCTGTCGAGTGATGTATTCAGCGGTTCGAAACCGGTTTCCATGCTCATGAAGAACGCCCCGCTATTGACAGCCATTGAAACACGTTCTGGATGCGTCTGCAATGCGTATCCGGTACGAAGATATGGCTTTGGCTTCGTTCAGGCATGAACAATGCCTCCGGTCATTCCTGAGGAGGGTATAAATCCTCCTTTGATAGCTGATTGGGTTGATCTCCGGGCTGATATCGTCTCAATGAACCCACGGCCCGATCGTTTCCCGTGCTGCATCCGTTTGCGGATCAGTCTTCAATGAAAGTGATCGCCTCGGGCGCCAGATCGAGGCCGTACTCGCCCCGCCCCCGCCGCCCGAACTGCTTCACCAGATACGGGCCTGCCGCGGCATTCTCGATTGCCCGCCGCACCATGTGGTTCAACTTGCTGCGGTTCTGCGAAAAGAAATCGTAGTCTAATCCGTTGCGTAAAGTCGTCTTTATTGTTGCATGTTCAGCAAGATTCACCAAGCCGCCGTATTCGGCCAGGAAGTCCCGCGCATGGGCGGCGTCGCGCGCATCGTCCTGCTTGGCCGACTTGGCGATGCGCCGTCCGGCTCGGGCATTGCGCGCGATCCAGGCATAAAATGCCAGCGAAACCGGCCTCAGGCCAAGCGGCCTGCCGCCGGCCAGCGCACCGCCGTGCTTGAGGTCGATGACCAGAACCGCAGGGCGCAGCCGCTCCTGCACGGCGTTCACCGCCTGGCCGTAGCTTGCACGGCCGGTGCGCAGAGCCTCGGGCAGCCCGTCGCGCATGCGCACGAACGGGATGTCGGCCAGTTCCACCACCGCATCCCTGGTGTCCAGCGGCGTTCCGTCCCGCGTATAGATCACCCGACTGCTGCGCGTCGGGTAGTAGAAGTCCGGGCTGGATTCGAACGCCGATGATACAAGCACATGCGACAGCCGGTCCTGTGGTCGACCATAGAGCGACAAGGCATAGGCGGCGAAGAACCCCAGCGTCTTGCGACCGCCGGCCAGCGAAACATGCAGCGCGCAGCCGGCATCGGCGGTCAGCACTCGGATGGTTTCGATAATGGCATTGGCCGCCGCCTCATTGTCGGTGCCGGTCCGAATGTCCGACAAAACCGAACCGTCGGCTGCGCACAATACGCGCACATCCCCGTCCGCAAAGGCGACCGGCGGCAGGTCGTAGTCGTTGCAGAGGCGCGCGAGCCAGCCCGGCTCGCTGCCCTGCAGCGTCAGTCGCACGCGGCCGGCACCGTCGCTTGTCGTCATGACCACGACTTGCGTCGGCACGAAAGCTGGCTTCTGCTTCACCGCCAGGGCATAGATGGTTTCAGTAACGATTTGCGGACTCAGGCCGGTGACGCTGAACAGCACGCGCCGAGGAAACTCGTCAGGGAATCGCATTGGCCAGTCTCAGTTGTAATTTCACAATGGTCCCGTCCTACGCGCCACAGGCGCGCAGGACGTCAAGCACCTCCGCCAGCGCACTGCGGCACGGCCGCCCCTGAGGCGATCCGATAATGCCGGGCGATCCTCCCCAGCCCGGTTCGCTCGCCCGTAACAGAGCGGCCGCCCGGATCAGGTCCACGTGCCCGACCCGCCACTGCGCGATCGCAATCCGCCGCCAGGGTGCCGGCGGATTGCCGCGCGGGTTCTTGTCGATTGCAACGACCACCGGCGCCAGCCGGTACCCAAGTCGCAATCCGCCGGGTACGCACCCTTCCACCACCGCGATCCTGCCCGGGCTGACGTCCGTGAGACGGACCCGGCCGTCCTGCCATGCCATGAACAGCGTCCGGCCGGCGCCAACGGCCTGCTGATGCCAGACGGCGGGAACCGTGCCGGCAATGATCCAAGCGGCGGCTGCGGCGACCCCGGCGTCGACCGTCACCGTACGATCGGACAGGCCGGTGATCAGCGCGCCAAGGTCCTGCACGCCGGGTCCAATCTCATTAATGGAATCGGCACTCTCAGGTAGATCCCGCCGTCCAGGCCATGCGCCATGGTCGAAGCAATCGGACCGGGCGATCAACGCGATGCGGGCCTGCATCGCCGGGCCGATCGGCGAGTCGGCGGCGCGCAGTCCAAGCACCGCCATGCTGCCGAAGGCGTCGGCGTCGGGGCGGATGGTGACGAGGCAAGCGTCCGGCGGCGGCAGCGGCCAAGCGACCGCGGTCTCGATTGCTGCCGCGGCGCCGCCACCGGCACGGTGCTGCGGGTCGATGTTACCGAGGCCGCAGCGGCTGGCTAAATGCGGTTCAGTCACCTCCACACCCAGCGTGTGCGGCCCGAGCCACACGCTGTTGGCGTGCTCCGCCGCAGCCAGCGGGTGAGGATCAAGCAGTCCGTGCCGATAAGAGGTTGTCATCGTCCGTCATCTCCGGGATCGGGTTCGATGCGACCAGGATGCCACGCAACGATTGCCGGCGGATCATCGGCAACATTGCCGCTGCGTCCGCCATTCACTCGACCGCCAGCGGCAGGGTTTGGACACCCGCCCGCTCGGGATCGGCCCGCCAGCCGAGACGATAAATGCTCCGGTTGCGCTGCGAGCCTATCTCAATCCGGGGGCAATAACGGATGACTTCAACGGCCAAGACTGGCGGAGGGCAAAAAGCGGCAGGTGCTATCGAAAAACGCTTGACCCTAAAATTCCCATACAAGTTCCGGCCAGGTTTCCTCCGCCTTTCCGCGCGGAATGGCGATTTCGGCGCCTTTGCCCTGTTTGTTCGTCTTCGACCGCTCGATCAGCAGCTTCAGCCCCTCCTCGGTCCAGGTCACGTGCTCGACGTTCAGCCCGACGAGTTCGGAGCGGCGCATGGCCCCGGCAAAGCCGAGCAGGAACAGCGCGCGGTCGCGGGCGCCGGCGAGGCCGGCCCCGCAGGCCCGGCACAGCTTGCGGACCTCGGCCGTGGTCAGCGCCGCCGCCCGCCGCGCCGGGGCGCCGTGTTTGCGGCCGATGCCGCGGAGGGTGTCGCGGATCGCCGGGTGCCTGGTGTCGAGCGGATGCCCGGCCACGCCGCAGGCGCGCACGATGGAGGCGACCCGGCGGCGCAATGTCGGCATCGCGTAACCCTCCCCCGCCGCGGCGAGATAGGCGCCGACCGTTTCCGGCGTGGCCGGCATGACGGTGAAGCCGTGCCTGGCGCACCAGGCTTCGAAGTTGGCGACATCGGTCGCGTAGGCCCGCAGCGTTGCCTGGGCGTCGGCCCGTCCTGGTAGGCTTTGGATTTCGCCAGCGCCGGCTTTGCGCGCGCTCGGTGGTCTGGCGCCGCCCGGGCGTGCGATCTGTCGCTTGCGGGTTTTGGTTACAGAATCAGCCATGTGGAACCCGTAGCATGGATTAAGACGCGATAATCTCCTTTCCCGCGTGTTATTTAGCGCCGCGCCGCGATTGTCCCGACGCGTGGGATCAGGCGCCAGCGATAGGGTCCCATCTCACCCATCCGGTATCCTTTTCAGGTCAGCAACCGCGCGAGGGCCTCGGACTGCTCTACGAATTTCCGGGCATTGGTCTTTGCAGCCGCTCCAGGTTGTGCAGTTTCCACCGGATGCCGGGGAGATGTTCCAACTGCGCCAGCCCCAGCAACGGCCATTCCGGCTGGTTGGCGACGAGAGAAAGCAGGAATCGGCGTTCGTCGGCGTCCAGGCCTTGCTGCAGCTCGCGCACCAAGCGTTCACGAGCGGCCAGCAAGTCGGCCAGATCCACAGGTTCGGCGGTCATGCCTTTAAAGTTGCGTTCGTAGTCCTGGCTGACGTCGCGCAGCGATGGAAACAGGACCTCATGGACCGGCCGGTTGTGACAAGCCAGATAGACAACAAATGCCCGGCGTATGCCGGGGGTGATTCCTTCGTGCGCGAAGAGCTGCATGACGTCGAACAGATCACGGGGATGCTGCCGGTCCATGGCGGCAACCAACTTGCTGCCGTACATGTCTTCCAGTGACACGACCGGAATTTCGAGATCGGCCAGCAGCGTTGCGCGAGCGTTGGCGGTCAGCGAAGCCGTGCGAACCGGATAGACCGTGCCGCGCATCACGAAGTTGACTTCGATTTTGACCTCGATGCCGCCACGCCGCACCAGCAGCTTGGTTTCGCCGGCATCCGCCATGGCCGACACGTAAGTCTGAAAGCCGCGCTGGCTGAGGCGCTCGGCGGATTGCCGGATCGCTTCGTTGATGCGCTGAAGCGCCTCGTCGCGGGAGGGAGCGTAGTCGGGAAAGATCAGATCGAGATCGACCGACAGCCGCGGCATATCGCGGACGAACAGGTTGATCGCGCTGCCGCCCTTCAGCGCGAACGTCCCATCGACGAAGATGAAGGGCGCCACCTGCGCCAGCAGGCGGGCTGTATCGAGATAGACTTGGTTCATGGTTTCAGCACCAGCAGACCCTCGGCGGAGCGGGACACCCACGGCCGGCCGCTGCCGGTCGGGAGGTGCGCGGGGTCGAGCCTGGCGGCCCAAGGCAGCGCGCGTTCGCGGCCGAGTTGCAAGCACAGCCGCACGGTCTTCACACTGGTGCAATGCTGAAGCAGGTCACGCAAAACGTCGGCACGCAGGCTGTAGGTGCTCTCCACCAGTTCACGCGCCTCCTGAAGCGGCTGGCGCACGCCAATCTCGCTCAGCACTTCCAGCAGGGCGCGCTCCGGCGCCGCGACCCGGGGAGCACCGTCGCGTTTTTCAAACGCGCCGACGTGGAGCAGCGCGTCGGGCTGCTCGTCGAACAGCCGTTTCCGATGATAATCGGCTGGGAACCGCAGGGTAAACCACTCAGGCAGGCGCCCCGCCGTCCAGCCGTAGAGGTGCAGGACCGGCTGCTGGGACAGGTAGTGGCGCACGCCATACCAGTCGAGCGAGGTCTTGCCGCCGACGTGCAGCCCCTCGAATCGGCGTTGCAGGAGGACCAGGCTGGCGTCCAGAGAGAGCGCGTCATTCGGCCGGCAAGAGACGCCGCGCGCCAGCCGGCTGAGCCAACCGGCGCGGACGTAGTGGACGGCAAGGTCAGCCGAGATCCCCAGGGCCGCGAGGTCCTCCGATGTTAGCGGCGTCCCCGGCGCCAGGCTGGTGTAGAGGGAATTTAGCTTGTTTCGTTGAGTCGTAGCCATACTACGATAGTAGCAACAGATCCAAGGAAGCGCCAGATTTGATTTTATGTGTCCGATCGTAGCCGGACTACGACCCGGCGGACTTCTTCAAGAGCGTCGCCATTGGAGGCGATGATAAAGCCTGCCGGTTGCGAGCCGCTTCGGCGGCCGGAGCTAACGACCGCCGCACGGATGTCAGTAGCCGCGGTCCTGTTGCTGTTTGAGCTTTTTGGACCGGTGGCGTTGATACGCTTCGATCTCGCGCGATAGCGGAACGCGCCGGTGGAAAGTCAGATGAGTAATTGAGACAAGATGCGGGGTCTCAGTGTTTGGTCCACCGATGTCCAAGCCACAGATAATGCCTCCCATGTCTCCGGTGTAAAAGACACTGGTGACATTGCACTTCGCAGTGTCTGGTATTTCGGGTGTCTGTTTAGCCAATAGTTTTGCCAGAGGCGGCGTTATATTTGCCTCGATGGGTAACGCCTCCTTCAACCTTGCGATGAGTACGTCGGTCTTTCCTTGCTGATCAATCATCGAGAGTCTCCGAATCCGCGGATGCGTTCGCCGGCTTGCATCTTGGGCGGTGCAACCCAGTTGGGGAAGCCTTGTTGGGCTCCTCCTCAGAGAGCTGTGGACCCCCAATGCCGATGGCTGGGCATGACCTCAGAGTTGAAACTTGCCTTCGTCGTCACCCGCGCGACGCCACGCACTTTGCTGCGAAAATCGAGAACGATACGCCCAAGTGCTACAACCCCAACTTCCCGGCCGGACTGGTCTGGCTGAGCTTCGCCCGCCGGACGTAGCTGCGCATGGTCGTCAGGCTCCGGTGTCGGGTGTGGCCCATGATCTCCTCGTCCGGCACCTTGTTGCGGTAGGCCGTCGTCACGAACCCCGCCCGCAGCCCGTGCGGACTGATCGGCTCGGCCAGTGTGCCTTTCACGCCGGCCGCGGCGGCGCGCTTGAGCAGGATCTGGCGCACTCCGTCCGCACTCAGCCGGGCGCTCTCGACCGCACCGCCGCGGTTGACCTTGCGAAACAGCGGCCCGGCCGCGATCTCAGCCAGCGCGAGCCAATCCTTCAGCGCGGCGACCGGGCAGGTTTCCTAAGCCTTTCCGCAAGGAATGGCGATTTCCGCACCGTCGCCTTGCTTGTCCGTCTTGGACCGCTCGATCAGCAGCTTGAGCCCCTCGTCGGTCCAGGTGACGTGCTCAACGTTCAGCCCGATGAGTTCGGAGCGGCGGAGCGCGCCGGCGAAGCCGAGCAGGAACAGCGCCCGGTCGCGGGCACCGGCGATGCCAGTCCCGCAGGCCCGGCAGAGCTTGCGGACCTCGGCCGTGGTCAGAGCTGCTGCCCGCCGCGCCGGGGTGCCGTGCTTACGGCTGATACCGCGCAGTGTTTCGCGGATCGCTGGATGTTTCGTATCGAGCGGATGCCCGGCAACGCCGCAGGCCCGCGCGATGGCGGCGACCCGGCGGCGCAAGGTCGGCATCGCGTAGCCCTCCCCCGCCGCGGCGAGATAGGCGCCGACCGTTTCCGGCATCGCCGGCATGGCGGTGAAGCCGTACTTCGTGCACCAGGCATGAAAGTTGGCGACATCGGCCGCGTAGGCCCGCAGGGTCGCCTCCGCGTCGGCGCCGTCCTGGTAGGCTTTGGATTTCGCCAGCGCCATGGCTTTGCGTGCCGTCGGCGGCCTGGCGCCGTCCAGCCGTGCGATCTGCCGCTTGCGGGCTTCAGTTACGGAATCGACCATGTGGGATCCTATAGCACGGCTTAAGACGCGATAACAGCCCTTCCCGCGTGTTATTTGTTCAGCCGATTCGTGTCGACCGCCATCGCTGTCAGGGGGACCTTAGCCTGTTTCGCGGCCCGGCCGCTGCGGAGAAAAGCCCTTTACCTGTTTCGGCCGGAAAGGTGTTAGGGTCTCGCCGGTCGCCGCTGTCCG
>CAINOE010000177.1 GCA_903851415.1 uncultured Rhodopila sp. | reverse complement strand
GCCCGCGCCGCCAGCCGCCGTGGCGGCCCCGCCCGCGTCCCCTGCCCCGGCACAGCGCACCCCCGCGCAAACGCGGCCGATGGCGCCTCCAGCATCCCCGCCCGGTCCGCCCCTGCTCGAAGTCACCCGCCAGCCCCAAGCCGCTCCCGAAGCCGATCGGCCGAGTGCGCTGCTGGCGAGGCGGGTGAAACTGCCGAAGGGGATGGACGGTTCGGCTGTCCTGCTGCCGTTCAGCGACACCAGCGGGGCGGCGGCCTTCCGCGAGGGCGATACCACCTACGTCGTGTTCGACGAGCGGCGCCCGATCGACATGGTGTCGCTGCGGAGCGATCCGGTGTTCGGGCAGGCGACGGTGCAGACGTTGCCGAACGGCACGCTGCTGGCGGTGCCGCTGCCGCCGTCGCTGTCCGTCGCGGTGACGCAGACGCCGCAGGGCTGGCGGGTGGCGGCGCTGACTGCCGTGCCGAAACCGCAGCCGATTGCCGCGATCCAGGCGTCAGGACGGCTGACCTTGCCGGCGGAGCAGGCCGGCGAGGTCGTCAGCATGGCGGACCCCGGCACCGGCGCCACCTTGCTGGTCGGGACGCAGCGCCGCCCCGGACAGGCAGTGGCGCACGAGCGGCTGGCGGTGGAATTCATCCTCCGGCCGACGTTGCAAGGCGTGGTGGCGGAGCCGCTGGCGGACACGGTGGCGCTGAGGGCAACTGCAAGCGGCTTCACCCTCGGCGGCGGTCCGGCGGGTCTGGCTTTGTCCGAGCCGAACGGAGGGATGGACGGGCTTATGGACGCCTCCAGTCTGACCCGCCGGCTGAATTTCACCGCGGCCACCCGCCCGGACGCGCTGATGCGGCACCTGACGGAGCAGGTATCCGACGCGGCAACGACGCCGCCGATGGCCCGCGCACCGAAGCATCGCGCGGTGGCGGAGAGCATGATCCTGCTCGGGATGGACGCCGAGGCGGAAAGTCTGCTGCGCGTCGCGGCCGAGCAGGACCCGAAGGAGGCAGCGTCAGCCGACACCGCCGCCCTGACCGGGGTCGCCGCCCTGCTGGCCGGGCGGCCGAACGAGGCGGACGGGTTGGACGATCCGCGGCTGACCGGCACGGATGAGATCGCGCTGTGGCGGGCGGTGCGCCAGGCCATGCAGGATCCCGGATCGCCCGCCGCCGCGGCGGTGTTCGCCACCACCGCGCCGATGGCCGCTGCATATCCGCCGGCAGTCCGCTCCCGCATCCTCCCCCTCATCCTCGAAACCATGATCCAGGGCGGGGAGATCGGCCCTGCCGCACGCCTGCTCGACCAGCGGCCGGACGACCCCGGGCTGGCCTATGCCCGGGCCTTGCGGGTGCAGGCCGAGGGCGACACCGACAAGGCTTTGGCGATGCTGGATGCCCTGGCAAACGGCCGCGACCAGTCCGACCGCGCGCGGTCGGCGGTGCGGGCGGTGGAACTGCGGCTGGCCGCGCGCAAGATCGACAACGCCGCGGCGGTGGAGGCGCTGGACAAGCTGCTGTACGCCTGGCGCGGCGACGATCGGGAACTGGCGCTGCGCGAGCGGGTCGCCGCCTTGCGGACGCAGACAGGCGGCTGGCGCCAAGCTCTGTCCGGCCTGCGCCAGGCGGAGGCGGATTTCCCGGATCAGGCGGCCGCGGTTCACGACCGCCTGAAGGACACCTTTGCCGGCATCATCCGCGACCACGACGTGGGAAAACTGCCGGCGCTCGATTTCGTCACGATGGTGGATGAGAACGCTGATTTGATCAGCGGTCCCGACGACGAGGAAGCCGTCGCCCAACCCCTGGCCGATCGGCTGGTCGCGCTGGATCTGCCGGGACGGGCGAAGCCGGTGCTGGAGAAGCTGATGCGATCCGCGGCGACGGATGCCGGGAAGGCGCGGCTAGGGGCGAGCCTGGCGGCGCTGCTGTCGCGGGAGAAGGACGATGCCGCCGCTCTGGCGGCGCTCGACGCGTCCGAGGCGCCCGGTTTGCGGGCGGATCTGCCGGCGGATTTGTCGGAGCAGCGGGCGATTTTGCGGGCCAACGCGATGGCGCGGCGGGGCGATGCGGCGGACGGGGCGGCGGTTCTGGCCGGGCTGAAGACGGGCCCGGCGGCGGCGGCGCGGGCGGGGATATTGGAGACTTCCGGCGACTGGTCCGGCGCCGCGCATGCCTGGGCGGAGTACGCCGGCCTGACCGTGCCGCAGAGCGGACCGCTCGATGAGGCGGCGGCGCAGACGATCGTGCGGCTGGCGACCGCGACGGCGCGGTCGGGAGACGAACAGGCCCTTGCGGCGCTGCGGACGCAATACGCCGACCGTATCGGCGGCGGCGCGCTGGCGGACATGGTCCGGCTGCTGACGG
Organism: uncultured Rhodopila sp.; assembly: GCA_903851415.1. Lineage (GTDB taxonomy): Bacteria > Pseudomonadota > Alphaproteobacteria > Acetobacterales > Acetobacteraceae > Rhodopila. The sequence goes on along the minus strand of CAINOE010000177.1, from coordinate 3,018 downwards.
CCGAACCCGTACGGACGGTGCATGACATCGGCCGGGCGAAGCAGGAGACGCATTTTGCCGATTCACTGCCGGCGGGGCTGAAGGCGCTGCAGGCGGGGACGGTGGCACGGTGACTGGTTGCTCCCCACGTCACGGCCCGGCTGTCCGGGCCACCTGTCGCGGCACGTGCTGGGACAGGTGGCCCGGGCAAGCCGGGCCATGACAATAGGGCAACGGCACGCAGGCGCCGGCGATTCGGCCGCCGCCCCGATTATGACAATTAGATGACCATAGCTTGCGCAGCGGCCATGCGCGTTTGCGACCCCTGACCCCGCAAATGGGCTTGCGCCCCCCGGGCGAAATCATCATGTTCCGCCGCCTTGGCCCCAGGGGACCGTGGGCGCGATTTCGCGCGTACGGTCCAACAGGCCGTCTACTGGTAGGAAGGGGTACGCGATGAACGCACTCAGCCCACTGGGGATGGTCTCGGAACTTCCGAGCAGCAACCAGATTCTCTCCGACGCTGAGCGGAGCCTTACGGAAGTTCAGGTCCAGAAGGACTACTTCATCGAAAAGGACGGCGTGAAGTTCGCCGGCGCGCATCTGCTGATCGATCTGTGGGGCGCATCCAACCTGGGCGATCCCGATCTGATCGATCGCGCGCTGCGCGATGCGGCGGAGGCTGCCGGTGCAACGATTTTGCACGGGCATTTCCACCATTTCTCGCCCAACGGCGGCGTCAGCGGCGTGCTGGTGCTGGCGGAGAGCCATATCTCGATCCACACATGGCCCGAGCGCGACTTCGCCGCGATCGACATCTTCATGTGCGGCGCCTGCAATCCGTATCGCGGGGTGCCGGCGCTGAAGGCGGCATTCAACCCCGCAACCATCAACCTCGGCGAACAGCGGCGCGGCCTGATCGCCTAAGGCACCCGGCCGCGGCATTGGATGACGGACGGCTCGGGCGTAGGTTCGGGCCGTCTGCGCATGGAGCCTGTTGAATGCCCACCGATAGCTGGATCAACGAGACGCTGTACCCGGACTGGGGCCAGCGATTCCGGGTCGTGCGCGAACTGGCTCGGGTGCAGAGCGAATTCCAGGACATCGCGATTTTCGAAAGCGCGACGCATGGCCGGGTGATGGTGCTGGACGGCGTCATCCAGATCACCGAGGCCGACGAGTTCGTCTACCAGGAGATGCTGACCCATGTGCCGCTGCTCGCGCACGGTGCGGCCGAAACGGTACTCATTATCGGTGCCGGTGACGGCGGCGTGCTGCGGCGGGTGCTGCAGCATCCGGGGGTCAAGCGCGCCGTGATGGTCGAGATCGACGGCGAGGTGATTCGCCTTGCGAAGGAATTCCTCCCCGGCATCGCCGCGGGCGCCTGGACCGACACGCGGGCCGAGGTGATCGTCGGCGACGGCATCGACTACGTGAAGCGCGCGGCGGACGGATCGTTCGATGCGATCATCGTCGACTCAACCGATCCCATCGGCGTGGGCGAGGCGCTGTTCACGGATGATTTCTATCGCAACTGCGCGCGAATCCTGACCGCCCGGGGGCTGGTGGTGAACCAGTGCGGCGTGCCGTTCATGCAGGCCGACGAGCTGCGTGACACCAGCGCGCGGCGGCGGCGGTTCTTCCCGCATGTCACCGCCTATGTCGCCGCTGTCCCTACATATGTCGGCGGTTTCATGACGCTGGGGTGGGCGGCGAAGGACCCGTCTTTGGCCGCCACCCCGCTGGAGGCGATCCGGGCGCGCGCCGCGGAGGCCGGGATACTCGGAACGACGCAGTATTGGACTCCGGAAATCCACATCGGGGCATTCAACCTGCCGCCCTATATCGCGCGGCATTTACCGGCGGCCTGAAAAACCGGGCGACGTCGTATCGACCCTGCCATTAAGCTGCCGCGGTGATGGACCATCCGGGTCGCATCACGTTTTGAGGAAGTCGCATGCGCTCCGCTGGTGCTTGTCTTGCCGTCGCTATGGTGTTGCTGGCCCGGCCGATGGGCCCGGCTTTCGCACAGATCGACAGCCGCGAGGGGATCGCGCTGCAAAACCAGATTTATCAGCTTCGGCAGGATCTGCGGTCGCTGCAGGACCAGATCGCCCGCGGCGGCGGGGCGCCGGCCAGGGCGCCGGCCTATGCGCCGGCCCCGGCGGCGTCGGGCGACCTTGTGGCTCAGCTTCTGACCCGGGTGGACTCGCTGGAGGAGCAGGTGCGGCAGTTGCGCGGTCGCATCGACGAGACGCAAAATCAGGTGCAGCGTCAGGGCGCCGATGTCAACAAGCGGATCGACGACCTGGCATTCCAGATCAGTCCGCGGCGCGGCGCCGGATCAGCGCCGCCGGCCTCCGCCGAACCGGCTCCTTACCGGGACACTCCCCCGGCTCCGCCGGAGAAACCGCCGGCGCCGGTGAAGCGGACCCCGGAACTCGCGTTGCAGGAGGGCAACGCTGCGCTGGCGCGGCGGGACTACACCGCGGCGGAGGCATCGGCGCGCGAGGTGCTTGCCAACCGCACCTCGCCGCGGGCGTATGACGCCCAACTGCTGCTGGCGCAGTCCTTGTCCGGGCAGAAGCAATATGCGCAGGCGGCGATCGCCTACGACGACGCCTACAACCGCTCGCGCAAGGGCATTCATGCGCAGGATGCGCTGCTGGGGCTGGCCAACGCGCTGGCGGCGATCAACGAGAAGAAGGCATCGTGCGATACCCTGAACCGTCTGAGAGGCGATTTCCCGGCGCTGCGGCCGGACATCCGCGACGGGGTTGCCGCCGCGTCGCAGCGGGCCGCCTGCCGGTAGGCTTCCGGTGACGGAGTCTGTCGCAGCCGCCTTCGCGGCGGCGATGGTTCGGCTCGGGCCGTTTGAAACGCAACTGCCTTCCCCATCGTCATGGCCCGGCTTGTCCGGGCCATCCCCGCAAGCACGTGCGGCGTGAGCTGGCCCGGACAATGCGGGCCATGACGATGGGGAAGGCAGTTGCGTTTCAAACGGCCCGAGCCGAACCATCGCCGCCGCGAAGGCGGCTG
>CAINOE010000176.1 GCA_903851415.1 uncultured Rhodopila sp. | reverse complement strand
TGTCGATGCCGGTCGAAATCCGTCGCTATTTGCCGATGTGCCGCCTGACGGCCGATCCGCGCGACGGCGTTCCGGATTGTCCCGGTAGACCTCATGTCCGTTTCCGGCCCGGAGAAACCGGGAAGGGAAGGAAGGCCAGGGCTCTGCCCTGGACCCGCCAAGGGCGCAGCCCTTGGAACCCGTCGGTCGGTGTTTGCTGCATCGGCCTGACACCCCCTTCACCGGGTGACTTTGTGGCCGCCCTGAAGGGGTGACCCGTCATCGCAGTGTGTCGATGATCGAGGGTCGCGCCGGATGGTCCGGCGTGGAGCCTCAGGCACAGGAGACGGGTCCATGGAGCAGTCTACACGATTTATCGGTATGGATGTGCACAAAGACACGATCGTCGTCGCGGTTACGGCCACCGGGGAGGTTGGCAAGGCTACGGCCTACGGCACATTCCCCAATACCGCCGCAGGGCTGGAGAAACTGGTCAAGCGGCTGCGACAGGCCGGCGGTGGACCATTGAAGTTTTGCTACGAAGCGGGTCCCTGCGGCTACGGAATTCACCGCGCCCTCACCAAGATGGGCGAAGACTGCATGGTGGTCGCGCCATCAATGATCCCCCGTAAAAGCGGTGAGCGGCAAAAGAACGACAAGCGCGACGCCGGCAGCCTGGCGGTGTTGCATCGAGGCGGATTGTTGACCGCGGTTTGGGTGCCGGATGCGGCGCACGAGGCGATGCGCGATCTGATCCGCGCCCGTCTGGCGGCGGTGCGGGCGGTGCGGGCGGCCCGCCAGCAATTGAGTGCGTTTCTGCTGCGTCACGAGCGGGTCTACCCCGGCCGGACGCCGTGGACAAAGGCGCACCGGGGATGGCTTGCCGATCAGAGCTTCGCTCAATCAGCGCAACAGATCGTCCTGGAGGAAAGCATCGAGGCGGTGCGTCTGAGTGAACAGCGGCGGGATCGTGTTGACGGATACCTGCGGGCGCAGATCCCGAGCTGGTCATTGTTCCCTCTGGTGCAGAACCTGTGTGCGCTACGCGGTCTGGACATGATCGCCGCCGCTGGCCTGGCGGCGGCGATCGGCGATCCGTCGCGGTTTGCAACCGCACCCCACTTCATGGCCTATCTCGGCATGGTGCCATCCGAACATACCTCCGGCCCGAAGCGCCGCATCGGCGGCATCACCAAGGCTGGAGACATTCACGCCCGCACCCTGCTGATCGAGGCCGCGCACAGTTACCGCTACCCGGCCCGCATCGCCCGCCACAAGCTGGCCGTCGTCGATGCGGTGCCCGATGCGGTGCGCGAGATTGCCTGGAAGGCGCAAACCCGACTGTGCCAGCGCTATCGTCACATGGTGGCAAGGGGCAAGTTGACGCAGGTCGTGGTGACCGCGATCGGGCGCGAGTTGGCGGGGTTCGTCTGGTCCATTGCCTGCATCACGTCAGATCCTGCTGTAGGCGGTAACATCGTAACGGCACTATATGACGAAGTAACGGGATGCTGTGGTGAGGTAATGACCACATCCGAAGAGTTTACCCGACAAGTCCAGGAGATAGTCCCGACGCAGGCGCCCTCCGTGCGCCACTCCCCGCAAACCATGGCGGCATCGGCAGAAAGGATCCCGGACGGGATGATCGCGCAGCATCATTCCACCGGCTAACCGAACAGCCGGATGATCATCCGGCATGCACGGCGGAGGGCGGAACCGGTCAGGGCAATCCTCGACTATGGACTTGGAACCCGACTTCCGCAGGTAGACAGAGGCAGGCCCGCGACGCATCCATGGTCTTGCGGTAACCAACCCGCGTATCACAGCATGATCAACCGTCGCTCAGTGCCCGCCCTCCACCGCGCATGCCTGCATCAGTGACAATCAACCGGGAGAAAAGGGCCGGATGGAATTCTGCGTCCGGGACCCTTGAAAACGGACATGACAGTCCATAGGAGGGACCCGCCCCCGGAGCGAAGCGCCCTTGGCGCGCAGCGGAGCGAAGGGGGCGGGAGGAACCTGTGGACCCACCGGGGCAATCCGGGGGCGGGTCCGGCCTCGGGATTTGACGTTGGTGCGGTAGAACCTGTCGAGATCGACAGGCAGGCACGGCGCCGATCCATCACCGGCAAGTTTTGCTTCGGCGCCGTGCCCTACACCGTGCAGAGGCACGATTGCAGGGGCATCATCGCAGCCGACGCGGCGCGCGTCCACAGCATCGGCCGGCGCCTGATGAGAGCGGCCGTTGCGGCCATGCCGATGTGCCGCAAGCCCGGCTTTACCTGTGCGCGAACCCGGGTTGCCGGGACCAGGTGCAATGCGTGCGCTTCAATGAGGCCGCGGCTGACAAGCCGCGGAAACCTGGTGATGCTTCGACTGACTTCTTGTCAATCTCAGCCAAGCTTCAATGAGGCCGCGGCTGACAAGCCGCGGAATGCCGCGCGACAATCAAGGTGAGAATCGTATTGCCTCGCTGAGGAATGCTCCCGAAGCGCGCGAGCGTTGCCTCACCAGGATGCTCCCATCGCCGCGCCGGCCTGTCAATCTGCGCCAAGTATGACTTCCCGTTGTCCTTGGCCTCTCCTGCAATGGAACCATCATGTTTCTTTGTTCGGCTGAAAGAGGCCGTTTCTTCGTCCCGGCCTGACAGGCTCAAGGCGCCGCGCGGGTCCGCGGTCAAGGATGGCCGAAGGCCACCGCCGCAGGCGGCGCGCAGCGTCCTTGAGGGCGGACCCGCGCGGCGCCAGGCTTGTCCGGGCCGGGGCCTCTTGATGCCGCAGCTCGCATCCGTCATGGCGAAGGCGATGCCGGTTCCACCACCGTCTGGCCAACGGCTTCGGCTCCGAACACCATCCTGTGCGCCTGCTCCCGCCGCCACTCTTTCAGCCGCCGCTGGAGCGTCCGCAGTTGCCCGTCCGGAAACACCCCGGGATGTTCGTCTTGCAGCCGCTCAAACAGTTCGCCCGCCGTCCGCCAAGGCTCGGCCTCGAACCAGGCGCGCATCTGCGAGGTCACCGACACGAACGGATCGGGACGCCTCCGGCCGCGCCTGGCCTTTGCCTTCGGCTGGCACGTCGGACGCTCCTCGCCGCCTTGCCATGCGATACGCAAACCGGAGAGGAACTGCTCCAGCGTCGATGCCACCGGCGCCCCTGCTTCTCCCGTGACCGGACGGTCGGCGATATCGACCAGCGCCTGCTGAGCGGCGCGCACCTCGCACAGCAGTTCAACCGGGTCCAGCGTCGCATACAGCGCGCTCACCCGGCGCCGCACCTCCTCGGAGGTGCGCGGATTCGCCAGCAGCCGCTGATACGGCGTCGCCGGCGGGTGGTAGCTCTTCTTGACCTTCGCGCCGTCGCGCGCCTTTCCGGCCAGCTTGAACGAAGGCTGGAAGAAGTTCACGAACAGCCG
>CAINOE010000175.1 GCA_903851415.1 uncultured Rhodopila sp. | reverse complement strand
TGCTCTCCACCCCGCCTCGCGGCGACGCAGTTACCTTCAATTTCCGGGCTGCGACCAACCCGGACACGGACTTGCACCGTGCTGACAAAGCGTCCTCACGGACGCACTCATGGCCCGGCTTGTCCGGGCCACCTGTCGCGGCACGTGCTGGCGTAGATGGCCCGGACAAGCCGGGCCATGACGATTAAAGGCTGCCGGCCCCGACACGCTGTTACGGGCTGCCGACCTCATCACGCCGTCTCCGTGAACAATTCGCGCCCGATCAGCATGCGGCGTATTTCGCTCGTTCCGGCGCCAATCTCATACAGTTTTGCATCGCGCAACAACCGGCCGGTGGGATAGTCGTTGATGTAACCATTCCCGCCGAGCGCCTGGATCGCCTCCAGCGCCATCCAGGTCGCTTTCTCCGCCGCGTACAAGATCGCCCCCGCCGCGTCCTTCCGCGTCGTCTCCCCGCGGTCACAGGCTTTGGCGACGGCGTACACATACGCCTTGGCGGCGTTCATCGTCGTGTACATGTCCGCCAGCTTGCCCTGCATCAACTGGAACTCGCCGATGGACTGGCCGAACTGCTTGCGTTCATGCACATACGGCACGACCACATCCATGCACGCCTGCATGATCCCAATCGGCCCCGCCGCCAGCACCGCGCGCTCGTAGTCCAGGCCGCTCATCAGCACGTTCACGCCGCGGCCGACGGACGACAGCACATTCTCCTCCGGCACCTCGCAGTCCTGGAACACCAGTTCGCAGGTGTTCGATCCGCGCATCCCCAGCTTGTCCAGCTTCTGCGCGGTGGAGAACCCGGGAAACGCCTTTTCCACCAGGAACGCGGTAATCCCCCGCGGCCCGGCCGCCGGGTCGGTTTTCGCGTAGATCACCAGCACATCCGCATCCGGGCCGTTGGTGATCCACATCTTGCTGCCGTTCAGCACATAGCGGTCGCCGCGCTTCTCAGCGCGCGTCCGCATGCCGACGACATCCGACCCCGCCCCCGGCTCGCTCATGGCCAGAGCGCCCACCGCGGTGCCTTCGACCAGCCCGGGCAGATAGCGCGCCTTCTGCTCAGCATTGCCATTTCGGAATATCTGGTTCACGCACAGGTTGGAGTGGGCGCCGTACGACAGCCCGACAGACGCCGAGGCGCGGGAGATCTCCTCCATCGCCACGACATGCTCCAGGTAGCCCATGCCGGCGCCGCCGTATTCCTCCGACACGGTCACGCCCAGCACGCCGAGCGCCCCCATCTTCGGCCACAGGTCCATCGGGAACGCGTTGTCGCGATCGACCTGCGCCGCACGGGGCGCGATCTCGGCGGCGGAGAACGACTCGACCTGGGACCGCAGCATGTCCGCGGCCTCGCCAAGGTCGAAATTCAGTCCCGGCAAGCGGTTCGGCAGGCTGGCCATTCTCGCACTCCAACGCGTTCCCAAAGCGGGCGGCACACTGCCCGATGCGCCGCACTTCGCCAAGCGGGAGGCTGCCATGCCCGATTTATGTTGCATCGCAGCATGAATGCCCCATATGGAAGCCATCAGGAACGTCCTCACCCAGCGGTCAAATATCGATCGCCAGCAAAGGACCAAACACATGAGCATTTTCGAAACTGTCGGCGAAGCCGCGCTGTTGCGTGCGGAAGGCGACAAGCAGCTTGCCGCGTCACTTGCCGGGCTGCTGCAGCGCCTGCGCCGGTCCGTGACCGACCTGTTCGGCAAGATCTTCGTCAACCTGCCCGACCAGCATCCGCTGCCGTAGGCGTCACGCCTCCGGCGGAAGCGCGCGCGGCTTTCCCTCGTCATCGACAGCGACAAGAACGAAATTCGCCTCGGTGACGCGCGTGCGTTCGCCGGGGTACCGGCGCAATACCCATGTCTCTACGTCCACCGTGACGGATGTCCGGCCGGTCTTCGTGATGTTCGTATAGACGCAGACGACATCGCCGACCTTGACGGGCTGCAGGAAGCTCAGGTTGGAGACGGCGGCGGTGGCGACCCGGCCCTTGGCGCGCGTGCCGGCGGCGATCCCCGCCGCGAGGTCCATCAGCGACATGATGTAGCCGCCGAAGATGTCCCCGGACGGGTTGGTGTCCGCGGGCATTGCGACCGTGCGCAAGGATAACTCTCCGTGCGGTTCGGCGAGGCTGTTCGGCATGGCGGCGTCCTTGTGCTATGTCGCGCCATCATGACCGATATCCTGCTCCGCTACGACAGCGATCATATCGCCACCCTGACCCTGAACCGCCCGGCGGCGCGCAACGCGCTGTCGATGGGGCTGATGGAGGCCCTGGACGCCGAACTCGCCGCCATCGCGGACGATCCGGGCGTCAGGGTGGTGATCATCGCCGGCAGCGGTTCGGCCTTCTGCGCCGGGCACGACCTGCGGGAGATCCGCGCCACCCCGACGCGGGATGCCTACGCGGCGCTGTTCGCCCTGTGCTCCCGCCTGATGCAGCGGATCGTCCGGCTGCCGAAGCCGGTGATCGCTCAGGTGCACGGGGTTGCCACCGCGGCCGGCTGCCAGTTGGTGGCCTCGGCCGATATGGCGGTGGCGGCGGAGAGCGCGCGGTTCGCCACGCCGGGGGTGGATATCGGGCTGTTCTGCTCGACCCCGATGGTGGCGCTGAGCCGCGCCGTCGGCCGCAAGGCCGCGATGGAGATGCTGCTCACCGGAGACATGGTTTCGGCCCGGGACGCCCGGGCTATCGGCCTGATCAACCGCGTCGTGCCCGACGACGGGCTCAGCGGCGCCGTCCTGTCGCTGGCCCGCGGGATCGCCGCGAAAAGCCCGCTGACCCTGGCCATCGGCAAGGAGGCGTTCTACCGGCAGGCGGAGATGGACCTTTCCGCCGCTTACGACTATGCCTCCGAGGTGATGACCCGCAACATGCTCGCCCGCGACGCCGGGGAAGGCATCGACGCCTTCCTGCAAAAGCGCCAGCCGCACTGGACCGGGTCTTGACGCCGCTTCGCTGTCACTCCAGGTGATCGGGACCGATGAAAGATCCATACGAAATCCTTGGCGTACAGCGAACCGCGGACGAGGCGGCGATCAAGGCCGCCTACCGCAAGCTGGCGAAGAAGCACCATCCCGACGTCAACCCGGGCAAGGCGGACGCCGCCGCGCGCTTCGGGGACATCAGCTCGGCCTATGACCTGCTGTCGGACAAGGAGAAACGGGGAAAATTCGACCGCGGCGAAATCGATGCCGAGGGGCATGAGGTGCATCAGCAGCGGCAATACTACCGCGATGCCCCGGGCGCCGAGGCGTATGGACAAGGCGATCCTGCGGGCGGGTTCAGCCAGGAGGACCTGGAAGCGTTCTTCTCGCAGGCGTTCGGCCAGGCCGGCAAGCGCTCCGATTGGGGAGCGACGGGGCGCAAGAGGCCGGGACGCGACATGCAATATTCGTTGACCGTCAGCTTCGTCGATGCTGCCGTCGGCACGACACGGCGGATCGAGCTGCCGGACGGCAAGACGCTGGATGTGCGCATCCCGCCGGGCACGGAAGACGGGCATGTGCTGCGGCTGCGCGGCCAGGGCGGGCCGGGCTACAACGGCGCCCCCGCCGGGGATGCGCTGATCGAAATCACCGTGGTGCCGGATGCGCGGTTTCGCCGCGACGGCGACGATATCATCACTGATGTTCCGGTGACGTTGCAGGAGGCGGTGCTGGGCGCCTCGCTGGAAGTTCCGACGATCCATGGGCCGGTGAAGGTCTCGGTGCCGGCGGGGTCGGGGACTGGCACGCGGCTGCGGCTGCGCGGCAAGGGCATCCGGCACGGGCACCAGTTCGTCCAGCTTCAGGTGGTGCTGCCGCCGGGCGATGAGCCGGAGTTGGCGGCGTTCCTGAAAACGTGGACTCCGAAGCACGGCTTCAACCCGAGGGAGGGGGCATGATGCGCCTGACCGCCGTGGTGGCATTGTTCCCGGACCTGCCGGAGACGGAGGTGCTGGGCTGGGTGGACCGCGGCTGGGTGCGCGCCCGGCCGAGCGGGGAGGAATGGGAGTTCCAGGATATCGACGTGGCGCGGGTGCGGCTGATCCGCGATCTGCGGCGCGAGCTGGCGGTGCAGGAGGAGACGATGCCGCTGGTGCTGTCCCTGCTGGACCAGGTGTATGCGCTGCGCGGGCAGATGCGGGCGGTGGCGCGCGCGGTGGAGGCTCAGGACGAGGCGGTGCGGACGGCGATCCTGGCGGCGATGCGGGGGTGAGGTTTGGGTGGGTTCGGCGGAGCGCCGATCCCGGGGTTTGAGCGGGATTGCGTGGGATTACGCGGTTTCTGGAACCGCCTCCGCCCGCGCCGCGAGATGCACGCCAGTGTGGTGCCCGAGTGCCTTAAGAATACCGCCCAGATTGTCGGCGCGACCGCCGGTCACCATGGCAGTGTTCTATGCCACGGCCGATATTCCGGGCCGCGCATAAAATACCGTGGGATGCCGCCCCCGCCCGCAGGGTCGATTTGCCCGCGAAACGCGACCGTCTGACGATTTGCTTCGGATCGCAGAGATTGACCCGGATGATTTGGTGCGGTCGAGAAGACTCGAACTTCCACGAGGTTACCCCCACAAGCACCTCAAGCTTGCGCGTCTACCATTCCGCCACGACCGCACCGTGATCAGGTAGGCGGCGGGGTATAGCCGATGTAAGAACCCGGTTCAATGACCTCTATCGCACCCGAGTGGCGTATCGCCGACGCCCTGACCGAATACCCCGAGGCGCTCGCCGCCATGCAGGCCCGCGTCGCCGCCATCCGCGCCGGAACCGCCCCCGAACTGGTCTGGCTGGTCGAGCACCCGCCGCTCTACACCGCCGGCACCTCGGCCAAACCCGCCGAACTGACGGACCCGGACCGCTTCCCCACCTTCCACGCCGGCCGCGGCGGACAGTGGACCTATCACGGCCCCGGCCAGCGCACCGCCTATGTCATGCTCGACCTGAACCGCCCGCACGGCGGCGTGCCGCCCCGGGACGTGCGCGGCTTCGTGCATGGGCTGGAGGAATGGCTGATCCGCGCCCTCGGCCGCTTCAACGTCAAAGGCGAGCGGCGCGACGGCCGCGTCGGCATCTGGGTCGCCGCCCCCCCCTCCGGCATCGAATCCAAGATCGGCGCCATCGGCGTGCGGATCACCCGCTGGGTAAGCTGGCACGGCATCGCATTGAACGTGGAGCCGAACCTGGCGCATTTCGGCGGCATCGTCCCCTGCGGTTTGGCGCAGTATGGCGTCACCAGCCTCGCCGCCCTCGGCATCCCCGCCACGATGCACGATGCGGACGTGGCGCTGCGGGCGGCTTGGGAGGAGGTGTTCCAGACCGAGGATGATTCCGCCGGCCGGCGCGCCGATGGGCAGGGCTTGATATCACGGGTCGGAATGACACATGCTTGATCCGTCATGATGACAGGATGCGTATCGTGAAGGCACTGCTGAGACCCCCGGCTGACGGCGCTTCAGGTGGCGGCTGTCCGCGGGTTCGGCGCCTCCGCTTATGACCGGCGTTTTCGGCCAGGAACGCCCACAGAACGCCCGTGGCTTCGTATCCTACAGCCATGAGGACCGTGATGCGGTTGAACATCTGTTGCGGCATCTGAAGCCGGTTGCCTCAGTAGAATTGGGCATCTCGTTCTGGAGCGACAGCGCGGTGACCGCCGGCAGCCGATGGGCCGATGAGACAGCGATTGCTATCGAACGCGCGGATGTCTTTATCGTTTGCATGTCCGCCGCCTATTTGGCGTCCAAGTACGTTTACTACCGGGAGTTTCCGGCCATCAAGGAACGCCGCGAGACAGCCGGAGCTCTAATGATTCCGGTAATTTTGAAGCCGTGTTCCTGGTGGGGTTTTGTCGGCGACCTTCAGGTGGCTCCAGTGAGGGATGGCCGTGTCCTGCCAATCTCGCAGTGGCGGCCGCAGTATAGCGGCTACCACGCAGCCGCAGAGCAGATCGGCGCGGCCATGCGGGTGCATCTTGGACTGACCAAGGCGAAACCGGAGATGCCGCCAACCGAACGCGGTCGCCTTCCACCGCCAGTTGAATCGTCGGCGCCCTCCGGCCCTCATCGGGTATCGCCGGATGAAATCGACCGGGCCGTCGGAACCGTAATCGCCCGGCGTGCGGCCGAGAGCGGCGTCTGATCCCCGGCGAACCAAAGCCGAACGGGACGCTGACTACCAGCGCGGAGTCTTCATCAATTGTCCATTCGATGCCGCCTACCGGCCAATGTTCGACGCCATTGTATTTGCGGTGCTTACTTGCGGCCTCGTGCCGCGCTCCGCCCTTGAGATCGACGATGCGAGCCAGACCCGAATCGATAAGATAGCCAATCTGATTGGCGAGTGCCGCTGGGGAATACACGACATTTCGCGGGTCGAACTTAACGAGCATGGCTTGCCCCGCTTCAACATGCCGCTCGAGCTTGGCCTGTTCCTCGGCGCCAAGCGATTTGGTGGTTCCGGGCAACGCGGAAAGACCTGCCTTGTGTTGGACAGCGACCCGTTCCGGTTCCAAAGATTCATCAGCGATATCGCCGGTCAGGACGTAACGCCGCACGGCGGTGAAATAGGTCGGGTCATCACAGCCATACGAAACTGGCTCTCCGGCTCGCTGCCGGAGAGTGAGCCCGGCATCCCGGGCGGCCTTGAAATCGCCCGATGGTTTCGTCGTTTTCAGGACGATCTTCCAGCGCTGTGCCAGGAGTTGCGCATCGAAGTCCACGAACTGACCTTCACGGACAACGTTCGGATCATGTCGAAATGGTTGTGCGCATCGAATCGGCAGCGGCGCCATGAAGGTGCAATGGCCGCCCGGCCATGACACCGCCCGCAATCCAGGCTACAACCCCATCGTGAGCCCCTCCATCCTGCTGCCAGACGCCCCGTTCGTGGTCGCGGGTCACGGCCGAGCCGCCATCCTCACCCCGGACGGCGAGCTTCTGCTGCTGCCCTCCGGCGAAGCCGCCGCCCTGCTGAAAACCCTGCCGCCGCCCATCCTGGTGCACGCCCCCGCCACCTTCCGGCGGCTGAACATGCGGCAGGGGCAGGCGTTCGACCTGCTCGACCTGTTCGCCTTCGTCCGCCCCGCCCGCGCCGCCGCGCCGACGCCGCGCGGCCTGGCCCTGGCGCTGGACGACGACCACCCGCCCATCGGCCTGGAAGCCGAGGTCACCCGCCTGCCCGACCTCGCCGCCGCGCTGCTGCACCAGTTGTCCCAGGGTCGCGGCACGCTGCTCAACCGCGATGCCGCCGAGCTCGCCGCGCGGATGCAGAAGGCCGGCTGGGGCTGGGGCGGCTACGTCACCCACGCCCTCGGCCGCCCCGACGCCGCCGCCTCCAACGAACCCCTGAAAGTCTGGAAGCGCCTGCCGGAATGGGAGGACGCCGCCCCCCTGCCGCCGCCCTCCTCGCACCCCGTCTCCGAAACCGAAGCCCGCGCCCGACTCGCGAAAATGCTCGGCCCGGCGGCGGAGCAGCGCCCCGGCCAGGGCGACTATGCCGGCGCCGCCTCCGCCGCCTTCGCCCCGCGCGAAGTCCGCGGCGACCCGCATCTGGTGATGGTCGAGGCCGGCACCGGCACCGGCAAGACGCTCGGCTACCTCGCCCCCGCCAGCGTGTGGGCGGAAAAGAACAAGGGCGCCGTGTGGATCTCCACCTTCACCCGCCACCTCCAGCGCCAGATCGACGCCGAACTCGAACGCCTGATCCCCGACCCGACCGAGCGCCGCCGCCGCGTCGTGGTGCGCAAGGGCCGCGAGAACTACCTGTGCCTGCTGAACCTGGAGGACGCCGTCGCCACCGCCGCCAGCGGCTTCATGAACCAGCAGGTCGTCCCGCTCGGCCTGATCGCCCGCTGGGCGATGGCGAGCGACGACGGCGACGTGCAGGGCGGCGACCTGCCCGGCTGGCTGCCTGAACTGTTCGGCGGCGTGCTGATCGCCTCGCTGGCGGACCGCCGCGGCGAGTGCATCCACGGCGCCTGCCCGCATTACCGCCGCTGCTTCATCGAGCACACGGTCCGGCGATCGCGCACCGCCGAACTGGTGGTGGCGAACCATGCGCTGGTGATGACGCAGGCGGCCTGGGGCGGGCTGGACGACACCACCGTGCCCACCCGCTACGTGTTCGACGAGGGCCACCACGTCTTCGACGCCGCCGACTCCGCCTTCTCCGCCACCTTGTCCGGGGCTGAGACCGCCGAACTGCGCCGCTGGCTGCGCGGCGCGGAGGGCAGCCGTTCCCGCTCCCGCGGCCTCCACAAGCGCCTCGAAGAACTCACCGCCGATCGGCCCGGGTTGACGGCACCGCTGGAGGCGGCGTTGCAGGCGGCGAGTGCGCTGCCGCCCTCCGACTGGGCCAGCCGGATGCACGAGGAAGGCCCGGAGTTCGACGCCATCGAGTCCGCCCGGCCGAATCCGTCGGAGGCGTTCCTGCGCCTGATCCGCCGCCAGGTGCTGGCCCGCACCGCCGGGCCGGAAGCCGGGCGCGGCGCGGTGTTCGGCACCCTGGAATGCGACGTCTTCCCGGTCAGCGAGGACGCCGCCCGGGCCGCCGACGGGCTGGCGCGGGCGATGACCCGGATCGCCGAACCGCTGGAGACGCTGCGGACTCGGCTGCTGGCGCGGCTCGAAGACGAGGCGGAGGAGCTTGACGAAACCACCCGCAACCGCATCGAGGCCATCGGCAGATCGCTGACCCGCCGGGCGATCAACCCGCTGAAGGCCTGGACGATCATGCTGAAGCGGCTGACCGAGAAGCAGCCCGACCCGGGGGAACGCCCCGACACCATCCTGTTCCTGCGGCTCGATCGCCGCGCCTCGACCCGGGATGTCGAAGTCGGGCTGCACCGCCACTGGCTCGACCCGACGATCCCGTTCGCCGCCACCCTGGCGGCCCCGGCGCAGGGGCTGCTGGTCACCTCCGCCACCTTGCGCGACAGCGGCGACGAGGACCCGGAAATCGCCTGGGCCGCGGCAGAGGCCCGTATCGGCGCGCCGCACCTGCCCTCGCCCGCCATCCGCGCGGCGGTGGCCTCGCCGTTCGACTACGCCGAGCAGACCCGGGCGTTCGTGGTCAGCGATGTGGCGCAGGGGAATCTGGACCAGCTCTCCGCCGCCTATCGTGCGCTGTTCATGGCGGCGGGCGGCGGCGGCCTCGGGCTGTTCACCGCCATCAGCCGGCTGCGCGCCGTGCATGAGCGGATCGCGCCGGAGCTGGAGGCGGCGGGCATCCCGCTGTACGCCCAGCACGTCGACGCCATGGGCAACGCCACGCTGGTGGATATCTTCCGCACCGAGGAGGAAAGCTGCCTGCTCGGCACCGACGCCATGCGCGACGGCGTGGATGTCCCGGGCAATGCGCTGCGGCTGGTGGTGTTCGAGCGCACCCCCTGGCCGCGCCCCGACATTCTGCACCGGGAGCGGCGAATCCACCTGTCCGACGGCAACCCGAAGACCTATGATGACCGCATCGTCCGGCTGCGGCTCCGCCAGGCGTTCGGCCGGCTGATCCGCCGCGCCTCCGACCGCGGCGTGTTCGTGCTGCTCGACCGCCAGGCGCCGGCGCGGCTGATGTCGGCCTTCCCGGCCGGCGTCGTTGTCCGCCGCACCGGGCTGGCGGAGGCGGTCAGCGAAACCGCCGCCTTCCTACGCAGTCGTGCATTCCTCTCGCCGCAGCCACCTGCTTCAAGACGTCCCTGAAGGGGACTGGAGAAAACCATGCGCAACCGCGACGCCCTGACCGCACCGGAGGCCCTGGTCCTGACCATGGTCCTCGTCTCCGCCGCCGACGGCGGCATCACCGACCGGGAGATCGGCATCATGTCCGGCCTGGTGCAGACCCTGCCGGCGTTCGAGGAATTTACGAGCGAGGGACTGTCCGACGTGACGGACCGGGCGGTGCGGCTGCTGCGCGAGGAGGACGGGCTGGCGCATGCCGCGCGGCTGATCCGCTCGGCGCTGACCAGCAAGCTGAGGGAAACCGCATACGCGCTGGGCTGCGAGGTGGTCGCGGGCGGCCGGGAAGCGAGGCGGGAAACGCTGGAGATGCTGGATTTCGTGCGCGGGGAGCTGGGGCTTGATCCGCTGATCTCCGCCGCGATCGAACGCGGGGTGCGGGCGCGGTACCAGCCGGTCGATCAGCCGGATTGAGGGATCGGACTTCCCGGGTCGTTGCCTATGTGTCGTGGCCGGGCCTGTGCCATGCGTATCAGGATGACGGGTCATGCGGAGCAACGGCTTCCACCTCACCGATAGGGGTCGGGAAGTTTCCTCCCCGCCCTCCGAACCGTGCTGGCGGATCTCCCGCACACGGCTCTCCAGTCGCCGGTTTCCTCATCGGGAGTGTCTCGCTGATGCTTGGGCATCTGAAAGGGTGAACAACCCAAGCT